>NZ_JBKZDY010000005.1:0-326205 GCF_046940185.1 Arthrobacter sp. 'calajunan'
GCGCGAAACCCGTTGAGGTTTCGCGCAGGCCGGGGCCATCGCTCGTGAAGCGCAATCCTTGGGGCGCGTTATCCGACCTTCGCCGGATCCCAGGCGCTGGAGCGGGCGGAGTCGATGGTCGCCTGGCCCAGCACTCGGCTGCCCTGGTAGACGACCATGGTCTGGCCCGGGGCGACGCCGCGCATTCCTTCGGGCAGGTTGACCACCAGTTCGTCGCGGCCCTCGGCCGAGCGTTCCATGTGGGCCACCGCGGCGACCGGGTCGCCGTGGGCGCGCACCTGCACCATGCAGTCGAATTCGGCGCCGCTGGCCACTTCCCCGATGGGCAGTCCGGCCCAGGAGATGCGGATGCCGCGCAGCTGGTCCACGGCCAGCAGGGCCTCCGGGCCGACGATGACCTTGTTTTCCTTCGGGCGGATCTCCAGCACGAAGCGCGGCTTGCCGTCCGCAGCCGGGCGGCCCAGGCGCAGCCCCTTGCGCTGCCCGACGGTGAAGGCCTGGGCTCCGGCGTGCTCGCCGAGCTCGTTGCCCTCGTGGTCGACGATCGCGCCGGGCTTCATCTCGATGCGTTCGGCCAGCCAGCCGCGGGTGTCGCCGTCGGGGATGAAGCAGATGTCGTAGCTGTCCGGCTTGTTCGCCACGGTCAGGCCGCGGGCGGCCGCCTCGGCGCGCACCTCGGCCTTGGACGGGGTTTCGGCCAGCGGGAACATGCAGTGCTCCAGCTGCTCGTGGGTCAGCACACCCAGCACATAGGACTGGTCCTTGGCCCAGTCGGCGGCGCGGTGCAGTTCCGGATTGCCCTGCTCGTCGCGCAGCACCTTGGCGTAGTGGCCGGTGCAGACCGCGTCGAAGCCCAGGGCCAGCGCCTTTTCCAGCAGGGCGGCGAACTTGATCTTCTCATTGCAGCGCATGCACGGGTTCGGGGTGCGGCCTGCCTCGTACTCCGAAACGAAGTCGTCCACCACGTCCTCGGCGAAACGGTCGGAGAAATCCCACACGTAGAACGGGATGCCCAGCTTGTCGCAGGCGCGCCAGGCGTCGTTGGAGTCCTCCACCGTGCAGCAGCCGCGCGAGCCGGTGCGCAGGGTTCCGGGCATGCGCGAGAGGGCCAGGTGCACGCCGACCACGTCGTGGCCGGCCTCGACCGCACGGGCCGCGGCGACCGCCGAGTCCACGCCGCCGGACATTGCTGCTAGTACCTTCATCGCGTAAAACCCGTTCCTGCCGTGTGGATGCTGCTTTCATCGGCTGCCATTCCAGCCTTCCTCGCCCGCTCATAGGCCTGCGGCAAGGCTTCCAATAATGCGTCAACGTCTGCCCGGGTGGATCTATGCCCCAGTGTGAAACGTTGCACACTGCGCGCCGACCGGGCATCCCGGCCCATGGCCAGCAGCACATGGGAGGGCTGCGGGACCCCGGCTGTGCACGCCGATCCGGTGGAGGAGGCGATCCCCAGCATGTCCAGCACGAACAGCAGTGAATCCCCCTCGCATTCGGGGAAGGTGAAGTGCAGGTTCCCCGGTAGCCGGGCGCCCCGGTTCTCCGCGTCGCGCGGGCCGTTGAGCACCGCCTCGGGGACCAGCTGCGAAATCCGCTGCACCGCGTATTCGCGCAACCCGCTCAGCCGCGCGGCTTCCTCGGCGAGGTGCTCCGCGACTTCCGTGGCGGCCGCGGCGAAGCCTGCCGCGGCGGCCGCGTTCAGCGTTCCCGAACGCATTTTCCGTTCATGTCCTCCGCCATGCTGGACCGGCATCAGGGTCACGTCGCGGCGCACCAGCAGTCCGCCGATGCCCACCGGGCCTCCGATCTTGTGGGCGCTGATGGACATGGCCGCCAGCTTCGAGGCCGCGAAGTCGGTGGGCACCGCGCCGAAAGCCTGCACCGCGTCGCTGTGCGCGGGGATCCCGTACCCGGCCAGCAGGGCCGCGAATTCAGGGACCGGCTGCACGGTGCCGACCTCGTTGTTGGCCCACATGATGGTGCCCAGCGCGATGCGTTCGTGGTGCTCATCGAGCAGGGCGCGCACGCCGTCCAGGTCCAGCACGCCGTCGGCGTCCACCGGCATCCAGCACAGTTCGGCCTGCTCGTGCTCTGCCAGCCAGGTGACGGTGTCCAGCACCGCATGGTGCTCGATCCCGGATACCAGGATCATCCGCGCCGCGGGGGTGGAGTCCACGCGGTTCCAGAACAGGCCCTTGATCGCCAGGTTGTCTGATTCGGTGCCGCCGGAGGTGAAGATCAGCTCGCTGGAATGCGCGCCGGCCGCGGCCGCGATCGCGATGCGCGCATCATCGACCACGCGGTTGGCGCGACGGCCAGCCGCATGCAGGGACGAGGGGTTGCCGGTGGCAGCAAACTGGGCGGTGATGGCGGCCAGCGCCGCCGGGGTCATGTCCGTGGTTGCCGCGTGGTCCAGGTATACGGCGGAAGTATTCATATCCCTTCCATGGTACGAGCTTCGCGCACCTAGTTTGAATGGCCGATCCGTGTGAATTGCCCGACCTCGATGGCTTCGAGGCCCGGATCCTTCAAGATCGCCTCGATCAGCGCGGTGGGCCCGCCGACCAACGTGCAGTCATCATAGGGCTCGGTGGACAGCATCCACGAACGGTCCTCGGGGAACACCAGCGCGGGGCGCTGGCGCTGCTCCCCCGCCGCGGTTTTCGCCCACAGCGGGTCGCTCAGGAACGCCGCGTCGGCCTGGAAGAGGTGGTAGTTGCGGTAGCCGCCGCCCAGGTCCAGCGGACCGGGGGCCAGATCCTGAGCCGCGAAGGCGGGCTTCTGCGCCTCGGCGAGCGCGGCGGCATGGGCCGCGGCATTCTGCTCGTCGTTCAGCGCAGGATCCGGTTCCATCTCGATCTGGATGCGTTCCCCGCCCTCGATGAAGGCATAGCCCGCCCAGAGGCCCAGCACGAAGTCCTGCTTCCCGCTGGCCTGGATCAGCTGCAGGGCCAGGTCCTTCCACTGGTTCGCCGGCAGTTCGTCCAGCGGCAGGTCGGTGTCGACCCAGGCGTCCTCGGCAACCGGGTTGCCCTGGGCGTCCAGTCCGGCCACGGTTTCAAACAGGTCCGCAGCGGTCAGCACGTGGTGGCGGCTGGCGGCCACGGTGGACCAGCGCACCTGCCGGTCCTCCTCGTCCAGCGCCGGATGCAGGATGCGGGCATAGCGTTCATAGCCGACCGGCACCTGGGCGGTGACCGTCAGCGGGTCGGCATCGGCGCAGGCGTCGATGATCCATTGGCCGTATTCAGCGGATACATGGGAAAACTGCATGTCCTAAGACTACCGAGCCGAACGCCTGCCACCACGGGTTTTGCCCGGTGCAGTGATATGAATGATGAAGTAGGTCCGAACCCGTCAGCCAGCCACTTCAAGGGAGCCGCCACCGATGTACTTGCCAGATCTGCTGGTCCCGGTTCACCAGTTCGCCCGCCGGAGCATCGATTTCTCGCGCCGGATCGCGGTGATGGCGGTGATTAACCGCACTCCGGATTCCTTCTACGACGCCGGGTCGACGTTCGGGCTGGACGAGGCGGTGGCGGCGGCGCTGCGCGCGGTGGAGGCCGGGGCGGACTGGGTGGACATCGGCGGGGTGCCGTTTTCCCCGGGACCGGAACTGCCCTGGCGGGAGGAGGCGGAGCGCGTGGTCCCGGTCATCCGCGAGGTGCGCCGCCACAGCGACGTGGTGATTTCCGCCGACACCTTCCACCCTCTGGTCGCGCAGGCGGCCATCGACGCCGGCGCCGACGTCATCAACGACACCACCGGCCTGGCCTACCCCGAGCTGGCCAAGGTGGTGGCCGAGAACGACGTGCACCTGGTGCTGACCCATTCGCTGGCCAAGCCCCGCACCACCTACCCCCGCCCGCACTACGACGACGTGCTAGCCGAGGTGCGCCGCTACCTGCAGGACAAGGTTCAGCTGGCCAAGGACGTCGGCATCAAGGATTCGAAGCTCATCGTCGACCCCGGGCACGACCTGAACAAGAACACCCGCCATACTCTCGATCTGACCGCCGGTTTCCAGGCCATCGCCGAACTGGGCTACCCGGCTCTGGCGGCGGTGTCCAACAAGGACTTCATCGGGGAGACCCTGGACCTGCCGAAGTCCGAGCGCATGCTCGGTTCCATGGTCGCGGCCACGATGTGCGCCATGGGCGGGGCGCGGATCCTGCGGATGCACAACATCCCGGAATCCGTGCAGACCGTGCGCCTGATCGAAGCCGCCCAGGGCTGGCGCCAGCCGGTGCGGCAGATCCACAATATGGGAGACGTCAATCCCCCGGCGCATCCCGAACGCAAAGCCAGCGCCTAGAGCATCCGAGGAGATCCATGCGAGCCCTGCTGCCCCAGCCCATTGACCACGTCGACGACGAGTATCTGCTCTCCCGCTACGCCAGCACCCGGCGGCCGTTCGTCCGCTTCAACTTCGTCTCCAGCGTCGACGGCAGCGCGCAGCTCGGCGGGCTGTCGGCAGCGCTCGGCTCCGACGGGGACCAAAGGATCTTCAACCTCCTGCGCCGTCCGGCGCAGGTGGTGCTGGTCGGCTCCGGCACGGTCCACGCCGAGGGGTACGCCGGCCCGCTGGTCTCCGACGCGGACCAGGCCTGGCGCACCGCCCGCGGGCTGGGCGCCCACCCGGTGCTCGCCATCGTGTCCTACCATCTGTCCATCGCCCCGGACGCCGAGGTGCTGACGTCCTCGCCCGGGCCGGTGCTGCTCTACACCTGCGAGCAGGTCACCGGGCAGCAGCGCGACAGCTATCCGGAGCATGTCCAGCTGGTCCAGGTCGCGGACAACGGCCAGGGCCCGGACCCGGCGCAGATCGTCGCCGACCTCGATTCGCGGGGCCTGCAGGCCATCCATGCCGAGGGCGGACCACACATCTTCGGGCAATTCGTCGCCGCCGGCCAGGTCGATTCCCTGTGCGTGAGCTACTCCCCGGTCCTGGCCGCCGGCGCGGGGTCGCGCATCGCCCGCTCGCAGAGCGAGCAGCAGCGCAGCCTGACGCTGCATACCCTGCTGGAGGAAGACTCGATGCTGTTCGCGGAGTACCGCGCCGACCGCTAGCGCATCAGGTGCAGTGCGCCGGGAGCAACCCGCACGCTGAATGCTCCGCGGCCCAGCAGTTCACCGTCGGCGTAGCAGTCTTCCGAGGTCTCCACGCGGAATGCCTTCGCCCTGACGGCGACCCGGAACGGATGGTTTCTCCCGGCAAGTATCCGCGGTACATGCCTGAGCACCGGGGCGATCCGCTCGCCGCGCACCAGCGACAGGTCCGCCAGCCCGTCGTCGAATTCGGCCGAAGCGAACAACGTGATGCCGCCGCCCAGCGAACGGATATTGGCGATGCTCGCGGCCAACGCCGGTCCCCGGTACTCCAGCCCGCCGGTGTCGACCTCGGTGCAGAAGGCCTTGAGCTTCGGGATGCATAGCAGCAGCGCGGCGACATAGCGCAGCGAACCCAGCCGGCGCGGCAGCCGGTTGGCGCGGGCGTTGACCGTTGCCTCGAATCCCCAGGAGATCGCTCCGACAGTCAGCCGCACGATCTGCGGGGCCTCGTCGAATTCGACTTCCAACAGGTCGACCGGGTGCGCTGCAGCGCTCCCGGCGATGAATGCGGCGACCCGGTCCATCGACTGCGCCGGATTGGCGTCCCGGAGCATGCGCCAGGTATCGTTGCCGCTGCCCGCCGGGATGATCCCGAGCGGAATCCCGGTTCGTGCCAGGACCTGCACCACGTGGTGGATCAGCCCGTCACCGCCCACGACCACCACTGCGTCCGCGGACTTCAGCTGCGCGGCGATCCGCGCCGTCGGCTGGGAGGAGACGTCGAGCAGGTGCGCCACGGTGCCCGCATCCGCCAGCCGTCCGGCCAACTGCCTGGCGCGGCGCCATCCCAGTCCCCTGCCCGAGACGGAGTGGAAAACGATCTGAAGGCGCTCGAAGCGTTGCTGGGTGGCCATGCCTATAGACAATACTCAGCGAACGTACAGTTTCGAAAAGCATTGGCCACAGGTCTTTCGATACCATAGAGAGGGTCGGCGACAATGCGCCGCCTCGAAAGGAACTTGCCTGACTATGAGCTCGCCGAGCCCCCATGAAATCCTTGGCGTATCCCGCACGGCAAGCATGGAAGAAATCAAGGTTGCCTACCGCAGGGCTGCCCGTGCCACGCATCCGGACTTGGGCGGGAGCGAAGACGCCTTCAAGGAAGTCCAGCGCGCGTTCCAGCAACTCAGCGACCAGCAGTCCGATGACTCCTTCGAGCGCAGCTTCCAGGCGCCGGGCCAGGCGCCGCGGGCAGGCTTCAGCGCCCGCCAGTACGACGAGCGGCTGCGCACCACGCCGCAGCAGCCCAAGGCCCAGCTGCCCACCGAGTACGTTCCGCCGCTGGACGATGTCAACTTCACCACCCTGGACTCCAAGCGATCCGCGCAGCGGATGCACGGGGAACCGCGCAAGCGTGGACTGTTCAGTTCCCGTTCGAGGCTGCAACGCGAAGCCACGACCATCAGTCTGCTGAGCAGAAACGTGCTCAACGTGCTCCCGGCGGCACGCCTGGTCAACGGGCTGCGCTCCCCCAACGGCGGCCACTACGACCACGTGCTGACCGCCGGATACCGGATGGCAGTGATCAACACGATGACCCTGCCTGAGGGCTACTACGCCTTCGACGGCTCGGTGCTGCGGCACGGCAACAAGATGACCCAGCCCCCGGAAATCCAGATCTCAGGCATGCAGCGGGCCTTCATGCAGATGAACGTCGCCGCCTACACGCTGGTCCTGGCTTCCAACGGGAACCACCACGAACCGGTGATCGAGTACCACCGCAATGCCCAGCCTTCGCTCGCCAGCTCCGCCAACGTGCTCAATGCGGCGGGTCTGGTGCGCGAGCTCAAGCTGTTCCTCGGCTCCGGGCCCTCTCCGAATGTCGTGGACCGCGAAGTCCTCGCCCGGCTGATCGGCGGCATGTACTAGGCCGATGAATCGATCTGCGCTCGCACCCCTTAAACTGGAAGTGTGTTTCGTATCGTTTTCAATGCCCCAGAAATTCCCGGCAACTCGGGCAATGCCATCCGACTATCTGCCATCACCGGTGCAGAACTGCATCTGGTCAAACCCCTAGGATTCAACTTCGAGGACGCGAACCTGCGTCGCGCCGGCCTGGACTACCACGATCTGGCGTTCGTGACCGTGCACGAAAATCTCGAGGCCGTCTTCGAAGCTCTCGGGGAAGGCAGGGTCTTCGCTTACACCTCCGAAGGCCAGACCATCTACAGCGATATCAGCTACGAGCCGAGCGACATCCTGCTCTTCGGCAAGGAATCGGTGGGCCTGAGCGCCGAGGACAAGAAGCATCCCCGCGTCACCGACCTGGTCAAGCTTCCCATGCTCCCGGGCCGCCGCTCGCTGAATCTGGCTAATGCTGCGTCCATCGTGGCCTTCGAGGCGTGGCGCCAGCACGGCTTTGCCGGAGCATAAAGTACCAGCGAAGTACGGCCACGTATACAGGTTTACCCAATCTTTATAAAGTAGGCTCGATATGTGCCTGCGGATCAGCAGGTATTGAACTTTGACCACAACCCCGGGAGAAACCAAGACAATGAACGGTAGCCATTCCCAGCACCGCGACGAGCCCCAGGACGACGACCTGGGTCTAGACCTGGTTGACCAAGTGGCCAGCAGTTCACGCGCCGAGAGGAGCTCCAAGCCGAAGCGCTGGATCCTCGGTGTTGTCGGCGTCGTGATCGTTGCGGTTCTCGCTCTCGTGGTCTTCTCGCTGCTCAGCGGCGGCCCCAAGGCGTCCAAGGCTGCGAAGGCCGACGACGCGGTGACGCAGACCATCCAGCTCAAGAACGGCGGCCAGGCCGTCCTCAGCTCCTCCGAATCGGAAGACGCCATCGGCGTGGAACTGACCAGCCTGCCGGGTCTTGCCGACGGCCAGCAGTATGTCGTGTGGGCCGTCCATGAGGAAACCGGTGTTTCCGTTGTCGCCTCGTCCACCGGAGACGACGTCGATGCGGGATTGACCCCGGCCAGCGATGTCCTGGCCATACACATCACTGTCGAAGGATCCGCGATTCCTTCGGCTCCGTCGGAGGACACCGAGGCTTCGGTGGACCTGCCGCTGGATCCGGCCGCCTCCGAGGTTCCGGACGCCCAGGACAACGGCGCCGGCGGCGCCAACGCCCCGGGCGCGGACGACTAGACGCCGTCCAAGACCGCAAAACGCGAGGCGCGTTCCCTTTCGGGAACGCGCCTCGCGTTTTGTGCTTTGATGATCTCCGACGCTAGAAGCCCGAAATCGTGTCGTCCGCGTTCACGGCGACCAGGTGGAAGGATTCGGCCAGCGCTTCGGCTGGCAGCCCCCCGCGTTCGGCATTCGTCCGGCACTGGTGCTCCACGAAGCGTTCCATGGAGGCGACGTCGGGATGCTGGGTGAAATGAGCCCGCAGCGCATCCATCTTCTGCTCGAAGAACTTCGTGATGTCCACGAAACCGTTTTCCCTCTCGCGCGGAGCCCCGTAGAGCCACAGCCAAGGCACCTTGTACGCGTTCAGGCCCTCGTCGCTCACCAGTTCCGGGTAGGCGAAGGGGTTCTCCACAGCCGGGTAGATCGCCCGGGTGACCGCTTCGCCGCAGGCCAGGTGATCCGGATGCGAGCGCTGGATGCGGTCCCAGTTGCGTTCGGGGTGCATGGCCATCACGATGGTGGGGCGCACCTGGCGGATCAGGCGCACCACCTTGCGGATGACCTCATGGGTGGGCTCCAGAAAGCCGTCGCGCTCACCGAGGAAGTGCACGGTGCTCACGCCGACCTTCGAGGCTGCCACGGTCTGCTCCAGGTGGCGCAGGCGCGCGGTCTCCTGCGGGTCGCGTTCGTCGAATCCGCCAGCGTCCCCGTCGGTCATGATGCAGTACTGCACCTCGACACCGGCCGCAGTGAGCGCGGCGATGGTTCCGGCCGCGCCGAAGTCCAGGTCGTCCGGGTGGGCGGCGAAGGCCAGAACCCGTTCGGTTTGGGCAGTGATGAATTGGGTTGTATCGATCATGCTCGGCGGCGCCTGATCTCCGCGGCGGCCTGCGGCAGCACCTTGGCCAGATCCCCGACGATCCCCAGATCCGCGATGTCGAAGACCGGCGCGTCGACGTCCTTGTTCACTGCGATGATGTACTTGCTAGTCTGCATTCCGGCCTTCTGCTGGATCGCCCCGGAGATTCCGGCAGAGATATACAGCTGCGGCGACACGGTGACGCCCGTCTGGCCCACCTGCGCGTCATGGGAAATCCACCCGGCGTCGGTCGCGGCGCGCGAAGCGCCGATGGCGGCGCCCAGCGCGTCGGCAAGGTCTTCCAGGGGACCGAAGTCGCCGTCGACGCCGCGCCCGCCGGCAACCACCACGCGGGCTTCGCTCAGCGACGGACGTTCCGAGGCGACCTTCTCCTCCACGGCCACGATGCTCACCTTCGGCGCTGCCGCGTCGCCGAGGACCAGATCCGTGACCTGCACGGTGCCTGCGGAGCCTGCCGGTGCGTCCTCAATGCTGTTGGGCTTGACGGCGGCGATCAGCACGCCGGTGGTGGACTTCGCGCTGGCGGTGTAGCTTCCGGCGAGCTCATCCTTGGTGGCGATCAGTTCGGCGGATACGTCGATCACGTCGGTGACGATGGCGGCATTGCGGCGTACCGCGATGCGTGCGCCGAGTTCGCGGCTGAAGCTGTCGTTGCCCAGCAGCACCAGGTCCGCATCGGTGTGCTGCAGTGCGGCATCCAGCACTGCCAGCTCATGCTCGCCGAATCCCCGCCCCGGATTGGCCGCCTGCAAGGCGGTGCCGATGCCGTAGCCCGCGATGGCCTCGCGGGCCTCGGCGGAAATCTCGGTGGCGGCGGCCACCACAGCGGTCCCGAAGCGCGAGGCCAAGGTCAGCAGCTCGCGCTGCGCCTTGCCGGGTGCGGCGCTGAGGTCGGTGAAAAATACAAGTGCAGAAGACATGTTCAATAGGTCCTTAGATCAGCTTCTGTGCGGCCAGGAAGTCGACCAGGGCAATGCCTGCTTCGCCGCTGTCATGGATAATGGTGCCGGCTGGCCGGGCCGGGCGCTGCTCGGCGGCCAGCACCGAGGTGGTGGAGCCCTCAGCCCCGACTTCCTGCGCAGCCAGGCCGATACCGGCCAAATCGACTTCCTCGATGCTTTTCTTCTTCGCGGCCATGATGCCCTTGAAGTTCGGGTAGCGCGGGTCGTTGGCCTGATCGGTGACCGACAGTACGGCAGGAAGGCCTGCCTTGAGGGTCACACGCTGATTCAGGTGCTCGCGGTCGACGGTCAGCTCGCGGGCCGAGGCATCGAAGGCCACCGAGGCGGCATGGGTCAGCTGGGCGAAGCCGAGCAGTTCGGCGAGCTGCGCCGGAACCACCGAGGTTTCGGCGTCGGTGGATGCCATGCCGGTGACCACGAGATCCACATTGGGCACGTGGCGCACCAACGCCGCCAGGGCTTTGGAGGTAGCCACGGCGTCCGAACCGCGGAGCGCTGCGTCATTCAGGTGGAGCCCCGAGGAGGCGCCCATCTGCAGCGCCTTCTTGACCGAATTCACCGAGCTGCCTGCTCCCATGGTCGCCGCGATGACCTGGTGACCCGCCGCGAACCCTCCGTTGTCCTCTACGAGGGCCAGCGCCGCCTCCACGGCGTACTCGTCCAGTTCCGAAAGAACCGACTCCGACCGGTCCAGCCGCAGGGATTCCTGGTCGATATGCCGGTCAAACTGGACATCTGGGACATGTTTGACCAAGACCACGATGGTCAGTGGCGTAGTGCTCGCGTCGCTCATTCGCGCCTTCCTCGAAGTATAAGGAATCCGGCCGCGCAGGGCATCTGGCGCCGGAAGTTTTCATCTGCCTCTATCGTATCCACCAACGGCCACCCCGTTGCCGTTTATCGCTCAGAGAACAACACGTGACGCGGTTGGTTAATCACCAGACCGCGTCACGTGTCTCACAATGACAATATGACGACTCTTGGAGTCATATTTAGTTGCTGCTCAACGAACCCACAGTGGCCGTTGCGGTATTCTCCTGCCCGTTGCGCAGGTACGTGATCTTCGCTTCGCCACCGGCCGGCACCTCGCGGACCGCTGCCGTGACGGTCTGCGAGTCGCGGACCGCTCGGCCGTTGACCGAGGTGATCACGTCCCCGGACTTCAGCCCGGCCTTGTCCGCAGCCGAACCCTTGGTGACATCGACGATGGTCGCGCCTACCGAAAAGGAGGTGGTCGCGGCGCCGGATGAATCCTTGGCTCCTGCCGTAGCCTGGACGGTGGCCCCCAGCAAACCGTGGGTGGCGGTGCCGTTGGCGATCAGGTCGTTCGCAATGCGCTTGGCGTAATCGATCGGAATGGCGAAGCCCACGCCGATGGAACCGGAGTCCTCGGTGCCGCCGGCCGAGGCGATGGCGACATTGACGCCGATGATTTCGCCCTTGGAGTTGACCAGCGCACCACCCGAGTTGCCGTGGTTGATGGCCGCGTCGGTCTGGATGACGTTGACGTAGATGGTGCCGGCCGAGCGCTGCTGCTGTTCTTCGCCGGGGAACTGGAAGTTGAATTGGCTTCCGTTGTCGCCGTTGCTTTCAGGCGCGGTGTTCTCAGGCACTGCCGAGGATGCGATGGAAATCGTGCGGTTCAGTGTCGAGATGATGCCGTCGGTCACCGTGCCGCTCAATCCCAGAGGTGCGCCGATGGCCACCGAGGTGTCGCCGACGTTCAGGTCCGCGGAACTACCGAGGGTTGCCGGTACCAGGTTGCTGGCATCGATCTTGATCACAGCCAGATCCGACATCGGGTCGGTGCCGACGACCTTCGCGCTGTAGACCTGTCCGTCATTGGTCTGCACCGAAATGTCGGGGTCAGCCACCTTGCCGCCCAGCGTCACCACGTGGGTGTTCGTGAGGATGTGGCCTTCATTGTCCAGGATGATGCCCGAACCCGATCCGCTGGAACCGCCACCGGAAACTTCGATGGTCACCACGCTGGGGCTGGCCTTGGCGGCTGCCGCAGTGACTTCGGTGACGGAGTTGGGATTGTTGATCACGACCCCCGCCTGCGGGGCTGGGGTGGTGGTGCCGTTGCCGCTTCCCGTGTCCGAGAGGAAGTAGGTCGTTCCCGCAGCGGCCAGGCCGCCGACCAGGGCCGCGGCGACCATGCCGGAAACCAGAGTGGTGCCGGCGAAGGTCTTCTTGCCCGATGGCTTGCGTTCAGGCGGCACCGGGTAGTTCACGTGCTGCGAGTCCGAGGCGGAGTACCCCGAACCATAGGCGGCGCTCGACGTGTTCTCCGAGGCATTCGAGTAGTTGTATGAGCTTCCTGCCCCGGCGTGCTGGTACTCCGAAGTTGCGTCCTCGCTGTGGTTGGAGCGCGGGTAGGCGGCGGTCGGCTGATCGGTGCCCTGGGGGTTCTGGCCGACCCGGGGAAGGTTGACTGTCGGCTCAGACGATGCCGGCACATTGACATCGGGATTGCTTCCCGAGTGTGCAGAGCCACCAGCAGTGTTGTCGCGTGGCTCGTTCGGGTTCTGGCTCATTGTTCCGTCTCTTTCGACTCTAGGATCTCTTGAATTCGATTATTCCGTTGCGTTCTGTGGCATGAAACTGCGCAAACTTAGCACGCCCTGTGAGTAACTATTCTGGAAGCGGAATGTCGTAGACGTGCTTCACTGGGGCAAATAGAATCAAATCGAAGTGTGAATACGGCTTCCTGTATTTACCAAATCGGGGTTTCACCCTTGGTTTTAGTTCGACATAGCAGTTCAGGTGGGGAAAGCATGAGTAGCAAAGCTCGGCGCATAGTGGCCGGAGCACTATTGGCCTCGGTGGCCGCGGTGGGTTTGACATCGCCGGCCATGGCGGAATCTCCGGTCACGATACCTCCCGGCGACTTCGTTGTTGACAATTCAAACGTACTTGGTTCAGATGTGTCGCAGCTGGAAGACCAGATTTCGCAGCTGCGCAAGGACACTGGTTACAGCCTATTCGCTATCTATGTCGATGAGTTCACTAATCCAGAGAATCCCCAAGACTGGGCTAAGGAAGTCTTCAACAAGAAGAACATGGGCACGAACGATGTCATCTTGGTGGTCGGCACCGAGTCACGCCAAGCATTCCTGGGTAGTTCCAACAACAGCCCGGTGAACGAGTACCGGCAAGAGATCTTCTCGAATGACGTTCTGCCTGCCTTGAGCGACGACGATTGGCTGGGTGTTGCAGAGGGCGCCATTGCGGGTATTGAGAATGTCGACAGCGGAGCCATCGCCGGAAGCGGTTCTTCCAATTCTTCCTCCGGCTTCAGCTTCTTCTGGGTCATGATCGTCATCGCCGGTGGCGCTGTCGTCGCCTTCATGGTGTTGAGCCGCCGCGGAAAGTCGAAGTCAGCGCAGCTACCAACAGGACAGCGCCCCGGATCCTCCGGCGTACCGCAACAGCAGCTGGTTCCACTGGATCAGCTGCGCCGGCAAGCTGACCAGCTGCTCGTCGCTGCAGATGACTCAATCCGCTCCTCCGAACAGGAGCTGGGATTCGCCGAAGCCCAATACGGCAAAGAGTCCATCGAGGTGTTCACCCAGGACCTGGCCCAAGCCAAGCAGCACCTGTCCGAATCGTTCCGTCTTCAGCAGCAGCTGGATGACGACATCCCGGACACCGAACAAGACCAGCGTTCATGGCTCGGCGAAATTATCAATCGCTGCGGGCAGGTCAATGAGACGCTGCAGAAGCATGCCGAGGATTTCAAGAAACTGCGCCAGTTGGAGCAGAACGCAGAAACCCGGATCACCGAAGTTGCCGCCGAGCAGGAACCGCTGAATCAGCAGCTCTCTGCCCGGGTTGCGATCCTCGAACAGCTCACCGACAAGTACGACCAGTCCGCGGTTTCGCAAATCCTGGACAATGCCAAGCAGGCCTCTGACCGTTTGAGCTTCGCCGCCTCGGCGCTGAAACAGGCTTCCGAGCAGCTGGGCAGCGACCGCGCGAACGCCGCGCTGCTGATCCAGAACGCCGAGGAAGCTCAGGACCAGGCAGAAGTCCTGCTTGAAGCCATCAACAAGTCGGCGACGGCTCTAAGCCAGGCAGAATCGGATTTGGAATCCGCGGTAGCGCTCGCCTCGCGGGATGTAGCCCAGGCGCAGGCGTTGGTGAACAACGGTTCCCAGCCTGCTTTGGCCGGTCCCGTTGCCGGCGTGCTCAGCGCCTTGAACAACATCAAGCAGTCGATAGGTAGCAAGCACAACCCACTGGCCCTCATTGCCCAGCTTGATCAGGCAAGCAAGCCGCTGGCGACGTCGCTGGCCAATCTGCGCAACCAGGCAGAGCAGGAGCAAGCCGCACGCGAGCAGCTGCAGAGCCTGCTGCATACGGCCGAATCGCGGATCAACGGCACCGAGGACTACATTCGTGCCCGCCGCGGCGGCGTCCGCTCCTCGGCGCGCACCCGGCTTTCCGAAGCGCAGCGCGCCTACGACGACGCTCGTTCGCAGGCCAACCGTAATCCGTCCGCGGCAGTTGCGTCAGCACAGCGCGCGATCCAGCTGGCCGACCAGGCCGCAAGCATGGCTGAACAGGACGTCAACGGTTTCGGCGGCGGGGACGTCTTCGGCGGCGGCTACGGAGGCCGTGGCCGCGGACGCGGCGGAATGTTCGACGGCATCGGCGGTGCCGTGCTCGGTGGCATCCTCATTGATTCGATCCTCCACGGCGGCCACGGCGGCGGCAACAACGGCGACGGCGGCATGTTCGGTGGCGGTGGTTTCGGCGGCTTCGGTGGAGGCGGCGGAGGCTTCGGCGGAGGGGACGGCGGCGGCTTCGGCGGAAGCGGCGGCAGCTTCTAGCCCGTCGGCCAAGTGTTTTTCAAAGTGTGCACGACCCGATTTCATAATCATCAATCAGACAGGACGAGGCAACCATGACCAAACAGTCAATCTTCGGACGTATCTCCCAGCTGGCGAAGGCCAACATCAATGCACTGCTTGATTCCGCAGAAGATCCCCAGAAGATGATGGATCAGATGGTTCGGGACTATAACGACAACATCGCCGAAGCCGAACAGGCGATTGCCCAGACCATCGGCAACCTGCGGATGATCGAAGACGATTACAAGGAAGACCAGCAAGCCGCAGCAGACTGGGGCAACAAGGCCTTAGCTGCTTCCAACAAGGCTGATGAGTTCCGCAGCGCAGGAAACGCCGCCGATGCGGCCAAGTTCGACAACTTGGCCAAGGTGGCCATCCAGCGCCAGATGCAGTCTGAATCGGAGATGAAGACTGCTGAGCCGACGATCTCTTCCCAGCGTGAAATCGTCGAGAAGCTGAAGACCGGCCTGAACCAGATGAAGGAAAAGCGTACCGAGCTCTCCAGCAAGCGCGATGAGCTGGTCGCCCGTTCCAAGGCCGCTCACGCCCAGAACCAGGTCAATGAGGCGGTCAAGGCCGTCAACATCATGGATCCGTCCAGCGAGATCGGTCGCTTCGAAGAAAAGGTCCGTCGCGAAGAGGCTCGGGTCCGCGGTGCGGCAGAGCTAGCGTCCTCCAGCCTGGATGCACAGTTTGAGTCCTTGGAGGATCTCGGTGAGCAGACCGAGGTCGAGGCCCGCTTGGCAGCGTTGAAGGCCAAGCAGACCGGCCAGCTGGAAGGCTAGACGCCTGCCGGCGTGATCGCCGGAAAGGGGCTCGAGCCCTGGCAAGACATTTTCATTGTCTTGCCAGGCTCGAGCCCCTTTCCCGTTTTAGCCAACCGGCGCAGTGCGACCCTGCCGGCACGTGTCCGGTGAACTTTGCCGGGAAAACAAAATGGAGACCCTTTCGGATCTCCATTCGCCTTGGTGGCGGGGAGAGGATTTGAACCTCTGACCTCCGGGTTATGAGCCCGGCGAGCTACCGAACTGCTCCACCCCGCGTCGGTAAATACAACATTACCAATGCGTAACCATTTACGCGAATCCGGGACCCGTGTCGTCCATCACCATGCAACTCGGAGGACACTCCCCTGTGGAATATTCCAGGACATCGACTTCGGCCGGGTTCGATACCGCCAGCCCGGAAATGAAAAAAGACGGAAGCTTTCGCTTCCGTCTTTTGCCTTGGTGGCGGGGAGAGGATTTGAACCTCTGACCTCCGGGTTATGAGCCCGGCGAGCTACCGAACTGCTCCACCCCGCGTCGGTAAATACAACATTACCAACAGGGAAACCGAATCGCGAATCGAGCGACGGTGGCTTTCATCACCCGACAGCCTTCAGGTGTCCATCGGGCTCACGCCGGCAATATGATGTCGCAGATTCTGGCGGAAAAGTGTGCGGCGATACAACCAGTGACCCGGCCGCCGGCGGCCACTGTCCCTCCCGTCCATCATGGAAAACAGCCGGAGCGAGGCCATGAGTCGAGTCAACCGAAACCGTATGGCAAGGGCCGCTGTTGACAGAAGTCCTCGAAAAGGGCCTCAGGGCAACTGTGAGCAGGACGTCGGGGCGCATTCCTCTGGTGGGCCTGATCACCCCTACGCCTCCGACCCCCTGACGCTGCTCCTTCGCCCTGCAGAACGGCGCCGGGGAGCCTCACGGCCGCCTCCGCACCCCGTAGCGCGCAGTCGGCCAAAGGCTGCGCTTGTGCGCTGCCAGTAAGTGATACCGCTACTCCCCTGCATTCCGGATGGAATTCATTGCGGAGTTCTTCCAGCTAGCCTCGGCCGCTCAATGGCTCGGCGGATAACAGCGTCTTACGTGGGAAATGAGCAGGGCGCGATTCGCGGTATGGATTGATTTGCTGAACCTTGCGCAGACTACTGAAAGCCGAAGCCGCATTGAACCCGATCCTAACCCGCCCGCCCTGGAGATGCACCGGGCCGGAAGACTGCGCTCCATTGGTATTGAGCTGCGCGAAGCGCCCCGAGCACGGCCACCGGCACCTCGGAAAAATCCGCCTCCTTGACGTGGGCATCGCGCGAACCCACCGCTCGGAAATGCAAAAAGACGGAAGCTTAAGCTTCCGTCTTTTTGGCTTTCGTGGCGGGGAGAGGATTTGAACCTCTGACCTCCGGGTTATGAGCCCGGCGAGCTACCGAACTGCTCCACCCCGCGATGACTAGTCAATTATTGCATCATCGCGGAGTGAAACGCAAATCGGGCATTCGTGCCAACTGGATTAACCGTTGTTCCCGTCGGTAGGGGCAGGCGATTCAGTTCCCTGTTCGCTGCCCTGTTCCGGGGCCGGGGTCTCGGATTTCTCAGGGGTTCCGTTGATAGCTGCATCGGCCTCGATGGCCTTCTGCAGTGCGGCTTCCAGATCCTTCTGCGACTTGCCGTAGGCGGCGAAGTCGTTCTTGGCCAAGGCTTCTTGTCCGGCCTTGATCGCAGCGTTCGCGGCGTTCAGAGCATCAGAGAGCTTCTGGGCGTCGGTCTGCGTCGGCTTCGATCCATTGTCGCCGTCACTTGGCTTCTCACCAGGCTTGGCGCCGGTTTCACCGGTCACAGCGCCCGAGTCGCCACCGAACACCTGGTCAAGTGCTTCGGCAAGCGTATCGGCGAAGCCGACCTGGTCACCGAAGGCCACCAGCACCTTGCGCAGCGTCGGGTAACTCGTGGCACCCGAGGACTGGACGTAGACCGGCTGCACGTAGAGGATACCGCCGCCAACAGGCAGCGACAGCAGGTTGCCGTTCTTGACTTCCGAGGCACCCTGGCGAAGCAGGTTGAGCTCCTGGGTCACCTTGGTGTTCGTGTCGAAGTTCTGCTGGGCCTGGCCCGGACCCGGCACTGCCGTGTCCGTCGGAAGTTCCAGCAGCCTGAGCTTGCCGTAGTCCTCGGCCTTGACGCCCGCCTTGGTTCCAGCATCCGCATTGGCTGCGAGGAAGCCGAACATCACGTTGCGCTGCTGGCCGCTGGCCGAGCTGGCCGGGATGAACGTCGAAGTCAGCGAGAACGATGCCTCGTCCTGCGTTGGCATCTTCAGCGACATGTAGAACGGAGGCTGCTTGACCTTTGTGTTCGCGGTCGTCGGGTCGTCCGGGACGGCCCAGGCATCGTTGGCCTCGTAGAAGGTTCCGGGATCGTCAACGTGGTAGGTCGAAAGGACCTCGCGCTGCACCTTGAACATGTCCTCCGGATAGCGAACGTGCTCCATCAGTTCCGCAGACATGTCCGACATCGGGCTGATGGTGTTCGGGAAGACGCTCTGCCAGGACTTCAACAGCGGATCCTCGTCATCCCAGGCGTACAGCTTCACCGAGCCGTCGTAGGCGTCAACCGTGGCCTTGACCGAGTTGCGCAGGTAGTTCACGCGTCCGTTGAGCGCATCGATGTCCTGGGCGTTGGTCAGGGAATCCGTGACCGCGGAGGACAGCTGCTGCTGCTGGGAGTACGGGAAGTTGTTCGACGTGGTGTAGCCGTCGATGATCCACTGCACGCGACCGTCGACGATCGCCGGGTAGGCGTTCGAATCCAAGGTCAGGTACGGTGCGACCTTGCTGACGCGCTCACGCGGATCGCGGTCGTAGAGGATCTGCGAATCGGCGTTAACGTCCTGCGAAAGCAACAGGTCGGTGGAGGCGAACTTCAGCGAGTAGACGATGCGATTGAACATGTTGCCCACGTTCGGTCCGCCGTCGCCGGTGAAGGTGTAGCGGGTGTCTTGGGAGTCGCCGCTGGTGCTCGGACGGTCCAGCTCGCGGTCGTCCCAGCCCTCGTCCGGGCCGCCGACGATCGAGTACTGCGGCGAGTTCTCGCCGAAGTAGATGCGGGGCTCGTAGTCCTTGTCGCTGGCCAGGGTGCCGCTGGTCGGGATGCCACCAAGCATGAAGTCCGGGCGGCCGCCGGCCGCGACGCGGTTGCCGTAGGCGGCCACCAGGCCGTAGCCGTGGGTGTAGGAGATGTGCTGGTTGACCCAGGTGTCGGTCGGCGAAACATTCACTTCGCGGGCCGCAATCACGGTGTCCTCCACCTTGCCGTCGACCTTGTAGCGGTCCACGTTCAGGGTGTCGGCGAAGGTGTAGTAGCCGCGGAACTGCTGCAGCTGCGCGAAGGCGGCGGACACCAGGTTCGGATCCAGCAGGCGGATATTCGCGGTGGTCGCGGTTTCCTCGGCCAGCGCGTTCTTCTCGGTGGTCACGGTCGCGTCGTACTGGGTGACCTCGATGTCGTCCAGGCCGTAGGCCTGTCGGGTCATCTCGATGTTGCGCTCGATGTACGGGCTTTCCAGCGCACGCTGGGAAGGCACGACCTGGAACTGCTGCACCATGTACGGGTAGACGCCGCTGGCGACGATCATGGTGATCACCAGCATGGCGGTGCCGATCAGCGGCAGGCGCCAGCGGCCGGTGATGGCGGCGATCACGAAGGTAATGGCAATCAGCACGGCGACGATCGCCAGGATCATCTGGGCCGGGATCACCGCATGCACGTCGCGGTACAGTGCACCGGCCACGCGGCCGGACTGGTCGGTCAGGGTTTCGTACTGCCCGATCCAGAAGTTCACGGCTTGCAGCAGCAGGAAGATCGCCACCACGATCGCGGTGTGCACACGCGCGGCCTTGCCGATGGTGATGCCGCCGCGTTCCTCAACGCGGATGCCGCCGTACAGGTAGTGGGTCAGCAGACCGGCCACACCGCTGAGCAGGACTACCGAAATCAGGAATCCGTTGAGCAGCGCGATGAACGGCAGCGAGAACATGAAGAAAGACAGATCCATGTTGAACTGCGGATCGGTGCTGCCCCACGGGGTGCGGTTGAGGAACAGCAGGATGGTCTTCCACTGGCCGGCGACAGCCACGGCGGCGAAGATGCCGACCACCAGCGGGATGCCGATCATCAGGAAACGGCGCACCGGCTCCAGCTGGCTCTGGTAGCGCGACATCGAGTCTGCGCGCCCGCCGTCCGGCGCGTACACCGGACGGTGCTTGTAGGCGCTGCGCATGGAGAACCACATCGGGACGGCCATGAGGAGCAGAGCGATCAGGAAGATCACCACCTTGGCGATGCGTTCGGTCCAATAGACCTCGGAGTAGCCCAGCTGATTGAACCACAGGATATCTGCGTAGAAATTGGACAGGAAAACGAACACCGCGACCAGGATGACCACCGCGAAGATGGTCAGAGTCAGCGGCGACACCTTCTTGCCAGAGGGCCTGGACGGTTGCTGCGGTTGGCGGGGCCGCGGTGGGCCCCCGGACGGTGTATCCGATCCGTATGACACTATTTATTCCTTACCTTGTGTCCCAGACGCTGCTTTCACGTCAGAACTCATGTACCTAATCCACGTGCGAGCGATACGCACCAGTCTTGCTGCCTACACCACATTCTTCCCGTGATGCGCAGCTAAATCTATTCGCAGGTCGCCATGCTGGCCGGATCTGCGCCGCCGGCGACCTTTTCAAGGACTTCGCGAGCTTCGTGCAACGTCGATACCTTGACAACATCTAAGCCGTCGGGAACTCGCCCGACGACTTCCGAGCAGTTCTCCGCCGGGGCCAGGAACACCGTCGCCCCTTCTTTCTTGGCGGAGACCATTTTCTGGGCGATGCCGCCGATGGGACCGACGTTGCCGGCCTGGTCGATGCTTCCCGTTCCGGAAATATGGTGGTCCCCGGCCAGGGATCCCTCGGTGAGCCGGTCGATGATCGCCAAGGCGAACATCATGCCGGCACTGGGGCCGCCGATGTTCTCGACTCCGAACTTCACGTCGATCGGGAAATCATGGGTGGTGTTCAGCAGCACGCCCAGCTGCCGGTTGCCCGTGTCCCCCAGCGTCGTGGAAACTTCCACGTCCATCTGCCTGGCATTGTCCTTGCCGCCGGGGCGCTGGATGGTCATCGTTGCCGGCGCCTCGCCGTGCTTGTCCAGGTCAGCCTTCAGCTGCTCAAGCGACGTGATGTCCTTGCCCTCGAACTTCAGCAGCCGGTCCCCTTCCTTGAGGACCGACTGGTTCGTCTCGGTGGCGAAGCCTGCAACATCCAGCCACGTCTTGAAGTCGTAGCCCAGCTCGGTCAGCGCAGCGGCCACCGACTGGTCCTGCGAGGAAACCATCTGCATGTCGTTCTGCTCAGACTGCTCATCGGTAGTCACGCCGCGCGGGATGACGGTTTCCTCGGGGGCGATGTCTTTCGTCGGGTTGAACAGCGCCTCAAGCACCACCGGGATGGTCACCCGGTTGGTGCCGCCGCCCTGGACGAACACCGTGAGCATGTCCAGTGTGCTTTCGGACTCATAGGACTTGGCGCCCTCGATGGTGATCAGTTCGGTGCCGTCGACTTCGCCAAGGGTGTTGAGCACCGGCCCCGGCGAGCGGATCACGAAGTTCGTGGGCAGGAACATCATCACGCCGATGAGCAGCAGGGCTACCATTCCGGCGCTGGTGCGTCGCACTCCCGGGGAACCCTTGCCAGGCGCGCCGGTGGGAGCCGGGTCGCTGGCTGAAATGACTGGTTCCTGTTCGTACACGTACCCTGCTCCTGACCGAAGTTTGATGCAGCAATGCCAAGAATGGCAAGGCTACTGTTAACCCTACTGAAGCGATGCTGTGAAATTCATGAGGAAGCGTGCATAATCTATGTGCCGAAAGCGAACTGGGGCCGTTCCGACTGCGAGCTCCCAGCCGCAGGCGGTAGCTTTAAGTACATGGCACAGAACCCCCCGAATAACCGCCCCGACGGTAACGACGACGAAAACAACCCGCAGGATCCATTCTCTGCGATGTTTGGTCAGCTCTTCGGCAGCGGATTCGACCCAAACAATCTTCCACCTCAGTTGAGGGACGCGCTGGGAGCCCAGGGCGACCCTGCGGCAATGCAGAAAATGATGCAGCAGGCGCAAGCCATGATGTCGGCCATGATGAGCAGCAATGCCTCATCCGGTCCGGTGAACTGGAAACTCGCCTCGGACACTGCCCTGCAGGCCTATGCCAGCGACGACCCCGAGGTGTCGGTCGCACGCCAGAGCGCGATCACCGATGCCTCCTACTTGGCAGACCTCTGGCTGAACAACGCCACCGCCTTCGAGACGGGTTCCGCCCCGATCGAGTCCTGGACCCGCAAGCGCTGGTACGACAAGACGCTGGGCACCTGGAAGAAGATCACCGAGCCGGTGGCGGAATCCGTGGCGCAGGCGATCACCAGCGCCATGAAGGACCAGATCCCCGAGGAGATGAAGGGCATGCTCGGCAACGCCGACGGCATGTTCCGCAACCTCGGCGCCAGCATGTTCGGCATGCAGCTCGGCTCCGCTCTGGGCGAGCTGGCCAAGGACGTGCTCGGCGGCACCGATATCGGCCTGCCGCTGGCCGGCACCACCCCGGGCATCGTGGCAACCAATGTCGCCGCGTTCGGCGACGGCTTGGAAATTCCAGAGCAGGAAGTGCTGCTCTACGCAGTGCTGCGCGAAAGCGCCCACGCCCGGTTGTTCAACCGCGTGCCCTGGCTGAGCTCCAAGCTCATCGGCGCAGTGGAGTCCTACGCCCGCGGCATCCACATCGACATGTCGCGTATCGAAGAAGCCGTTCGCGGCATCGACCCGTCGAACCCCGAGGCCCTGCAGTCCATGCTCGGCGAGGGTCTGTTCACCCCGCAGCGCACCCAGGCCCAGGACAAGGCCCTGGAAAACCTGGAGCTCACCTTGGCCCTGATCGAAGGCTGGGTCGACCATGTAGTCTCCGAAGCGGCCCAGAACCTGCCGTTCGCAGGCCACCTGCGCGAGACCATGCGCCGCCGCCGCGCTTCGGGCGGCCCGGCAGAGTCCACGTTCGCCGCACTGGTCGGCTTGGAACTGCGCCCGCGCAAGCTGCGCGAGGCAGCCGCTTTGTGGGAGCACCTGTTCGAGGAACGCGGCATCGAAGGACGCGACGCGATCTGGGACCATCCTGACCTGATGCCTACCCAGACGGACCTGAGCGATCCCGCCGGATTCACCAAGCGCCGCGAAGAGGCAGCTGATGAATTCGACGAGTTCGACGTGGCCTTGGGCAAGCTGCTCGACGGCGAATTCGACGGCATCGGCCCGCTCGCCGAGACGCCGAAGGACGAGAAGGACAAGAACGACGAAGATCCGCAGGATCCCAAGGCATAACCGCCTGGCGGAGACCAGCTGACAGGCGCGGGCACCGAACTTCCCGGTTCGGTGCCCGCACTCTTTTTAGTGAGCCCCGGATTCGACGAGCGATCGTGCGGGAACGACTATTCGTCCTCGTCGCCGTCGAATCCCCCGGCCTCGGCTGCGCCCTGCCCGTTTTCTGCTGCGTGTGCCCGGAACCCTGCGCTGAATCCTGCCAGGAACTGGTCCGCCTCGGCGCGGCGCTCGAACCTGTCCAGCAGCGCCTGGAACTTGGCCCCGTGCCCGTCCTTGGGCGCCATCAGGTGCGCGAGTTCGTGCACCAGCACGTAGTCCTGCACCCACTGCGGGGTGTGGAGCAGCTTCGAGGACAGCCGAACTGTCTTTTGATACACGCTGGCCGAACCCCAGCGCTTGTTCTGGTTGTTTACCCAGCGCACCGAGACGGGCTGGGCCAAGCCGCCGAAATAGCGCCGATCCAGCTGCTCAGCCCGGGCTTCGAGACTCGCATCGCTGGTGGCTTCGGCCCGCTGCACACGATTCCGGCGATATTTCTTGACCATCTCATCGACCAGCATCTGTTCGGAGCGTTCATCCAGCGCCGCAGGCACCTGGACGACAAGACGGTCCTCCCTCCACTGGGACGAGATCGTCTTCCGTCGTTTGGCCGAACGCACGATGCGCACCGGAATCTCGTCCGGGGCGAGGAAGTCCACGGTTTTTGGCAAGGCTGGCATGGGTGCGTTCCCTTCAGAGCTGGGGCAGGAAACCGGGGCCCGGAATCGGGCCCCGGACTGCGGTTCAGGACAGGCTGCGGGTATCACGGCTGCGCCGTCGCCGGCGCGGGCTGTGCAGAGCCTAGCCGAGGTGGTCGGAGAGCACTTCCAGCACTGCCTGGCCGTAGCGCTCCAGCTTGGTGCGGCCCACGCCGGAGATCTTGCCCAGCGCCTGCTCGGAGGTCGGCCGGTGCTCGGAGATCGCCATCAGCGTCGCATCGGTGAAGATCACGAAGGCGGGAACCGAGTTCGTGCTGGCGACCTGCGAGCGCCACGCCCGAAGCGCTTCGAAGAGGGCTTCGTCGTAGGTGGCCGGGCACGAGGAGCAGCGCTTGAGCTTGCGCTCCTTGGCGCTGGTGAGGAATGAACCGCAGGTGCTGCACACCGCCGGGGTCACTTTCTGCTCGCGGCGCTTGACCGGGGCCTGCTGCCGGCTACTGGCCTGGCGGACCGACTTGATGCCGTCCAG
This sequence comes from Arthrobacter sp. 'calajunan', assembly GCF_046940185.1. Taxonomy (NCBI): domain Bacteria; kingdom Bacillati; phylum Actinomycetota; class Actinomycetes; order Micrococcales; family Micrococcaceae; genus Arthrobacter; species Arthrobacter sp. 'calajunan'. Next base: position 24,320 of record NZ_JBKZDY010000005.1, read on the forward strand.
GAACCTCGACGGGTAGCGGTGGGCCCGGCCGCCGGGGGTCCGGGCCAGCGACCAGGACAGGTACAAGCGGATCCGTGCACGGGTGATGCCGACATACAGCAACCGGCGCTCTTCGTCGTATCCGGCCTGGTCCTTGGCATAGGTGATCGGGACCAGTCCGTCGCTCAGACCGGCCAGGAACACCACGTCCCATTCCAGGCCCTTGGCGGCATGGAAGGACGCAAGCGTCACGCCGTCAAGGGTCGGTGCGTGCTGGATCGCCGCCCGTTCTTCGAGCTCGCGGACCACATCGTGCAAGGTCGCCTTCTCCCCCTGCGCCTTGCGGCCCTCGACGAGTTCATCGGCCAGGCGCACCAGGGCCGACAGGGATTCCCAGCGCTGCCGCACGGCGCCGGTGCCGCCGCTGGGCGCGTTGGCTGAATAACCGTGGGAGGAAAGCACGTCGCGGACCAGCTGTGCCACGTCGTCACCCTGCGAGACGTTCAGCGCGGCGCGCAGGGCGAGCATTCCCTCCTTGACCTCGCGGCGTGAGAAGAAGCGTTCGGCTCCGCGCATGACGTACGGAATCGAGTGGGCGGTCAGCGCCTGCTCGAAGGCCTGCGACTGCCCGTTGGTGCGGTAGAGCACCGCGATCTCTGAGATGTCCTGGCCCTGCTTGACCAGCATCTTGATCCGCTGGGCGACCTCGTCGGCTTCGTTCTCGTCGTCGGTGGCCTCGAAGAACTCGGGTTCTGGCCCGTGGTCGCGCTGGGCAATGAGTTCTAGCGGCTCCGGCCAGGTGACGGTGCGGTCGGGCACCGCGGTCTCGATGCGGCGGGTGGCAAGCACCTTGTTGGCCAGGGACACGATTTCAGGGGTGGAACGGTAGTCGCGCACGAGCTTGACGACCTTGGCTTCCGGGAAGCGGGTGCCGAAGTTCAGCAGGTAGTCCGGGCGCGCTCCGGTGAAGGAGTAGATGGTCTGCGAGGCATCGCCGACCACGCACAGCTCGTCGCGCGCGCCGAGCCACAGGTCAAGCAGCCGTTGCTGCAGCGGCGAGACGTCCTGGTACTCGTCGACCACAAAGTGGCGGTATTGCAGGCGCACGCTCGCCGCGACTTTTTCGTCTTCTTCAAGGATGGCGCTGGTCAGCAGCAGCACGTCTTCGAAGTCGATGACGCTGCGGTCGTCCTTGAGTTCCTCGTAGGTCTGGAAGATCCTGGCCATGCTTACCGGGGCCAGGCCGTTGGGCATTTCGCGGCTTTCAACGATTTTGGCGTAGCTTTCCGGGGAATGCATGGAAACCTTGGCCCATTCAACCTCGGCGGCCAGGTCGCGCACCATGGCCCGGTCGCTGGAGATGCGCAACCTGCGCGCGGCCTCGGCGATCAGCGGAGCCTTGTGCTCCACCAGGTTCGGCAGCGTTCCGCCGATGGACTGGGGCCAGAAGTACTGCAGCTGGCGCAGCGCGGCGGCGTGGAAAGTGCGTGCCTGGACCCCGGCGGCCCCGAGCTGGCGCAGCCGGGTGCGCATCTCCGAGGCGGCGCGCGTGGTGAAGGTCAGGGCCAGCACGCTAGTCGGGTTGTAGATGCCCGAATGGACGCCGTGGGCGATGCGGTGCGTGATGGCCCGGGTTTTTCCGGTGCCGGCACCAGCCAGGATGCACAGCGGCCCGCGCAGGGTTTCGGCGGCTTGCCGCTGTTCGGCGTCGAGGCCTGCCAGCAGGTCGTGCAGTGGAGGGTTGTCGTACGAGCTCACTACTTGGATGCCTCCGGAAGGTCCTCGCCGTACCAGGACTTGATCAGTGCATGGGCGATGGACGCACCGCGGGGAATCTGCAAGCTGCCGGCACGTAGCTCGGCGGCAAGCTGTTCACGGGTGAACCAGCGCAGGTCCTGGATTTCAGCGCCGTCCGGGACCAGTTCGGTGCTCAGCGCTTCACCGGTGAAGCCGAGCATGAGCGAACGCGGCAGCGGCCAGGGCTGGGAGCCGCGGTAGGCCACGTCCCCCACCTGGACGCCGGATTCCTCGAAGATTTCACGCCGTACCGCGGATTCCAGCGACTCTCCGGCTTCCACGAAACCTGCCAGCACCGAGTACATGTGCGTTCGAAACGCCGCGTTGGCCCCGAGCAGGATGCGGTCCTCGGCGTCGATGATTGCGGCGATGACCGCCGGATCGGTGCGCGGGAACAGCTCATGGTCGTTCGCCATGCAGCGCTGCCCCCAGCCGAAGGTGGCCGACCGGGTTTCCGACCCGCAGCGAGGGCAGAACTTCTCGGTACGGATCCAGTTCGCGATGGCCTGGGATTCGACGAAAAGCTCGGCCTCGATGTCGTCAAGGACCGTGAATGCCTCGCGCAGGCTAATCCACTGCGCGCGTTCAATCTGCGGGTAGTGCTCCGCCTGGACGATGGCCAGCACGTAGGTGCTCGTTCCGTGGGTTCCGAGGTACACCTGGCGGTCCTGGGCCTGCGGGGTATAGTCGGGGCCGTCGAGGAACAGCAGCCCGTCGCCGGTGACGGCGGCACCGGTTTCGGAAAGCAGCATGACCCGGGTTGATGCTTCGGCAAGCGCGCGGGGCAGCTTCTCCGGATCGTCCTGTTCGGTCAAAGGTCGTTGAATCTGTGACCGGGAAAAGCTCAAACCACTAATCGGTGAACGGTAAATGTCTGCCAGCGCCATACTTCTAACCTAGTGCACTTCGAGCAGCGGGGACCGCGGCAGCAATACGCTGTGGAAATAATTGACAATGATCTTCATCGCAACACCCGAATTTCGCTGGGAAACGGCCTATCTTCCGTGCGTCATTCAACGATGCAGAAAGGAATCTCGCATACGGTGGACATTGTGAAACGCTCTGCCATGGAACTCGCCGCTATTGCCACCGCTGCTGTACCCGGGTTGTCCCCGGTGGGCTTTGCCGCGCTATCCGATGATGCAGAAGATTTCGATTCAGCTCTGCTCATCGACGCACAGAAGCACCGTTGGCGCGTGCGTTCGCCGCGCCATGACGAAGCGAGCATGAGGCTTGAAGCCGAACTGTCGGCATTGCGCGCCTTCTCCGCGAAGGTCCGCGCTTCCCTGCCGTTCGCGCTGCCCAGCGTTGCCGGCACGGTGCGCCAGGGTTCGCTGCGCACCTTCGTCTACAAGGATCTCCCGGGCCGTGTCCCGAGCCTGGACGAACTGGTTGACGAGGGAAGCCGCTTGGCGACGGCCCTGGGCCAGTGCATGGCGGCGATCCACCAGATCCCGGACGAGTCTGTAGAGATCGCGGGGCTTCCGACCTACACCGCCGACGAGGTGCGCCAGCGCAAGCTCAACGAGCTGGATACAGCCGCCGCTACCGGCAAGGTCCCCAGCCGGCTGCTGCGCCGCTGGGAACACGCCATGGAAGACGTTGCACTGTGGCGCTTCAACGCGGCGGTAGTGCACGGCGATTTCGATGAAGAGCAGATCCAGATTTCCCAGTCGCGCATTTCTGCGGTCAAGGGTTGGACCGACCTGCATGTGGGGGATCCCGCCGATGACTTCGCGTGGCTGTCAGCCATCGAGGACCAGAACTTCAGCGAGCGCGTATTCGCCGCCTATGTGGAGGCCCGTGGCAAGTCCGCCGACCCGCACATCATGCGCCGCGCCGCGCTGGCCGCCGAGTTCGCCTTGGCCCAGTGGCTGGTCAAGTCGCTGGACAGCAAGGATGCCGAGCGCATCGCCGAAGCCGAGGAGATGCTCCAGGAGCTGGACCGGAATATCGCCGAATACGGCGGGCAGCCGCTGTCCGTCGTCGAGGCCCCGCGTCCGCTCAGCACCCCGGCACCAACCCCGGCCGCAAGCCCGGCGCAGCCGACCCCTGCAACCGAACGTCCGGTCATGGTGCCGAAGTCTTCGGCGCCGACCATCAATTCGTCGAAGGTCACCGCATTGGGTGGCAATTCTCCTGCAGCCGCTCCTGCCGCAGGGCAGGACAGCTCCGACTCGAACGGCCCGGAGTCGAGCACCCTGGACAATTCCAAGGAGCAGTCCACCGCAGCGCCTGGCCTGAAGGACGAGGGACAGAAGCCCGCCGATGATTCCAAGACCGGCACCGCCGCGCAGGAAACCGGGAACCAGGCTGGTTCCGCGGCACCCGACGGCGCAGCTCCGGCGAAGGAATCGTCCCCCTCCGACACGGATGGAAACGACTCCGCCAAGTGACGCTTACGGGGTGCCGGCCGGCTCCCCTTCTTCCAGCTGCTCGAACGCAGTGGTGATCATTTCCTCGAGCTCCTGTTCGCCGGACAGGTGCTCCGCATGGATCGTCACGCCCGCGGCAACATAGTAGAACGCGGCCTTGATCTGGTCCAGCGGAATGCCGTGGAGCCTGGACCAGCCCAGCCGGTAAACGGCCAGCTGGACCAGCTTGCTCTTCAAGTCCTTGCCCGAGGGCACCCGTCCGGTCTTCCAGTCGAGCATCAGCCAGGTTCCGTCCTCCAGGCGGAACACCGCGTCGATTCGGCCGCGCACTGCCACCGGGCCCACGCGCGTTTCCAGCGGCACTTCAACATAGGCAGGCTGAAGCTGCGCCCATTCGCTGGCGAGGAACGCCTCCTTCATGGTTGCCAAGTCCAGCGCGTCGTCCAGATAGCTGTCGGCCGGCTCCATGATGTCGCCCAAGTCCAGCATCGAGGTCTTCTCGTAGTACTCCTCGATCCAGGCATGGAACGCGGTGCCGCGGCGGGCCGCCAGGCCCGGGCGGCGAGGCACCGGCCGGCGCAGGTTCTCCAGCACCTCGACGGGGTCTTCGGCCAGTTCGACGAAGAGCGAGGCGCGCACGTGTTCCGGCGCTTCGATGCCGCGTTCCCGGTTGGCCAGGAATTCACGCTGGGCGAGAAGGCGCCGCGCTTCCTCGGCCCAGGCTCGACCCACGTCGGTGCTGATCTCGCGGCCGGTGCCCGGCGACAGGACGTCATCTGCAAGTTCCTGGAGCACCTCACGCCGCGAATACGGGTGCGGGCTCTTGGCCACGCCGCCGCGGATCTCGGGCCCGGCCAGCGGGTCATAGGGCCAATCGGCCTCCAGCGGCGTCATGCGGCTGGGGTTTTGCTCCGGCGCATCCTCGTCCTTCACCCACACGCCGATCTCAGCCCGCGGGTGCTCCCCCTCGGCCAGCGGCATCAGCGCGCTGAAGAACAACGATGGGTCGGTCGGCTTGGTCCGGCTGTTGGTCCAGATGCTGCTGCTGCAGATCAGCAGGGTCTTGGCGCGGGTCACCGCCACGTAGGCCAAGCGCCGTTCCTCGGCGATGTGGTGGTCTTCCACATCGGAGGTGAACATGGATTCGGCTTCGAGCAGCTCCTTGAGCGAGGACTGGTCGGTGTCCCATTGCGGCAGATCCCTGGCATCGCCGCGCAGCGGCCACGGGACCGCCTTGTCGCCGCTGGTCCAGCGGTCTGACTTCGATCCCGGGAACACCCCGTCGTTCATCGACATGACCGCCACGGTGTCCCATTCAAGGCCCTTGGAGGCATGCACGGTGAGCAGCTGCACCGCCTTCGGGTCTGCGTCCTCGCCCGGCAGCGGCAGGCCCTTTTCCTTTTCGGCTGCCTGTTCCAGCCACATCAGGAATCCGGCCAGTTCCACTCGCGGGGCGTTGCGGCAGTATTCGCGGACCACGTCAGCGAAGGCATCGAGGTTCGCCCGGGACTTGTCGCGGTCGACCCACGGACGGGCGGCGACCTCGATGTCCAGGTTCATGGATCGTTCGACCTCGCGGATCAGCGTGTCCAGGTCGTCGTTGGCCAGCAGCCGCAGCCCGGCCAGCTCCTCGCGCAGCCGGACCAGCCGGGCCCGGCCCTCGGCGCTGAGCTGGCGTCCGTCGCCGCTGGTCCAGTGCTCCGGCGGCAGGTAGTCCAGGGCTTCCACCAGGCTGGCGCCGTCGTTGAGCTCCGCGCGGACGGCTTCCAGCGCAGGCTCGGATTCCGTCCCCGTCTCGTTCTGGATCTCCTGCGGGTTCAGTCCGCGTGCCCGGCGGCGTTCAAGCTGCCGGGACCAGTCCGCGAAGGCAGTCAGGTCCGCGGGGCCCAGCCGCCAGCGCGCGCCGGCCAGCAGCCGCATGAGCTTGTCCGAGCGCAGCGGATCCACCAGCACGTGCAGGCAAGCGACCAAATCGGTCAGTTCCGGGGTGCTGAGCAGCCCGGAAAGGCCCACGAACTGGTAGGCGATGCCGCGCTCGTCGAGCACCTCGGCCATGGAGGCGAGCTGCCCGCGGTTGCGCGAAAGCACGGCGCTGGTGAGCACGGTGCCATCGGCGGCGACGAAGCCTTCGCCCTGGATCAGGTCGGCAATGGCTTCGGCTTCCTGGCGCACGGTGGCGCAGCGGTTGAGCACCACCCGCCCGGGCAGCGCGAAGGCCGAGGGCTCCAGCGGCTTCACTGCCACCGGCCCGGTGGACTGCTGCGCCCCGCCGCCGGTGATGGCGTTGGCGGCCTCCAGCACGTTGACGGTGTTGCGCCAGGCGATGGTCAGGTGGTTGACGTGGGCCAGTTCGCGGCCGTTGGGACGGTGGATCGGGAACTTCTCCGGGAAGCGGAACAGCTGCCCGGCGCTGGCTCCGCGGAAGCCGTAGATCGACTGGTTGGGGTCGCCCACCGCGGTCACCGGGTGGCCCTGGCCGTAGAGTTCGGAGAACAGCACCATTTGGGCGTGCGAGGTGTCCTGGAACTCGTCCAGCAGCACCACCTTGTGCGTCGTGCGTTCGGCGAGCGCCGCGGCGGGAACCTGCTGGGCGATGGTCGCTGCGTGGGCGACCAGGTCGCCGTAGTCCATGACGCCGAGCTTCTTCTTCTGCGCCGCGTAGTCCTCGGCCAGCTGCGCGATGGTGGCGCGGGAGGCCAGCTTGTCGATGAGCTTGAGGGCGGCCTGCGTGGGCGCCTTGTTCTTCTCCGGGTCCATCGGCAAGGTGCGCAGCCGGGCCACCAGGTCGTCGATCCAGCCGTGCGCCTCGGGCGCGGTGAGCAGGTGCTCGGCCGCTTCGGAGCTGAAGGACACGATGGCGTCGATCAGCGTGCTGGTGGCGCTGTTCAGGTGGCGGTAGTCCCCCGTATAGCTTTCAAGCACCGTGTGGGCCAGCTGCCAGGACTGCGCGGCGCCCAGCAGCACGGTGTCCTCCTCCAGTCCGAGGCGCAGCCCGTGGTCCTGGACCAGGGTGTTGGCGTAGGAGTGGTAGGTGGATACCGCGGGGTCCAGGAAGTCCCGGGTGGTTTCCTCGCTGAGCAGTCCGGTGGCCACCAGCTGGGCGATCTTTGCGCGGATGCGCACCGACAGCTCGCCGGCGGCCTTGCGGGTGAAGGTCACTCCGAGGATTTCCTCCGGGCGCACCAGCTGGTTGGCGACCAGCCAGACCACCTTGTCAGCCATGGTCTTGGTCTTGCCGGATCCGGCGCCGGCGATAACCAGCATGGGCTCCAGCGGGGCGCTGATGATCTGCGCCTGCTGCTTGGTGGGCGGGAACTTCTCCCCCAGCGCCTCGGAGAGCTCCTGCGGGGTGTACTTGATCATGCTCATGGTTCGGTGACCTGTCGTCCTTCGTTGCACAGCGGACAGATTTCGGGAAGGGTGCAGCTGCCCAGCAGGCCTGCGGATCCAGCCACATGCCGGGTGGTGAATTCGGTGTGGCCCATCAGCTCGGCGGCTTCCAGGATGAGTTTGCGGGCCCAGTCTTCCTGGCCCAGCGCCGGCTGGTCGCGCAATGCGGGGCTTTTGGCGGAGGTGCCCACGTAGACCAGGGTCGCCCCGGCGGGGTCGTCCGAGAGCCCGGCAGTCTGCTCGTGCTCCTGCAGGGCACCGAGCTGGATGGCGGTCTGGTAGACGCCCAGCTGGGCGTGCTCCAGCACGTCGTTCTTGCTCGGCGCCGAGGCACCGGTCTTCAGGTCCACCACGGTGACCCTGCCGTTGGCATCGGCCTCGACGCGGTCGATGATGCCGCGGATCTGCACCGGATCCCCGCCGGTGGGGACCTCCACGTTGAAGGGCAGCTCGCGGGCCACGAGCCGGCGGCCTTCCTGGCGGGAGGCCACGCAATACTGGGCGAACTTCTTGAGCATCGAGTTGGCCCGGTCGAAGTCCCGCTGGCCTTCCCAGTTCTCCGGCTTCTCCAGCTCCGGCCAGCGCTCCTCCAGGATCCGCTCGTATTCCGAGCTGCTGGCCTCGGGGTGTTCCTCCGCGATGGAGTGGATCAAGGTTCCCAGGGAGGCTGCGAAGTCGTGGGCCGCGGTGCCTCCGGCGCTTTGCACAAACCAGTTCAGCGGCGACTTGACCAGGGTCTCGACCTTGGAGGGCGAGATCCTGCGCGGCTGGCCTTCCGGGATGACCGGCCCATGGCTGCTCAACGGCAGCATGCCCCACCAGGAGGAGGGGTGCGCCCCGCGGACGGTGCGCGGCTGCGCCGCCAGCCCGGAGAGCACCTGGGCTGCATCCCGGTACAGGTCGTCGGCGATGACCTGCGGCGGTGGGGCGATCGCCCCGAGCTGCGCGGCCTTGGCGCGTTCTGCGGTATTGCGCAGCTCCGCCACCAGGGCGGGTAGCGCGCGGATGCGCGGCACCGGGGTCGGGGCGCGGCCCTCATCCCCCGGCGGATCCACCAGGTCCATGAAGGAGGAAGGCTGGGAGTCCTCGTTGTCCACGGCGGTGCAGATCAGCTGGGAGCTGGCGCGGGAGACCGCGTTGCTGAAGCTGCGCAGCTCGTCGCTGCGGATCTGGCGGACCAGGTGTGTGGGGGTCCGGGTGGCCAGGAACCCGATGCCGTGCTCCACCACGTCGGCCAGCGCGTTCGAGCCCAGCAGTTCGCCGCGCAGCCGCAGGTTGGGCCAGGATCCTTCCTGCAGCCCCGGGATGAAGACGATGGGCCACTGCTTGCCGGCGGCTGCCGCGGTGGTCAGCACCGTGACGTGCTGGCCTCCGGAGCCGCGGCTGGCCAGCGAGTCCATGGGCAGCTCCTGGTGCAGGATGTGCTCGATGAACTGCTCCACGCTTGCTCCGGGCAGCTGGTCGACGAATCGCTCGGCGGCTTGGAACAGGGACAGCACCGCATCCAGGTCATGGTCGGCCCGGCGTGCGGTGGTTCCGGCGCCCAGGGCTTCCTCCCGCCAGGCCTTGGCGCGCCCGGAGGCTTCCCACATGACCCACAGGGCAGTTTCCGGGGTAGCGGTGCCGGAGGCAAGCTCCTCGCGCAGCGCGGTGTACATCTTCAGCAGACGCTGCAGCCCGAAGGCCGGCTTGCCCAGGTCCGCGGCGAGCTCCGGCTCCGTGAGGCAGGCTTCGAGCAGCTCCTGGCTGGAGCGCCGACCGCCGCGGGACGACTCCTGCTGGCGCAGCAGCTGGCGCAGCCGGCGGATTTCCAGCGCGGTGCTCATGCCGTAGCGCGAGAGCAGCAGGTTCTGCATCAGCAGCGGATCCTCGCCCGCCCCGTCGGCGAACGCCAGGTCCAGCAGGTCCAGCAGCGGGCGGACCGCGGATTCGTCCTTGAGCGGGATTTCGGCCGGGGGCACCTGCACGGCGATCCCCTGGCCTTCCAGGAAGCGGCTGAGCGAACGCACTTGGGAACCGTTGCGCACCACGATGGCGATGTCCGAGAGGTCCTTGCCTTCGAAGAGGTTCAGCTGCACGATGCGCTGGGCGATGAAGCGCTCTTCCAGGGTGGAGTTCTCGAAGGTGAGCGCCTGCGCGGCCCCGGCGCCGGCGGCCGCCACCGGCTCCACGGCGCGGCCACGGGTTCCGGTGGCCACCGGGATGCGGCGCACGATGCGGCGCCAGGCCTCGGTGATTTCAGGGCCCATCCGGTAGCCGGTGCCCAGTTCGAGGATCTGCGCGTCGTCGGCGCTGGTGTAGCGGGCGGAGAAGCGGTGCAGCTGGTCTGCGCGGGCGCCGCGGAATCCCTGGACCACGCTGTCCGGCGCAGCGAAGGCCAGCAGCGGGCGGTCGCGGCCCAGCAGCGCCAGCAGCCGGTGCTGGGACAGGGTGGCTTCCTGCAGGTCGTCAACCAGGATCAGCGCCAGCCGGTCCTGCTCGGCGTGCAGGAAGTCGGGGTTCTCCTCCAGCAGCTGCGCGGCGCGGGTGATCAGCCCCGCCGGGTCGAAGGCTTCGGCATTGCCCAAATCCAGCAGGTCGCGGTACTCCTGGTAGAACCGGGCGGCGGCAAGCCATTCCGGGCGGGCGGCGGCCTGCCCGTAGTCGGCGATGTCCGCCGGGTCCAGGCCCAGTTCCGAGACGCGGTCGAAGAATTCGCGCAGCTCCTTGCGGAAGCCCCGGGTTTCCACCGCCAGCTTCAGGTCGGCAGGCCAGCCTGGGCCCGGGGTCAGGCCCTGGGCGTGGCCTTCGAGCAGGTTGCCGATGAGGGTGTCCTGCTCGGGGCCCGAGAGCAGCCGCGGGGCGCGCTCGACGAAGGGCAGCAGCCCCTCGACCCGGGCACGGCGGATCAGGTCGAACGCGTAGGCGGACCAGGTGCGGACCACCGGTTCGGTGAAGGTGCGCTGGGCGCGGCGGCTGAGCTCGTCGCGGATAGCCGCGGCGCTCAGCCGGGTGGGCGCGATGACCAGCAGCGAGAGCGGGTCCAGACCGTCGTCCAGGCGGGCCACCGCGGTGTCGATGAGCGCGGTGGTCTTGCCGGTGCCGGGGGCACCGGCGACCAGCATGGGGGTTCGTGCGCCGGCCAGGGTTTCCAGCAGCGGGGCCGATTCCTCGGCGGGTACGTCGTGCATACTCATAGTTGATCATCCGCCTCGGACATTTTCGGGTTGCCCAGCGCCGCGCGCAGCGCGTCGATGCGCTCCCACTGGGCGGGGTCGGGTTTCCACCGTTTGCGGTTCATGTCGATCCGCCGGCCGGGAGACGCGAGCTCCTCTGCGGCCCAGTGCCCGGAGGCTTCGGCCATCAGCGCCCCGGTGATCGTTCCGTCGGAGCGCAGGATCCGCCACCACGGCGTGCCCTCCGGGGCGGCCCCCATGGCCTTGCCCGCCTGCCGGGCGGAGCCGCTGCCCAGCAGCTCGGCCACGTCCCCGTAGCTCAGGACCGCACCGCGCGGGACCAGCTGGGCCAGTTCGTGGACGGCATCGGGGTAGGCCAGTGATTCTTCGCGCTCGGCTGGGGTCATGACTCCATTGTGCCAAGCCGTCCGGCGTGCTCCACATCCGGTGCGTCCAAGACCCGACATGTCCGCGCCGGGCTGTAGCGTTGAACCATGACTGAATGGCAGAACGGCCTCGCCGTAGGCTTTGACTTGGAAACTACCGGCGTTGACACCGCCACCGCGCGCATCGTCACCGCCTCGGTGGTGCTGCTCGATGCGCAGGAGAATATCGTCAACCAACGCGAGTGGCTGGTTGATCCGGGGATCGAGATCCCCGAGGCGGCCACCGCCGTGCACGGAATCTCTACCGAGAAGGCCCGTGCCGAAGGCATTCCGGCGGCGCAGGCGGTACGCGAGATCCTGGGCCTGCTCGCCTTCGCCTCCGAGCAGGCTCCGCTGATCGCCTTCAATGCCGCCTACGATTTCTCCGTCCTGCATGCCGAGGCGCTGCGCTACAACATGCCGCCGTTCATTCCCGGCAACGTGATCGATCCGTTCATCATCGACAAGCAGGTCGACAAATGGCGCAAAGGCAAGCGGACTCTGGGCGCCGCCTGCGAGCATTACGGCGTGGTGCTGGAAAACGCGCACACCTCATTCGCCGACGCCGTCGCCTGCGTGGCGGTGGCCAGGGCGATCGCGGAGAAATACCCGCAGCTCCAGGTCGACCCGCAGGTGCTCCACGGCTGGCAGATCGGCTGGGCGCGCGAACAGGCCGAAAGCTTCCAAACCTACCTGCGCAAGACCAAGCCCGAGGCGCTTGTCGACGGCGCATGGCCCATCAAGGATGATTAATACGCCGTGCCGCGGCCGAGTTGCGACGCCAAGGTAATGCAATTCACAGAGAGCTCGGGCTCGCTGGGCACGCTGTGAAACAGGGCATTCGTTCATTTATCGCGGCCATCGCGCGAAGTATATTCGACGCTGGGTCGCTGAATGCCGGATATTAAGTACGATGACCCAATGCAGGGGGTTATTCGGGCGATTTTGTTCGATAGTGGTTGAATGGAGGGTACTCTCTACACCCTTTGAGAATCTGAAGGAACACGCCTAGTGATCACAGTTAGTGACCTGCGCAAGGTCTACCGCCAGGGAAGCAACGACGTTGTCGCCCTGGGCGGGGTCAGCCTTGAAGTCCCTACCGGGAAAATTCATGGCATCGTCGGACATTCCGGAGCTGGTAAATCCACCCTCGTCCGCTGCCTGACCTTGCTCGACCAGCCTACTTCCGGAACCGTGTCGGTAAACGGCAAGGAGCTGACCAACGTCAGCGCGGACGAGCTGCGCGATGCGCGCCGCCGGATCGGCATGGTTTTCCAGCACGCTAACCTCTTCGATTCCCGCACCACCGAGCAGAACGTCGGCTACCCGCTGGAGCTGACCGGCACTCCCAAGAAGGAGATCGCCGCCAAGGTCGCCGAGCTGCTGGAACTTGTGGGCCTGGCCAAGTTCGCCAAGGCTTATCCGTCGCAGCTCTCCGGCGGCCAGCGCCAGCGTGTGGGCATCGCCCGCGCCCTGGCCACCGATCCGGATGTCCTGCTGTGCGACGAGCCCACCAGCGCCCTGGATCCGAAGACCACCGACGAGATCCTGGAACTGGTCAAGAAGCTGCGCGACCGCCTGAACATCACGGTGCTGATCATCACCCATGAGATGCACGTCGTGAAGCAGGCCTGCGATTCGGTGTCGCTGCTTGAGGGCGGCTTCATTGTCGAGCACGGCGATATCGCCTCGGTGATCACCAACGCCGAGGGCCGCCTGGCCCACACGCTGCTGCCGCTGCCAGGGGACGCGCCGCGTTCGGCCGGCGCCGGCACGATCCTCGACCTCCTGTACACCGGAGACCAGGCCACCGAGCCGGTCATTTCAGCGGTTTCCCGCACCTTCAACATCGACGTCAACGTCCTGGCCGGTTCGGTTGAACAGCTCAGCGACCAGCAGTACGCGCACCTGCGCATCCAGCTGCCGGTCGATGCGGACGTCGAGGCGATCACCAATTATCTGAAGTCGAACGGCATTGCCGTCACCGTGAAGGGAATCAAGTAAGCCCATGGATTTCCTCACCCCTACCGTCCAGAAGGCCATGCTGACCGCGACCTGGGAAACCATCGAGATGGTGCTCATTTCCGGCGTCGTCACCGTGGTCATCGGCCTGCTGCTCGGCATCCTGCTGCACGTCACCGGCAAGGGCGGGCTGATGCCCGTGCGCTGGCTGAACGTCGTGCTCTCCGGGATCATCGTGAATATCACCCGCTCGATCCCGTTCGCCATCCTGATGGTGGCGCTGATTCCGTTCGCGGTCATTGTCGTGGGAACCTCGCTGGGCCCCATCGCGGCCTCGGTCTCGTTGACCATCGGCACCATCCCGTTCTTCGCCCGCCTGGTCGAGACCGCCCTGCGCGACGTCTCCTCCGGCAAGGTCGACGCCGCCCTGGTCATGGGCTCCACCAAGATGCAGGTCATCCGCAAGGTCATGGTGCCCGAAGCGATGCCCGGCATCGTCGCGGCCGTCACCACGACAGTGGTCACGCTGATCGGCTACTCGGCCATGGCCGGTCTGGTCGGCGGCGGTGGCTTGGGCCGCATGGCCTACACCTACGGCTATACCCGCTACAACCCTGAGATCATGCTCATGACGATCATCATCATCGTGGTCATGGTGCAGGTTGTCCAGATCATCGGCGATGTGATCGCCCGCAAGGTCGACCACCGCTAGAAACGTCCATCGGTCCATCCGACGGACGCCCGGAAGCCAGCGGCTTCTCCGGGCAAAAATCACTCGCACACGCCGTTCCCGGCACGTCAAACTAAGGAAACACGCAATGCGCAAAAAGCTCGCTCTTGCACTGACCGGTGTCGCAGCAATCTTCGCCCTCTCCGCCTGCGGCGGCAGCGATGCACCTGCCGCCGACGCCTCGGCACAGCCGCTGGATCCGGCGAACCCGGTAGTCCTCAAGGTCGGTGCCAGCCCGGTTCCGCAGGCCCAGATCCTGACCTACATCGACGAGAACCTGGCCAAGGACGCAGGCATCGACCTGGATGTCGTGGAAATCGACGACTACGTCACCCCGAACACTTCCCTGGACGATAAGTCGCTGGACGCCAACTACTTCCAGACCGAGAAGTACCTGGCCACCGAGGTTGCCGAGAAGGGCTATAAGTTCGCCCACGGCGCCGGCATCCACGTTGAGCCGATGACCGTCTTCTCGAAGAAGTTCGACAAGCCGGAAGACGTTACCGAGGGCGCCAGCGTGGTGCTGAACAACGACCCGGTCAACCAGCTGCGCGGCATGCGCGTGCTGGAGTCCGCAGGCCTGCTGGCCGGTCTGGAAGACACCGACTCGGTGCTGACCGTGCAGGACGACAAGGCCAAGAATCCCAAGGGCCTGAAGCTCGACGAGGTAAGCGCCGAGCAGGTTCCGCAGTACTACACCAAGGACAACTCGGTCGACATCGCCGTGATCAACGGCAACTTCATCGTCCAGGCCAAGCTGAACAAGGACGAAATTCTGGCCCAGGAATCCGGCGAGAACAACCCGAACGCCAACTTCCTGACCTGGCGTGAAGGCGAAGAGACCCCGGCCATCGCAAAGCTCGAAGAGCTGCTGCACTCGGACGAGGTCCGCACCTACATCAAGGACACCTGGACCGACGGAAGCGTCATCCCGGCCTTCTAGTCTCCACGGCACCGTATGAATTGCACGGCCGCCCATCCTCAGCGACTCTCGTCATTGAACCGGATGGGCGGCCGTTCTTATTTTGCATCCGCTGATTCCCAGCCCGCCAGACCAGCCCCCTCGCAGTCGGTGACGGCACCGCGGCCGCGCTCCCCCGGGCATTTCCGTGACTGGGCCACGAAGCGGACACCAAAAGGCACAGGCGCCCAGAGGATCCTCACGGATGCCAGCGCACCAACACAAAACACCGATGCATTCTTCCTCGCCTGGATCACAGGGACGGCGGAATACATCGGTGCTTTCACAAGCCCGAGGGGTCGGGCAATACCAGCGGCACGGCCAGCGGGTTACACGGCTACCGGGCTGATGCCGCCGAACTGCCTTCGAGTTCTGGCCCACGCGGAGGCAGTGTTCTCGGCGACGTCCTCATCGTTCAGCCGCGAATGGCCTCGGCCGTAGGCGAAGTAGATGACCACGCCAATGACCAGCCACACGACAAAATACATCCAGGTTTCAATGGCCAAGTTGAGCATCAGGTAGGTGCACAGCAAAGCCGAAACGATCGGGATCACCGGGCCAAAGGGAACACGGAACGCGGGCTTCAGGTCCGGGCGCTTGCGGCGCAGCACCAGGATACCCAGGCTGACCATCACGAAGGCGGACAGCGTACCGATGTTGATCATCTCTTCAAGCACATCCACGCGCGTGAAGCCAGCGGCCAGGGCCACCAGGGTGCCGCAGACGACCGTGATGCGCACCGGGGTGCCGCGCTTGGCGCTGACCTTGGACAGCGAATGCGGCAGCAGCCCGTCGCGGCTGATGGCGAGCACCACACGCGTCAGGCCCATCAGCAGCACCATCACCACGGTGGTCAACCCGATGAGCGAGCCGACGGCGATGATGGAGGCCGCGCCGTCGTTGCCTACCGCTGCGAAGGCCGTGGCCAAAGTCGGATTCTCGACGGCTGCAAGATCCTTGTAGGAGACCATTCCGGTCAGCGCGAAGGACACGCCGATGTAGAGCAGGGTGGTGAGCGCAAGGCCCGCGAAGATGCCGCGCGGCAGCGTCTTGTTCGGGTTCTTGACCTCTTCGGCGCTGGTGGCGACGACATCGAAGCCGACGAAGGCGAAGAAGACCAAGGCGGCGCCTGCCAGCACTCCCGCCACGCCGTACTGGGCCGGTGCGGCTCCCGTGGCAAAGGAGAAGAGCGACTGCTGGAGCACGTCGGCGGTGCCGTTCCCGGCGGACGGAACTGCTTCGGGGACAAACGGGGTGATGTTGTCCGCGTTGAAGTAGAACAGCCCGGCGGCGATCACGAAGAGCACCACGGCGATCTTGATGACGGTGAACACGTTCCCCACGGTCGCCGACAACTTGGTCCCCAAAACGAGCAGCACCGTGAACAGCGCAACAATCAGCAACGGCCCCCAGCTCATGGTCACGGGACCCAGGTCGATGGTCGCAGAGAGATGGATCCCGGCGAACTGGAACACTTCAGTGAGGTAGATACCCCAATATTTGGCGATGACCGCTGCCGCGGTGAACAGTTCGAGGATCAGGTTCCATCCGATGATCCAGGCAATGAACTCGCCCATGGTGGCGTAGGAAAAGACATACGCGGAACCTGCGACGGGAATCGCCGTCGCGAATTCCGCGTAACACATGATCGCCATGGCACAGGTTAGTGCGGCGATGACAAAAGATACCGTGACGGCGGGGCCGGCAAAGTTGGCTGCCGCCCGCGCGCCCACGGAAAAGATTCCCGCACCTACCGATACTGCGACACCCATGATCATCAGATCCCAGGTGTTCAGGGTCCTTTTCAGCTGACGCTCGGGCCCTGCGGCGTCCGCCAGGAAACTCTCAACTGGCTTGGTACGAAATAGGCTCACTTTGATCCCTTGTGAGATGAAATGCGAAAAACTTACCGCCCAAGCTTAGCTGTGCAACATGGGAGCCATTTTTCGCATTTTCCCAGATCAGAACGCAACAAGGCATCATCTTCAGCAGCCCGGGAGTTGTGAGGCCGCCGAACATTGTTCAACAATAACCGGGCTGACGTGGGTCGATTTCGCGGTCCACGCCGCTCGGAGCACTCAACGCCGGCGGGCAGGTCTGCGTCAAGCCCCGGCGCCTTGGAGCAAAGCCCTGTGACTCAGGACTCGCGGATTGGGAAGACGAAACCCACATTTAACGCAGCAGGCTCCCCGCCCATTGGCACGACACATGGTGTCGGGCAGATGTCCGGGGAGCCTGCGATGCCCGTTGCCGGGACGAATAACCTAGGCCGTGGCGGCCGCCGCGGCCTTGGCAGCTGCCGGCAAGGCCGAGACGATCTTGTCCAGCGCCGCGTCGTCGTGCGCGGCGGAGACGAACCAGGCTTCGAACACGCTTGGCGGCAGGTAGACGCCCGAGTCCAGCATGGAGTGGAAGAACGGCGCGTAGCGGAACGCTTCCTGCTTCTGGGCGTCGGCGTAGTTGTGCACGCCGGTGGCGGAGGTGCCGAAGGCGACCGAGAACAGGGTGCCGGCGCGCTGGATCGAGTGGTCCAGGCCCTCGGCGTTGAAGGCCGAGGTGATGGCGTCCTGCAGGGCGGCGGACTGCTTGGCCAGGAACGCGTAGACCTCGTCGGTGGCGTTCTCCAGCTGGGCGATGCCGGCGGCCATGGCCACCGGGTTGCCTGACAGGGTTCCGGCCTGGTAGACCGGGCCCAGCGGGGCCAGGTAGTCCATGACCTCGGCGCGGCCGCCCAGGGCGGCGGTCGGCAGGCCGCCGCCGATGACCTTGCCGAAGGTGTACAGGTCGGCGTTCCAGCCTTCCACGCGTCCGGTCAGGCCCCAGTAGCCGGCATCCGAGGCGCGGAAGCCGGTGAGCACCTCATCCAGGATCAGCAGGGCGCCGTGCTGGGCGGTGGTGTCCTTGAGGAACTTGTTGAAGCCCTCCTCCGGGGTCACCACACCCATGTTGCACGGTGCGGATTCGGTGATCACCGCGGCGATGTTGCTTCCGTGCTCGGCGAAGGCGGCTTGAACGGCGGCGCGGTCGTTGTACGGCAGCACCAGGGTTTCGGCGGCGGTGGCGGCGGTGACGCCGGCGGATCCCGGCAGGGCCAGGGTGGCGACGCCCGAACCGGCATCGGCCAGCAGGCCGTCCAGGTGGCCGTGGTAGCAGCCGGAGAACTTGATGATCAGTTCGCGGCCGGTGAAGCCGCGGGCCAGGCGCACGGCGGTCATGGTGGCCTCGGTGCCGGTGGACACCATGCGCAGGCGCTCCACGCCGCCCATGCGGTTCTTGATCAGCTGGCCGAGCTTCGCCTCGTCCGGGGTGGAGGCGCCGAAGGACAGGCCGCGGTCCACCGCTGCGTGTACTGCCGCCTGGATCTGCGGGTGGGCGTGGCCCAGCAGCGCCGGACCCCACGAGCAGACCAGGTCCACGTATTCCTTGCCGTCCGCGTCGGTCAAGTAGGCGCCCTTGGCGCCGACCATGAACGGCGGGATGCCGCCGACCGAGCCGAAGGCGCGCACCGGGGAGTTCACGCCGCCGGGCATGACCTCGCGGGCCTCGGCAAAAAGCTTTTCAGAGTTCGACATGCGTCTTACTTACCTTCCTTGAGCCAGCCGGCAACTTCGGCTGCGTAGTATGTGAGGATCTGTTCGGCGCCTGCCCGCTTGATGGACAGCAGGGATTCGAGCACCGAGGCCCTGCGGTCGATCCAGCCGTTGGCGCTGGCGGCCTCGATCATCGAGTACTCGCCGGAAATCTGGTAGGCGGAAACCGGCACCGGGGAAATCTCCGCCACGTCGCGCACGATGTCCAGGTAGCTCATGGCCGGCTTGACCATGATCATGTCGGCGCCCTCGGCGATGTCCAGCTCGGCTTCCAGGATGGCTTCGCGGCGGTTGGCGGCGTCCATCTGGTAGGTGCGGCGGTCGCCCTTCAGCTGGGAGTCCACGGCTTCGCGGAAGGGGCCGTAGAAGGCGCTGGCGTACTTGGCGCTGTAGGCGAGGATTGCGGTGTCCAGGTGGCCTTCGGCGTCCAGGGCCTCGCGGATCGCGCCGATCTGGCCGTCCATCATGCCCGACGGGCCGAGCATGTGGGCGCCGGCCTGGGCCTGCGCGACAGCCATCTGGCCGTAGATCTCCAAGGTGGCGTCGTTGTCCACGGCGCCGTCGGCGTCCAGCACGCCGCAGTGGCCGTGCGAGGTGAACTCGTCCAGGCACACGTCGGACATGACCACCAGGTCGTCGCCGACCTCGGCGCGCACCGCGGCGATGCCGCGGTTCAGGATGCCCTGCGGGTCGATGCCCGCCGAGCCGTTCTCATCGCGTTCGGCCGGAATGCCGAAGAGCATGATGCCGCCCAGGCCCAGCTTGACCGCATCCGCCGCGGCGGCCTTGAGGCTGTCCATGGTGTGCTGGTAGACGCCGGGCATCGAGGTGATCTCGTTGGGCTCGCTCAGTCCCTCGCGCACGAACGCCGGCAGGATCAGCTGGCGTGCGGACAGCTCGTTTTCGGCAACCAGCGCGCGGATGGCCGGGTTCTGCCGCAGGCGGCGTGGTCGATGCTGAGGGAAACCCATGGCTTCGTATCTCCAGTTCTACTCTTGCTTCTTGAAAAGTCTTGCGCGGTCGTGCGCCGGCGCGGCCTAGCCGATTCCCAGCACGCTGCGCGCTGCCCTGGCCAGTCCGGCCGGTCCGGGGTCCTGCGCGGTGCCGTGCACCGGCAGCCCTGCGGCTTCCAGCGCGCGGGCGGTGGGCTGGCCGATGGCCAGCGTGTGGACGCGCGCAGGCAACCGGCCTCCGGCCAGCTGCGCGAAGCGCCGCACGATGCTCGGGGCGCTGAACACCACTAAATCCAGTTCTTCCAGTTTCGCACCGATAAGCGCTGGATCAAGGCATGTGACGTGTTCCGGCGCGGGCGGGCCGGGCACCGGGCGGCCCTGGGTGCCGGCATCCACGGTGCGGTAGGCGATGACCTCGTCCACCTGCACCGGCAGTCCGGCCAGGAAATCGCCCAGCGTGCTGCTGGCCAGATCCCCGTGCGGGTAGCAGATGCGCGCCCCGGCCGGCGGGGCCCACTGCGCGGCCATGCCCGCGGCGGACTGCACCTCGGGCTGGAAATCGGTCTCCAGGCCCAGCAGTTCGCTGGCCGATTGGGCCGTTTTCGCTCCGACGACCGCGAGCTTCAGGGATCGCGGCAACGGCCGCCCGTCCAGCAGCTCGCGCAGCACCGCCACGGTGGTGGCACTGGTGAGCACCAGCCAGTCGTAGGATCCGGCCCGCAGCGCCGCCGCCATGGACGACAGCGCCGCGGTGTCCTGCGGCCAGATGGCGTCGATCAGCCGGGAGCACCAGGAGGTGATGCCCAGCTTCTCGAATTCCCGCACGGTGGCCGCGGCGCGGGCCGCATCGCGCAGGATCAGAGCCTGGTAGACCATGGGCCGGTCAGGCCAGCCCTGCGACGACCGCCGCGCCGTCGGCCAGCATGCCGTTGGCCAGCCCGCGGCCCAGCGCCTGGGCGTCGGCGACGTCGGCCAGCGGGGCCTTGGCGCTGCGGCGCATGACCTCGGAGCCGTCGGGGTTGCAGGCCACGGCGTCCAGCACCAGCTCGCCGTCCTGCACGCTGGCCAGCGCGCCGATCGGCGCGGCGCAGCCGGCCTCCAGCTGGTTGAGCAGTGCGCGTTCGGCTTCCACCTGCAAACGGGTGTGCAGGTCATCGAAGCGGGCCAGCGCCTGGTCCAGTTCCGCATGGCCGGTGCCCGCGGTGCGGGTCTCCAGCGCCAGCGCGCCCTGGCCGGGGGCCGGGAGCATGATGGACGGATCCAGGTACTCGGTGATGTGCTGCTCCAGGCCCAGGCGGCGCATGCCGGCAGCGGCAAGGATCACCGCATCCAGGTCGCCCTGGGTGGCCCGGCCCACGCTGCCGTCGTCGTGGGTGTCCCCCACGCCCTTGACCCGGCCGAGCCGGGTGGGCACGTTGCCGCGGATGTCCACGATCACCAGATCCTGGCGGTAGGCGCGCAGCTGCGCGGCGCGTCGCGGGGATCCGGTGCCGATCTTCGCGCCTTCAGGCAGCTGATCCAGGGTCATTCCGTCGCGGCCGCACAGCGCGTCGCGCACGTCCTCGCGCGGCGGGATGGCGGCGAGCACCAGGCCCTCGGGCTGCACGGTGGGCAGGTCCTTGAGCGAGTGCACCGCCAGGTCGCAGCCACCGTCCAGCAGGTGCTGGCGCAGCGCGGCGGCGAACACCCCGGTGCCGCCCAGGTTGGCCAGCGAACCGGTCACCACATCGCCCTCGGTCTTCACCAGCACGGTATCGACTTCAAGGCCGGACAGCTGCGCCAGCTGGTCGGCAGCCCATCCGGTCTGCGTGGTGGCCAGCGCGCTGCCCCGGGTTCCTACGCGGAAGGACTGGGTCATGGCTGCGGCACTCCTACCTCTGAATCCACCGCGCCGATGGTCGGGCGCAGGGTGCCGTCCAGGGCAAGCTTTTCGCAGCAGCCAGGGCGGCAGACGTCGAACCAGGGGCCCAGCGCGGTTTCGGACAGGCGCCCTTCGCGCAGCGGCTTGCCGTCGGGGCCGGCCAGCCGCTCCTCAACCAGGTCCACCAGGCCCGAGACGAAGGCGCGGTGCGTGCCCGGGGTGGGCACGCGGGCGAAAGCCAGCCCCAGTTCGGCGCAGGTGTCCTTGGCCTCGGTGTCCAGGTCCCAGAGCACCTCCATGTGGTCGGAGATGAAGCCGATCGGCACCACCACCACGCCCGCCACGCCGGCTGCGGCGTCCTCTTCCAGCGCGTCGTTGATATCCGGTTCAAGCCACGGGGTGTGCGGGGATCCGGAGCGGGACTGGTAGACCAGGGAATGCTCCAGGCCGGCGGCCTCGGGCACGTTGGCCAGGATGTGCTCGGCCACTGCGCGGTGCTGGGCGGTGTACAGGTTCTCGTCCAGCGTGCTCCGGATGGCTTCGGGACCTGCGGCGTTCGCATCGCTCAGGGGGATCGAGTGCGTGACGAACACGATCTTGATCTTCCCCTCCGGTTTCCCGGCGGCGGCCAGCTGCTCGCGCACCGAGGCCAGAGAGCCGGGAAGCTCCTGGATGAATGGCTGCACAAAGGCCGGGGTGTCGAAGAACTGGCGCAGCTTGTCGACTTCCACCACCCCTTCAAGCCCCGTGGCGCGCAGGCCCATGCCCAAATCCTCGCGGTACTGGCGGCAGGCCGAGTAGCCCGAGTAGGCGCCGGTGCCCATGAGCAGCACGGTGCGGTGCCCGTCGGCGGCGATCTGCTCCAACGTGTCGTTCACGAACGGGTGCCAGTTGCGGTTGCCCCAGTAGATCGGCACGGTGATGCCGCGGGCGGCGAACTCGGCTTCCAGCGCGGCCTTCAGCGCGCGGTTCTGCGCGTTGATCGGCGAGACGCCGCCGTTGGTGCGGTAGTGCACCGCGACCTCTTCCAGGCGCTCGTCCGGGATGCCGCGCCCGCCGGTGACGTTGCGCAGGAACGGGATGACGTCGTCCTGTCCCTCTGGCCCGCCGAAGGAGGCGAGCAGCACCGCGTCATAGGCCTTCGGGATCATGCGCCCGTTCCGGTCGTAGCCGGTGCGCGGGTCGAAAGACTGGCTCACTGGAGCACCTCGAGGGCTTCGGCGGCCGAGATGCGGCGGCCGGTGTAGAACGGGGTTTCCTCGCGCACGTGGTGGCGGGCCTCGGTGTAGCGCAGGTGGCGCATCATGTCGACCAGGTCGATCATGTCGTCGGCTTCCAGGCAGATCTGCCACTCGTAGTCGCTGAATGCGAAGGCCGCCACGGTGTTGGCCAGCACGTCAGGGAATTCGCGGCCCAGGATGCCGTGGTCGCGCAGCATCTTGCCGCGGACCGCCGGGTCCATGGTGTACCAGTCGGTGGAGCGGACAAACGGGTAGACCGTCATCCATTCCTTGGCCGCCACGCCGCGGGCGAAGGCCGGTGAGTGGTCCTTGGCGAACTCCGCCTCGCGGTGCACCGCCATGGTGGAGTAGACGATCTCGGTGCCGGCCAGCAGCGCCGAGCGGCGGATCTTGCGCATCGAGGCCTGCAGCAGCGCCGCGGACGGGCCGTGGACCCAGATCATGATGTCCGCGTCTTCGCGCATGGCCGAGACGTCGTAGATGCCGCGCACGACGGCTCCCTCGGCGGCCAGCTGCTCGGTCAGCGCATCGAATTCGGCGGCAGCGGCGTCGGTGCGCTGGACTGCGTCCGAGCGCTTGAAGATGGTCCACAGGGTGTAGAAGAAGGTCGGGTTCTCCCCGGCGTTTTCACGTTCGCGGATAACGGGCGAATTATGCTCCGGTGCGTTGCTCACTGGTGTTTCTCCTTGGATCTGCTGATCTGGGTTGGGTCTGCAAGTTTGTCGGCGCGCCGCCGGCCCGCGGGTCTTCGGCGCTGGTCGTCGGCTCCGGGGCTCAGCGGGCGCTGATGGCCACCGCGCGGCGGGCCTGGGCGATGACGCGGGCCAGGCCGGTGCCGGCCAGCCAGGCGCCCACCACGTCCACGCCGTCCAGGTCGTCAAGAGCCTGCTGAACCTGGGCGCGGCGCTGCGCCGCGGCGCCGCCCTGCAGCGGCACCATGTCGTTGAAGCGGGACACCGCGCTGCCGAGCACGTCTTCCTGCTGCAATTGAACACCGAGAATCTTTGAGGCGTCTTTGACCGCCTGCGCGATGAGCTGCGCGTCATCGCCGGATTCGACGATCGGCTCATGCTCGCCGATGCGGCCGAAGGACAGGCGCACCACATGCGTGCCCGGCCCTGCCTGCTCGGCCAGCCACGGCCATTTGGCGGTCGCGTGGGTCAGGGCCTTGGCCACCAGCGGGGCGCCGCGTGAGACCAGCACGCCGGATCCGCGCGGGGCCTCGTCCAGCTCCGGCTTGTCCACCACCAGGGTGGCCAGCGCGATGGCGTTGGCTTCGGACCGGCCCTCGATCTGCTGGTCGGCCGGAAGCAGCGGGTTCAGCAGGCCCAGGGCTGGTTCGGCAGGGGTCGCGATGACCACGCGGTCGGCCTTCAGCTCCTGGCCCAGGGTGTGCACGGTGTACGGCTGCTCGGCCTGCGGCTGGCGGCTGATCGCGGTGACCGGCGAGTTGCGCACCAGCGACACCCCGGCGGCCTGCAGCTGGCCGGCCAGCGCCTCGATCATGGTGTACATGCCGCCGTCCAGCCCTGCCACGCGGGATCCGGCCGGAGCCGAGGACTGCAGCTGGGCCACGGCGCGGGCCAGCGAACCGGTGGACTGCATGGCCGCGCGCAGGCCCGGTGCGGCCGCATCGATGTCGATCTGCGCCGGGTCGGTGGAGTAGACGCCGTTGACCACGGGAGCCACCAGCTCGTCGAGCACAGCTTGGCCCATGCGCGAGCGCACCACCTCGGCCAGCGACAGCGGCTCGGTGGCCCACTTCTTGCTCATCGGGGTGATCAGGTCCGCTGCGGCGCGCACGGTGGCGGCGCGGCCGATGAGGTGGCGCACCTCGTCGGTGCGCACGTGGCCGGGGATGCCCATCAGCGAGGTGGCAGGCAGCGGGTTGGCCAGGATCTTCTCCCCCTCGCCCTGGATCAGCCAGGCGCTGGCCCCGGAGGTGGCGGCGATGGAGCCGGACAGGTCCAGCTCGTCCAGGTAGGAGCCGACAGTCCCGCCGCGCACGGCGAAGGACTCGGCTCCGGCATCCAGCTGCAGCCCGGCGACCTCGGCGCGGCGCACGCACCCGCCGAAGCCGTCCGCGGCTTCCAGCACGGTGACACGGTGCCCGGTCTGGCGCAGGTCGCGCGCGGCCACCAGGCCGGCGACGCCGCCGCCGATGACCACCGCATGCGGGGCCGGGTCGGCCGCGTCCTTGGCGGCGCGCTTGTGGGCCTGCGCTTCGGTGGCGCTGCGCACCTTCTCCAGCAGCCGCAGCGCATGGGCGGCGGCGTCGGAGGCGATGACGCGGCGTGCCTTGGGCGTCTCAGCCCGGGTTGAAGCTTCTGCCACGTTCTCGCTGCGCTGATCCTTGCTCACGTACCGATGCACCTTCTGCCTTTGAATCGTTTGCTGCGGTGCGCGCGCCCGGGGTCGTCCCCCGAGGCGCCCGCCACCGCGATGACGCCTGTCATTCCCAGCTTAGTCCTGCCGGACTACAGGGAGTGGATGAGCTCCACCACACGGGTGAGCACACTCGGATCCGTGGTCGGCGGGACGCCGTGCCCCAGGTTCACCACGTGTCCGCGCGCCGCCTTGCCGCTGGCGACGACCTCGCGTACATGCGCTTCGAGGACTTCCCACGGGGCGGAGAGCAACGCCGGGTCGATGTTGCCCTGTACCGAGACATCCTGGCCCAGGCGCTCGATGGCGGTGGGCAGCGGGATGCGGTAGTCGACACCCACGGCGTCCACGCCGGCGTCGCGCATGGCGGTCAGCAGCTCGCCCGTGCCGGTGCCGAAGTGGATCAGCGGCACACCCAGATCGCGCACGAAGTCCAGCGACCGGGCGGAGTACGGGGCGGCGAACTTCTGGTAGTCCGGCAGCGACAGCGAACCGGCCCAGGAGTCGAACAGTTGGGCGGCGGAGGCTCCGGCCTCGACCTGCGCGCGCAGGAATTTGCCCGATGCGTCGGCGGCCCACTTCATCAGCGCGTCCCAGACCTCCGGCTCGGAGTGCATCATGGTGCGCGGGCCCAGATGGTCGCGGCTCGGCTTGCCCTCGACCATGTAGGCTGCCACGGTGAACGGGGCGCCGGCGAAGCCGATCAGCGGGGTGCTGCCCAGCTCGGCGACGGTCAGGGCCACGGCCTGGCGGATGGGCTCCAGGGCTTCGTCGGTCAGCTCAGGCAGGGCCGCGACCTGCTCGGCGGTGCGGATCGGGGTGTCGAGCACCGGGCCGACACCCGGGACGATGTCCACGCCGATGCCTGCCAGACGCAGCGGGATGACGATGTCGGAGAAGAAGATTCCCGCGTCGACCTTGTGGCGACGCACCGGCTGGAGAGTAATCTCACTTGCCATCGCCGGGTCGAGGCACGAGTCCAGCATGCTCACGCCTTCGCGCAGCTTCAGATACTCGGGCAGCGAACGCCCTGCCTGGCGCATGAACCACACCGGGTGGTGCGAGGGCTCGCGGCCGGTCAAGGCCTGAATCAATGCGGAATCTTGGGTACGTCCATCGATCATCGGATGGTTCTGCGACAGAGTCATGCTTCAATTCTGCCAACTCTTGCCTTGAAATCCCATTTGGCCGGACACTTGCTCACTCTGCGCTGAAATTAAGCGCCTAACGGGGGATGGCCTTAGGTAGACCTGCGTTGTTTAACCGGCCCGTTGAGCTTAACCTAGGGACATTGTGGTTTTCTTATCTCTTGTCGCATCGCATTCGCAGCTCGACCTTGAGACCGTGGCACAAATCAGCGCCTCGGCCAGCGGGCTCGCTGCTGCCTCCGTCAACGGTTCGGCAGCTATCAACGGCGCCGTCGTGCTGGCCACCTGCAACCGCTTCGAGGTCTACGCGGACGTGGAGCACGTCGAGGATGCCACCGAGCACCTCGTTGCCCATCTCGCAGCCACCACCGAGCTCAGCGCCGACTTCCTGGCCCGCCAGCTGACCGCGCTGGAAGGCGACCCGGTCATTGAGCACCTCTTCTCCGTGGGCGCAGGCCTGGACTCCGCCGTCGTGGGCGAACGCGAAATCGCCGGACAGGTCCGCCGCGCGCTGGCGCAGGCGCAGCAGGAGAAAACCACTACCAGCAACCTCACCCGGCTGTTCCAGAACGCCACCCGCGCCGCCAAGGACGTCGGCAGCAACACCAACCTGGGCACCCAGGGCAAGTCAGTGGTCGCGGTCGCCCTGGACCTGGCCGAGGAACTCACCGACGAGGCAACCGCCTGGGCCGACCAGAACGTCGTGCTCTTCGGCACCGGCTCCTACGCCGGCGCCACCATGGCGCTGCTGAAGGAACGCGGCGTGGAACGCATCTCGGTGTACTCCAGCTCCGGACGCGCCGCCGAATTCACCGGCAAGCGCGGCGGCTTCCCGCTGACCGACGAGCTGCTCCCCCAGGCCCTGCGCGAAGCCGACATCATCGTCGGCTGCTCCGGCGGCGGACAGCGCCTGGACCGCGCGGCCCTGGAGGAAGTGCGCGTGAAGAACCATCCGCTGATCGCCATCGACATGGCGCTCACCCACGACTTCGATCCGGCGCTGGTCGAGATGGCCGACGTCGAGCTGATCACCCTGGAGTCGGTGCGCATGGCTGCCCCGACCGACCAGGCCTTGGCGGTGCACGCCGCCAGCCGCATCGTGAAGACCGCCGCCAGGGAATTCGCCGCCGCCCAGCGCGAGCGCGAAGCTGACTTCGCTATCGTGGCCCTGCGCCAGCACACCAAGGCGGTGCTCGACGCCGAGGTGGCCCGGGTCCGCGCCCAGCACGGCTGCACCGCCGCCGCGGATGAGGTCGAACTGGCCATGCGCCGCATGATGCGCCAGCTGCTGCACATTCCCACCGTCCGCGCCCGGGAGCTCGCCTCCGAGGGACGCACCGCGGACTACGTCACCGCGCTTCAGACGCTTTACGGCCTTGAACTGGGCGAACCCCAGGCGCAGGCCAGCGCCCCGGCGCCTGCCGTCTGCCCCGTGGAGACCTCCGCGCGCACCGCGTAGCCGCACCCTTAATTTTCTCGCGAAGTTACCTTTCCACCGCGATGCGTGGAATACTACTTGCAAGTAGGCTCCAGGGTCATCTGCAAAATCCACGATGACGTGGGCGGAGCCTTGCAGTAGCTGGAAAGGTCGAGGTCGACATGGCTGAAGTGGAATCGCTCAAGGGACATCGCACGCAGCGAATGCCAAGGGAAGCACGGCGACGCCAGCTCCTGCAGGCGGCCCACGAGGTCTTCGTCGGCAACGGGTACCACGGCGCCTCCATGGACGACATCGCCGATGTGGCCAAGGTTTCCAAACCCGTGTTGTACCAGCACTTCCCCGGCAAGCGCGAACTCTACCTGGCGCTGCTTGACTCGCATCTGGAGGACTTCAGCCGCCGGCTGGACGAGGCCATCCAGTCCACGGACGACAACCGGCAGCGCGTGTTCGCCACCATCAACACCTACTACCAGTACATCAAGAGCGAGTCCCAGGCCTACCGCCTGATCTTCGAATCCGACGTGCTCTCCGACCCGCTGATCGCCGCGCGCATCGAGGAATTCAACAACAACCTGTCCACCTCCATCTCCAAGGTCGTGGTCAAGGACACCGACCTGAACGAGGCCGAAGGGCTGCTCGCCGGGCGCGCGCTGGCCGGCCTGTCCCAGGTTTCGGCGCGCTACTGGGCCACCAGCGACGACTCGGTGGATCAGCAGACCGCCGTCGACCTGATCTCGCGTTTAGCTTGGCGCGGAATTTCCCAGTTCCCCAAGGAAAAGTAGCTAGATTAGTGGCTGAGGGACCCTTCTTGTAGGGGCACACATTTTTCGAGAGGATCAACGACAATCATGGAAATCCGGATTGGCATTCAGAACGTAGCCCGCGAAGTCGTACTCGAGTCGGAACTGAGCAATGCAGAAGTCAACGAGAAGGTTGCTGCGGCCATTGCCGGCGGTTCGGTGCTGTCCCTGACCGACCCCAAGGGCCGCGAGGTTCTCGTGCCGGCCGCAGGCATCGCCTACGTCGAGGTAGGCCCGGAGGAAGTCCGCCGCGTCGGCTTCGCCCAGTAATTGGCTTTCGGCGGCGCACCACGCCGCCAGCGCCTCGGCCGGCCCCCGCATCCCGCGGGGCCGGCCTTTGCGTTTGAACCCCCGGTCCTAGGTTCACCCCGGCTCCGGCGTGTAGGTTGAGGTAGTACCATCCCGGCAAAGCGTTCAACTTGGAACAGGCAGGCGGCGTACCGTGACCGATCAACGAATCCACGCACCGCGGCAGGTGGCCGCCAGCGACCTGCGCGACCTGCTGCTCGCACTGGAAAGCGAGTTCGAGGTCCCCGGCGAATTCGACGAGCAAACGCTGCAGGCCGCCCAGCAGGCAGTCGCCGATCTGCCGGAGCCCGACGCGGACGATACCGACCTGCCGTTCTTCACCATCGATCCCCCGGGCGCCACCGACCTGGACCAGGCCATGTACCTGGAACGCAAGGGCACCGGCTACCTGGTGCACTATGCCATCGCCGACGTGCCGGCGTTCGTCCGGCTCGGCGGCCTGCTCGACATGGTCTCCCGCGAGCGCGGGCAGACCTTCTACCTGCCGCAGCGCAAGATCACGCTGTACCCGCCGCTGATTTCCGAGGACCGCGGCTCGCTGCTGCCCGACGTGCCCCGGCCCGCCTTCCACTGGCGCATCGCCCTGGACGCCGACGGGGCCCTGGGCGAGGTGCAGCTGACCCGCTCGCAGATCCGCTCCCGCGCGCAGCTGGACTACGAAACCGCCCAGCGGCGCCTCGACTCGGGCGAGGACAACGGACAGCTGCAGCTGCTCGCGGAGATCGGCCAGGCCCGGCTGGTGCAGGAACGGCTGCGCGGAGGCGCCTCCCTGAACCTGCCCGACCAGGAAATCGTTCCGGAGGGCGGCGGGTACAAGCTGGTCAGCCGCACCCCGTTGCCGCTGGAGGAATTCAACGCGCAGATCTCGCTGCTCACCGGCATCGCCGCGGCCCGTCTGATGCTCAAGGCCGGCACCGGGATCCTGCGCACCATGCCGCCGCCTGACCCGCGGGACCTGAAGGCCTTCAGGCAGCAGACCCGGCTGCTGGGCAGCCCCTGGCCCGAGGACATCAGCTACGGCGAGTACCTGCACACCCTTGATGTCAGCGACCCGCGCCAGCTGGTCATCATGCACCGCGCCGCCTCGCTCTTCCGCGGCGCCGACTACCAGGTCATCGCCGGCCAGCCGGAATCCGACCTGGTCCAGGCCGCCCTAGCCGCGCCCTACGCGCACACCACCGCCCCGCTGCGCCGCCTGGTGGATCGCTTCGTGCTGCTGACCTGCCATCTGCTCAGCACCGGGCAGCCGCTGCCCGATGAACTCGACCAGGCGCTGCCCTTGCTGCCGGAGCTGATGCGGACCAGCTCCGCGGCCGCCAACAAGGTGGCCCGGGCCGCGGTGGACCTGCTGGAGGCCTACACCCTGCAGCACCGCATCGGCGAGCAATTCCAGGCCATTGTGCTCACCGCCGCGCAGGGCGCGGCCAACGGGGAGAACAACAACGGCAAGCCGCGGCCCGGGCAGCTGCAGCTGGTCACCGAACCGGTCACCGGCAGCTTCAGCGGCAGCGCGGAAGCCGGCACGCTGGTGAGCGTGAAGCTGGTGGAAGCCGACCCGCGCACCCGCCGGATCCACTTCGAAACGGTGCCCCGCGGCTGACGAACCGCTGAAATCCGGCCAAACAAGTTATGCTGGTCAGTATTACTACTGAGGATGCCCGATCGCACAGCGCTGAAAGTACGACCAGTTACCTGATGACTTCCCAGCGGTCATCATTCCGCAGGACCCCCACGCGGGGCTCCCGCGTGTATCGAGCGATCGGCTCCGCTGGACCCGCCTCCCTTCGGGCGCACCCCCTGGATTTGCAGGGCAGGTCGACCCCGCCGGGAGGCCAACATGAAATGAGACTGAAGACATCGTGAGCGACACGACGCTAACGGCACCAGCTGCCGACACCCCCCAAGAGGACAGCACCCCCGAAGCGGCGAAGCAGAGCTTTGCCGAGCTGGACGTGCGCGAGGACATCGTCGCCTCGCTGCTCGAAGCGGGCATCGAATACCCCTTCCCCATCCAGGCGCTGACCCTTCCGGTGGCCCTAGGCGGCAATGACATCATCGGCCAGGCCAAGACCGGCACCGGCAAGACCTTGGGCTTCGGCATCCCCGCCCTGCAGCGTGTCATCCGCGAGGGCGACGCCGGCTACGGGGACCTGCAGTTCCCCGGCGCCCCGCAGGCCCTGATCGTGGCCCCGACCCGCGAACTGGCCATCCAGGTCGGCGCCGATTTGGCCCAGGCCTCCAAGCACTCGAACATCTCCATCACCACCATCTACGGCGGCCGCCCCTACGAGGAGCAGATCGCAGCCCTGAAGCCCGGCACCGACGTCGTCGTGGGCACCCCCGGACGCCTGATCGACCTGAACCGCCAGCGCGTGCTGAACCTGAAGCAGATCAAGACCGTGGTGCTGGACGAGGCCGACGAGATGCTCGACCTCGGATTCCTGCCCGACGTGGAGCGCATCCTCGCCGCCCTGCCGCCGGTACGCCAGGCAATGCTCTTCTCCGCCACCATGCCGGGCGCCGTGATCACCATGGCCCGCCGCTACATGTCCCGCCCGACGCACATCCGCGCCCAGGACCCGGACGACGACGGCTCGCTGACCAAGCGCAACATCCGCCAGCTGGTCTACCGCGCGCACAACCTGGACAAGGACGAGATGGTCGCGCGCCTGCTGCAGGCCGAGGGCCGCGGCAAAACCATCATCTTCACCCAGACCAAGCGCTCGGCTGCCAAGCTGGCCGACGAGCTGATCGACCGCGGCTTCAACGCCGGTTCGCTGCACGGCGACCTGGGCCAGGGCGCCCGCGAGCAGGCGCTGAAGGCCTTCCGCTCCGGCAAGGTGGAGATCCTGGTCGCCACCGACGTCGCCGCCCGCGGCATCGACGTGGACGACGTCACCCACGTCGTCAACCTGCAGTGCCCGGATGACGAGAACACCTACCTGCACCGCGTGGGCCGCACCGGCCGCGCCGGCAACACCGGCACCGCGGTGACCTTCGTGGATTGGGATTCGGTGCCGCGCTGGTCGCTGATCAACAAGGCCCTGGGCCTGAGCGTGCCCGAGCCGGTGGAAACCTACTCCTCCTCGCCGCATTTCTTCACCGACCTGAACATCCCCAAGGGCACCAAGGGCCGGTTGCCGCGCGCCAAGAAGTCAGCCGCCGCCGAAGGCGACGGCTCTCCGCGCGAGTCCTCCCGCGAGCCCCGAGAGAACCGCGAACGCACCCCGCGCCGCCGCAGCGGTTCGCGCACCCGCACCCGCACCGTGAACGGGCAGACCCAGGAGCGCGGCGCGCGGCAGGATTCCGGCGCCGAGGACCAGGCCGGTGCACGCCACGGCCACTCCAAGGGCCGCCAGGACCGTCCGGGCCGCGAAGCCGAGCGCCATCGCGAATCCCGCGTCTCCGGCGAGGAAGGCGCAGCGCAGGGCACCTCGAAGCCCCGCCGCCGCCGTCCGCGCCGCCGCACCGGCGGAAGCAGCGAGGCAGGCTTGCAGGACTAGTCCTGCCAGCCCCCGCCCGCAGCACTCCGAAAGGATTCAGTACCCAGGTGCTCGCACAACCTGAAGATTCAACCCTGTCCGCGGCCGCGGCGCACTCCGGTTCCCCGGTGAGCGCCCCGGCCGCGGGCAACACCGTGTTCCACGGCGACAACATGTCGGTGCTGGCAAACCTGCCCGATGAAAGCTTCACGCTGATCTACGTGGATCCGCCCTTCAACACCGGGCGCAAGCAGACCCGCGCCGAACGCACCATGGTCCGCGCCGACGAAGGCGAAGGCACCCACGTGGGGTTCAAGGGCCGCAGCTACACGGCGGAAATCGGCCAGTCGCGCTCCTACCACGACAGCTTCGAGGACTACCTCAGCTTCATCGAGCCGCGCCTGCTGGAGGCCTACCGGCTGCTGGCCGAGGACGGCACCCTCTACGTCCACCTGGACTACCGGGAGGTGCACTACGTCAAGGTGCTGCTGGATACGATCTTCGGCCGCGAGTGCTTCCTGAACGAACTGATCTGGGCCTACGACTACGGGGCCCGGGCCAAGAGCCGCTGGCCTGCCAAGCACGACACCATCCTGGTGTACGTGAAGAACCCGAAGAATTACCACTTCGATTCGGCGGAAGTCGACCGCGAGCCCTATATGGCGCCCGGCCTGGTGACGCCGGAAAAGCGGGAGAAGGGCAAGCTGCCCACCGACGTGTGGTGGCATACCATCGTCTCCCCCACCGGCAAGGAGAAGACCGGCTACCCCACCCAGAAGCCCGAGGGCATCCTGCGGCGCATCGTCGCGGCCTCTTCGCGGCCCGGCGACTGGGTGCTTGACTTCTTCGCAGGCTCCGGCACCACCGGTGCGGTGGCCGCGAAGATGGAACGCCGCTTCGTGCTGATCGACC
This sequence comes from Arthrobacter sp. 'calajunan', assembly GCF_046940185.1. NCBI lineage: Bacteria > Bacillati > Actinomycetota > Actinomycetes > Micrococcales > Micrococcaceae > Arthrobacter > Arthrobacter sp. 'calajunan'. The sequence goes on from NZ_JBKZDY010000005.1 coordinate 57,216, forward strand.
AGAACACTCAGGCGATCGAGGTCATGCACGCCCGGCTGCCCGAAAACACGGTGTTCGCCACCCTGGACGGCTCCCCGGCCCCGGTGCCGCGCCCCGTCGACTAGGACTGCAGCTGCGCGCTGGTTCCGGTGCCCTGCGCCAGGATGCGCTCCAGCATGGCCGGCTCGGTGAGATTCTCGCCGAGCCGGTTCAGTTTTCCGGTGCCGTGGTAGTCCGAGGATCCGGTGACAATCAAGTCGTGCTCCGACGCCAGCGCCAGCAGCTGCTCCTTGCCCTCGGCGCTGTTGTCCCGGTGGTAGACCTCCACCCCGCCCAGCCCGGCCTCGATCATTTCGTGGACCGTCGATTCGGGCACCACCCGTCCGCGCAGCGCTGCCTTCGGGTGGGCGAACACCGGCACGCCGCCGGCCTCGCGCACCAGGCGCACCGCCGCGGCGGGGTTGATGGCAGGATGCGACACGTAGTAGCGCGAGCGCGAGGACAGGATGTTGGCGAACGCCTCGTTCCGATGGGCCACCACCCCTGCGGTCACCAGCGCGTCGGCGATATGCGGTCGGCCCACCGTGGCCCCGGGCTGGCAATGCTCGGTGACCAGCTCCCAGCTGATCGGGTAGTCCTCGGCCAACCGTTCCACGATGCGCTGGGCGCGCACGATCCGCGAATTCAGCGACACGGCCAGCTCGTCGAGCAGCGGCTGGTAGGACGGGTCGTGCAGGTAGGACAGCAGGTGCACGCTGATCCCGTGCGAATCCTGGCAGGTGATCTCCATGCCGGGAATGAACCCGATCCCCAGTTCCTGCGCGGTAACACGTGCCTGGTCCCACCCGCTGGTCTGGTCGTGGTCGGTCAGCGCCACCACGTCCAGCCCCGCCGCGGCCGCCGCGGTGATCAGCTCGGCCGGGGTTTCCGTGCCGTCGGAAACGTTGGAATGGGTGTGCAGGTCGATTCGCATACTCCCTAGAATATCGAAGTGCACACGTTCTTTGGTGGCGCATAGCTGATGGTGACACACTTGAAGTTATGACCAATCAAGTTTCATCGCCTTCGGGCAGCGACCAGCCATTGGAAGACCGCGTGAACAACCGTTCGCAGCGTCCGACCTCCGAATCCTTCAAGCAGTTCATGGCCTCGAACTGGGCCGCCGACACCTCGGCTCTGCCGGACGCCGATCCGTCCGCAGACTACGCGGCCGCCCGCCGCGCCAAGCTCTCCGCCGCCTTCCCGGGCGAGCGCCTGGTCATCCCCGCCGGCCCGCTGAAGGTCCGCTCGAATGACACCGACTACCGCTTCCGCCCGCACTCGGCCTTCGCCCACCTCACCGGCCTGGGCGTCGACCACGAGCCGGACGCAGTGCTGATCCTGGAGCCGACCGACGACGGCGCCGGCGACAACGGCAGCAACCACTCAGCCACCTTGTACTTCGCCCCGATGGCGGGCCGCGATTCCTCGGACTTCTACCTGGATTCGCGTTCCGGCGAGTTCTGGGTGGGCCCGCGCCCGACCCTGAGCACCATGTCCGCCCGCACCGGCATGCCCACCGATTCGCTGGAGCAGCTGGAACTGGCGATCACCAAGAACTCCGGCCCGCAGGCCATGGGCGGCATCCGCATCCGCCTGGTGCGCCAGGTGGACCTGAACGTCGAGGCGCTGGTGGACACCAGCCGCATCAACACCTCGCAGGATCTGGAAGCCTCCGACGCGCTGGACAACGAGCTGGCCGAGTTCGTCTCCGAGCTGCGCCTGGTCAAGGACGACTACGAGATCGCCGAACTGCGCAAGTCGGTGGCGGCGACCATCAACGGCTTCGAGGACGTGGTGCGCAACCTGGATTCGGCCATCGCCCACGAACGCGGCGAACGCATCGTCGAAGGCTCGTTCTTCGCCCGCGCCCGCCTGGAAGGCAACGACCTGGGCTACGACACCATCGCCGCCTGTGGCAACAACGCCACCATCCTGCACTGGATCCGCAACAACGGCGCCGTGAACGAGGGCGAGGTGCTGCTGCTGGACGCCGGCGTCGAAGCCGACTCGCTGTACACCGCGGACATCACCCGCTCCCTGCCGGTCTCCGGCAAGTACACGGACGTCCAGCGCCGCGTCTACGAGGCGGTGCTTGACGCCGCCGACGCCGCCTTCGCCGCGGTCAAGCCGGGCCTGAAGTTCCGCGACCTGCACCAGATCGCCACCCGCGTGCTGGCCGAGCGCCTGGCCGACTGGGGCATCCTGCCGGTCTCCGTGGACGAGGCCATGAGCCCCGAGGGGCAGCAGCACCGCCGTTGGATGCCGCACGGCACCAGCCACCACCTGGGACTGGACGTGCACGACTGCGCCCAAGCCCGCGCGGAACTGTACCTGGATGCCGAGCTGGAAGAGGGCATGGTCTTCACCATCGAGCCTGGCCTGTACTTCAAGAACGAGGACCTGGCGATCCCGCAGGAGTACCGCGGCATCGGCGTGCGCATCGAGGACGACATCCTGGTCACCGCCACCGGCGGCGAGTCGCTGAGCGCCTCGCTGCCGCGCACCGCCGACGACGTCGAGGCCTGGATGGCCAAGCTGCGCGGCTAAGCACCCCGGCTTAAAGACCGCTGGCCTTCATCCGCCCCGAGGGGCTGGCTGAAGGCCAGCGGTCTTTCGTGTTGCCGCTTGCGGCTAGGAGTTCTTGTCCTGGCGGGTTTCCTCCGGCGCGTCCGCAGCAGAGTGCTGCTGCGCTGGCTCATCCGTGCCGTCCTGATCGGAGGCCTGGTCCTGGTCCTTGCGGCGGCCGATCTCAACCGTCGGCTCGACCTCGGACAGGTTCTGGGCCGGGGAGGCAGGCTGGGCCTGCTGGGTTGCTGCCGGCTGCCCGGTTGCCGGCGGGGTCGGCTGCACGCGTACGCCGTAGCGCGGGCGTCCATCCGGAAGGTCCGGGAACTGGCCGCTCGGGGCGTCGGCGGAAGCCGGGGCCGGCTGCTGGGCTGCGCCCGGAGCCTGCACGGTCGCCGGAGCCGCCGGCTGGACAGGGGCGGTCGGCTGCATTTGCTGCCCTGGAAGATTCGAGCCCGGGATGTTCGGGGCCGGAGCGTGCGGACGCATCGGCAGCTTGGAGGCGAGCTGGCGGGCGGCCTGCGCGTTCTCGAAGTCGACGACCACGTCGAAGCTGGTGGCCACGAACTGGCTGGAGGAGGCGAAGTCGCGCTTGCCGCGGCGGGTCGAGTAGCTGATCACCCCGGCGATCATCCAGATGGCCATGCCCAGGCCGATGGCGGACAGGATCTGGTAGATGCCGTTGCCGCCGCCGAACAGCGAGAGCAGCAGGCCCACGAACAGACCCATCATGGCACCCTGCGCGGCGCCGGCCAACGCGACCTTCGGGTAGGACAGCTTGGCGGTCACGCGCTCAACGGTGCGCACGTCGTTGCCCACGATGGTCACGGAGGCCACCGGGAAGTCGTTGTCGGCCAGGTAGTCCACGAGCTTCTGGGCGTCGAGATAGCTGGTGTAACGCCCCAGCAGCTCGCCGCGCGGCAAGCCGTTGGTGCTGATCGAATTTACTCCTTGTGGCGAGGTCATATCTATATTGTGCACGGTGATGCTGTGTTTGCACCCAGTAGTGAAGCGGGGATCACTGAGGGCGAAAGAATCCGCGCCGCGGGTGTGTCACCGCGCACCGCGCGAAGGCACCGGGCACGATAACCTAGAAGGGTGAGCTCACAAGTGTCTAAAATCTTCGTCGCCCGGCTGCTCGGGCTGGACGTCTTCGACCCCCTGGGCGACCGCCTGGGACGCTTGCGAGACGTCGTCGTGGTCTCCCGCGGACCCAAGAAGCCGCCGGCCTGCGTCGGCGTCGTGGTCGAGGTCCCCGGCAAGCGCCGCGTCTTCGTGCCCATGACCCGCATCCAGTCCATGGAATCCACGCAGATCATCTGCTCGGGCCTGGTCAACATGCGCCGCTTCCAGCAGCGCGGCCAGGAGCTGCTGGTCGTGGCCGAGCTGTTCGACCGCACCATCACCTTCACCGACGGCTCAGGCCGCGGCGTCATCGAGGACATCGGCCTGGCCCAGACCCGCCGCGGCGACTGGGAAATCAACCAGTACTACGTGCAGCGCGGCGTGGCAGCGCCAGGACTGCTGGGGCTGCGCAGCCGCAAGCGCGACAAGGTGCTGGTCTCCTGGGAGGACATCCGCCACGGCAACCAGAGCGAGCCGCAGTCAGCCGACACCTTCGTGGCCACGCACGACGACATGAAGGCCGCCGACTTCGCCGACGCGCTGCATGAGATGAACGAGAAGCGCCGCCTGGAAATCGCCGCGCACCTGCAGGACGAGCGCCTGGCCGACGTGCTGCAGGAGCTGCCTGACCGCGAGCAGGTGGAGATCCTCTCCGCGCTGGGCCTGGAGCGCGCAGCCGACGTGCTGGAGGAAATGGACCCGGACGACGCCGCCGACCTGCTCTCCGAGGTCTCCGAGGAAACCAAGCACCAGCTGCTGGAACTCATGAACGAGGAGGAGGCCAAGGACGTGCGCCGCCTGCTGGCCTACCCGGAAGGCACCGCCGGCTCGGTGATGACCCCGGTTCCGGTGATCCTCACCCCCGAATCCACCGTCGCCGAGGCGCTGGCCTCGGTGCGCATGGAGGAGCTCTCCCCCGCCCTGGCCTCCACCGTGTACGTGGTGCGCCCGCCGCTGGAGACCCCCACCGGCCGCTACCTGGGCCAGGTGCACATCCAGGCGCTGCTGCGCGCCGCCCCGCCCGAACCGCTGGGCGACATCCTGGACACCGAGCTGGAGCCGATGTCCGACCTGGCGAACATCTCAGAGGTCGTGCGCCACCTGGCCACCTACAACCTGACCAGCGTCGGGGTGACCAACAAGGAGGGCCGCCTGGTCGGGGCGATCACCGTGGACGACGTGCTCGACCACATCCTGCCCGACGACTGGCGTTCGCAGGACTAAGAACTTTGGAACCGGCTCGCCGGTTCACCCGGCCCCGGCGCAGCCCGGAGCCGAACGACACAGATCAGTAGCAAAGGAGTTCACCACCATGGCTGAACAGCGCAAGACCAGTGGCCTGGACACTCCCCTTGCAGCCCGCAAACGCTTCTGGCCGAAGTTCTCCCCGGACCCCGACGCGTTCGGCTCCACGACGGAGAAGTTCGCGCGCTTCATGGGCACCCCGCAGTTCCTGCTCTACATGACGATCTTCTGCGCCTTCTGGCTGATCTGGAACTCCGTGGCCCCGGCGGCCTGGCGCTTCGACGACGCCTCCATCGGCTTCACCGCGCTGACTCTGATGCTCTCGCTGCAGGCCTCCTATGCCGCGCCGCTGCTGCTGCTGGCGCAGAACCGCCAGGACGACCGCGACCGTGTGTCGCTGTCCGAAGACCGGGCGCGGGCCGAACGCAACCTCTACGACACCGAGTACCTCACCCGCGAGCTGGCCAGCCTGCGCCTGGCGCTGCGCGATGTCGCCACGCGCGACTACGTGCGCTCGGAGCTGCGCAACGTGCTGGAGGAGCTGCTGGAGACCGCCGACGGCGAAGAGCTGAACCTGCGCGCCAAGCGCAAGTCCAAGGGCGGCAACCCGCAGACCGGCCTCATCGACACGGTGCAGCCGGGCCAGAATTCCAACCGAAAGAACATCTAGTCGTGAGTTCGAACGAAGCACTGTTCACGGCGCTGGCCACGGTCATCGACCCGGAACTGCGCCGGCCCATCACCGAGCTGGGCATGGTGGGCGGCGCTCGGTTGGACGGCACCCGCGCCGAGGTTACCATCCTGCTGACCATCGCCGGCTGCCCGCTGCGCTCCACCATCGAGGCCGACGTGCGCGCGGCCCTGCTGCCGCTGCCGGGCGTGGACCAGGTCGAGGTGGTCCTGGACGTGATGGATCCGCAGCAGCGCGCGGCCCTGCGCGAGCAGCTGGCCAGCCGCCGCACCCCGTTCTCCGATCCCGCCTCGCTGACCCGCGTCATCGCGGTGGCCAGCGGCAAGGGCGGGGTGGGCAAGTCCTCCATCACCGCCAACCTGTCCACCGCGTTGGCCGCCCGAGGCTTCAAGGTCGGGCTGATCGACGCCGACGTGCACGGCTTCTCCATCCCGTCGCTGATGGGCATCAACCAGAACCCCACGCGGGTGGATGACATGATCCTGCCGCCGGTGGCCCACGGGGTGAAGGTCATTTCCATCGGCATGTTCCTGGATTCGAACCAGCCGGTGATCTGGCGCGGGCCCATGCTGCACCGCGCGCTGGAGCAGTTCCTGTCCGACGTCTACTTCGGGGATCTGGACTTCCTGTTCCTGGACCTGCCGCCGGGCACCGGGGATATCGCGATCTCCGTGTCCCAGCTGCTGCCCAACAGCGAACTGATGGTCATCACCACCCCGCAGTCAACCGCCACCGAGGTGGCCGAGCGCGCCGGCACCATTGCCTTGCAGACCAAGCAGAAGGTCATCGGCGTGGTGGAGAACATGAGCCACCTGCAAATGCCCGACGGCAGCAGGATGGAAATCTTCGGCTCCGGCGGCGGCGCCAAGCTCAGCGAATCGCTGAGCGACCAGCTGGGCTACCCGGTGCCGCTGCTGGCGCAGCTGCCCCTGGAGGAAGCCCTGCGCGAAGGCTCGGACCAGGGCACCCCGGTGGTGCTCTCCGCCCCGCAATCCCAGAGCGCCATCGAGCTGTCCGCGCTGGCCGAATCGTTGGGCCAGCGTCCCCGCGGCTTGGCCGGGCGCAGCCTGCCGATGTCAATCCAGTAGCGACCGGCGGATATTCCAGCGCTGTCCGCGCGAAACGCGCCGGAGCCTGGCGAATAGGGCAAAATCGAGTAGGTGGGGGTGTCTAACCCCCACCTCTCACACCACCGGACATGCGGGCCCGCATCCGGCGGTTCGCCAAGTCATTGAAACCGATCCCACGCCCGGCGAAAGAACACCACACCCAGATCCTCCCAATAAGTGGTAGGCAAGGCACGATGGAGAATCGGGGACTTCGCCACACGCCAATACGCGCGCGAACTTTCCCCCCACTGATAGGCCATATCCTTCACAATCCCGAGGCGACGAAGATTCGCCACCCGAGTGCGAGGAAGCTTCCATTCCTTCCAGCGAATCTGACGCAACCGACGCCTGAACCATTTGTCCAGGACGGTGAACCTCTTGCTAGTCATCGCCAGCCGGAAATAGCCCATCCAACCCCGAACACATTTGTTCAGTTCACCGATGCGGTAGCCCATCGACACACTCCACCGCCGAGACGTCAGATCACGGATCCGTCTCTTCATGCGCAACCACGCCTTCGGAGCAACCCGAATCCCGACCTTCCGTCCTTTGACGAAGTAGAAACCAAAACCCAGCAAAGTAGCTACATTCGCCGGATTGATCACTGATTTCTGCCGATTCACCCTCAGCTTCAAGCGCTGTTCAAGGACTTTCGTCGCCTGATCCAGCACCCGTTCGGCAGCACGCTTCGACTTCACGAACACCCTAATATCGTCCGCATAACGGACAAAACGGTGCCCCCGAGAGGCGAATTCCTGATCAAAGTCATCCAGCATGATATTCGAGAGCAACGGCGATAACGGAGACCCCTGCGGGGTACCCTCGCTCGTTTCCCTCCGAACACCCTGGGCCATGATTCCGGCCTTCAAATACTTCCGGACCAGCTTCAGGACTCGCTTGTCTTTCACCTTCCGCGCAACCCTGGACATGAGCACGTCATGATTCACCCGATCAAAGAATGCATCAAGGTCAACCTCGACCACCCACCGATAGCCCTGCTCAATGACCGTACGAGCCACGACCACGGCTTGATGGGCGCTCTTGCCCGGCCGGAATCCATAGGCCACCGGCACGAACCCCTCATCGAAAATCGGGGACAAGACTTGCGCGAGAGCTTGCTGGATCAACCGATCCAGCACGGACGGAACGCCCAGCATCCGTTGACCGCCGTCAGGCTTCGGAATCATCACCTGACGCACCGGCAACGGCGCATACGTTCCTGCATCAAGCGACTTCCGGGTCTCTATCCAGTGCTCATGGCACCATTGGCGCAGTTCATGCGCTTGGAGTCCATCGACACCGGCAGCACCTTTATTCCGCTCAACACGTTTCAATGCAACCAGCAAGTTGCCCCGCGAGAACACCTGCTCCCACAAGTCAACTCCCTGATCCCTGAGCTCCTCCCCACCGACCACCGGTTCACTACTACGCACAGAAGAAGACGAAGAGACCAAAGGTTCCATCGAGCACTCCTAAATTTCTTCCGCCCCACGAAAAATGGGCGACTGCGATTACAGCAATGAACACGAGCATCAATGCTTCAGATACTCAATTCCCAGCGTTCAGCCCTTCCCTGCCTCCGTCATCGACCACAACAGGTCTCGGGCTTACGCTCGGGCTCCTCGCCCGAAGTGAATTCCCAGACAGGTACTATGACCTCTGCTGACTTCTGTCCCATCAATCCCGCCCTCACGGACAAGATCGCTTCACCAGCATTGCTGATAACGCACTGGGACAGACCTCCCCAGATAAGAACATCCACTTTCCCCCTGCGCCTGCCACATTTACACATCCGCCGTTTGTTGATGGAACAAAACCGATGGGACGGGCTTCACCATCTTTTGCTGGCTTACCCCGACGAACATGCCTTCTATGTGGTTCGTGTTCCTCAGTGCAGAGTTTTGCCTCCAGCTTCCTTCCCACCCCACCTCGCGGTGACGCAGTTGCCATTGGCTAGGCCTTAAACCATCTTCCCGGCCAGAGGACTTTCACCTCCAAGTAGATGCCCATGCTGGGCGTACAAAATCCCCGGTCCTGCAGTTCGAGAACTGCAGGACCGGAGATCTTCTGCCGTCTATGGTGGCTTGCTGGTCTAGGTGGCTTCGTCGTCGAATGGGGCGCTCTCGTTCACGCCCAGCGGAGCCTGGGTGGCGGTATGGGTGGCCACGGGGGTGCGCACCGGGGCTGCCTCGACCGAGGAAGGCTTGCCCTTGGCCACGTTGACCGCGTCGTCGAATTCGTCGATGAGCGCTTCCTTGATGATGCGCCGAGGGTCGTATTGGCGCGGATCCAGCTTGCGCCAGTCCATGTCGGCAACTTCGTCGCCGACTTCCTCGCGCAACTGCTCCTTGGCTCCGTTGGCCATGCGGCGAATTTCCTTGACGAGGTTCGCCAGCTTTTTGGCGTATTCAGGAAGCTTCTCGGGGCCGAGCACGACGACCGCGATAATGGCGAGAATAACGAACTCGCCGCCATTGATACCTAGAAAATCCACAACACCAAGATTACCTTGTCCGAGACCAACTCACTAAGCCACCGGCGTTGCGGCCGAAAGGTGTCCTAGCCCTGCGCTGCAGTGCGGCGGCCCAACGGAATGCGCGGCAGCGACATGGTCTTGGCCGGCTTGTTGGACGGGTTGCGGTGCGCCAGGGCATCGCGCAGCATCGCCCGTCCGCGGTGGATGCGTGAACGCACGGTGCCAAGCTTCACGTCCAGGATGCGGGAAACTTCTTCGTACGAAAACCCTTCCATGTCACATAGGACGATTGCTGCCCTGAATTCCGGGGTCAACGCCTTCAGCGCCGCTTGAACATCCACGTCGAGATTGTGGAATTCAAAGTAGCGCTCCGGGGAGAGCACCTCTCCTGGAAGCCGGTCCTCGGAGCCTTCGGCAAACCGGTCAAAGCGAATCTTGCTCTTCCGGCGCGCCTGGTCGAGGAACAGGTTGGTGGTAATGCGGTGGAGCCAGCCGCCCATGGTGCCCGGGGTGTACTTGTCCAGGGCCTTGAACGCACGGACGAATGCCTCCTGCGAAAGGTCCTCGGCATCCTGGCGGTTTCCGGTGAGCCGGTAGGCCAGCCGGAAGACGCGCTCACCATGCTCGTGAACCATCTGATCCCAGGACGGAACCACAGTCTCGGGGACTGCCAGGGTGGCTGTTGAGTCATTTTGTGCATCATTCACACTTAAAGTATGTGCGCCGAAGCTGAGCTACAGCTAAGAATCGCCTGCGCGGAGGATATCAAGTTCTGCGGGGCAATGCCGGTCGTGTGGGTAACATTGGTGTTGTCCCGATACGCACGATCCCTAGGACTTGTCCCCGATGCCTTCCATGAATCCAGAACTTCTTGCGAGCTGGAGCTATGCCCAGACCCAGGTCCACGAGAAGGAGCACGTGGCGCTGGTTCGCGAGCGCTCTGCCGATCTGGGGGTGCGCTGCATCGATCCTGCCGGTCGCTCGATGCTGCAGGTGATCTGTTCCCTGCGCCAGCCGCGCAACCTCGTGGAGATCGGCCCCGGTGTCGGTGTGGCGTCGCTGGCGATGCTCGAGGTCCTCGGACCGGAGAGCACCCTGACTGCGATCGAGTCCAACCTTGAGCACGCCAATGCGATGCGCCAGTCGCTGCGCGAGGCCGGAGTTCCATCGGCCCACGCCCGCATCATCAACGAGCGGGCCGAGAACGTGCTCTCACGCCTGGCGGACCACGCCTACGACCTGGTGCTGATCGACGCAGGTGCCGAGCTGCTGCTGGAATACGTGGCCGAAGCCAAGCGGCTCGTCGGCCCGCGCGGGGTCATCATCATCAACAACGCGTTCGACGAGCACCGGCTGTCCAAGCCGGCCGTGCGCCGCCCGTCCACCGTAGCCACCCGCGACGCGCTGCGTTTGCTGCGTGAGGACCCGAAGATCCAGACCCATTTGCTGCCCAGCGAGCAGGGGCTGTTCGTCGCTTCGGTGCTGCCGGCGGCCCGGGTGCGCTAGGAATCTTCCGCAACCACAAAAAGGACCGACAGATTGTCGGTCCTTACTTGTTTCGGCCGGCTTGCGAACCGGCGGCTCTAGCTATTCGGTGACATCAACCAGGCAGTTGCGCAGCTCAGTTGCTTCATCGTTGTTCAGCTCGACAACGAGGCGTCCACCGCCGTCAATAGGCAGCCGCAGGATCAGGCTTCGCCCCTCCTTGGTGACTTCCATCGGACCGTCACCGGTGCGTGGCTTCATCGCAGCCATGTAAGCAATTCCCTTCGTCCGTGGCTGGTACGGGGCGGCAAGTTCATTCGCCGTCCGCACAACCGCATGCCTGGCCCATCTTCAGGTGTAATTCATCTCTGATTAGGGGCCACTTGTCTCCTATTATTGCGAATTTTCCGCCGTGTCGCTAATCACACGCCGTGACTCGATGTCACGAATCACATTTTCCAGCCGGGTGATTTCCGCCGCGAGGACATCCAGGGTGTCGTCCACCTGGTCGCAGCGATAGCCGCGAAGACCCAGCGAGAAGCGCACCTTGTCGACATCGGTGGCCCGCGGATGCTCGGGCAGCAGCACCGGCGGCAGCGAGGCTTCCGGCTCCGCCAAACCCACGATGGGTTCGGGAACCGCTTCGAAATGACGCCCCGCATCGGCGGCCCGACGACGCCCGGAAAGCAACAGGGCGGTCCCGCCGACGACTAGCAGCGCAAGGAAAACCAGTACAAGCGGCATCCAGCTAGCTCCTGTCCATTGACGGGCGCTTGGATGCCGCACGCCCTGCGTTCAGCACGATCTGCACCGCCTCGTCCGGATCATCGGTCACCGTGAACAGGTCGAGGTCGGTTTCCGAAATGCAGCGCTCCCTGGCCACCGTGTCCTTGAGCCACTGCACCAGGCCGCCCCAGTACTCGGTGCCCAGCAGGACGATCGGGAAACTAGTGATCTTCTGCGTCTGGACCAGCGTGAGCGCCTCGAATAGTTCATCCAAGGTGCCGAAACCGCCGGGCAGGACGATGAAGCCCTGCGAGTACTTGACGAACATGGTCTTGCGCACGAAGAAGTAGCGGAAGTTGATGCCCTTGTTCACCCAAGCGTTCAGCCCGGTTTCAAAGGGCAGTTCGATTCCCAGACCGATGGAAATGCCTTCGGCGTCAGCCGAGCCCATATTCGCGGCTTCCATGGTTCCCGGACCGCCGCCGGTAATCGTGGTGACGCCGGCCTTCGCCAGCAGCTCCCCCACGCGGTAGGCCTGTTTGTAGTAAGGACTGTCGGGATCCGTGCGCGCCGAACCGAACACGGCAACGGCAGGGCCGGTGCTGGACAGGGTGCCGAAACCGCTGACGAACTCGGACTGGATGCGCAACACGCGCCACACATCGGTATGCGTTACATCCGGTTGCGGGCTCTCAAGCAGGTAGCGGTCAAGCTGCTCTTCGGACTTCTTGCCAGGCCAGCTCGCCTCGACGTGCCTCCGTCCGCCAGCACGAGCACTCTCTTCACTCTTACGCTTATGAACCATAGCTTCACTCTATCTGCTGCGTGTCGCGTTCCACGTCAACCTTGGGGACGGTATTTAAGAACAGTTTGATAACAACTTGGTGTGACCTGAACGAATAGTCGCGTAGGGTGCGTCACATCGAGTAATGTCGAGAACATGAAAAGCGATCATCAGGCTCAAGCTTCTTCTGATGGCCCCATTGTCCGTCTGGTTGGGGTCAATAAGCACTTCGGTGCGCTGCACGTCTTGAATGACATCAACCTGGATGTCGTGAAGGGCGAGGTTGTCGTGATCCTCGGCCCTTCGGGCTCCGGCAAGTCAACCCTGTGCCGCGCCATCAATCGTTTGGAGACGATCGACGACGGCACCATCACCATCGACGGGAAGAAGCTTCCCGAAGAAGGCAAGGCGCTGGCCCGGCTGCGGGCCGATGTCGGCATGGTGTTCCAGTCCTTCAACCTCTTCGCGCACAAGACCATCCTTGAGAACGTGACCCTCGGGCCGATCAAGGTCAAGGGCATGAAGAAATCCGCGGCGGACAAGCTGGCCATGCAGCTGCTCGAACGCGTCGGCGTCGCCAACCAGGCAGCCAAGCTGCCGGCTCAGCTCTCCGGCGGCCAGCAACAGCGTGTAGCCATCGCGCGCGCCTTGGCCATGCGGCCGAAGGTGATGCTGTTCGACGAACCGACCAGCGCGCTGGACCCGGAAATGATCAACGAGGTCCTGGACACCATGGTCTCGCTCGCCCGTGAAGGCATGACCATGCTGGTGGTGACCCACGAGATGGGTTTCGCCCGCAAGGCCGCGGACCGCGTGATTTTCATGGCAGACGGGCAGATCGTCGAACAGGCCACCCCGGAAGAATTCTTCACCAATCCCCAGAGTGCGCGAGCCAAGGACTTCCTCGGCAAGCTCATCACCAACCACTAGCTCTCATCACCCACTCACCAGGAGGAACAATGCGGAAAAATCGTTTTGGCGCAATTGCTGCAATGGCGGCCGTCGCGGCTCTGACCCTGACCGCCTGCGGCGGCTCTGACAACGCCGGCGACGAAGGCGGCGACAAGGTTCGCATCGGCATTAAGTTCGACCAGCCGGGCCTCGGCTTCCAAGACGGCAGCTCCTACACCGGCTTCGACGTCGATGTCGCCAAGTACGTGGCCAACGAGCTGGGCTACTCGGAAGACAAGATCGAATTCGTCTCGGCCCCGTCGGCCAACCGCGAAACCCTGCTGGAGACCAACCAGGTCGACATGATCTTCGCGACCTACACCATCAACGACAAGCGCAAGGAACGCGTCGCGTTCGCCGGCCCGTACTTCATCGCCGGCCAGGATCTGCTGGTCCGCGCCGATGACAGCTCGATCACCGGCAAGGACTCGCTGAACGGCAAGAAGCTGTGCTCGGTCACCGGCTCGACCTCGGCCGAGAACGTCAAGAAGGACGTACCCGGTGTGAGCTTGGTTGAGCAGCAGGGTTACGCAGACTGCTTGGGCCTGCTGGAGACCGGCAGCATCGACGCCATCACCACCGACGACATCATTCTCGCCGGCCTGGCAGCGACCTCCGCCAACAAGGGCAAGTTCAAGGTTGTCGGCAACCCATTCTCCGAGGAGCCGTACGGCGTGGGTCTGAACAAGACCAACGACAAGTGCGAGTCCATCAACACGGCGATCAAGAAGATGATCGATTCCGGCGAGTGGCAGAAGGCCTTGGACAAGAACACCGAGGGCACCGGCTACAAGGCCTCGGATCTGAACCCGCCAACCAAGTTCGAAGCCTGCAGCTAACTTCTTAGCTAGACCCCCGACCTGCGGTGCTGCACCGGACTGCGAAGCCCGGGTGCAGCACCGCAGGCAACCAGCTCATCCATCTACCAAGGAGAACAAGCCGTGCAAGGCTATTTGAGTCTTTGGGATGAATACGGTGCGCGCATCATGGAGTCCTTCTGGGCCAACCTGCAGCTCACCTTCTGGGCGTTTATTGCCTGCGCAATCCTGGGCACGATTCTCGCAATCATGCGAATTTCGCCAATCCCCAGCCTGCGAGCATTCGGCACCGCCTATGTAAACATCTTCCGAAACACCCCGCTGACCATCATCATGACCTTCGGCGTCCTGGTCTTGTTCGGCGTCTTCCAGCTCCAGCTGTCCGATGATTTCAATTTCAACTTCTTCCAGATCGCCATCATCGGCCTGACCATCTACCATGCGGCGTTCTTCTGCGAAGCCATCCGCTCGGGCGTGAACACCGTTCCGCTGGGCCAGGCCGAAGCCGCCCGCGCCATCGGCTTGGGCTTCCTGCCGGCCGCGCGGCTGGTCATTCTCCCGCAGGCATTCCGCGGGGCCATCGTTCCCATGGGCAACGTGCTCATCGCATTGATCAAGAACACCACGGTCGCCCTGGCAGGCTCCGTGGCCGAGATCTCGGGCCTCATGAAGACCATGATCGAGTACCGGGCCGATCAGGGCATCCTGATCTTCCTGACCATCGCCCTCATGTTCGTGGTCATCGTGGTGCCGATCGGCATACTGGTGACCTGGCTGTCCAAGAAGCTGGCGGTGGCACGATGAGCGCGGCAAAGCAGTCGGTCCTCTTCGACGCCCCGGGGCCCAAGGCCAAGCGGCGCATCCTGCTGATCAACATCCTCGGTGTGCTCGCCCTGCTGGGGTTGCTCGTCTATCTGGTCCTCGGCCTGAACTCCGCAGGACAACTGGCACCGGAGAAATGGAATGTCTTCCTCAAGGGCGGGGTCTGGAGCAACTTCATCCTGCCGGGTCTGCTCAAGACCCTGCAGGCGGCCGCGATCTCCATCGTGACCTCGTTGATCTTCGGCTTCATCTTCGGCATGGGGCGCCTGTCCCACAACAAGGTGATCGACTGGATCAGCACGATCGTCGTCGAGTTCTTCCGTGCGGTCCCGGTCCTGCTGATGATGCTGTTCCTGTGGATCATGCTCGCCCGCTCCGGCTGGGTGGAACCGCAGGATTCGCCGTTCTACGCGGTGGTCATCGGCCTGACACTGTACAACGGTTCCGTCATTGCCGAGCTGATCCGCTCGGGCGTGCATGGGCTGCCGCGGGGGCAGCGCGAGGCGGGCATCGCCATCGGCCTGACCCGCAGCCAGAGCTTGCGCCTGATCGAGATCCCGCAGGCGTTGACCGCCATGCTGCCGGCCTTGATCAGCCAGTTCATCGTGATCCTGAAGGACTCCGCGCTGGGCTACATCATCAATTTCAACGAGCTGCTGTTCAACGGCAAGCTGGTGGGTACCGGCAACTCGAACATGTTCCAGTCGCTGGTCATCGTTGCGGCGATCTTCATCATCCTGAACTTCGCCCTGTCCAAGCTGGCTTCCGTGGTGTCCTCGCGGCTCAGCTCGCGTGGCCAGCTCTGATTCCTCGCCGACAGCACAAAGACCTCGGGTCGCGTTCCCTTGCGGAACGTGACCCGAGGTCTTTAATCTTCGCGCCTAGCCGAGCCAAGAGCGCAGCGAGGACAGGCAGTCCCGGATCGCCTGCTGCGGCACGTGTTCATCGTCCGAGTGCGCCAGCAGCGCATCCCCGGGGCCGAAGTTCACCGCGGGAACGCCGAGGGCGGAGAAGCGGGCGACATCGGTCCAGCCGTACTTCGGCTTGGGCTCCTGGCCCAGGATGGAGATCAGCTCGGCGGCGATCTGTTGGTCCAGGCCCGGGCGGGCGCCGTTGGAGCCGTCGGTGCGTTCGATGTCGAAGCCGTCGAACAGCTCCAGCACCACGGCTTCGGCCTGCTCCAGGGTCTTGTCCGGGGCGAAGCGGTAGTTCACCTCCACCTCGCAGTGGTCCGGGATCACATTGCCGGCCACTCCCCCGGCGATGCGCACCGCGTTCATGCCCTCGCGGAATTCCAGGCCTTCGACGTTGATGGTCTGCGGCTGATACTCGGCCAGCCGGCGCAGCACCTGAGAGGCATCGTGGATCGCGTTGTGCCCCATCCAGGCGCGGGCCGAATGCGCGGCGGTGCCGTGGGTGCGGATCACGAAGCGGCTGGTGCCGTTGCATCCGCCTTCCACCGTGCCGTTGGTGGGCTCGAGCAGTATCGCAAAGTCGGCGGCCAGCAGCTGGGGGCTGTTGCGGGCCAGGCGTCCCAGGCCGGACTTGGATGCGGCGACTTCCTCGTGGTCGTAGAAGATGTAGGTGATGTCGTGCTTCGGCTCGGTGAGCTCGGCGGCCAGCGCCAGCTGCACTGCGACCCCGCCCTTCATGTCGGTGGCGCCCCGCCCGTAGAGCACCCCGTCGATCACCTGCGCCGGGACGGTGCCCCTGGCTCCGTCGGTGCGTGGCAAGGGCACGGTGTCCAGGTGTCCGGCCAACACGACGCGGCGGTCGCGGCCCAGGTTGGTGCGGGCGACGATCGAGTCCCCATCACGATGCACCTGGAGGTGGTCGAATTCCAGCAGCGCGGCGTGCACCTTGTCGGCCAGTTCCTGCTCATCGCCGGAGACCGAATTGATGTTCATGAGCTGCTCAGTCAGCACTGCAACGTCCTGCCGCAGGTCTAGGTCGTTCACGGTATTCATGGTCCTACAATCATCGCTTCACTAGCTTGTCATCTAACAACGTTACCTTTCCCATCAGCGATACGATCAGTGTATGACTTCAGAACCTGTGACCTCATCCAGCGAATCCTCCGTACGATTGGCATCAGGCCACGGCCTTGCCACCATCGCCGCCGACGGCACCGTCCTGGACGTGTGGTACCCGGCACCTACGCTCGGTGAACTCGCAGCAGCAGAACAGCTCGCCGGCGAACTGGCCGCCGCCGCGGCCGACGATGCCGCCCGCGGCACCACGCAGAAGGTCGTGTCCCTGACCATCAACCTGGACGTCGCCCCGGCGGATACCGCCGATGTGTGGCTGCGCCTACACCTGCTTTCGCACCGTTTGGTGCAGCCGAACACCATCAACCTGGACGGCATCTTCGGCCACCTGGCCAACGTGGCGTGGACCAACTTCGGCCCGTGCCAGGTCGAGAACTTCGAAATGACCCGGCTGAAGCTGCGCAGCCGCGGCAACGTCGACGTGTACGGCGTGGACAAGTTCCCACGCATGGTCGACTACGTCATGCCATCGGGTGTGCGCATCGCCGACGCTGACCGCGTCCGCCTCGGCGCGCATCTGGCCGCGGGCACCACCGTGATGCACGAGGGCTTCGTGAACTTCAATGCCGGAACCCTGGGCGCTTCCATGGTCGAGGGCCGCATTTCCGCCTCGGTCGTCGTGGGCGACGGCTCGGACGTGGGCGGCGGCGCGTCCATCATGGGCACACTCTCCGGCGGCGGCAAGGAGCGCATCGTCATCGGCGAACGTGTGCTGCTCGGAGCCAATGCAGGCGTGGGTATTTCCATCGGCGACGACTCGGTAGTGGAGGCCGGCCTGTACGTCACCGCCGGCACCCGTATCGCCCTCGGCGGGAAAACCGTCAAGGCCCTGGAGCTTTCCGGCGTGCCGAATCTGCTCTTCCGCCGCAACTCGATTTCCGGAGCCGTCGAGGCCCTGCCGCGCGCAGGCCAGACTGTGGAGCTGAACGACGCGCTGCACGCCAACTAGGCTGGCGCTGCACCGAATATCGAGGCCGGAAAACCCCACCATGCGGGTTCTCCGGCCTCTTTTCTCCTGCAGCGCATTCCGCTAAATCGGAAAGATGATGGTGACCATGGGCTGGAGAAAACCCTGGAATGCCGTTGAGTCGCGCAGGAGCGCCGAACTGGCCAGGATCGTGGATCCTCCGGTCAGCCAGGCCCTCGGCTCCTTCAGGGGCACCTCAATCACGTTGATCTGCTTTTCTTCCGCAACCGGCGCATGCTCGATGCCCCGTTCGATCAGCAGCTGTTCAATTTCGTCCATGCGGTCCGGGATGTAGTCCTGGCTGCGCCGCTCGAAGTCTTCGGCATGCTGGTGGGCGAACAACGTTGCCTGGCCGTAGTGCGGCCGGGCCAGCCGGGCTAGCTCGGGATACCCGTTGACCTCAAGCCACTCCAAGAGATTATCAGGAACCTGGACCGGAGTTTGCGGGGAGGTATCGCGAGTTGTCAGCGAATCCCACCATGAGCTCCATTCCTGCTTGATCTGCCCATGCTCTGAATGCGAACCGGTGCGTTCCTTCACGTCCGGTTCGAGTCTGCAGTTCGGACCTACCTCGGCGGGATTCACGCCTGCCAGCTCCCGCAGATACAGGGCCATCAGCAGATGAGGATCTGTATATATGCTCAGCGACCAGTTATTACCACGACGAAAATACATCCAAACCACCTGACATGCCGACGTGTCGAAAGCATCCCCATAACGACACAATACGCCTGATTCCGGGGTTAAAACAGCGTTGGGCCGGGACCCCATTGCGGATGGAGTCCCGGCCCAACGGCTGGGTACAGGCTACCTGGCGGTCTTAGACGCCCGGGTAGTTGCGGGCGGTTTCGCCCATATACAGCTGGCGCGGACGGCCGATCTTGGTTTCCGGATCGCTGATCATTTCGCGCCACTGGGCAATCCAGCCCGGCAGGCGGCCGATGGCGAACAGCACGGTGAACATCTTCTCCGGGAAGCCCATCGCGGTGTAGATCAACCCGGTGTAGAAGTCCACGTTCGGGTAGAGCTTGCGCGAGATGAAGTAATCGTCGTTCAGTGCCTTCTCTTCAAGGCTCATCGCGATATCGAGCAGCTCGTTGTTGCCCTGCTTGGCCAGCAGGTCGTGGGCGGTCTGCTTGATGATCTTCGCGCGCGGATCGTAGTTCTTGTACACGCGGTGGCCGAAGCCCATCAGGCGGACGCCGTCTTCCTTGTTCTTGACCTTCTCCATGAAGGTCTCAGGAGCGATGCCCTGGGCCTTGATGTCGCGCAGCATGCGCAGCACTGCCTCATTGGCGCCGCCGTGGGCGGGGCCGGACAGGGCGTGGATGCCTGCGGACACCGAAGCGAACAGGTTGGCGTCCGAGGAGCCGACCAGGCGAACGGTGGAGGTAGAGCAGTTCTGCTCGTGGTCTGCGTGCAGGATCAGCAGCAGGTCAAGTGCCTTGACCATTTCCGGATCCAGCTCGTATGGCTCGGCGGCGGTGCCGAAGCACAGGCGCAGGAAGTTCTCGACCATGTTCATCGAGTTGTCCGGGTACAGCAGAGCCTGACCGATGGACTTCTTGTGGGCGTAGGCCGCCAGCACCGGCAGCTTGGCCAGCAGGCGCAGGGTCGAACGCTCAACCTGTTCGTTGTCTGATGGGTCCAGCGAATCCTGGTACCAGGTCGACAGGGCCGAAACGGCCGAGGACAGCACCGGCATCGGGTGTGCATCGCGCGGGAAGCCGCCGAAGAAGCCCTTGAGCTCTTCATGCAGCAGGGTGTGGCGGCGCAGGCTGCCATCGAAGTTTGCCAGCTGCTCAGGGGTCGGCAGTTCACCGTTGATCAGCAGGTAGGAGACCTCGGTGAAGCTGGAGTGCTCTGCCAGCTGCTCGATCGGGTATCCGCGGTAACGCAGGATGCCGGCATCGCCATCGATGTAAGTAATTGCGGACTTGGTAGCCGCGGTGTTCATGAAGCCAGGGTCGTAAGTGACGTTACCGGTGGTCTTCAAAAGTGGTGCTACGTTGAATCCATTGTTGCCCTCGGTAGCCGGGATAACCGGCAGTTCGAGATTGGACCCGTTGAATTGTAGCTGTGCAGACGTCGTGTCTGTCATTGCATCTCCTAACCGGAAAGCGTGTAGTTCCGAAAGGTCAGTCGTCATCCTAGAACATACCGTGATATGTCCCCATGGCGCTAATCAGGGTGTCATGTTCAGCGGTTGACGGAAGAATTCAAGCGCTCAACGGCAGCGGCGATCCTCTCATCGCTGGCCGTCAGTGCGACGCGTACGTGCTGCTCGCCGGCGGTGCCGTAGAAAACACCGGGACCTGCGACAATTCCCAACTCAGCCAGGCGCTGGATGGTTTCGAAGCTTGGCCGTTGCTCGGTGCACCAGAGGTACAGGCCGGCGACCGAATCATCAATCTGCAGTCCGAAGTTCCGCAGCGCCGGCGCCAGCGCTTCGCGGCGCGCCCGATAGATATCGTATTGCACCCTGACATGCTCTTCATCGCCCAGGGCGACGACCATTGCGTGCTGGATCGGGCCCGGGACGATCATCCCGGTATGCTTGCGGCTGTTGACCAGCTCAGGCATGAGATTCGGCGCACCGGCGATGAAGGCCGCGCGGTAGCCGGCAAGATTCGACTGCTTGGACAGCGAGTACAGGGCGAACAGGTTATCGAGGTTTCCCCCATTGACGCGAGGGTCAAGGATGCTCGGCACCTGGCCGCGGACGTCGTCCCAGCCCAGTTCGGCGTAGCATTCGTCCGAGGCCACCACGGCGCCCAGCTCGCGGGCCTGCCGGACGATGTCGGCCAAATCCTGCACATCGCGGACCTTACCGGTCGGGTTGCCCGGGGAGTTCACCCAGATGAGCTTGACCTTGGCCAGCTGCTCGTCGGTCAGTTCAGACAGGTCGTCGGTCGCGACGGGGGTGGCGCCCACCAGCTGCGCGCCGATGTCGTAGGTCGGGTACGCGATCTTCGGACGCACCACGATGTCGCCGGCCCCGAGGCCTAGGAACAACGGCAGCCAGGCCACCATTTCCTTGGAGCCCACGGTGGGCATCACGTCGTCCAGTCCCAGCCCGGTCACGTTGCGGCGGCGGGCGAACCAGTCGACAATCGCCTGGCGGACTTCGGTGGTTCCGTGGGTCGTCGGGTAGCCGTGGGAATTCGCGGCCGAGGCCAGCGCGTCCTGGATGATCTGCGGCGTGTCGTCGATCGGCGTGCCGATGGACAGATCCACGACCCCGCCTGGGTGTTGCGCCGCCAGCTCGCGGTATGGCGCGAGCTGGTTCCAGGGGTAATCGGGGAGCTGAAGCATGAAGCGAAACCTAGCCTTGGTTCTGTGGTGGCAAGGCGCCGATCAGCGGGTGATCGGTGCCGGTGTTTCCAATCTTAGCGGCGCCGCCCGGCGAGCCAAGCTCGTCGAAAAATTCGACGTTTGCCTTGTAATAGTCGGCCCACTCGTCCGGCACGTCGTCTTCGTAGTAGATGGCCTCCACCGGGCACACCGGCTCGCAGGCGCCGCAGTCCACGCATTCGTCCGGGTGGATGTAAAGCGAACGGTCGCCTTCGTAAATGCAATCAACCGGGCATTCTTCGACGCACGCCTTGTCTTTAACGTCGACGCACGGCTGAGCGATGATGTAAGTCACGGGAGCTGCGACCTTTCCTTGCACAAAGTGGTTTCAACAAAAGCCTGTTGGATCACAAGATGCTCATTGAATCCGGGACAAGCTCAAACTACAGTCTAGTCCTGTTGCCAAGACAACCAAGACCCCCTCGTTCACCTGTGACGTAACCGACGATTCACATTTCGGCTAGCATCGCGGTAGATGAATTCTTTTTACGGATCGTGACTCCAAAATGCTGAATTTCAACGAGTTGACCACCGACGATCGCATTGTGCTGCGCTACCGGCTCGCAACGCAGACCGATGCGGGAGAGTCGCTGACCGACGCCTTGGGAACGGTCCTGCAGGTCTCCGACACCCAGATCGTCCTGCAGACCCGCAGTGGCCCGGTCGCTGTGCGGCGTTCAGCCATCACGCACGCCAAGCGCATTCCGCCGGCTCCGGTGCGGCGCAGCCGCTCGCCCAGGACTCCCGGAGCCTAGCAACCCTCCGAGCTCCGCGGTACCCTGTGATTCCAGCGGGAGCCCGGCGCAGCGCCTCCAGCTCCTTGCCGCCATCCAGGATCCGGAGGCCGAAAGCAGAGCATGGCGCATATCCTCGTGGCGTCCTCGCCGTTCGCCGGACATGTCCGCCCCGCCCTCGCAGTAGCCGAGGCGCTGCTCCTGCGCGGGCACCGGGTCACCGCCTATACCGGACGGCGCTACGCCCGGGACTTCGAAGCGCTGGGCTGCCGCATCCTGCCCTGGCAGTCGGCCACCGACTACGACGAGCGCAACCTCGCCGCGTCCTTTCCCCAGCTGCCATCCACCGGCCGCAGAGCGGTGTTCGCCAATCTGGAGCACGTGTTCATCGGCAATGCCCCTGGCCAGCTCGACGATCTGCGACGGGCCCACGCCGCGAGCCCCTTCGACATCCTGGTCAGCGAGCAGATGATGCTGGGCGCCGGAATGCTGGCGGAACTCCAGTCCCTGCCGTGGGCCAGCCTCTCGGTGCTTCCCCTGTCGCTGCCCAGCCGGAACCTGCCGCCGTCGGGGTTGGGCTTGCAGCCGTTGCCCGGAGCCCTTGGCCATGCCAGGGATGCGCTCGTGCGCCGGGTCACCCGCCGGGTGATGCGCCCGTTGGACGCCGCCCTGGCCGAAGTGCGCAAGCAAGCCGGGCTGCCGGAGCGCCAGCTGTTCGAACAGGCAGGATTCTCCACGCAGCTGACGATCGCCCATGGAGCGCCCGGCATCGACTTCCCCCGCCCGGATCTTCCCGGGTACGTGCACTACGCGGGGCTGCTGGCCCGGCCGATAGTTTACGCCGGCCCCGAGCCGGACTGGCTGCGGGAAGTCCGGTCCTTCAAGGGGCCCGTGGTGCTGGTGGCCCAGGGGACGCTGAACACCGACCCGCAAGAGCTGCTGCAACCGGCCCTGGACGCGCTGCGGGACGAGGACCTGCTGGTGGTGGCCAGTTCGGCGGGCCGGAGCGTGCAGCGGATCCCGCCGAACGCCCGGGTCCACGAGTTCCTGCCGTTCGGTGACCTGCTGCCGCTGGCATCCTGCGCCGTCACCAACGGCGGGTGGGGCGGGGTGCTGCAGATGGCCGCCGCGGGCGTGCCGATGGTGGTGGCCGGCGGCACCCTGGACAAGCCCGAGGTCGCAGCCCGCGTCGCCTGTGCTGGCCTGGGTCTCGACTTGCGCACCGGAACTCCCACGCCGCGGAAGATCCTGAGGGTGGTGCGCTCGATTCTCGCCGAACCAGGCTTCCGGACCAGGACCGCCGCCGTGGGCGACCAGCTGCATCGGCTGGGCGGGGCGCCGAGGGCCGCAGGGCTGATCGAGTCGCTCGCGCCGGGCGCATCCCCGCGGGTACCGTAGGCCGCAGGCTTGGCCCGCTGCGCGACATGTGATTTGAAACTGCCAATCACTGAGCGGTTTTCGCGTATGCTGGCATCATGCCAACCGATGAGCTTGTCCAGGCCCGTGCACGCGCGCTCAGTTCCCCGCTGAGACTGCGGATCCTGCGCCTGTGCCTGCACGAGTCGCGGACCAACAAGGAAATCGCGGACCTCCTCGAACTGAATCCGGCGACCTCGCTGCACCATGTGCGCACGCTGGTGAGCAACGGCTTCCTGGAAGCCGAGGAGCCGCGCAAGGGCAACCGCGGCGCCAAGGAAGTCCCCTACCGCAGCACCAAGCTTTCCTGGGGCACCCGCATCCCGGACGCGGCCCCGCTGCTGGTGGATACGTTCCTGCAGGAAATCAACGGCCTGACCCCGCAGGAGATGCAGGTGGTCCGCGTGGGGCTGAAGCTCGGCGAGAAGTCTCAGAAGGAAATGATGGCCCGGCTGCGCGCGGTCATCGAGGACTACGCGATGCGCGAGCCAGAAGAAGACGGTGTGCCCACCTCGCTCTTCCTGGCCCATCACCTGGATCTGACGGGCAACAGCCGCACCGAGAATTAGACGCGGATTAGCCGCCAAAAAGAAAAATGGTGTTCCTCCCGAGGGAAGGAACACCATTTTTCTATGCCTTGCGGTTGGCTTTGCGCAGCACCCGCAGCGCGCTCATCAGGGCGATGACCGCAGGGATGACCATGCCGTACATCCACAGCAGCGACGCGAGCGTCGGGCCCGGCAGGAACTTGAAGTATCCCGCGCTGAGCAGCATCTGGTCGTTGCCGACGTAGGAGATCACTCCCACCGTGACATAGCAGCCGATGAATGCCACCGCTCCGGCCCACATCTTGCCCGAGGCCACGACGGCCCAGTAGACCAGCAGCCCCAGCAGCAGCCAGGCCAGGCCGACACCCCAGATGATCGGGGTGTCGCCCGCGTAGAACAGCGAGGCGTGGATGCCGGTGCCGAACAAGCCGGCCGCGAGGGCGGCAACCACCGCGCGCCACAGCGCGCCGAGGCTGCCGCCAGTGGCAGGTCGCTTGCTAGGCGCGAGCGCGGGCACGGGATGCCTTGGCGCGATCGTTCGCGTTCAGCAGCACCTTGCGGATGCGGATGGCCTCCGGGGTGACCTCGACGCACTCGTCTTCGCGGGCGAATTCGAGCGACTCTTCAAGGGTCAGGGTCTGCGGCGGGGTCAGGTTCTCGAACGAGTCCGAGGAAGCCGCACGCATGTTGGTGAGCTTCTTTTCCTTGGTGATGTTCACGTCCATGTCATCGGCGCGCGAGTTCTCGCCCACGATCATGCCCTCGTAGACCTCTTCGGTCGGCTTCACGAAGAAGCTCATGCGCTCCTGCAGGTTGATCATGGCGAACGGAGTCACCACGCCGGCGCGGTCGGCGACGATCGAGCCGTTGATGCGGTACTCGATCGGGCCTGCCCATGGCTCATAGCCTTCGGCCAGGGAGGAGGCGATGCCTGCGCCGCGGGTTTCGGTCATGAAGCGGGTGCGGAAGCCGATCAGGCCGCGGGCTGGAACCATGAATTCCATGCGGACCCAGCCGGTGCCGTGGTTGGCCATGTTGGTCATGCGGCCCTTGCGCGAAGCCATCAGCTGGGTGATGGCGCCCAGGTACTCTTCCGGCACGTCGATGGTCATGTGCTCCATCGGCTCGTGGACCTTGCCGTCGATCATCTTGGTGACAACCTGCGGCTTGCCCACGGTCAGCTCGAAGCCTTCGCGGCGCATCTGCTCCACGAGGATGGCCAGGGCCAGTTCGCCACGGCCCTGGACTTCCCAGGCATCCGGACGCTCGGTCGGCAGGATGTTCAGCGATACGTTGCCGATCAGTTCCTTGTCGAGGCGGTCCTTGACCTGGCGTGCGGTGACCTTGGCGCCCTTGACCTTGCCGGCCAGCGGCGAGGTGTTGATACCGATGGTCATGGAGATTGCCGGCGGGTCGACGGTGATCAGCGGCAGCGGCTTCGGGTTCTCCAGATCGGTGAGGGTCTCGCCGATCATGATGTCCTCGATGCCGGCGACTGCGACGATCTCGCCCGGGCCGGCCGATTCGGCTGGAACGCGGGTCAGGCCCTTGGTGGCCAGCAGCTCGGTGATCTTGACCTGCTTCTGGGTGCCGTCCTGGCGGGCCCAGGCAACCTGCTGGCCCTTGCGCAGGGTGCCGTTGAAGATGCGCAGCAGTGCCAGGCGGCCGAGGAACGGCGAGGCGTCCAGGTTGGTCACGTGGGCCTGCAGCACTTCGCCCTCGGTGTAGGTCGGGGCAGGAACGTGCTTGATGATGGTCTCGAACAATGGCTCGAGGTCCTCGTTGTCCGGCAGCGAGCCGTCGGCTGGCTGGTTCATCGAGGCGTAGCCGGCCTTGCCCGAGGCGAAGACGACTGGGACGTTCAAGATGGCGTCCAGGTCCAGGTCAGGTGCTTCGTCGGCCAGGTCGGAGGCCAGGCCCAGCAGCAGGTCCATGGAGTCGGAGATGACGCCGTCGATGCGGGCATCCGGGCGGTCGGTCTTGTTGACCACGATGATCACCGGAAGGTTTGCGGCCAGGGCCTTGCGCAGCACGAAGCGGGTCTGCGGCAGCGGGCCCTCGGAAGCGTCAACCAGCAGCACCACGCCGTCAACCATGGACAGGCCGCGCTCGACCTCGCCGCCGAAGTCGGCGTGGCCCGGGGTGTCGATGATGTTCATGGTCATCTGCTTGCCGTTGGCGGCCGGGCCGCTGTAGAACACGGTGGTGTTCTTGGCGAGGATGGTGATGCCCTTTTCGCGCTCCAGCTCGCCCGAGTCCATCACGCGGTCTTCGGTTTCACCGTGGCTGTCGAAAGCGCCGGTCTGCTGAAGCATTGCGTTGACCATGGTGGTCTTGCCGTGGTCGACGTGCGCAACGATTGCTACGTTGCGCAGTTCTTCGCGGCTCGTGATGTTATCTGACATGCGTGAAGGCTCACTTCTGCTCGAGTTAAGGGTCAATGGAGTCGGGGCCAAAGTCGACCCAGCTATTTATTCTACGCTCTCATGGCAAGCCAACCGGCGAGGTGTGTCAAAACATACAGAAAAAAGTACGCAACATCCGGGTGAACCCGCGGGTTCAGGCGGTCGGCACCCAGAATCGCAGCTGGGCGGTTCCGTCCCCGTCAACGACTTGAGGGCGTTGCGCGTCGGGAACTCCCCCGCAGCGCAGGATGGTGGCGCGCGATCCGGCGTTGCCGGCGGCGCAGGTGATCAGCGCCCTCTGGACCCCGGCCGCGAGCAGCTCGTCCAGCCCGAAACGGCACAGCGCCCCGGCGACTCCCTGCCGGCGCGCCTCGGGCAGCACCCCGTAGCCGAGGTGCCCGCCCAGATTCTCCAGGGAGGAGTTCAATGCGTAGCGCACCGATACCCGTCCCAGGAGCCAGCCGTCCTGGTCCACCGCGACGAACAGGGCCGAGCGGACCCAGCCCTCGGGAACGTGCTCCCCGCGCCGCCCGGCATTCATCCGGTACACGTAGTCAGCCCAGTTTCCCTTCTCCGTCCAGGAGGGCAGGAATTCAAAGTCGTCGGCCAGCAGCGCGTGGTGCGCGTCGATGGCCTGCTGCTCGTCGGCGTCGGTGAGTTCGCGAAACGCCAGTTCGCCCAATACGTCCATGGATCCAGTATCCCAGCCGGCCGCTGGCCCGCGTCGTCAGTAGGCCAGCGCCTCGCCGCGCACCTGCTGGTACCATTCCAGGGTGCCGCCGGACAGGTTCAACACCTGCGCCCCGGCCGGCTGCGGGCCCAGCGCCTGGGCGGCGCGCAGCGAACGGGCCCCGCTCTTGCAGGCGAGCACCACGTGGGTGGCGCCCTGGGCGGGGATCGCGTCCCAGCCGCGGGAGAGCACCTGATCCAGCGGCACGTGCACACTGCCGGTGATGGCGGCGATTTGCCGTTCCCAGTCCTCGCGCACGTCGATGACCAGCACCCGGCCCGGCGCCGTTTGGCTGCCTCGCAGGGTTTCCAGCTCTGCCGCGCCCAACTGGCCAACGGCCGGGGCCAGGGCGCAGGATTCCTGCGCGTAGTTCTCCAGCTTGCGCACCCGGGCACGCCGCGGGTCGCGTTCGAAGGACAGGGTGCGCACCCCGGCGCTCAGCGCGTCGTAGAGCCAGAGCTTGCCGGAGAGGGTTTCACCGGTTCCGGTGATCAGCTTCAGCGCCTCGACGGCCATGATCGAGCCGACCACCCCGCACAGGGCGCCGAACACGCCGCCCTCGGCGCAGCTGGGTACCGAGTCCGCGTCCGGGATCTCCGGGAACAGGTCGCGCAGCATCGGCCCGGTGCGCGGGTCGAACACCGAGACCTGGCCGGAGAACTGGAACAGCGTGCCCCACACCAGCGGGGTTCCGGTCAGCTCGGCGGCGTCGTTTGACAGGTAGCGGGTGGCGAAGTTGTCGCTGCCGTCGATCACCAGGTCGTAGCCGGCGAACAGCTCCAGCGCGTTGTCCGGGGTCAGCCGCTGCCCCAGGGGAACCACCAGGACCTGGTCGTTCAGCTGCGCCGCCAGCCGGGGCACCGAGTCGACCTTGCGCGCCCCGACGTCCGACTGGCGGTGCATGATCTGGCGCTGCAGGTTGGACAGCTCCACGGTGTCGTCGTCCATGACCGCCAGCGTGCCCACGCCGGCGGCGATCAGGTAGCTGGAGATCGGGCTGCCCAGTCCCCCGGCGCCGATGACCAGCACGCGCGCGGCGGCGATGCGGCGCTGGCCTTCCTCCCCGACCCCGGGCAGGGTCAGGTGCCGGGAATAGCGGGCCAGCTGGGCAAGGTCCAGCGCGGTGCGCGGTGCGACCAGCGGTGCGCGGCCGCTCACGAGAAGTCCCCGATCAGCGCCTGCATCATTCCCTCGCCCGGGGAGGAGGCCAGCGCGGTGTCGCGCACCGGGATGCGCCCCGCCAGCCGGGCGGCGCGTCCGGCGCGCACGGCGTCGCGCATCGCGGCGGCCATCAGCGGGGCGTTGTGGGCGCGGGTCACGGCGCTGGCCAGCAGCACCGCGTCGCAGCCCAGCTCCATCGCCTTCGCGGCGTCGGAAGCGGTACCCACCCCGGCATCCAGGATCACCGGGACGGTGGCGCGGGAGACGATGGTGGCGATGTTGTGCGGGTTCAGGATGCCCAGCCCGGAGCCGATGGGCGCCCCGGCCGGCATGACCGCCGCGACCCCGGCGTCCTGCAGCCGGGCGGCCAGCGCAGGGTCGTCGTTGGTGTAGGCGAAGACCTCGAAGCCGTCGGCGACCAGCTGCTCGGCGGCGGCGAACAGCTCCAGCGGGTCGGGCAGCAGGGTGTGCTCGTCGGCGATCACCTCCAGCTTCACCCA
Organism: Arthrobacter sp. 'calajunan'; assembly: GCF_046940185.1. Lineage (NCBI taxonomy): Bacteria > Bacillati > Actinomycetota > Actinomycetes > Micrococcales > Micrococcaceae > Arthrobacter > Arthrobacter sp. 'calajunan'. The sequence goes on from NZ_JBKZDY010000005.1 coordinate 85,897, forward strand.
GTTCGTTTCCAGCGCCTCGCGCGCCAGATGGGCGGTGAGGATCGCGTCGCGGGCGGTGAAGCAGCCAGCGGTATTCGGCAGCGCGGCGATGCCGTGGCGCTGCAGCAGCTCGTACACGCTGGCCGAGCCGCCGGCCGAGTAGTGCCGGATGGACACCGTGGTCAATTCGGTGCCAGAGAGCGCGAGCGCCTGCTCCAGGGTGCTCAGCGAGGTGGCCCCGCCGGTGCCCAGGATCAGCCGGGAGCCGAAGCTGCGCCCTGCCACTTCGAAGGCGTCGTTGACGGCATCCAGCTCGGTGAGGTCCGCGGCGGTGGTGGTTTCAGTGGTGTTCTGCGTGCTGCTCTGCACTGGTTCAGCCTCCCTGGGCGGCGGTGACGAGTTCGACGGTGTGGCCGGCGGCCAATTCCCGCTGCGCCCAGGCGCTGCGCGGGACCACCGCGCCGTTCACGGCGACGGCCAGGCCCAGCTTGGTGCCGTCGGCGGCCTGGCCCTGTTCGTCAAGTTCGCGGCCCAGGTGCGCGGAGACCAGATCGCGCAGGGTGGAACCCTGCTGGATCGTGGTGGGGGTTGAGTTCAGCGTGATGTCGATGGTCATCGGTGCAGCTCCATTCGGGTCGGTGCAAGTCGTGAAGGGTCGGTTCGGGAAGTTTCAGCTCGGGAAAGTCCTGCCGGGTCCGGCGCACTCCCGCCGCTGAAGCGCGCGGGGTCCACGGCCCGGGCGTGCTCCGCGTGCGGCGGCTGGCCCAGGACCAGGTCCGCGGTCAGCGAGGAGCCGAACGGGGTGAGCAGCACCCCGTGGCGGGAATAGCCGGTGGAGAGCACCATTCCGTCATCCAGCCGCCCGATCAGCGGCCGGTCGTCGGGAGTGCCGGGCCTGGCGCGGGCGATGACCTCGTTCAGCGAGCAGTCGACGATCCCGGGCACCAGGCGGCGGGCGTTGTCCAGCAGCTTGTGCATCTGCCCGATGTTGACCGCCTCGTTGCCGTCCTCGCGGCTGCTGGCGCCCAGCACCAGCGAGCCGTCCGCGCGCGGCACCAGGTAGACCGGGTCGCGATGCACGATCCCGCGCACCGTGTGCGTGAGCAGCCGCGGGCCCGCAGGGCCCTGCAGCCGGAAGATGTCCCCGTAGACCGGGCGCAGCGGAAGTTCCGGCGTCCCGGCTACGGTGCCCAGGCCCGCGGCGAGCACCACCTGGTCCGCCTCGATGATCCGGCCGCTGCCGGTGCGCACCGCGTGGGTGGTCCCGGCACGCTGCAGCAGCTCGACGGCCGGTTCGCGGACCAGCTGGGCGTCCAGGTGCCCGGCCAGGATCGCCACCACGGAGCGCGGGTCGATCTGGTGGTCCCCGGCGCAGCGCACCGCGCCGGCGATGTTGCTGGCCAGCGCCGGTTCCAGCCGGCGGGCGGCGCTGGGCAGCAGGGTCTGCGCGCTGAAGCCCAGGGACGTCTGCAGCTGCACCAGCTCGTGCAGGGCGTCGCGGTCGGCCGGTTCGGCGGCGACCACCAGGGTCGCATTCTCCAGGTAGTCCGGGCGCCGTCCGGTGGCCTGCTCGATGCGCTGCACGAAATCCGGGTAGGCCTGGTTCGAGGCGCCGAGCAGTTCATGCAGGATTCCGTGGCCCCAGGTGGTTTCGGCGGCCGGGGCGAGCATGCCGGCGGCGGCGCGGCTGGCCCCCTGCCCGGGGTCGGGGTCGATGACGGTGACTTCGCAGCCGCGCCAACGCAGTTCGAAGGCGGTGGACAGGCCGATGATCCCGGCCCCGATGATGGCAACGTGCAACGAAGGCACTTCCTTCCTACGGCGGCATGACCCGCATCAGGTGTAGCGGTCGGCTCGGTGCCCTCTCAGCCTGGTCGGTTCAGGCTCCCGCGGAGTTGAAGCGATTATAGGCATGAGCTGCACCACAAATGCCAACTGTGCGCCGCGGGCGCGTCATCTTTGCGCGCGGCGGCGGCGGTCCGGGGGTCCTGGGCGCGTCGTTCCAAGGTGCCGGATGGGTAAATCCTCAAAGATCCATGAATTCATTTGCCCGCGCCCCGGCCCGTAGGGAAGCGTGGCGTGAAGGCGCCCGGAACCGGGCGGCACCGCAACCGGAAGGAGAACACAGTGCTGACACTGACCGATCAGGCCGATGCGATCGTGACCTCGCTGGTCACCAACCAGACGGAGGACACCGAGGCGGGGCTCCGCATCCAGCCCGCCGAGGAGACCGACGGCCAGCAGACCGAGCGTTTCGCCGTGCGGGTCGTCGACGGCCCGCAGCCGGCGGACCAGGTGATCCAGGGCGAGGGCAGCCCCGTCTTCCTCGACGAGCTGGTCACCGACGCCCTGGATGACAAGGTGCTCGACGCGAACGTGGATGCCGAGGGAACCATCACCTTCCAGGTCCTGGCCCAGCGTTAGGCTTGCGCCATCCGCAACCTGGGGCTGGTCCCCGGCGCGGCGGCGCACGCGCAACTGCCCGGGCAGCGCTCGTGCGGATCCGGTCTTCCCGAATCCGCATCCAGAGCCGCTGCACCGGGCAGTTGCATGTTGGCTATGTTGTGATGCGGCGTAGTGACGCGCCGGCTCCCTGCCGGCTTCCCGCCGCGGTTGGATGTCCGCTAGTCGACGATCTCGCTGGCGACCTTGGCCCCCAGCTCTACGGTGCGCGAGACCGTGCAGTACTTGTCATGGGAGAGCTTCACGATGCGCTCGACCATGCCGGCGGCCTTGCGGCCCTCGTCGGTGTCGGGGAACTTCAGGTCGAAAGACATCGTGATGTCGTCCATGCGCCCGGCGCCGTCCTCATTTAGCTTGTAGCCGCTGGCGGCGACCTCGAACTTCTCCGGTTCGCTGCGCCGGGTGGTGGCCACGTCGACGTCAATGGCCGAGCAGCCGGCGATGGCCGCCAGCAGCAGCTCCACCGGGGTCAGCAGCCCCTCGCCCTGGCCGAACTCCAAACTGGCGCCGCTCTCGGCGCTGGTCGCCCGGTACTTCCTGGACTCGACTCGTTCGACTTTGACTTCACGCAGTTCACGGGTGTTTTCGCTCATGGATCTATCGTGACACGTCCGGGGCGGAAAGCTGGACATGGCGCAGCTGGATCCGGGCCAGCGGGTCGGTGTGCTCGGCTTCCCTTTCAACCTCGAAACCGTGGTCGAGGAAAAACGACAGGGTGCTCGCGTTCTGCCCATTGATCTGGATGCAGGTCGCCGGGCACAGCGTGAGGATGTCCTTCAGCAGCGCGCTGCCCACGCCGTGGTGGCGGTCGTGGTGGCGCACCCATAAGAGCTCGATCTGCGTTTGGCTCCAGGCGGCGAAACCGACGATCTCCTGGCCCAGCTGGGCGATCCTCACCGAGACGCGCTGGGAGTAGACCGCTTCGAGGGCGTTGGCGACGGCGTCCACATCGGCGGCCGAGAGGAAGTCGCGTCCTCCCTCCACCGAGTTGCGCCAGACATCCAGGAGTTCAGGGACTTCCTCCACGCTGGTCCAATTGCGAAGAACGAGCATCTCAGACATTGCCACTCCTCCCAGCTGCGGAATACTCCGCGTGTTGTCTCGTTATTTTCTCCTTGTGAGATGCCACAGAGAAGCACGGATAGGTAACAAGTAACGACTCATCTGCGCCGTAAAAGCGGGCCCGGGGATCTCGGACTGTCACAACTCACGACACAGCGAAGGCAGAAACCGCCTTGGCCCAGCCGGTAATTTCCTCTGCCACAATATCTGGTTGGTCAAGGTGCACGTTGTGCCCCGCCGCAGGAACAACAACGATTTCGGCCGATGGATACCTCGCCGCGAGCCTGCGCGGATCGGCGAAACCGGTGACGTGGTCATGTTTCCCGCACAGCATCAGCACCGGGCAGCGCAGCTGTCCGGTGCGCTCGACCGGCAGCTCGTCCAGGAAGTAGCGCTTGGACAGCTTGGCCAGCGAACGCAGGTTCACCGCGCGGATCCCGGGCAGTGCATGGGCGCGGAAGCGTTGCCAGTTCTCCACGGTCTGGAGCACCGACATCTGTTTGTAATGGTCGGCATCCTGCGCCGGCAGCCCGGCCAGCAGCTCGGGATCCTGCAGCAGGATTTCCCGCGGAGGCACGGTCCGCTGCGAATGCGCCAGATACACCAAGGGCGCCAGCATGGCGATGCCCATCACCTGGGCGCCGAAGCGGTCGCCCATCTCCTGGGCCAGCAGCGACCCGAGCGAGTTGCCGATCATCGCGAATGGCCGGTCCCCGCACTGCCGACGGATCAGCTGCTGAAGCCAATCGGCGATCTCCGGCAGGCCGGCGGCGCCATCCAGCGCAGCAGTGCCTCCCATGCCGGGAAGGTCAACGTAGATCCGCTGGAATATGCCGGTCGCCGCCAGCACCTCGTCCAGCGCCAGGAGAATCCGGTGGTCGACCCCGTGCCCGTGAACCAGCACCAACGGGATCCCGTGGCCGGCAACTTTCTGCACGCCGTCAATGTGGTGCTGGTTCATGCTCAGGGGCCATTCCTTCGAGGCTGGGGCGTCATCTCGGCGCGGGCCTCGAACGGATCATCGTCCGGCGGCTTGTTGCCTCGCGGCTCCGATGGCCGCGTTGTCCTTGTCCAAAATAGCGCTCACCAGCAGAAACTGTCCAAGAATGTAGGTGAGCATGATCCAGAAGTCCTGGGCCGGAACATCGATGTCGGTGAACGAGCGCAACGCGATCAGCGAGTCGGAGAAGAAGAAAATTGCCCCGCCCAGGCCGCCCTTCAACCCGGTCCCGGTCGAGAGCACCGCCATCGTCACCAGCGCCAGCCCGTAGACGATTACCGGCACCAGCAGCGCGTCGGCCGACGGGGCGCACAGCACCACCAGCCCAGCGAGCACCAGCAGATACGGCAGCAGCCAGACCGGGCGGCGGAGCACCGAGCTGCGCCACCACCGGCGCAGGAGCACGATATAGAAAACCTGCGCCATCAGGAAGGATCCGACCATGCTCAGGAATCCCGGATCTCCATGAAGCACCCGAGGGATCGAATCCCCAAGCCAGGAGAAGAACACCGCGACCAGCGCCAGCCTGACCAGGCTGCTCCGAGGAGCCGGCGTGCAGCCGAGAACGTACCCGCCGAGCATCGGCATCAGCAGAACCTGAGTGACCTCACCGAGCAGCTGCCCCGGGGCGAGCAGCTGCGACACCAGGTGGATCAGCGAAACCGCCAGCAGCAAGGCCAGGAACACCCGCGCCAATGGGCCGGCGTGCGTGCCATGCCCCGGTCCCAGACGAACCCCGTCGATGCCCATCGCTCCCCCGCTCGTGAAACTGGTTTACGGACCGTCTGTTCACATGCCAAGCACGGCACCGGCCTTGGGGAAGACACTAGCCAGCATGGCTAACCGGAGCAATACCCGGGTTGCCCTCCGCGTGGGGCGTCAATCACTTTCTTCCTGCGCAGCGCCGGGAGCCGGTAGCACGCAGAACTCGTTGCCCGAGGGATCTTGGTAAATGCGCCACGGCAGCGAGCCCCACTGCGAAGGCAGTTCGCGGCCGCCGGCCGCGGCGATCCGTTCCGCAACAACCAGAGGGTCATCACCGGATTCCAGCCGAAGATCGAGGTGCACAGGGTTCTTCTCACCCTTGCCCTTGGCCTCGGATTCGGCAACGAATTCCAGTCGCGGGCCTTGGCCGGTGGGATGGCGCAGCGCCGTCAACTTGCCGGGCTGGTCGATCTGCCACCCGGACAGGCCCGCCCAGAATTGAGTGTCGCGCCCCGGATCGCTCGATTCCAGCCTGATAGTCCGCAGCTGCAGCGGCGCTTCCTGGATTTGCCTCGGGGACCCTCCAGCGAGGGTGAACGTGTTGCCTTCCGGATCACTGTGCACGGTGCCTTCCGCAGCATCACCGGAATCCGGCAGACCTGCAGCCACCAGGCCAAGGACCACACGCTGGCGCGAGCGCCGGACCGGCTCCACGCGCGGGAAACACAAATCGAACACCGGACCGCTGGGGACCGCCCACCTGGTCTCGAAGCCTTCCTCGGTGTCGGTGAGCTGCTCGCATCCCAACAAGTCCTGCCAGTACAGGCCTGCGGCCCTGGGGTCGGCGGCGTCGAAAACGATGTTCTCCAAAAACATGGGTATACCCTATCTGCCCGGCACCGGGCGGCGAGAGAAATCTGAACGAAATTTTTCGGCGGTTGGCGGTCCCGCGACCGGAGACCCAAAACGTCTGGGGATCATTCGGCAAGGGACAGGAAATTCTAAAGAATGTGACCTTAGTCAATGGAAAACAAAGAAATTCCCCTAAATTTCGTTGACTTAGTCAAAGGTAAAACGGTAGTTCTGCAGGACGAAATGCACCCTGCTTATTTCCCTGAATCCGCGCGAACCATCGGCTGACTTGGATCCAAGCATAAAGCGCTGAATTTAATCCGTGTTTTTGGGGTCATTTTTCGGCTTCTGACATGCTTTTTCATGATTAATTCAGTCGTACGATACTTGCATGAGCACCAAGACATTTCCACACCTGATGTCAGAGGGCCGCATCGGTCCGATGACTACCCCGAACCGGATTGTTTTGCCAGCCATGGACATGAACGTGTCCGAGGGCGGCGAGATCGAACAGTCCGAAATCGATCACTACGCATCCCGCGCCGCTGGCGGCGCGGGCCTGATCATCACCGGTGCCTGCGCTATCGCCTTCCCTTACGGCGCCGCGTCGATGAAGGAGCCAGGCCTCTCGGATGACAAGTACATCCCGGGCATCAAGGCGCTGGCCGACGCGATCCACGCAGCCGGCTCCAAGCTGTGCGTCCAGTCCACCCACCACGGCAAGGTCGCGCGCGTGGACACCGCCAACGACCGCCCGGTCTTCGCCCCGAACGAGCCGGACTACCGCTACTCCATGGACGCGCTGGCCGACTGTACCCCGGAGGAGCTCGCCAAGATGGGCGCGGCCACCGCGGGCAAGCAGATCAGCTACCACGAGATGACCAAGGAAGATATCGACTGGCTGATCACCTCCTGGGCCGACGCCGCCGAGCGCGTCGCCAAGGGCGGGGCCGATGCCATCGAGATCCACGTGGCCCACGGCTACATCCTGGGCGTTTTCCTGAACCAGCGCGATAACAAGCGCACCGACGAATACGGCGGCCCGCTGGAGAACCGCGCCCGCTTGGCCTGCGAGGTCATCGCCGCGGTCAAGGAACGCGTGGGCGACAAGATCGCCATCCTGGTCCGCGTGGCCGGCGAGGAATACGGGCAGGACGGCGCGCTGAGCCTTCCGGAGTCCATCGAAGCCTCCAAGATGTTCGAAGCAGCTGGCGCGGACGCCATCCACGTCACCGGCTGGGGTCGCAACCCGTTCGACAACTTCACCGACGGCCCGCTGCCGAACAAGGTCGGCGCCTACCTGGAAAACGCCGCCGAAATCAAGAAGCATGTGTCTATCCCTGTCATCGCCGTGGGCCGCATGCTTCCGGAGATCTCCGAGCAGGCCATCGCCTCCAACAAGGTCGACTTCGCCGCCATGGGCCGCCAGCTGCTGGCCGACCCGGAACTGCCGAACAAGCTGCGCGAAGGCAAGTTCGACCAGGTCCGCCCGTGCATCAACTGCTACCTGTGCGTGGGAGAGAACTTCTTCGACGACACCCCGTTCTGCGCAGTGAACCCTGCGCTGGGCAACGAGAAGCTGCTGCCGTTGAAGCCGGCCAGCGCCGCCAAGCACATCGTGGTTGTCGGCTCGGGCCCATCGGGCATGGAGTCTGCCCGCGTGCTGACCGAACGCGGCCACCGCGTCACCCTGATCGACAAGGCCGACCGCCTGGGCGGCACCATGTGGTTCTCCACCATGACCACCCCGGACAACGAGCGCCTGCTGCGCTGGCTGAAGTCCGAGCTCAAGCGCCTGCGTGTTGCCATCAAGCTGAACACCCCCGCCACCCTGGAAACCATCCGCGCGCTGAACCCGGACCACGTCATCGTCGCCACCGGCGCGGTGCGCCCGAAGCCCGACATGCCAGGCGGCGATCTGCCGAACGTGCAGACCGGCGACACCCTGCGCGCCATGATGCTGGGCACCGCCTCCGCCGCCGAAGCCGGCCTGGTGCTGAGCACCATGGGCAAGATGGGCCGCCTGTCGGGTTTGACCAAGTCCCCTGAGTTCGTCCGCCAGTTCACCAAGTTCTGGCTGCCGATGGGCAAGAACGTTGTGGTCATCGGCGGTTCGCTGGTGGGCCTGGAGCTCGCAGAGTTCCTCGCCGAGCGCGGCCGCAAGGTCACCTTGGTCCATGAGAAGCAGGCGCTGGGCCTGCCGCTGGCCATGCCTCGCCGCTGGACCGCAGTCAAGGACAATCTGGCCCACGGCGTGAAGATCCACCGCAACGCCACCGTGGACCGCATCACCGAGAAGACCGTTGAGTTCACCGTCGCGGGCGAGGCCTTCAGCGCCCCGGCCGACATGGTGGTCTACGCGGACGGCACCACCTCTGCCGCACCGGTCGCCGACGAGCTGCGCGGCGCTGGTTTCAGCGTCGACGTGGTCGGCGATGCAGGCGCCGTGAACTACATCCATGGCGCCATGCACTCGGCCTGGGAAGCCACCGTTTCCCTCTAGGCCCGGCACCCGGAGCAGCACGCGAGAACCCGTCGCGGCAGATGCCGCGGCGGGTTTTCCCGTTCCCCCGGACCGGCCGGCGGCCGGCCGCGAGATCCCCCGCCGCGACCGGGTATACCAACCGACGGCACCCCGGCTCGCAAGCGCGGAATCCCTGCGCCATTTCCCCGCCTCACCACAGGCCAGGAACGGGTTAAATGACCCTCTGGAGTCATTGGCGATGCGGGTTTAACCTGTAGCTACCACGTGCTGCAACAGCACCTGATACCCCGTGCAGGAGGAGACCATGGATGCCACCCAGACCCGCGCAAGCGCCGTTGCTTCGCGCTCGGGATTCAGCCGCACGTTCCTCGCCACGCGCATCGACTACCCGACAACGAAACCCGAGATCCCCGCTGATTCCGTCGAGGTCAACGGGTCTCCGGTCATCAATTACACGCACTTCTCGCTGACGCTGAGCGGCACGCAGAAACTTGCCCGCTGGGTCGCGTGGAATATCGACGGCACCAAGATCAAGCTGCTCTCGCGCACCGGGATCAGCTTCGCCAAGGACCCACGAGTCCCCGAGGAGTTCCAGGCCGGCAACGACCTGTATACGGACAACCACCTGGACCGCGGCCACCTCGCCCGGCGCGCCGACCTCACCTGGGGCACGAAGCGCGAAGCGACCCAGGCCAACAAGGACTCCTTCTACTTCACGAACATCACCCCGCAGATGGACGACTTCAACCAGTCGCGGCAGGCAGGGCTCTGGGGCCGGTTGGAGAACGCGCTCTACGAGGACGTCGAGCTGGACAAGCTGCGCTGCAGCGTATTCGGCGGCCCGGTCTTCGCCGCCACCGGCCAGCGCTACCGCGGCTACCAGATCCCCACCGAGTACTGGAAGCTGATCCTCTTCGAGCACGAGGGGCAGCTCAAGGCCAGGGCTTTCATGCTCACCCAAGACCTGGACCGGCTGCGCGTATTCATGGCGCTGGACGAATTCCGGGTCTACCAGATCTCCGTCGCCGAGCTGGAGGAGCGCACCGGGCTCGATTTCCCGGCCGCCGTGCACCAGGCCGACGACCTGGTCCTGGCGGAAGCTGAGCACCGGGCCCCGCTCGACTCGGTGTCCGGCATCCGGTGGTGACTTGCCCCGGGGGCTGGCACGGGGGCGGGTGCATCAAGCAGAATGGCGAGCATGAACATCAACGAGATCCTCACCGGCATGGCCCACCGTCCCATCGACGCCGCCCGCAGCCTGCCGGCGCTGAGCGTCGAGCAGCTGAACGCGCATCCCGGCGGCCACCCCAACTCGGTGGCCTGGCTGCTGTGGCACACCGGGCGCGAGGTGGACATCCAGCTGGCGGCGCTGTCGGGCAAGGAGCAGCTGTGGCACCGCTACCGCGACCGCTTCAACCTCGGCGAGGCCGGCGACGGCATGGGCTACGGCCACACCCCCGCCCAGGCGCAGGCCATCCGGGTGGATGACCAGGAGCTGCTGCTGGAATACGTGGACGCCTCGCTGACCGCGCTGGGCGACTACGCGGAGCGCTTGGGCGCCGAGGAGCTCGACGAGATCGTGGACTGGCGCTGGACTCCGGAGGTCACCCGCGGGGTGCGGCTGGTGTCCATCGTGGACGACGCCATCGCCCACGTCGGGCAGGCGGCCTACGCGGCCGGTGCGCTCACCGCAGACCAAGCCTGACGCCGCGAGGCTTGACGGCACGAGGCTAGGCGGCGCGCCGGCTCCCGCGGATCCATACCAGCAGCAGGTGGCGGAGCATCGCGGTGAACACCAGCGCCCAGACGATCACCGCGACCGCCAGCGCGCCGTGCCCGATCGCCTCCACCATTGGCAGCTGGTCCACGCGGCCAAGGTTCAGCGAGGCCACCGCGAACATTCCCACCGGGAACACGATGGACCACAGCGCCGGCGTGTAGCCCAGCGGCACCTTGCGCACCAGGTGGCGCCAGACCCCGGCGCCGATCAGCATCGGGATCAGCCACAGGCAGAAGCTCCAGAACACCGCCACGGTGGAGGCGATCAGCACCCGGGTCGCGTCGATCATCGGGGTGGAGTCCATCTGCACGATCTTGGTGCCGGCCACCACCGCGATCGCCATCGCGCCCATGGCCACCCAGTAGGGCGGCTCGAACTGCTGCGGGGTGATGCCGAAGTGCACAATGCGCAGCAGCACCAGCACCGCGATCCCCGCGTACAGCGCCACGCCCACCGACCAGGACAGCACCGCCAGCAGCCCGACGACGTCCCCGGGCACCCCGGCGGCCGGTTCGACCACGCTCAGGCCGATCGCCAGCGACTGGCTGGCCACTGCCCAGATGAACCAGGTGCCGTTGGTGCGCGCCAGGATCGGCTCGCCGTCGCGGGTCATCAGCACCTGCCAGGGCAGCACGTAGCCGAACACGAACCACAGCGCCGCGGCGAAGAGCACCAGCGGAGCGGCGACCCGCAGCAGCCCCTCGGCGGCCAGCCGCACCGCCAGCACGTCGGTGCCCGCCACCACGGTGAAGTAGGCGAAGGCCGCTTCGGGGCTGCGCAGATCGTGCAGCATGGCCGTGCGGCAGGCCGCCGCCCGCCAGATGTACAGCACCCAGAGCACCGCGTAGGATGCCGCGGCGATCACCAGCAGCACCAGCGACGGCACCCGGGCCCCGACCTCGTGCAGGCCGATCGAGACGATGCCGGTGCCCATGACCAGCGCGAAGTATCCCGGGGCGAGGTGCTCCAGTGCGCCGCCCGCACCCGGGGTCCGGGGCCGGTGCCTGGTCGATTCTGCCGCTGCGTCGGGACTCATGAGCCCAGCCTACGACGCGCACGCCCCGCGCAACAGAGCCTTTTCGAGCCCGCTAGCGCCGGTGCCGCAGCGGCGCGGCGGAGAGCTCCTCCAGCCGCCCGGATGCGTGCTGCCGGGCGAGGTCGGCGGCGCGTTCCTCAACCGTCGGCAGGGTGCCGCCTTTCGACAACAACATTCCGGGCCAGCGTCTTGAAGCGCGTGCCGTCCTCCTGGCGCACCGTGAGGGTGAGCGCACCGGTCTTGCTGGTGTTCAGGTCCTCCACGGTTCCGCTTTTCCCTTGTGGGTTCCGGCCGCGACCCGGCACCGGTCGCCGTTGCCGGGCTGCGCGTCCCCCGCAGGGTGTGCATTCTCGCTCATGGGTGCCAGTTTAAGCCGGGGGCGCCAAGGAGGCGAGCCCCCGGCGGGCATCCTGGATGCGCTCCTAGCCGATCCGGGTGATCGCCGGGAACACGTAGTCCTGCTTCAGGATCCGCGGATCCGGCTCGTACATGCGCAGCACCGGTCGGAAGGCGCCGGCCGGCGTCGGCAGCCAGTTGGCGCGATCCCTCGCATCGGCCGGCTCCCGGTGGGAGAGGTGGATGACCAGCGACCCGTCCGGCTCGAATTGCAGCCCTTCGGTGCGGTCGCCCAGCGAGTAGCGGTCGATGGGGTTTTCCACCAGGAAGTAGTTGGGCACGTCGTACATGGTCAGCGACCAGAAGGCGCCCACCGGCGGGGTCGGGTCCAGGTGCAGCCGGTAGCTGTGCGCACCGGTGAGCGGCTGGTCGTCCTGGTCCACGTAGGTGGCCGTGTAGGCGGCCTCGAAGGCCTGGTTGCCCCACAGCCCGCCCAACGCGGCTCCCGCGCGCTGGGCGATGCGGCGCTGCGGATCGGCGATTTTGTAGCGGTCCTCGTCCAGCGAACCGACTTCGAAGTAGTCAAGGTTGTAGTCGAAGGAATGGTAGGCCAGGTTCCAGCCGTTGACCACCGCGTTTCCGCCCCCGGAGGCCAGCAGCTCATCCAGCGCGGCACGGCCGGCGGCGAAGGCCTGCTCCAGCTGCTCCTCCCCGGCCTCGGCCAGCTGCAGGGCGCCGCGCTGCAGCTGCCCATCGCGCGGCGCCGGGGCGAACTCCCGGCTCCAGGCGCGGAACTTCGCCCAGAAGTCCAGCGCCGGCGCACCGGTCTCGGGGACCGGGGGCAGCCCGGCCGGCACCGCGGCGGCATCCAGCGGCGTAAGCGTCGTGGCATCCTGCAGCGCATGCGCTGCGGGAAGATCCGCCTCGTTGTCCACCGCCCAGCGTCCGACGATGCTGGCGACGCGCGTGGGCACCCGCACCACCACCGCGTCGTCCGGGGCCTGGCCCTCCCAGCCCGGGGGCACCAGCAGGTAGCGCCCGGCGCCGGTTCCGGTGGCGCGGTGCCCGACATACGCGAAGTTGTCAGTCCAGGCGCTGACGAACTGCAGCACGTAGTAGCGGCCGGCGGCCTCCGGCACCTGAAGCAGGATCGGTCCGACGCCCAGGTCCAGCTGCGCCATGGAGTAGATCGTGTCGTTGTTGATGGTCACGAAGGTGTCCTCGGGACCGGCCAGCGACCGGGCGTGGCTGAAGGTGTTCCACGGCGCGGCGGGATTCTTGCCGACGCCGGTGGCCACATAGCGGGCCACCTGCTCCAGGTTGAAGACCAGCGGGAAGGCGTAAAGGTAGGAAGCGAGCAGTTCCTCACGGCGTGGGCTCATGGGAGCGGTCCTTTCAGGCGGCGCGCCGGACCCGCGGTCCGGCATCATTGCCCCCCCAGTCTGCCCCGCCGGGCGCCCGGGCGCATCCTCAATCGTTGATGATTGGCGGTGCTGCGCCCGGCATTGCGGCCCGGCGGCGCATGCGCGCGACCAGGTCGTCCAGCCAGGCGCCCACGTTCCTCCGGGCCTGGCCGGTATCCGGGTAGCGGCAGCGCAGGTGCACCCCGGCCTCGTCCAGGATGAACCAGAGCATCACCGAGTCGGTGCGGATCGCGGCGCTGACATACTGCGGCTCCAGCACGGTGGCCGGCAGCTGCACCGGCAGCCTGCGCAGGTCCAGCCAGGACACCGCGAACATGCCCGGCGCCTGCGGCATCCCGCCGAAGGGTTCCATCAGCGGCGCCAGCGGCCAGGAGCCCAGCGCGATGGCCTCCTTCACCGCGGCGGCGCAGGCGCGCGGGTCCGGGTCCGCGGATTCAAGCACCGAGTTGGTGATGAACCAGCCCACCGCATCGAACCAGCGCGGCTCGGTGCGGCTGTGCACCGGGAACACCGCGCGCAGCGGTTCCCCGGCCAGCGCGGCGGTGGTCTCGGTCATCATCGCCACGCTGAGCGCCAGCGTTGACACCCCGGCCGCCTTGGCCTGCGCGGAGAAGTCGGCCAGGGCCGCGGTGCCGAGCACGTCGCGCACCTCCACGCGTTCGGGCTGCGGACTCGGATCCCCCAGCGGAAGCCCGAAGCGCGGCATGGCCCCGCCGCCGGCCTCGATCAGCTGCGCCCAGCGCCGGCGCACCCCGTCCGGGGCGGGGGCCTGCCGCGCCAGGGACCGGGTGTGGTCGGTGAAATCCGGGGCCGGTTCCACCCTGGGCTCCGCCCCCGCGCCGATGGCTTCCAGCGCGGCGACCAGGTCCCGTGCGAGCACGAGCATGGACCACATGTCCACGTGGGAGTGGTCCGATCCGATCACCAGCGCCGGGCCGTCCGCGGTCTCGATCAGGCACAACCGGTGCGCGGGCCGCTCGAAGGGCGCGCAGCTGGCATCCAGCACCCGCTGCACCGCTGCATGCATGGTTTCGCCGGGCTCCACCCGGTGCTCGATCCACGCGCCGGGCCCGAACCGCACCTGGTGCAGCTGCGCGCCGGCGGGATCGGCGTCTCCGCTGGGCCCGGGGGTGAAGACCGTGCGCAGCGTCCCGTGCCGGGCCACGACATGCTCCCAGGCGGCCGCGAGCTCGCCGCGCGGCACGGGTCCGGGCAGCCGGAAGGACAGCGCCATCCACGAGCCCGGCCGGTCGCCTTCCCCCACGTGCCGGGCCTGGTCGAAAGACACCGGCAGCCGGTCCCCCACCGCGCCCACGTCCAGGTCGTAGCTGAGCAGCGGGCCGAACGGCAGGCGCAGATACTGGATGTGGGTCAGTCGCATACCACGTATCATATTCGCTAAGCCACCGGAACAGAGCGGAGCCGCGGATGCATGAATTCCACGTGCCGAATGCGCGGATCGCCTGGGCGTTCAGCGACGAGGCCGGTCACCCCGTGGTGCAGCTGCACGGCCTGACCTCCAGCCGCTCCCATGACCGGCTGCTGAACCTGGATTTGGGCCGGGCCCTGTCCGGCACGCGGCTGCTGCGCTACGACGCCCGCGGCCACGGCCATTCCACCGGGCGCCCGGTGCCGGAGGACTACCTGTGGCCGGCGCTGGCCGATGACCTGCTGCGCCTGCTGGACTATTGGTTTCCCGGCGAACAGGTCCACGGGGTCGGCCCCTCCATGGGCACCGGCACCCTGCTGCATGCGGCGGTGCGCCAACCGGAGCGCTTCAGCGGATTCACGCTGATGCTCCCGCCCACGGCCTGGCAGACCCGTCCCGCGCAGGCCGAATCCTACCGGCGCACGGCCGAGGGCATCGAGGCGCTGGGGCTGCAGGAGTATTTTGCGCGCGGCCCTGAATCCCCGCGGCCGCCGGCCGCGGCGGACAACCCGCAGGTGCTCCCCCACGTGGCCGAGGAGCTGCTGCCCTCGATCTACCGCGGCGCCGCCCTGAGCGACCTGCCGTCGGCCGCGCAGCTGGCGCGGGTCGCGGTCCCGACCACGATCCTGGCCTGGACCGGCGACCCGGGACATCCGCTGTCCACCGCGCAGGCGCTGGCGGGCATCCTGCCCCATGCCGAGCTGCAGGTGGTCGCGACACCGCAACAGGTGGCGGACTGGCCCCAGCTGCTGGCGCGGGACGTCGCCCGGCGGGCCGGCTGAACGCCGGCGGTCCATGCCGCGTCGCACGGGTCCCGGATCAGCCTGCGCCGCGCCGTGTCCGGGCAAGCCAGTCAACCAGCAGCGCCCGCAGCAGCAGCGGCTGTTCATGGGGCAGGGCGTGCCCGGCCCCATCGAGAACCGCCAGCGTGGAGTTCGGAAAATCCGCGGCGGCGCGCATCGTGCCGGCGAACCCGACGGTCGAATCCTGCCGCCCGGCCACCAGCAACGTCGGCGGCTCGTAGGTGGAAGGCGCCGCAGCGACCAGCTCCCAATGCCGGCCGATCCGTTCCATGGCCTGCGCATCGGCCAGTTGCGTTCCGGGCGCCACGAAGCGCTCATAGCGTTCCAGCATGCCGCGGGTGTGGAGGACGAAATACTGCGTGAAACCTCGGTCTTCGCTCTGGACCCCGGGCACCAGGACCCGGTGCTCGGGAACCTCGGCATCGCCCGGCAGCAACGGGCAGACCAGAGCCAATCCAGCGACCCGCTGCGGCGCGGCCAACGCCATCGCCCGCGCGTAGTAGGCCCCGGCGGAATGGCCGGCCAGCAGGTAGGGGGCCCCGCCGCTGGCCCGGTCCGCGAAGTCGAGCAGGACCTCCAGCACATCCTCGGCGCCCCCGATTTCCGGCCCGGCTGCGGTTCGCCCCATCCCGGGCAGGTCAGGATAGATGCGCCGATACCCCGGCACGCCGTCGAAGGCCGGCTCGAAGCAGGCCTGCGGTTCGCGGTGGTCGACGCCGCCGCCGTGGAGAACGAGCACCGGCACCCCGGATCCGTGTTCGGCGTAGTGCACCACGGTGGTTCGCGTGGGAATATCCATTGGCCCATGGTGCGCCCGCCGGCCGCCGTGGACAACGGCCGTCCGCCGTTCTTCGGCCGCCGTCCAGCCTCCGGCCTTGGGCCAGCCGGAGGGAGCTGCCGGAGGGAGCTGCCGCGGCCGCTTGCCGAAGGGCCCGACCCGCGTGCAAAATGTGACCATCAGCCACTTCGTTCAAAGGATCAGCGCATGTCGTTCCAGGCCTATTTGGACACCATCGAGAAAAAGACCGGGCTCACTCCCCGGCAGCTCGTCGAGCTCGCCGCGGCCAAGGGCCTGGACCAGCCGGGGGTGAAGGCCGGCGAGATCCTGGCGTGGCTCAAGGACGAGTACCAGCTGGGACGGGGCCACGGGATGGCGCTGGTCTACGTCATCCAGAACGGCCCGACGATCAGCTCCAAACACGTCGGCTCGGATTCGGTGCACCGCGACGACTCCGAGACGCTCTGGCTGGACGGCATCGCCACCAAGCCGGAAGGCTGACGGCCGCGCCGCCACCGGCCCCGGCTAGGAACCCGACAATTGCCGATACGCGTCGGCGGCGGCTTCCTTCAGGAATTCCTCCGGCCAGTAGCCCCTCAGGGCTTGGCCGAACTCGATCTCCTGCAGCGTCGCACCCGCGGCGTGCGCCTGCGACAACACCGCCGCCAATGCGCTGAATCTGCCAGCCTGGTCGACCAGGAATGCGCGGTCCACGGGCGCCCCGTGCCCGGGCACCAGCACCTCGGTGTCCTGGATGCGTTCGGCCAGAGATTCCAGCACCAGCGGCCAGCCCAAGGGATAGGATCCCGAGCCGAACATCGGCGGCCCGGATTCCTCGATGACGTCCCCCAGAAACCACACCCCGGCATCCGGAATGCGGATGGCAAGGTCGGTATCGGTATGCCCCGGGCCCAGCGGCAGCAGCTCTAGTTCGCGTCCCCCTGGACGCACGACCTGCGCGGAGTCCAGCAGCGCGGTGGGCGGAGTCAGTTCCACCTGGCTCCAGGACATCTCCGGCTCGAGGTCGGGCCGCTCGCGCACGAGGTCCAGCCGGGGCCCTTCAAACTGCTCGAAGTGCCGCGGGATCAGGTAGTGGCCGTAGATCGGGATGCCGGCCCGGGCGAAGACCTGGTTGCCGAAGGTGTGGTCGTAGTGCGCATGGGTGTTCACCACCGCCACGACCGGCTGCCCGAAGCGCCGCGCGACGTCGTGCATGATTTCCCGCGCCTCGGCGGGATTGTTGCGGGTATCGATGAGCGTCGCCCCGTGCGGCCCGAGGACCGCTCCTACCGAGACATCCAGCGGGTCGTAGCGCCGCTGGAAGACCCCGGGGCCGACCTCCCACCAGCCACCGCCGCTCATGCTTCCTCGCTGAAGGCCAGTCCGGCAACGCCCGGCCAGGGGTCGGTGGCCAATCGGCCGTAGGTGGCCACGTCGATGCGCCGCCCGTCGATGGGGAACTTGGCCCGTTCGGTTCCCTCGCGGATGAATCCGGCGGCCCGGGCCACGCCGCCGGAAGCCGGGTTGTCCACCCTATGGCCCAGCTCCAGCCGTTCAAGCTCCAGGGCGGTCAACGCCCAGTTCGCGACGGCCGCCGCGGCCCGGCTGGTCCACCCGCGGCCGCGTGTTTCGGAAGCCATCCAGTACCAGAACCAGCCGCTGCGATTGGCCGCATCGGCGTTCACGCACACCAGGCCCACCAGCCGGTCCTGGAGAACGACGGCCCACGGATGCCGGTTCGAGCCCGGTTCCAGCAGCGCCGCCACATAGCGCTCAGCTTCCCGGAGCGAGCCCACGGACCCCTGCCGTTCCATGCCCGTGCCCGCTGCGAAGGCACGCAGCACGTCCCCCGCGTCGGAGGCCCGCAGCCGCCGCAGGCTAGCCTGCGCCTCCCCCGCGGGATCCTGCCCGGCCCCGCCGCGTCCGCTGCCTGGCGCTTCTGCCTGCGGCGCCGCGGCCACCAGCACCGGCTCCGCGCCGGTCAGGTCCAGGATCGGCAGGTCCTCCCGCAGCACGTCGGCGTACATCAGCCGCAGGTCGTGCCGCAGTTCCTGCAAGGTTTCCCCGAACGGTCCCATGGCGTTGGCGGTGTACGCCGGAGGCTTGCCGGGGTCGGACTCGTACAGCTCGCGGACGTTCCAGCTGATGTTCCCCTCGCCGTCGGCATTCCGCGACGCCGCGTATCTCCACGACTGCATGCTCATGGCCCCAGCCTACCGATGCCCCCGGCCCTTGTCTGCCGCCGCCCTGCGTGCCCTTCGGTGGCGCCACGGGAGTCGGCCGGCGAGGATGGGACCATGACGATCACCTACGAATCCGGCCGGCTGCCGGCGCGCGATGAACTGCTGGCCCTGTACGACGCGGTCGGATGGACCTCCTACACGCAGGACCCGCAACGGCTCGAAGCGGCGATCGCCGCATCGCTGTCGGTGGTCACCGCGCGCGCGGCGGGCCGCCTGGTCGGCCTGGCGCGCATCGTCGGCGACGGACTGACCATCGCCTACCTGCAGGACCTGTTGGTGGCGCCGGAGTACCAGCGCGCCGGGGTTGGCAGCGAGCTGTTCCGCCTGGCGTTCCTTCCCTACGAGGAGGTCCGGCAGAAGTTCCTGATCACCGACGACGAACCGCGCCAGCTGGCTTTCTACCGGTCCATGGGCTTCAGCGAAATCCGCGACCTGGAACATCCCACCAGGGCGTTCGTCAGGTTCGGCTGACCGCCGCCGGCATGGCCGCGACAACATTGCGTCGACAGCTGCGATGCGGCTGTGTTGTACTGGGCCATGGGCCTGCTTCGCCGGTACCGCTCCACGGGAGCCGATCCGCTGTTCGGACATCCCCTCCGTGCGCACCACGGTGTCGCGATGGAGGGCTATTTCTGGCGCATCACCGACCCGGACACCGGGCGCGTGGTCATCGCGCTGTGCGGAGCCAACCAGGGGCCCGACGGGCCGTGGGCCACCCTGGGCCTGGCGGCCTGGCCCAGCGGATTCCTGCGGACCGCCGCCATCGACGGGGCCTGGACCGCTCCGGACCGGCTGGGCGTCCGGGCCGGCGCGGACCTGCGGGCTTTCAACGCCACCGGTCAGCGCCTGCACCTCGATCTGGGCCCCGGCGCCGGACTCGACATGGAGATCCGCGATCCGCTGCCCTGGCCGCACCGTGCGCTGGGCGGTTCCAGCGTATTCCAGATGGTGCCGGGCCTGAACCAGTACTGGCACCCGTGGCTGCTGGGCGGCAGGGCCTGCGGCACCGCGGCTCTGGGCGATTCCGTGTGGGAGTTCGAGAATGCGCAGGTGTACGCGGAGAAGAACTGGGGGCGCGAAGGCTTCCCGGACTCCTGGTGGTGGGGCCAGACCCAGGGCTTCGCGGATCCGCTGGCCTGCGTCGCGTTCGCCGGAGGCCTGGTCACCGCCGGGCCGCTGCGCACCGAGGTCACCGGACTGGTTGTCCGCTTGCCCGATGCCCGGGTCATCCGCCTGGGCAACCCGCTGATCAGCCCGGTGGCCACGCGCACCGGCGACGAGCATTGGCAGCTGTCCGGCCGCGGCTACGGTTGGCGCATCGATATCGAAGCCTCCGCCCCGCTCGATGCGGCGTTCGTGCTGCCCGTGCCGCTGCCCAGCGAGCACCGCAATGTCCCCGGAGACCTGGTGCATCTGGCCGGTGAGCTGAAAGTGACCGTGCGCCGCCATGGGCTGCTGGTCTGGGAAGGCAGCACCGCGCTGGCCGCGCTGGAACATGGCGGGCTGGCACGGGCCCGGCAGGAACTTCGCCGGCGCGGGCTGGACGATACGCTCCCCTCAGCTCCGCCTGTGCAGCGCGAGCGGTGACTCCCCGCGGGCCGAGGCGCCTGTGCTCGTGACGGTGCACGGAACCCCAGCCGGGGATAGTGCGACCGGGCACCAGGTGCCGTCGTTGGAGAGCCGGCAGCAGCCGGCCGGTGGCGGACCTGGCAACGCTGATCGGCGCCGACGCGCCAACTCTTCGGCAGCGCCCGCAGCCAACCCAGAATCATCCTGAGCTGAACAACGCCTGCAGCGCACAGGATCGCGACAAAGATCCAATGTGTGCCTCCGTCGGGAAAACGATCGCTGCCGACGAATCCGGCCACGCGTGCGGCTGTTGCGGCAAAGACAAGAAACCCGCTGCTGAGCATGCTGCCCCGCTTGAAGCGATGGCGGGTCAGCGGCCGTGGAAACGAGACGAGAGACCACAGCGCATACAGCCCCACCGGAATCCAGGCCATCCACAGTGCGGATCGATGCTCGGGAAGGTTCCGTCGTCGGCTATCCCGCCTCCGGCGGGGTATTCACCGGTGACAATGCCGATCGTCAAGGCTGAAACCCCCAGAATGAGAAGTGGAAGCAGATCGAAGACGACGGCGAGAAGCACTCCTGTGGAGAGGAACCCGGCCAAAGGTATCCAAGATAGCGCGCGCTGGCCGCGGTTCCTGGCCGGTCTGCATCATGTCCTGCCTTCCAATCTCGATGCTGAAAACCTATCGGACCGGCAAATCCTAGATCTGTTCTGCGGCAACACGCAAAAGATCCTGAGACGGTAATGTGCAAAGTACTAATCATCTGGAGAGGAACCAGCAATGACACTGCACCCTGGTCTGTCGGCAGTCGCCGGTCTCATCGGCACGTGGCGAGGCGAAGGGGCTGGCGAATACCCGACTATCGACCCCTTTGCGTACACCGAAGAAGTGACGTTCTCGGACGTGGGAAAGCCGTTCCTCCACTACATGCAACGCACCTGGTCCCCCGCCGGTGCGCCCATGCACACCGAAACCGGGTACCTGCGCCTTGTCGACGGATCCTCCGTGGAGTTCGTGCTGGCACAGCCCACCGGGCAGGCAGAGCTGGCCGAAGGCCCCCTCGCGGCGACGGCCGACGGATTCACCTGCGAGCTGGCATCACGAGTCTCCAACTCGGCGAGCGCCAAGCAGGTAGATGGCACCGAACGGCGGATCGAACTCGCCGGCGACGTCCTGACCACCCATTTCGCGATGGCGGCGGTTGGCGTGCCCATGACGCACCACTTGAAATCCGTGATGCACCGGGTCTGACAGGGTCCGCCCGGCTTCAGGAGCTGTTGCCGGCTCATGCTTGCGTGGCCAGGTGTCCGCTGTCCCCGGGGAATTCCGCGGGGAGGGCGGGCACTTGGTTTGCGGTGCCCCAGTGATGGCGGGATGCCGCTGCATCGGCGTCATCGCGTGGAAGCTGCCGTGGAAACCGCTGCTTCGGGCCTTCGTGAAGGCCTAAGCCTGCAGCACGTAGCGCAGGGTCTCCACGACCTGGCCGGTGGTCTTGCACCATCCCTGGGCGCCGGCGTCGACCTCCTTGAGCGGGTGCACGATGTCTTCATCGTGCAAGGCCACATAGGGCTTGCCCAGCGCGGCGCAATACCCGGCGTCGAAGGCCGCGTTCCACTGCTTGTACTTGTCTCCGAAGCGCACCACCACGAAGTCGCTCTTCTCGATCAGGGTGCGGGTACGGATGGCGTTGATCTTGGATGACTGATGGTCGCGCCAGAACTAGCTGGAGGTCTCCCCCCAGGTGGTCGCCGGCGGCGTCGCTGGCCGGGTGGTCCGTGACCGGAGCGGTGAAAACGATGTCCAGGCCTGCGGCCTCGGCGCCGCGCTGGATCTCATCACGCCAATCGGTGTGGATCTCTCCCGACAGATAAACAGTGAAACTCATGGCCGACGGCTCCTTCGCTGGGACAGACGGACCCGGTTGGTCCTCGAATCCCTCATCCTATGGGCCGCATCCGCTATTTCCGCTTCGGGGCCACAGCGCTCCTTAACAATCTCAGCGGCCCGGGCGGCGGCTGCCTCGGCCGTGCGCCGGCTACAGTCCCGAGGCCAGCAACTGCCGCCATCGCTGCGGCATGGGCGCGTCGATGGACAGCGTGGACCCGTCGGGCTTGGGAATGGTCATTGTGGCCGCATGCAGGTAGAGCCCGTTGCCGCCCGCTGCTGCGACCTTGCGGTTGAAGGCCTTGCTCCCGTAACGGTCATCCCCCGCGATCGGGTGTCCCGAATGCTGCAGGTGCACCCTGATCTGGTGCTTCCGACCCGTCAGCAACTGGACCTGGAGCAAGCTGGCGTTCCTGCCGATACGGCGCTGCACCTTCACCCGGGTCTCGGCCCGCTGGCCGGACGGCGCCACAACCACCTTGTCCTCCCGGCGTTGCAGCGGCGCATGTATCACGGTGGCCTTGCTGTCCCAGCTGCCGGCGACGACGGCCAGGTAGTGCCGCTCAATCTCCGCTTCCCTGTCGCGCAACAAATCATGCAGGTAACGCAGCATGCTCGGGGTCTTGGCCAGGACCAGCACCCCCGAGGTATCCCGATCCAGCCGGTGGCTCAGTTCAAGCTGCGGCAGCTCGGGGCGCAGCTGGCGGAAGGCCTCGATCACTCCGGCCGCGACGTCGGTGCCCTTGTGCACCGCTACGCCGGCTGGCTTGTCGACAACCAACAGGTCCCTGTCCTCGAACAGCACCGCATTGCCCAGGCTCTTGAGCAATGCGGTAGGAACCTGCGGCGCCCGGGCTTCTGCCGGCGCCGCGTCCAGGACCGGCATCTGGATGGTGTCTCCTTGGGCCAAGCGGTACGTCTGGTCGATCTTGCGTCCGTTGATACGCAACTTGCCGGTACGCAGCAGCTTGAACAGCTGGCCCGCGGGCACGTGCTTGAACTGGGAGCGGAGGTACTTGTCCAATCGTCGGCCAGCGTGCTCGCTGTCCACGACGATCCTCTGGTTCCCTGATCCGCGCGGTGTCATGAGTTGGGGCTGCAAAGCTGTCCCAGGCAAACAATCACTCCATATGCTGGTCCCGTTGGTTCTCGGGGCTCGGCGGTGCCGTTATCGGCGGGTCATTCGCTGGCGGCATCCGAGCGGTTGCGGCCATGCAGCAAGGCTCGAAAAGGCCAACTTTCATGGTACCGCGTTCAACTACGGACATCAGAATCCTCTGGTTCTCGAAGGCCGTGCTGGGTCCGCTGAAGCTGGTGCGCCACCCCGAGGCCCCGGCGACAGTTCCCCGTGTGCGGCCAGGCCCATCCACACCGATGACCGCAGGACCACTGCGTCCCGCCCATGACGCACCATTGGGGCTCGCCGTTGCGGTGAAGTTCACCGCTTCCGCCGTACCGCGCCGCCTGCCGTGGCCATCGCGCTCGGAGGGATAACGGCCACGGGATTCATGCTCTGGTGGCCTCGGGATGCAGCAGCGGGCAGCAAGCCAGCAGTGCTCCCCCGACCACGGAGCCCAAGCCGCCTACGGCCATGTCCGAGAGAGTGTCTTCATACGCGATATAGATCTCGTTGCTGGCGAGTTCGCGGCCTATCCATTCGATCATTTCCCAGAGGGCGCCGGCTGAAAGCCCCAGAGCGGTCACCAGCGTGACACCCATGCGCGGGGAAAATGCCGGCGAACGAGGATCGGGCAACACCTTGGCATGGGTCAACGCCAGATAGAGCATGACGGCAATTGATCCGTTGCCCAGAAAGTGCACGGCCAGATCCCACCACGCTATCCGCACATACAGGTCGAGCACGTTGCTCCACGCGGCGGCCTGCAGGATCACCACGATCGCGGCGTCGGCGATCGGCCGCATTCCAAGGAACCTCGGTGCCACGCATCCGGGCAGCGCGAAGGCCAGGATTGCCGCGTCGGTGGGTCCGTACACCACCGCCGCCACCACGACGCCCAGTGCAGCAAGGCACCTGAGGACATCCGCGCCAACGGCCGCCGGGCCATGGAGCCGGCGCAGGAAGTTCTCAATCATTCCACCGCTCCTGTTCCGGCAGCCGGAGCACCGCCTGCACGGGCAGATGGTCCGACCCCCATCCCCCGTGGTAGCGCAGACCGTTGACGCCTGCCGCGGTGACCAGAATCCCGGGCGAGACAAGAATCCAATCCAGCTTGCGGCCCTCGGTCCGCGGAACACGATACGACCCCAGCGTCCCCCACGCCGCGCCCAGGGAGCTCCGTGCCCTGCCTGATGCGTCGAGCAGAGCGTAGGTGCGCGACAGCTCTTGCATTTCCGCGGCATCCAGCCCCGCATTAAAATCACCGGTCACCAAAACCGGAACCGGACTCTGCGCGACCAGCTGGCCGATGCAGTGCACGGAGCGTCGTCGCGAGCCCGACGACAAGTGGTCCAGGTGGGTGTTGACCATCTGGACGCAATGTCCAGTGCGCCGATCCCGGAAGCTCGCTTGAACGAGTATCCGCGGCAGGAGGTTTCCCCAGGAGATCGAGCCGGGACGGTCGGGGCGCGCCGACAGGGCACGTTGTTCCCAGCAAAGCAGTTCCAGGCGCTGCGCATCGAAGATGATCGGGCAGCGTTCTCCGCGCCCCCGGCGGCTCCGTCCGTAGCCCACCGACCGGTAGGCGGAGCCGAGCGCCGACAGGACGAAGTCCACCTGGGAAGGAAGGGCTTCCTGCAGGCCGAGCAGGCTCGGGCGCTCGGACTGCAGCAGGGACTTGATCCTAGGAGCCCTCACATCCCATCGATCCGCTGTCCGGCCCAGTGCATAACGGGTACGGCGCCTGATGTTCCAACTCATGACATGGATATCCGCCACACCGATCTCCCCGGCGAATGGCCTGCTGGCAGGGCGGGGCCCGGAGCCGCGTCCGCGCTCAGGCGACGCGGGAACCACTGGCGTTCCTCGTGTCCCGAGGGTGATTTCCACGGTCGACGCCGAGCAGCCTTTTCCAGCGTCGGGGCGGGAATTCATCGGGCCAATGCACTAGAACGGTTCGGAAGCCGCGGCGCAGGCGTTTTGCGAAGGCGCGGGCGTCGAAGAATGGGCGCATCGACACCCCCATCATCGACGACTTCACATAGCCGACTTTGTGGTTCGCTCCAAGATGGAAGGCAAGATCCAGATCGTCATGAAGCTCGGGATCCCGGCGATGGGCCGCAGTGCGAATCTGCGCCCAGGCTTCCCGACGCAGCCCCATATTGGATCCGAACAGCGGACGATGGCCCAAGGCAGGTGCCGTGGCCAGCACGTACACCCCCAGGTAGACCGCGGCCAAGGGAGCGCGAAGCGCCCGGGGGCCGTCGGTGAAACGCGCGGGTCCGGTCAAGGCCGCGGTGCCCGGGTTCCGGGCAAATGCGTCCACCATGTCCTCCACCCAGGTCGCCGGAGGCACGCAGTCGGCATCCAGGCGCAGGATAATCTCGCAGCGGGCATGGTCATACCCCGCTGCGCTGGCCGCGGGGATACCGGGCTCTGGACACGCCACCACTGCTGCACCGGCGTCGCGCGCCACCTGCGCGGAATCATCGGTCGACGCGTTGTCCACGACGACGATCTCGTCGGCGGCGCGGGTCTGGGCCTTGAGTGCAGCAAGGCACCGGGCCAGCAGGGGGCCGTCGTTTTTCACGGGAATGACTATCGAGACCGTGGACCGCCCCGCCGGTCCGGCCTGGCGACCCGTGATCTCATAGTCCATATCCTGTGGCACTGTGTTCATGGAGCCTAGGCTATCGTCTCCGCGATCCGGCGCCGCCCAAACTGGATGCCAGCAGAAAAGGCAGACTGCGGCAATCCGGCCGGAAGCCTCGCGCCGACGCGCTGCACGGAAATTCTGTCGAAACCTGGCGTAGCGACGCCGGGATACTAGGCTGAAAGCATGGCAACCGTTATTCTCGTGCGGCACGGCCGCTCCACCGCAAATACCGCCGGCGTGCTGGCGGGCCGCGCCGACGGCGTCAGCCTGGACGAGGTGGGCCGGGAGCAGGCGTCACGGGCCGGAGAGCGGCTGGCCGCCGTCCCCCTGGTCGGGGTGGTCTCCAGCCCGCTGGAGCGCTGCCTGCAGACCGCCCAATTCATCATCGACCGCCAGCCCCAAGCGCCCTTCGCGCCCATGGACTCCGACCTGGTCGAATGCGACTACGGCCAGTGGCAGGGCAGGACGCTCAAGGAGCTGGCCACCGAAGAGCTGTGGAAGGTGGTCCAGTCACAGCCTTCCGCGGCAGCGTTCCCGGGCGGCGAATCCCTGGCGGCCATGCAGGCGCGCGCGGTGGCCGCCATCCGCCGCCGCGATGCTGCCTTCGAATCCGAGCACGGCCCCGGCGCAGTATGGGCGGCCGTCAGCCACGGCGATATCATCAAATCGATTCTCGCCGACGCGCTGGGCACCCACCTGGACATGTTCCAGCGCCTGAACGTCGGCCCCGCGTCGGTGTCGATCGTGCATTACGGGCCGCACCGTCCCAGCGTTTATGCGATCAACACCGAGGCCGGCGATTTGTCCTGGCTGGCCAAGGCCGCCCCTGCGGGCGACGCCCCGGTCGGCGGAGGCCCTGGACACCAGGCGCCGTGAACGTCTTCGGCCTAGAATATTGACATGTCTACACGTGTTCACGAGTTTTCCTGGCCAGATCGTGTCGTCGTCGGCGTCATCGGCGATCCGGGATCGCGGGCGTTCTACCTGCAGGTGCGCGCCGCCAAGCAGCTGGTGACGCTCGCCCTGGAGAAACAGCAATCGGCGGCGCTCGCCGAGAAAATCGACGAGGTGCTCGACCAGCTCGGCGCGGTCGAGGGCAACCCCTTCAGCGTCCCTGCCGGCACGCCCCTTGAACTGGTCGACAACGACCCGCTCGAACCGGTCGAGGTGCAGTTCCGCATCGGCGCGATCAGCCTGGGCTGGGATGCCACCACTTCGCAGATCGTCATCGAGCTCTATCCGCTGGGCGAAGACGACGACGAAGATGTCCCGGCCGATGCCGACGAGATGCTGCTCGTGCGGGTGCCAGTGGGCACCGCGCGGGCCTTCGCCAAGCGCACCCGCGAGATCGTGGCGGCCGGGCGGCCCCTGTGCCCGCTGTGCGGGTACCCGATGGATCCCGAGGGGCATGTCTGCACCCCTCCGGAGGACTGATGCCGGCGCCGGATCTCATGGCCGCCGAGCTGACCCTCACCGGCCGCATCACCACGGCGTCCAATGCCACCTTTCTGGGCAGCATCGGAGCCACGGAGGTCGTCTACAAGCCGATCGCCGGCGAAAGCCCGCTCTGGGATTTTCCCGACGGGCTTCTGGCCCACCGGGAGGTCGCCGCATACCTGGTCTCCCGGGCTTTCGGCTGGGATATCGTGCCGCAGACCTGGCTGCGCGAGGGACCGCTCGGCGAGGGCATGGTGCAGCTGTGGAAGGAACCGGATGCCGGGCAGAGTCCCGTGGACCTGGTCCCGGCGGACCAGGCGCCGTACACCGGCTGGAAACACGTCCTCAAGGGCCAGGATGAGAACGGACGCGTCGTCGAGCTCATCCACGAGGACACGCAGGCGCTGCGGCGCATGGCCGTGTTCGACGTGATCGTCAACAATGCCGACCGCAAGGGCAACCACATCCTCGCCATGCCCGATGGCCACCGCTACGGCGTGGACCACGGACTGACCTTCCACCGCGAGCACAAGCTGCGCACGGTGCTGTGGGGATGGCTGGGCCAAGCGCTGAACGACGACGAGCTCGAAGGCCTAGGCAAGGTCGCCGCGGGGCTGTCCGGCGAACTGGGGCGCAGCCTGGCGCAGCTGCTGACCGGCGAAGAAGTCGACGCCTTGGCCGCACGCTGCCAGCGGTTGCAGGCCACCGGGACATTCCCCGGACCCAGCGGCCAGATGCCGGCTGTCCCCTGGCCGCTGTTCTAGGGACTCCGGCCCCGCGTGGTTTCCCGCTTCCGCGGGGCAAAGCCGGCAATCGCGGTGGCTTGCGCTCCCGGCGCCGGCGCGGATCAGCGCGCAGCGTGTCCGTCCGCCTCTCCGGACGCCTGCGCCGTCTCAGAGCTTCCCGTCGAGGTAGAGCTCCAGAAGCACTTCCTGCATTCGCGGCGCGTACTCCAGGGACTCGAAGGTGCTGCCGGTGCGGGTGTCCTGCCACTGGACGATTTCTGCGCCCAGCAGCTTAGCCAGCGCCGTCGGTTGCCACTCGCCGGGCCTGCCGGCCAGCACCCCGGCATCACGCAGGCGCTCGTTCATCCGCTGGGCCTTGAGCTGCGCGTCTTCGTCCCTCAGCTGCCCGGCACTGCGCCAGCGGTTCAGCAATGCGCTGGCAGTCAGCGTCCGGACGGGCGCCGGTTCTGCGTTGGCCGCCGGCATCCGGGGCGCCGGGGCGGGCTGCACAAGCACCGGTTCCGCTCCTTCGGCCGCCGGGCCGGCCGCAGCCTCGGGAGGATCCAGCGGGATCCTGGTCGCGTGGCGGCCCATGGTTTCGAAGGCCTCCCCGTTGTTCCAGCGGTTGGCCGCCGCGAACACCACAAACAGGTCCTTGGCCCGGGAGACCGCCACGTTGAGCAGCTCGTGGTTGGCCTCGATGAACCCGGCTTGGCCGCTGTTCTGCCCATAGGTTGCGGAGAACAAGACGATGGGCCGCTCCGCGCCCTGCAGCCGATGCGCGGTGCCGACGGCAACTTTCGAGGCAAGATCCGCCGGAAGGCCCAAGGAAACATCGGCTTGGCGGACTGCTTTCGCGATCTCCCGTTCGATGAGCCGCGCTTGGGCGCTGAAGGGGGTCACGACGCCGATGAGCTCGCCGCCGGCTGCTTTCTTGTTCAGTGAGGAATGCCGCGGGTTGTAGATCTCGAAATAGCGGGCATAGTTCTCCACGATCCACCGGGCAATGGCCTTCGCCTCGGCCTCGTTCCGGCGGCTGGAACCGGCCGGAGAGTCGAAGGAGCCAGGCACGTCGTGCCAGGCGAACGCCTCCTCCGCACCGTTGAGCGGGGAATTATCCGCTGGCCGGCGGGGTACCAGCAGGCCCTCGTAGAGCAGCTCGTTGCAGAACCCGATGATCTGCGGGTGGCAGCGGAAGTGCTCGCTGAGGAACAGTCCCGGATGCCCGTCCCCGTACTGCCACTTGGAGGCGTAGCTGGCGGCCTTCATCAGGCTGGACGGGGCGGAGCAGGTCAGCCCGCGCTCCCGCAGGCCGCCCCACCAGCCGGCGGTATCGATGCCCGCCGATGCGGCGACTTCCTCGTCGCTGAGTTCGTCGATGTTCCACACCGGCGAGATCTGCTTGCTGTCCCCCACGACGACCGCCCGCTGAGCCAAGGCCAGAGCAGGAAGACCCAGCGGCGTGTCGACCTGTCCGGCTTCGTCGATGATCAGCAGATCGGCGCGTTCCAGGTCGAAGCGGTACGGTTCGCCGGGCTTGATGTAGAGCTTGAAGTACTTCGGCATCTGGTAGAGCGTCATCACGAAACACGGGGTCAATGCCGCGGCCTGGCGCCAGTAGCTGTCCATGACGCGCCGAATGTTCTTTTTGCGGTCCTCCGCATCCAGCAGGTCCTCGGCCAGCAGCCACTGCGCCTCGAAGTAGTGGACCGCCAGCCAGAACTGGGCGTAGCGCAGCGTGAGGTCGAGCTTCTCGTCCAGTTCCTGCAGGTTCTGCGATGCCTTCAGCTCGTCGATGCCCTCGACGAGTCGGCCGAAACGGGAGGATTCAACACTCTCGCACACCCGCTGGAATTCTTCCGAAGGCCCTTGGGAGGCCATGACCTGCAGCAAACGGATCCGTTCGTAGTCCAATTCCGACAGCGCGTCGTGGATCCAGTCGCGCAGCCCGGCGATGTCGTTCGGCGCGCCGAAGTACCTCTGCGCGCTGTAGACGAAGTGGTCCCGCGCGCCGGCCCGGTACACCTCGCCGCTGTAGGCGGCATAGGTCTCGCCCTTGTTGAGCTGCTCGACCAAGTATTGCCCTTTTGCTTCTTTGAGTTTTCCCGCGGCCGGGCAGTACACGGCCAGCGAACCCAGCGTGCTCCTGGCGAGCGCCAATCCGTCCTGTTCCTGCGGCAGCCAGCGGTAGTCCAGGATTCCCGGTTTGTCCTTGGCCACCGAGGCAAAGGAATTGATGATGTTGGTGACTGCCTGGTTGTTCGTCGAAGCCCCCACGATCACCGGTGGCGCGGCCTTCTCCAGCGCGCGGCGGGTGATCATGTTGGCGACGATGGCCTGCAGCATCGTGGTCTTGCCGGTCCCGGGCGGGCCGCTGACGGCGGTGACGTCGCCGCGGCCCGAGGCGAGGAACGCGTGGACGGCGCGGCGCTGCGAATCGGTCAGCGGATTGCCGTTGTCCATCGATCCGCAGGATTCCTTGGCGCTGCGGTAGAGCCCACCGGCATCATGGATCGAGAGTTCTGAACGGCGTTCGCCCACCCACCCGGTGGCCGTGCTGTTTAGGAGCGGCGGAAGGGACTCCTGTGCTGACAGGAAATCGTAGAGGTCCAGCAGCGGCTTCACGGCGGTGAAGCGTTCGTGTTCCTGGATATAGCAGTACTCGGTGGCGACGTCGAGTCCATCGGCTTGCCCTTTGAGGGCGAAATCTTCCGGAGTGGAGCCCGAAACCTTGGTGAACAGCGTGTCGGCCATGCCCACCGCATCGGCGAACGACTCGGCCTGGGAAATGGCGGCGTTGGCCTCGGTGCGCAGGTAGTGCCAGAACTTCTCTTGCGGGCCCGCCATGACTTCCAGCCCGTCGCTGGTATCCGATGCCAGCCGATCCGCAGGGATCCACGGCGAGGTGCCTTGGTCGAATTGCGGCAGCAAGCGGCCATCCCGATAAAGCTGGGCTGCAAGCAGCAGCAGTCCGCTGTGCCCGGATTCCTTGTACTCGGTGGAGAGCAGGGAGATGGCCACTGGCAGAGGCTTGTCCTGGTCGTCTGACCCGTGCCGTCCCGAATTCCTGTCGTGGGCTTCGAAGAGCCTGAGCGCTTCCTCAGGTGCGATGACGCCGGTGAGCAGCTCGGCGCGAGGCACGGCGATGAAGTTGGAGGATTTCTCGAAGACCACCGATTCCAGCTGGCCGCGCCGGAGCACTCGCGAGAAATAGTCTGCGATTGTTCGGGTATCGTGCACTTTGGCTCCCTGCGGTTCGCGGCAAGGCCATCCCCATCAACAGCTGGTGCGGACGAGTCGCCGTCCCCACTGCCTCACCGGACCGGCAAGCACAGCCCCCGGTTCCAGCTCCTGATGAGGCAAATAACTTCACCTCAGCGGACTTTTTCACAGACTAGCAGTCGGCGAGTGGAATCTACCGGTCATCGGCCACGTCGATCCGCGGCATCGGTGGCTCTGTCCGCGAGGGTCGAGACGAGGCTGTCCGTGCGTTCGACGCTCTGCGGCGCGTCATCAGGCCTGGCTGCGTCGTACGTCCATGCCTGATTCGGCGAGCAGCAAGCTTTCCTGGCTCTGCGGCCGGTAGTACTCTGCACGGAATGCCGTGAACTCTTTCAGGTGCGGGGAAACCAGCTCATCCATGGCACGCAGGTAGTCCGGCACGATGTCCCGCGGCAGCCGTAAGCCCATCGTCAGGTGCGGTGTCCAGCGCGGCCCCCTGCCCGCAGGATTCAGTGCGCTGATGCTCCGGGCTGCGATCTCCAACTCGTCGCTGGCCTCCAGCAGCCATGCCACGGTCTGCTTGCGTTTCGTCCCGAACACCACGGCGCCCACCCTGGTGAGCGTGGATGGAATGACCGCTGGCAGGAGCTCCGCTGCGCTGGCGACCACCTCCGGCGCCATGGCGGGGGCGAAGGTGATGGTGATGTGGGGTGTCTGCTGCTGCCGGGGAAAACCCCGCTGTTCCAGCTGCGCAAAGATCTCCCGGATCGACTGCTCTTGTGCCTCGGGCAGGCGCAAAAGGATGTTCTCCGGCGACCGGCTCATCAAGTTCCTCCCCTGCACAGGTGACATGTTCCGGGGCCCAACTTACCAAGCCCGAAAGTTCTCCGGCGATCGCCGCAGTGGATTGCCGGTCACCCTCGCAGTGACGCAGCCACTTCCAATACCCAGCGCTCTTGTGCAGACGTTTCAACAGCCCGGCGGTGGTAATGCTCCCGCACCCAAGCCACGGCATCCTCCGCCGGGATCCCGCTCATCACTGCCAAAACCGACAGGGCTGCCCCGGTACGGCCGAAGCCTGCGCCGCAGGCAATCTCCACCCGCTGTGTTGCAGAACGTTCGCGTGCCTCGCGCAGGGCCGCCACCACCTCATCGGTGGAACCGGGCAGCCGGAAATCCCGCCATCGCACCCATCGGTGCTCGATTACTCCCGCCTGGGGTCGACGACCGGTGAGGTATACGCCGAAGTCCGCGGCAGGCGCCGGGCGCCGCAACGAACGCAGCCCGCGGCCCCTGACCTTCCTGCCATCGGGGAATTCGACGATTCCCCGGCCTGGTTCCCACTGTGCCATGTATCCGCCTCCCGCTTCTTCGTGCAGCGCCAAGAAGCCCAGCTCCCCCGCCTACTCATCATGGCTCAACAGTGGCCTGCCCCTGCGTCGAGCACAAGCACCGGCAATTCACTTGGCGCCGTCGGTGCAGCGCTCTTGCCCACCACCCGTGCAAGAGACTAGCGTGGCCAGCAAGGCCTCACCCGGTCACGCCGACCGCCTCAAGGGCGGTAGCCTCCTTGTGGACGGGCAGCCACGCAATTCCTTCGGGCCTGCATTCGTGAAAATCTGCAGGTCCAGAATGTCGCAGCTGACGCAGTCCAACTTCCATCATCTATCGGCTCTCCGACGACGTGTTCCGCGAATTAGCCGCTACTGGGGCCTTCGATCAACGCCGCCCCGTCTTGACAACGAACTCACGGAAGCATGCGTACAGCCGGAATAAGCATCGTACTTGTGGAACAAAACCGAGGTTGCGATCGATAATCGGCCAGATGTTAAGAAACAGCCCCAGATGTGCGAATACCCCGGATTCCAAAAGGAAACCGTGGCATTCACAGTGTTCAGGAATCAGACGTTGAAGCGGAACTCCACCACATTCCGGCACGTAGCAACGTCTCACCGATCACCACGAGCGGCCGGCTGAATCATCCTTCTTCCGGTATTTATCCAGCAGTTCCGCCGGAAGGTGACAGGAATCCTCGGGACAACGTGCGAGCCGGTCCTGGTGTTCCTCGGCGCTTCGCACATAGTTGGCCAGCGGCAGCACCTCAACGGCGATTCGGCGAGCGTCGTCTCTCGCAGCAATGAAAACTCGAGCCTGATCGAGATGGGCCTGCTTGTTGGAGTAAACACCAGTGCGATACTTCGGACCGAGGTCCGGCCCCTGCTGGTTGACACTGTAGGGATCGATGATCTCGAAGAGGTAGGCCATCAGCTGCCCGACACCCATAACCGACGGATCAAATCGTGTGCGCACGCATTCTGCGTACCCGTCGTAGTCGCTGTCGATACACTCGCTGGTTCCGTTGGCCCTTCCGGCCTCGGTGAACGTCACCCCGGGCAGTGTCGCGATGAAGGCTTGCACGCCCCAGAGGCAGCCGCCTGCCAAATAAATCTCTTCAACTACTTGCTCGGCTTCCATGTACCGATACTACTGCTACCTGCGCGGCGATCGTTCTGAGGGGAAAGGAACAACCCGAATACAACGGCTGTCCCGAGTCCAGGAGAGGTTGCCACGGGCTACCCGATACACGCAACAACAGATACGGCCCGCTTGAGCTGACCCCTACGCATCTCTAGACTTCCGTCCGAAGCCGGAGTTGCCACGCCGTTTCGTTTGCGCCGAACTTGGCCTCAGATTTAACTCGGCCGATTCGCCAGCAATGGGGTCGAGGTTTTACTGGGTCGCGATCCACCAAATGGCGCCCGAAGGGTCCATCACCCCGCCGCGCAGGTCGTCGTCCTGGTTCTTGCGGGCAGGCGCTTGGACGGCGGTCGCTCCCGCATCGATTGCCCGCGCAAAGGCGGATTCGGCGTCCCTCACATACAAATGCACATGTGCAGGAGCCGAGTCTGTCTCGGTCGCACCGCCACCAATCATCACAACGCTGTCATCAATCCTGACCTCGGCATGCATCAACGACCCGTCAGGGCGGTCAAAACGGCGCAGCAGGATCCCGTCAAAGGCAGCCTCAAGGAACGCGATTACTTCTTCCGCATTGCAGCAGATCAAATAGGGGCTAACCGACGGGTACGCAACAGGCTTCCATTCGTGCATGCCGTCAGGCTATGCCAAAAACTCAGCGATGTCAGCCCCGATGGCCCGATTCATGCTGCGGCCGAGGCCTACATCGGCATCGTCTTCATGGCCGGCATCTTCCTGGAACGATCTCGGCACATGACTCGTGCGTGACCATCGACTTTGTAGGAGACCTCGTCTCCGATTGGTGGCATACATGCGTACCAGGCGCGGGATGCACCGCACCAGCAAAGACTAGGTGCTGGCTCAGAAGCACGAGCGTTTCGTCTCGCTGTGCTCGTTCAACGATCGAGCAGTTTCACACGCTAAACCGGAACCCCACCGAGTACCGGTACTTAGAACCAACAACGACGTCGCCCTAGTTGGAACCTTCAGAAATCTGCAGGTCCGGAGCACTACACTCTCACCACCGGTGAACTAGATGCCCGTCAGACACATATACGGCAAAGCCGCTCACGCGCCCTTCAACGGAGTGATTGAAGCAATCTGTTCCCCCACGAAACCCTCGGCACAATCAAGTTCATAGTGGCTCTGCAAATAGATTCAAAACTCCGCCGATGTGCCAAAGTACTACTCCAGCCGCAGTTCGGTATTCGCGGTCATGCCCCGCTTGCCGTGCACGATCTAGTTGATCCGCCAAGGGGACGCCGATGAACACGGCGAGCTTGTTCTGAGTGATCCCGAGTTCTTCGATGAAGTCCGCCATAAGACCCTCACCCGGGTGGATTGGGCGATCAGCTCGACCTCGGTGGTAGTCGGTCAATTCGACATCTTCCATGCCTCCATCTCTTCAGACCAGGCATAGCCACCACCGCGCGATCACGCGAACGCAGTACTTCCTGCGACGATTACCGTCCAAAACGCACCAGCGGGTTCCCCGCCACACGATCCGGCCAACACGATTGATTTGATGCTAGACAATAAACACACACCGATCGGCCCATAGACCATACAATCGGTTCGGAGGCCGATCGGGTGTCCCTAATGCGGTGAATCGAAATTTCCACCACGTTACTCCAGATACCAACCTTTGAGGCTAATGCGCTAAAGGCTGACGATTCACGCGCTCTTCATTAGCCAATCGCAGTTGCAGGGCCACGAGTTCGATGATTTCCCAGGGGTCGTTTGTTGCACCCTGACCGTCGTGCTCGAGAACCTCAGCGACGTGTTCCGGTTTCTTAGAACTCGAATACACGAGTACCCGAGTCTTGTCGCCCCACGAACGCAACCCATCGAGGAGTTCATACCCCGCGCGTCTGCTATCAGGTCGCCCCATATCAGTCACGATGACATCGAAGTCGTTATCGGCTATGAGTCGATATGCGTCGTCGGTCGTCGTTACACACACTGATCGAATACCGACCTCTGACAAGGCTGCACGCTCCCACGCGACCGACTCGGGTTCATCATCCACCCACAACACCAGTCCAGAACCAGCTTCACGTAGTTCGCTGTAGAGCCGGGGTATCTTCGTTGGCAGGTTGGATGGGTACTCTTGTGCGCGTGACTTGTACGCTTCCCCGAGTACCTCGATCAAGCGAGCAACCCCTTGATTCGCGCCAGCCGCGCTTGCCGCCGCATCCTCGCTCGTGCTCTCTATGCGCCCCCACAACTTGAGATATCGGCTCTCTTGGAGAGTTCCTTGCTCTTCCTGAAGCGCAAAGATGCGTAGAGACACGTACAGCGCGAGGAAAGTAATCGCAAGTGCGAAGCACGCCAGGGGGTTCACCCCGGCATAGAACCAATCCTGCAGAACGAGAGACACGACAGTACCGACAAAGCACACACGACGCGCTAAATGCGAGGGCACGGCCACATTTCCCGAGCAGGACCCGAGCAGATGCGCTGGCGAGTGATGCACCCTCTTCCACTGTGCCCCTTTGATTGTCGAAACGCGATTAGACGTTGAAGCGGAACTCCACGACGTCGCCGTCCTGCATGATGTAATCCTTGCCTTCGATGCGGGCCTTGCCGGCGGCCTTCGCATTGGCTACCGACCCGGCGGCGACCAGGTCGTCGAAGCCGATGACCTCGGCCTTGATGAAGCCGCGCTGGAAGTCGGCGTGGATCACGCCGGCCGCCTCAGGCGCGGTGGCGCCCTTGCGGACGGTCCACGCGCGGGTTTCCTTCGGACCGGCGGTCAGGTAGGTCTGCAGGCCCAGGGTGTCGAAGCCGACGCGGGCCAGCTTGCCCAGACCGGACTCGACGATGCCGGCGTCTTCCATCATTTCTTCAGCTTCGTCTTCTTCCAGTTCGGCCAGCTCGGCCTCGAACTGGGCGTCCAGGAAGATCGCCTCGGCCGGAGCCACGAGCGCGGAGAGCTTTTCCTGCATCTCGGTGTCGGCCAGACCTGCCTCATCGGTGTTGAACACGTAGATGAACGGCTTGGTGGTCATCAGCTGCATCGGCGCGAGCTCGACGAGGTCCACGCCGTCGGTCTTGCTGGCCGAGTAGAGGGTGCGGCCCTCTTCCAGGATCTTCTGCGCTGCCAGCACTGCGTCCAGGAAGGACTTCTCGATCTTCTTGCTGCGCAGCTCCTTCGCAAGGCGCGGCAGCTGGTTCTCGATGGTCTGCAGGTCGGCCAGGATCAGCTCGGTGGCGATGGTCTCGATGTCCGAAGCCGGGTCCACCTTGCCGTTCACGTGGATCACGTCGTCGTTCACGAACGCGCGGGTGACCTGGCAGATCGCGTCGGCCTCGCGGATGGTGGCGAGGAACTTGTTGCCCAGGCCTTCGCCTTCCGAGGCGCCTTTCACGATGCCGGCGATGTCCACGAAGGACACGGTGGCCGGCAGGATGCGCTCCGAGTTGAAGATCCCGGAGAGGACCTTCAGGCGCGAGTCAGGCAGCGGCACGACACCCACGTTGGGTTCGATGGTCGCGAACGGGTAGTTGGCTGCCAGCACCTGGGCACGGGTCAGCGCGTTGAACATGGTGGACTTGCCGACGTTGGGCAGTCCGACGATTCCGATAGTAAGAGCCACGGGAGGAAATTCTACCTTTTACTAGTATTGTGCGCCCAGTTCTGTGCGGGCGCGTGAAATTTGCGGGGGCTAGCGGGACTCGGGACGGTGGCCGCGCCCGCCCAGGGCGCGCTCCTCGTCGCCGGATTCCTTCAGCTTGCTGCGGATCTCCTTGGGCAGCGAGAAGATGATGTCCTCTTCAGCCGTGGTGACCTCGGCGACGTCGTTGAAGCCGTACTCGGCCAGCAGCGAGACGACCTCGCGCACCAGCACCTCGGGCACCGAGGCGCCGGAGGTGACGCCCACGGTGGAGACGCCTTCGAACCAGGTCTCGTCGACCTCGTTGGCGAAGTCCACGCGGTAGGCGGCCTTGGCGCCGTGATCCAGTGCGACCTCGACCAGGCGCACCGAGTTGGAGGAGTTCGCCGAACCCACGACGATCACCAGGTCCGCCTGCGGGGCGATGTTCTTGATGGCCGCCTGGCGGTTGGTGGTAGCGTAGCAGATGTCGTCGCTGGGCGGATCCTGCAGGTTCGGGAAGCGCTTGCGCAGACGGCGCACGATCTCCATGGTCTCGTCCACGCTCAGGGTGGTCTGCGAGAGCCAGATCAGCTTGTCAGGGTCCTTGACCTGGACGGTGTCGGCTTCCTCCGGGTTGTTCACGATGGTCGTGACCTCGGGGGCCTCGCCGTAGGTGCCTTCGACCTCCTCATGGCCCTCGTGGCCGATGAGCAGGATCTCGTAGTCGTTCTTGGCGAAGCGCACTGCCTCGCGGTGCACCTTGGTCACCAGCGGGCAGGTGGCGTCGATGGTCTGCAGGCCGCGCTCCGCGGCCGACTGCACCACTGCCGGGGAGACGCCGTGGGCGGAGAACACCACCAGCGCGCCCTCAGGCACCTCGTCGTTCTCCTCCACGAAGATCGCCCCGCGGGATTCCAGCTCGGAGACCACGTGGACGTTGTGCACGATCTGCTTGCGCACGTATACCGGCGGGCCGTAGTGCTCCAGCGCCTTCTCCACCGCCACCACCGCGCGGTCCACGCCGGCGCAGTATCCGCGCGGAGCGGCCAGCAGCACCTTGCGCTCGGTCACCAGCGGGGACGCCGCCAGGATCTCCTGGGGAGAACGGCGGGTGCGCGGAATACGGGGAACCGGCAGGGATACCGGGACAGAAGTGGAAGTAGCCATGCCTCTAGTCTACGAAGTCGGCGCAAGTTAGCGCATGCTCATATGAGCCGAACCACCCTGCCGGGGCTGTGAGTTCCGCCTCTGCCTGCGATACTGCGGTGTCTGCGCGGCCGCCGGCCGGGGCAAATCCGCGCAGATGTCGGGCCGGTGGTGTAGCGTCGAATGCGCGCCACAGGTGCGCCACACCGCAAAAGGAGCCGTGAGCAGATGCAGTCATCGCCGCCAGCCGGCGCGCCGACCGGCGTGCCCGCTACCGCTGCGCAGACGAGCCCGGAAAACCCGTGGCCGCTGCGGGTGCTGTCGGAAAAGCTGAAGATCCACATCGAGAATTCCCCCTACACCTGGGTGGAGGGGCAGCTGCTGGAGGCGAACGTGCGCAATGGCCACGCCTACCTGACGCTGCGCGACGTCGACGTGGACAACTCGTTCTCCGTGACCGTCTGGTCCTCGGTGATGCGCCAGCTGGAAACCACCCCGACCGTGGGCTCCCGCGTGGTCGCCCGGGTCAAGCCCAGCCTGTACACCAAGACCGGCCGGTTGTCGCTGAACGCCACCGACCTGCGCCCCGTGGGCCTGGGCGAGCTGCTGGTGCGCCTTGAACGGCTGCGCCAGGCGCTGGGCGCCGAAGGACTGTTCGACCCGTCCCGCAAGCGCCGGCTGCCGGTGCTGCCCGGACGCATCGGGCTGATCACCGGGCGCGACTCGGACGCTGAAAAGGACGTGGTGCGCAACGCGACGCTGCGCTGGCCTGCCGTGCAGTTCTCCGTTATCAACACCGCGGTGCAGGGCGTGGACGCGGTCCCGCAGGTCATCGCCGCGCTGCAGAAGCTGGATACGGACCCGCAGATCGACGTCATCGTGATCGCCCGAGGCGGCGGCGCGCTGGAGGACCTGCTGCCGTTCTCCAACGAGGACCTGGTCCGCGCGGTGGCAGCCGCCTCCACCCCGGTGGTCTCCGCGATCGGCCACGAGGCCGACCGGCCGATCCTGGACGACGTCGCCGACCTGCGAGCCTCCACCCCTACGGATGCAGCCAAGCGCATCGTGCCGGATCTGAACGAGGAATTCGCCGGGCTCGACGCCGCCCGCCAGCGCCTTGAGCGCTCCATCGATTCAATGCTGCAGCGCGAGGCCCAGCTGGTCTCCTCGCTGCGCGCCCGCCCGGTGCTGGCCAGCCCGCAGGTCATGGTCGAATCGCGCGCCGAGGACCTGCAGCGCTGGGTGCAGCGCTCCACCGCGCTGATCGGCCACCGGGTGCAGCGTGCCCAGGACGAGGTCGCCCACCTGCGCGCCCAGATCCGGGCCCTGTCCCCGCAGCAGACCCTTGACCGGGGCTATTCGGTCACCCAGACGGCCGACGGCAGCGTGCTGCGCGATGCCTCGACCGCCAACCCGCAGGACCTGCTGCGCATCAGGGTCGCCGCAGGCCAGCTCACCGCCACCGTCCAGGACATCTTCCCCGCCGCCGAGGCGGCCCACTAGTTTGGAGTACAATCACATGAACGAGCAGATTCCGACCGACATCGCCGCGCTGTCCTACGAGAAGGCCCGCGACGAGCTGATCGCCGTGGTCAACCAGCTGGAGACCGGCGGCGCGCCGCTGGAGGCCTCGCTGGCCCTGTGGGAGCGCGGCGAAGCGCTGGCCGCCCACTGCGAGAACTGGCTCAACGGCGTCTCGCAGCGCCTGGAGGCAGCCCGCGCCCGCCATCTGGAGAACACCGAGGACTAGTTCGGCGCACGCCGGGCTCGGACGCTTCGAACCGGGCAAGTCATCAGCGAAAGCACACGGCCTGCGCACCATGCGACGCCGTCCAGCAGTTCCACGTTGGCGGTGGGATATCTTGGGTGGGTGCAATTCACAATGCTTGAGGCCTACGCTGCTTCCGTATCGGCGCCCATCGCGGTAATTCCCGAAGCGCAGAACAGCGACTACGAGTCCGGCCTCGCCCAGATCGACGGCGAAGCATGGCATATTCGTACGGCGCGCAACACTCCGACAAAGGCTGGCGCTTTCGTCGCATTCGGGCGACGGGCCGTTGACGGGACGACCGAACCATTCCGCGACGACGACACGGCCGCAGGCCTGCTCGTCTTCGTGGAGCAGCAGGGGCGACGCGGCGTATTCCGGTTCACCGGTGCGCATCTGTCCGAACTGAAAATCACCTCGGGCAGATGGCCAGGCAAACGCGGGTTCCGGGTCTATCCAAGCTGGTGCAAGGTCTTGAACGGCCAGGCGACAGCCGCGCAGCGGGCCCAGGCCTGCGCGTTCCACGAATTCTGAGCCCGGGCACCGCAAGCTGTGCAGGCCGAGCTCTGGGGAGCGCCATGGGAAAGCCGGATCAGCGTGTCGCGTCCAGCCGGGCCTTTTCCGCGGCGACGTCGAACTTCGCCGGCGGCCACTGCGGGTCGATGCGCCGCAGCACCTGCAGCAGCAGCTCGGCCACGCACAGCCGCGCACGCCACTTCTGGTCGGCAGGGATGACGAACCACGGGGCGGCGGCGCTGTCGGTGCGGTTGATCGCCACCTGGTAGGCCTGCTGGTAGTCGTCCCAGCGCAACCGGTCTTCCACGTCGCCGACCGCATATTTCCAGAACTTGTCCGGGCGTTGAAGCCGCTCCGAGAGCCGCTGGTACTGCTCGTCGCGGCTGATGTGCAGCATCACCTTGATCGGGTGGATGCTCAGCTCCCCCAGCCGCTTCTCGAACGCGGTGATCTTCGCATAGCGCTTCTCCACCTGCTCGGCGGTGCTCAGCTGCTGCACTCGGTGGATCAGCACGTCCTCGTAGTGCGAGCGGTCGAAAACGCCGATGATGCCCCGGCGCGGCAACCGCTTCTCCACGCGCCACAAGAAGTCGTGCGCCAATTCCTCCGGGGTCGGGGTCTTGAACGCGAAATGGTCGACGCCCTGCGGGTCCAGCAGGCCCACCACATGGCGTACGATCCCGCCCTTGCCGGAAGTGTCCATTCCCTGCAGGATGAGCAGCACCGAGTCCTCGGACTCCTGCTGCAGCGCGGAGGCGAACAGCCGCTCCTGCAGCGAGGACAGCTCCTCGCCCAGCTCCTTCATCCGCTGCGCGGCTTCCTTCTTGTCCTGCGGGGCATCCGCCGGCCACCAGTCCGGGTCTCCGGTCGCTCGTTGGGACAAATCCAGGCCGGGTTCGACGCGCAGCGCGCTGATCAAGTTATCCGGGTAGGCCATCATTGAGCACCTCCTAGATTTCATGTCATTCACGAATTTCTAAATTTGAGCCAACATTACTTGCAATCCTCTTCGGGCAGGAGGCGATTCACCTAATTGCAATACGGTGTGTCTCCGCGGCATTCCGAGCTCATACCACCTCGTCCAGAGCTAAATGATGTCGCTTAGACTCGGTTCGTCACCGCTGCAAACCGCCCGCATGAAATTTTCGATGGCCACGGCCCGGCACTCCAAGAAACGGTCGAAGTCGTGCCTAACTGCCGCGAAAAGTTCTTCGCTCGACCCGAATTCATACGGTCCAGCGTCTTTTAAAGCCTGATACGGGACAAGGTGTGTTCGCAAGCGCCGTTCGATGTCCTGCTCGTTGGGTGCACGTTGTGCTCGCTCTTCCAGGTACTTGATGGGGTCGCTACGGCCTATGGTGCGATTAGTTTTCCAGGTAATCAACGCGCAATTGAGCGCCAGCATCGATTCGATGCGGGCATCCTTCAGGAGCTTGTCCGGAAAAATATGGTGGTACTCGCGGGACGAGATGTTCTCATCGTTCAGCTTGGTATCATCGGCGAAATCTCTAGCGCCAAAATATGTAGACGCCGCAAGAATCGCCCTAGAGAGAGAACGTTTCGCCTTTGGCCATCCAGCACTCTTGAGATCTTTGCGGCTCGGCAAGGAGTACCATTCATCATCAAGAATTGGCACGGCCGACGATGAGCTTACCTCATCCATAACATCCTTGAGTGCCCTGTAGTCAACGAATGCACGGGTCGCAGCTGCCGAATCGTATCGGCTGGTGAAGAATGAACGCCAGAGATATTGGCGCATCAACTTGTCGACTGCAGCTCGCTCGTCGCCGTTTTCGGGTTCATTCGCTATCAATGCTGCAACAACAGGAATTGGGATAGCGGTAGGAAGCCTCTCGCCGTCAAGAATGCGAAGCGACTTAACGAGTTGGATCGACCGGACAAGTCCGCGGGACATGACATCCCAGTTCTCAACGAACACTTCGTGATTCATCTCGAAGAAGCCTCGCTGGCCTGGAATCTTGTTCTGGAGAAGCGCCGACGTTTGAAGGACTGCACTTTCCATGTTGAAGTATTTCTTCAAGTATGGATGCCGGCGCTCAAGCTCGTCTTCCATCTCTTTCAGACGCCTGCCCGTTATGCTTTCTAGCTCTGCTACGAATATGTCATGAGCCTTAAGCGGTTTGGCGTTGGTGTTCATCTTGACGAATACATCAAGTGCAGTCGATTTGCTGGTTTGTGCAGGAAGTGACAGGTAAGGGAGATTGAAGTGCTTGAGAGTTTCGCGTTTCTCTGAAATTAGGGTT
Organism: Arthrobacter sp. 'calajunan'; assembly: GCF_046940185.1. Classification (NCBI taxonomy): domain Bacteria; kingdom Bacillati; phylum Actinomycetota; class Actinomycetes; order Micrococcales; family Micrococcaceae; genus Arthrobacter; species Arthrobacter sp. 'calajunan'. Next base: position 128,658 of record NZ_JBKZDY010000005.1, read on the forward strand.
TTGGCCCGGCTTCGGTATTCGCTCGCCCTCATGAATGCAGCTTTGAATTCAGCCAGCTCCACTATGTCGGCACCAGGTTCGAGTACTTTGGTGGCTTCGCTCAGCCAATCGTCTAATCTGTCGAAAGTAGGATCGAGAAGTCGAACTGGGACCATTCCCCGGCTCAGGCATTCCGACGGCGAATCAACCCACATCGGGAATTTCGTACCAGAGGCATTGGTCCATCGGGCTACCTTGCGAACGGCAACATCATGGTCGTCGTTGCCAGGGTTTTGGTCGAGAACTGGGAAATGAACGAAGTATGTAATTTGTGGATCGTTGTCACGAAGCGCGCGATATAGAGCTGTCAGCCGCTGCTGTCCATCCAACAGGTGCTCGGTGACTTGTTCGCTTGTTTCTGGAGCAGATTCCAGGGACCGGGAGATGAACTGTTCCTTGTCTCCCACATTGAGGACCAGCGCAATTCCGAGCGGCAAGTCATCAATGATGGTGTCGAGCAAGGATACAACTCGATTTGAATCCCACGCGACTCCCCGCTGAAAGCGCGGCAATCGCAGTTGACCGGAATCGACGCGGGCCAACCAGTCTTGAACTTTGCGATTCTGTGCTTCGCTTCCGGTCCCCATGCCATACCACCTGTTCAAACACCATCTGAAAACTATTTGAGTGCCAGCATAAGCAAAACGCCGGTGCAGGCCAATGATTTTTGGCTTGCACCGACGTGTTGTCGAGAGATAGTTATGCGCGGGCGCGCCAGTCCTCAAGGAAAGTACCGATGCGGCCGACCGCATCGGTCAGGTCGCGCACGTTCGGAAGCGTGACCAGGCGGAAGTGGTCAGGGCGCACCCAGTTGAACGCGGTGCCCTGGGAGATCAGGATCTTCTGCGCCTTGAGCAGCTCCAGAGCGAACTTCTCGTCGTCGTGGATCGGGTAGACCTCGGGATCCAGCTTCGGGAACATGTACAGCGCACCCTTGGCCTTCTGCACGCTCACGCCGGGGATGGCGGTGAGCAGGTTGTAGGCCGCGTCGCGCTGTTCCAGCAGGCGGCCGCCGGGCAGGATCAGGTCGTTGATCGACTGGTAGCCGCCCAGCGCGGTCTGGATCGCATGCTGCGCCGGCACATTGGCGCACAGGCGCATGTTGGTCAGCAGGTTGATGCCCTCGATGTAGTCCGCTGCCAGGTGGCGCGGACCGGAAATGGCCATCCAGCCGGCGCGGAAGCCGCAGACCCGGTAGGCCTTGGACAGCCCGGAGAAGGTGATGACCAGCACGTCGTCGGCCAGGCCGGCGGTGTTGATGTGCTCGGCGTCGTCGTAGAGGATCTTCTCGTAGATCTCGTCGGAGAAGACGATCAGATCGTGCTTGCGGGCCAGTTCCAGGATCCCCTCCAGGGTCTCCTTCGGGTAGACGGCGCCGGTAGGGTTGTTCGGGTTGATGATCACGATGCCCTTGGTGCGGTCGGTGATCTTCGCTTCCATGTCCTCCAGGTCCGGAAGCCAGCCCTCCTCCTCCACGTTGAGGTAGTGCACCGGGGTGCCGCCGGCCAGCGAGACCGAGGCGGTCCACAGCGGGTAGTCGGGAGCCGGGATCAGCACCTCGTCGCCGTTGTTCAGCAGCGCGTTCAGGCTCAGGGTGATCAGCTCGGAGACGCCGTTGCCCAGGTAGATGTCGTCCACGCCGATGGTCTGGATGCCGCGGGTCTGGTAGTACTGCGAGACCGCGGTCCGGGCGGAGAGGATGCCGCGCGAGTCGGAGTAGCCCTGGGCGTTGGGCAGGTTGCGAATCATGTCGACGAGCACCGCGTCGGGCGCCTCAAAGCCGAACGGCGCGGGATTGCCGATGTTCAGCTTCAGGATGCGGTGGCCCTCGGCCTCCATGCGGGTGGCGTGCTCCAGCAGCGGCCCGCGGATGTCGTAGAGGACGTTGTGCAGTTTCGTCGATTGTTTGAATTCGGCCATGGGTACACTTTCTCACGTCAGGCGCGCGCGGCGCGCCTTGTTACTCAACCGTTGCACCCGGCCGGGATCATCGGCCGGGTGACGGGCTGCTAGTTGTCGATGATCCAGCGCCAGCGCTGCGCGGCGTCGTCGGGCGCTATCGCATCGGGGCCGGAGACCATCCGGTTCAGGCCGACCAGGGCCTGCTGGTTCACTTGGCGGGTGACCTGGTTCAGGCCGTCGACCGCGTCCTGGTCCACCGCCTCGCCGGCCAGCGCCAGGTAGGGTGCGGCGTCGAAGAGCTTGGCGCTGCCGTCGACCATGGTGAACGCCTCGTCCCCGATCACCGCGTCGTGCTGCTGCAGCACCACCACGCGGGACACCGCGGCGCGCAGCTCGTCGTGCAAGGTGGCGGCGTCGACGGTGCGGAACACCGGCTTGGCGCAACCTGCATCTTCCAGCGCGTTCTCCAGCCCGGCGGTGGGCGCCGCGGCGGAGATGAAGGTCAGCTCGCTGCAGGCGGCGGCCAGCGAAGCCACCGAGGTGACGGAGTATTCGGTCGCCTCCGCGCCGGAAAGCACCATCACCGCTCCTGCATCGCCCTGTGTCAGCGGCAACGCGGTGAATCCCAGCTCGGCGTCGTTGAGCAGCCCCACGAGCTTCTTGGCCTCGTCGCCGGCCAGCAGCTGGTCCTCGCCGCGCGGGTCCTGCTCCGCCGGGAGCAGCCCGATAGCCTCAGGGGCGGTGTCGATCGCGATGTCCGCTGCACCCTCGGCCAGTTGGCGGTAGGGATCTTGCGAGGGCTTGGTGAAACTGATGGCGTAGCCCAGCTGCTCCAGCGCGTCGCCGTAGACGTGGGCCAGCGCCTGCCCGGTGGGATCCTCGGTCGGCGCGATGCGCAGTGTGACATCGCGGCTGGGCTCGGTTCCAGCATCCTGCGGAGGGGTGGTGCAGCCGGCCAGCGGCAGGGCCAGGGCGCAGGCGGCCAGGGCCAGCGTGCGGGCGGGGGTGGCGTGTGGGAACTTCATGTCCCTACCGATTTTAGGCCAGCACGGCCCGGATCAGCGGTTGCGCGCGCCGGGATCGGTCATCCGCAGCATCACATCCACCCTTTCGATCCTGTTCAGCTGGCGAATTTCCTCGCGGGTGAACCAGCCGGCCTGGCTGGTGGAGCCGTTCTGCTCGGCGCGCAGCTCCCCGCCGGCCAGCTGCGCGGTGTAGGTGACCGCGACGGTCTGCATGGGGTGGCCCTCCCCCGAGTAGCGCTTGGCACCGGGGATGATGCCGGTGGTGACGTCCAGCAGCGCCAGGGTGTCGACGTGGTAGCCGGTTTCCTCGAAGACCTCGCGGATCACGCCCTCCGACGTCTGCTCGCCCAGGTCGATGCCGCCGCCGGGCAGCGTCCAGCGCGGGATGAAGCGCGGATCGCGGTGGCGCATGTCCCACAAGGTCAGCAGCACCTTTCCGTCGTTCTCCACCAGCGCGTAGGCGGCCAATCGGGTGTCGTACAGTTCTCCGGTCTGCTCGGATGCTCGTGTCATGACACTAATATATCCGCCGGTGCCGGACGTTCCGGACAGCTGAGCCGCGGCCCGGCGGAGGCACGGCACGCACCTGGCTCATCGAAGCAGTGCTCGATTGAGCCCAAGTATGGTGAAATATTCTTATGTCATCGCAATCAGAGCAGACCCACGGTACCGATCTCGACGAGATTGATCGAATCATCATCGACGAGCTGGTCGCCAATGCGCGCATCTCCAATGCGACGCTGGCCCAGCGCGCGGGCATCGCCCCGTCGACGGCGCTGCTGCGCACCCGCTCGCTGGTGGAGCGCGGCATCCTGACCGGCTACCACGCCGAGGTCTCGCTGCGCAGCGTGGGCCGCACCGTGCAGGCGCTGATCTCCGTGAAGCTGCGGGTGCACGATCGCGAGAAGATCGACACCTTCGTCGACCGCATCCCGCAGCTGCCAGAGGTGCTGTCCATGTTCCATGTTTCCGGCGGCACCGACTACCTGCTGCATATTGCCGTCAGCTCCACCGAGGCGCTGCGCGACTGGGTGCTGGACAACCTGGCCACCGACGAGTCCGTGGGGCACACCGAGACCACGCTGGTCTTCGCACACCACATGGGCCACCGCGGCCCGCTGCCCTCCGAGGACGCGAACCTCTAGGACCGGCGGCCCCGGGGCTTGCGGCGCGAAGACCCCGAAACGGCAAAAAACCTGCGATCCACACGGATCGCAGGTTTTTTGCTGGTCTCTGGTGCGCTAGGCGCGGCGGCGCTGCATGACGGCGTCCAGGTTCAGTCGGGCCTTGGAGGCTGCCGTCTTGTCCTGGGCCGGCGCCTCGGTGCGCGGGGCGGCGGTTTCGGTGCCGGTGGCCTCGACCGCTGGCTTCACTGCAGCGGCAGGGGCCTGGGTTGCGGCGTCCTTCGCGGCAGGAGCCAGCTTGGCCGGAACGCTGGCCACGGCGGCCTGGTCCTCGGCGGAGACTTCCGAGGCGATCCGCTTGGCGTCCTCGGAGGCCTTGAGGCTGATCTGCTTGCTCGGGCGCAGCGGCTCGGAGACCGGCAACGGTTCCGGGCGCACACGCGCGGCGATCTCGCGCTGGGTGGCTTCGCGCACCTGGACATAGGTCGGGCGCGGCACGTTGGTCGGCTCCCAGGTATCCGGCTGCTTCACGCCGCCGAAACCGTGGGCGACACGCAGCGCCTCGGCGCGCAACTCGTCGGCGGTGATGGCCGGGGCGCGGCGGGAGGAACCGGGGCGGGCGTCGAAGACCTCGTCGCCGGTGTCCTGCTTGCGGACCAGCACCTGGTTGGCGCCGTCCTCCATGGCGGGAGTCTGCATCGCGCGCTGGCGGGTGGCCTCTAGGGTGGCCAGCAGCTTGCGGTTGCGGTCGCGCACGGCGAGCATGCGCAGCGAAGCGAAGGAGCCCAGTCCGACCAGGAAGAAGATGCCGACCCAGCCGAAGGTCAGCGCGGTGAACGGTGCGAGCACCAGTCCGACCAGGGTGGCCACGACGGCCAGCAAACCCAGCATGGCAAGAGACAACCGGCCGTAGCGCACGCGAATCCTAAATTCAGAGACAGCCTTCGCCTGCGAAGCGCTCTGTGACGTGCCGGCCATGTGGTTCCTCCATCACCGATAGGTTCGGTCAAATCCTGCGGGAAACCGGATACGGCTTCTCGACTCAACACTATGCAACCGATGAACCGGTCACCCGCACTTGCGTAGGCGTGTTGCAAAGTTTTCGTGCACGATGTGCCACCTCAGAAGCACATTTGCGGATTCCGCCTGGAATTGGCGGATTTATTCGTAGATGCGTTCGATCATGGGTGTTGCCAGCTCCTCGCGGTTCAGGGCGAAGGTGCGGTGGTCGCGCCACTGCCCGTCGATGTGCAGGTAGCTGCGGCGCAGGCCCTCGTCGCGGAACTTCAGCTTGTCCACCACCCGCAGGCTCGCGGCGTTTTCCGGGCGGATGTTGATTTCCAGCCGGTGCAGGCCCAGCGCGCCGAAACAGTGGTCGATGACCAGCGCGCAGGCCTCCGGCATCAGTCCGAACCCCGCATGGGACTGGTCGATCCAGTAGCCGATGGACGCGGTGCGCGCGGCGCCCCACTGCACCCCGCTGACCGATACCTGGCCGATGATCGGCGGGTTCGCGCTGTGCAGCTGCGGCAGCGTGAGCACCCAGGCGTAGCCGGTGCCCTCCCGGGCGGCGTTGTGCTTCAGCCCGATCATCTCGCGGTAGGTCATCGCCTCGGGCGGGCCGGAGGGGTTGGTCGGGTCCCACGGCTTGAGCCATTTCGCGTTCGCATGGCGCAGCGCGGACCACTCGGCGGCGTCGGACAGCTTCAGCTGGCGCAGCGCCAAACGCTGCGACACCAGATCCGGGACCGCGGCCTTGCCGCGCCAAAAGCCTTTCATGCCTTTATGGTATCCGCCGCGCGGCCCCGGCGGCGGCCGCCTCGTGTCACACGGAGTCCGGCGCGGGCCGCGCAGTGAGTACAGTTGGTGCCATGGATGCACAGAGCTCACCCTCCGCCGTTCCGGCCGATTCCGCCGCCGCTCCCGCAGGCGCCTTCGCCGAGTCGAAAAAGGCCCTGCGCGCGCAGATCCGCGCGGCGCGGCGCGCGCTGCCTGCCGAGGTCCGGGCGCAGCGCTCCGCGGCCATGGCCGATGCGGTGCGCCGCTACCTGGAGGACCTGGCCCCGGTGGTGCGCACGGTCGCCGCCTACTGCTCCGCCCCGGACGAGCCGGACACCGAACCGCTGCTGGCGGCGCTGGTCGCCGACGGCATCCAGGTCTACGTCCCGGTGTGCGAACCGCAGTACCAGCTGTCCTGGGTGCAGTGGTTCCCGGGTGTCGAAGTGGTCCGCAGCCCGCGCGCGCCGGTCATGGAACCGGTGGGCCCGCGCCTGGGACTTGAATTGTTCGACGAGGTCGCCACCGTATTCATCCCGGCGCTGGCGATCGACACCGACGGGCTGCGCCTGGGCCAGGGCGGCGGCTACTACGACCGCTTCCTGCCGCAGATCGAGCAGTTCCCGGTGCAGGTGGCCGCAATGGTGTACGACGAGGAGGTCGTGGCCTCCGGGACCTTCTCCGTCGCGCCGCACGACATGCCCGTGGACCTGGTCATCACCCCCGGCGGCGCCCGCCACTTCCTGGGCTAGGGTTCCGCCCCGGCGTTTTCCCCACTCCGTCCTCGTTCCCGGCGCCCGTCGGCCGGCCGGGTGTGCACTGGGTGCATGAAGAGTCCCGCCACACGCCGCGCCCCGGTGATCCCCCGGCCCAAGGTGCGCCCGGTGCGCACCCGCCACGAGGCGCTGCGCCGCTACCGCCGCCCACTGGCCATCGCCTGCCTGCTGCTGGCCGCCGCCGCGGCCCTGAACGAGTTCTCCTCCGGCCAGCTGGCCCAGCGCGAGGTCGTGGTGGCGGTATCCGATCTGGCCGCCGGGGCCGTGATCTCCCCCGCCGACGTGCAGCTGCAGCGCATCCCGGCGGACCCCGACGACCACCGGCTGCTGACCGACCCGCAGGAGCTGGTGGGCCAGCGGCTGGCCATCGCGGTGCCGGCGGGTACGGCCCTTCGCAGCTACCTGCTGGTGGGCCCGCAGCTGCTGGCAGGCAGCGCCCCTGGCACCGTCGCAGTCCCCATCCGGCTGAGCGATCCGGCCGCCGTGGGCCTGCTGAATCCCGGGCAGCTGGTGGACATCGTGCTCACCACCGGCGACGGGTTCGAGCGGCAGATCCGCTCGGAGACCATCGCACAGGGTGTGGCGGTGCTCTGGGTGCCGGCGGCCGACCGCGGCGAGTTCGGCATGCTCTCCGGGAGCCCGGCCGAAGGCGAGGGCATCATCGTGGTGGCCGCCGCGGCCAGCCTGTCCGACGACCTGGCCGGGGCGGTGTCCCGCGGCAAGGTCTCCGCGGTGCTGGTGAATTAGCCCCGTGCCCCGGGCAGCGCAAAGCCCGCCGCTCCCCTGCGTGCTGCAGGCGGTCGGCGGGCTGTTTAGCACTTGGCCCGGGCTACCCCCAGTGCGGGGGTTTTTCGCGTTTCATGGCCTCGGCCAGGTCCTCGGGCGCGTCTCCCCACAGGCGGGGGTCGTCGTCCTTGGCGCGCAGTCCGGCCAGCGGATCCCGGGTGGTTTTCGCGGGGCTGGCGGCCTGCGCGATGGAGTTGGCCGGACGCGAGTTCGCGGAGGACTCGTCCACCGAGGAGGTGTGCGGAACCGGGGTGTAGGAACCGGTCAGCTGCACGCGGGCCTGCAGGTGCTGCGGCGGGGCGATGACCCGCGCGCGCTTCTTGCGGGGCGCCGGCTGCGGATCCCGGCGCTGCTCCCCCGCCGCGGGCAGGGGCTCAGCACCGGGTACGGATTCGTCCATCTACTTCGAGCGCTCCGTATCCGTCGGCTGGGTGCTGGCAGGCACCGGCTTCGGGGTGGCGCCGTCTGCGTCGGCCTTGGTGGCTGGAGATTCGTCCTTGGCCTGAGCGGTCTTGGACTCGGCGTCCTTGGAACCCGATTCCTGGGAGCCTGTCTCCTTGGCCCCGGCGTCCGTGGCCGCTGGCGCCTGGTCCTTCGGTGCGCTTCCTGAGGCGTCCTGGTCGGACTTCGGCTGCGCTGCGGCCTCGGTCTTTGCACCGGTCTTCGCATCCGCCTTGGCGTCCGGCGTGGCTTCCGCGGCAGGCCCGGAGGTGACCTGGCTGGCGCGCACCGGCGGGGCCGCGGCCAGCGAGGCGCGCGACTGCTCGGAGGGCGCCGGCGCGGAGGCAGGCTTCAGCTGCAGGTAGCGGGCCAGGCGGTCGGTGACCGCCCCGGGATCGGTGAACACGTCGATGGTCCACAGCGGCACGTAGCGCCAGCCGTGGTTCTCGAAGAAGTCCGGACGCAGGCGGCTGCGCTCGCGCACGGTCAGCCCGGCGTAGTGCTCGGTGCCGTCGTACACCACTGCCAGCGGGCGGATGTCCTGCCCGTCGACGTCGAAGGCATGCGCGGCCAGGTCCAGCACACCGCGGTAGTCCTCCGAGACGATCGCGCCGCGTTCGCGCAGGCGGCGGGCCAAGTCGGAGACCAACGCGTCGAAACGCGGGTGCGCCCAGCTGGCGATCGCCGAGTCGCCGGCCTGCACGCGGGTGAACAGGTCGAAGAACGCGCCGGCGCCGTGGTGCAGGCGGGAGGCTTCCAGCTCCTCGGGCTGCAGGCTGGAGACCAGGGTCAGCCGGGTGCGCGAGCGGGTGACCGCCGCGACGAACAGCTGCTCGCCGCCTGGGCGGGAGAGCTCGCCGAATTCGTGCAGGGTCTTGCCGTGCGGGGTGCGGCCGTAGCCCCAGGCGAAGATCACCGCGTCGCGGCGCAGCCCGATCAGCCGGTTGACGGTGGTGACCACAAACGGCTCGTGCTTGGCGCGCAGGTGCTCCATCGCGTACTTGTGGTTCGGCAGCTGCACGCGGATGGCCTCCGCGATGGCCGACGCGTGGGTGCGGTTGGTTGCGATGACCGCCAGCGACTCGCCGGGGCGGGTGGAGAAGTGCTCGAAGACCAGGTCCACGATGCGCGCGACCTCCGCCACAGTGGTCTGCACGCCGTCGTCGCTGCTGGCCAGGGTGCCGGTGGCGTCGGGCACGTACAGCGCGCTGAGCTTGCCCGAGTGCTCCGCGGTGGCCATGGCCTGCGGCAGCCGCGAGATCGCCGAATCGTAGTAGGTGGCGGACAGCTGCTGCACCAGGCCTTCGTCGATGCCGCGGTACACGGTGGACAGGGTGCCGGTGACCAGCACCTTGTTCAGCGCCGACAGCGCGGAGACCCCGGCGTCGCGCGAGCCGATGCGGGCGGTGGGGTCCACGGAGACCTCGAAGGGCTTGGGGCCGCCGAGCATCTCGTCGCCGATGGCGATGACCTGCCGGGAGCGGCGCACCGCGTCGAGCACCTCGCGCAGGGTCAGGTAGTTGGCCTCCAGCAGGATGACGGCGTCGAACTCGGCGTCGTCGGGCAGCGCGGTGCCCAGCAGCAGCGGGGCGGAAACGAAGACCGGGGTCAGCGAATTGACCAGCGATTCGCCCAGCGAGAGCACCTTGGCGATGGAGACGGTATTGTCCTTGAGCATCTCGCGCAGGGCGCGGGAGGCGGCGCGGTGGTCGGCCAGGGCGGCCTTCCAGTTGCGGGCCAGCTGCCAGCGGATGCGCTCGGGCCCGGCGGCGATGTGCGCGCCGTCGGCCAGCCGGTACTCGGCCTCCAGCCGCTCCAGCTTCGCGCCGTCGTTCATGGCCAGGAAGTCGTCGCCGGAGATCATCGCATCCAGCACGGACTGCCACCAGGACAGCTCCAGCTCCGCGTCCACCGCGTCGGCGTCGATCTGGCGCTCGGCGAAGTCGTCGAGCAGGTCGCCCAGGCCGGCTTCGGAGAGCTGCTCGGCGATCAGCGTGCGTTCGGGCAGCTCGGCGAGGTCCTCCTTGTGGTCCACCAGCGCGGCGATCAAATCCAGCAGCTGGGTGATCGGCATTTCACGCAGGTTCCCGCCGGTGCGGGCCGGCAGCATCGCGGAGAGCTTGTCGATGCGCGCCCCGGCGTCGTGGTAGCCGGCCTCTACGTCCAGCAGCCCGCCGGGAACCTGCGGGTTGCGCTGGGATGTGGCGTAGGCGCGCCAGGCCTCGCGCTGCACGGCCACCGCCTGCAAGGCAGCCTGCAGGTCAGGCACGTGCATGCCCGGGCGGACGTATTCCTTGGCGATCTTGCGCAGGCGGGAGCGCACCAGCGAACCCATCTCCACGCCGTGCTCGCGGCGCCACGCGCTGGTGGCGGTGGCGGCGATCAGATCGTCGATGTCGCCCTCGAAGATGTCGGACTCGAACTTGTCCAGCGAGCCGCGCACGGCGACCAGCAGGGCCAGCTGGTCGCCCCACTTGTCGTAGCTGTCATCCAGCCGGATCTGGCTGCGTTCGGCGATCTTGAGCATGTGCTCGTGCAGGATCGGCAGGTCGCGGCCCAGGCCGCTGGCCAGGCTCAGCGCCTGCGCGGTGGCTTCCTGGTTGCGCAGCGGGGCGCCGTGCCAGGGGCTGGTGGTGTGCTCGCGGGAGAACGCGCCGAGCTGGGCGGCGCGCTTGAGCTGCGCCGCGACGTGGCCGCGCTGGCCCATGGAGTCCAGCACCGAGCGCTTCAGCCGCACCGTGGTGGACGGGGCGGGGTTCAGCGCGGAGAGCCGGGCAAGCTCCTGCATCGACTGGTACGGCGAGCAGCCCCAGCGGCTGCGCACCGAATGCAGCGACTTCACGTGCTCGTGCAGCGCGTGGCGCGAGTCGCGCAGGCGCTTGAACAGGTTGCCCAGCTGCGGCTCGGTGGCGCGCTCGTTGCGCAGGATGGCGCGGGTCAGCTGCTTGCGGACCGCGTCCGGGTCCTCGTTCGGCTCCAGCAGCAGGCTGGCGGCGTCCAGCTTCGCGTTGAAGCGCTCGACGAATTCCTCCGCGGCGGTGCGCTGCTCGGCGATGACCAGCACGCGCTTGCCCTGGGCTGCCAGCACCGCGGCGGCATTCAGCGCAGTCTGCGTGGCGCCGGTGCCGGCGGCGGCGTTGATCGCCACGGATTCCCCGGCGGCGATGTATTCGAGCATGCGCGACTGCGACTCGTCGGCGTCCAGCAGGTAGAGCTCGTCCTCGGGGTCGCGCTCGTCGGAGGACTTGGCCAAGGTGGTGTCCCCGGTGTGGACCTTGCGGTTCGCGCCCGGGACCGGCTTGCCGGCGGGGCGGATGACCGGTTCGTGCGGACGGCGCGGGCGGGCCGAATCCTTGATCAGGTTCTTGACCCGGCGCAGCCGCGAACCGGTGTCCTCCGGCTCCTCGGCCTTCGCGTCGTCCTTGGCCTTGGCCTTGGCATCCTGCTTTGCGCCGGATGTGGCATCGTCGGTTTCGCTCCCGGCGGCGTCGGGGGTGGCGTTCTTCGCGGCGACCATGTTGGCCAGCGCGGTCGAGCCCTTGGTGGCTTCGGCGACCTTGGCGGCGCGTTCGGCCAGCTTCTCGTTCTCGGAGTGCTGGATCAGCGCCTCGATGACCGGGTGCGGGCCGTTGAGCTTGGCCGGGTCGGCCGGGTCGATGAGGTCGGAGAAGGTGGACAGCAGCAGGCGGTGGCCCACGACCACACCCGGCACCTCGGAGACCAGATGGCGCAGGGCGTCCATGCCGCGCACCGGGTCGAAGCGGGCGATCGAGTAGGCGGCGGCGTCCACCGCGGAGACGTCGATCGTCGCGTGGTGGTCGGCCTCGAACTGGCGCACGAACGCCGGGGAGATGGTGGCGCGGCCGACCAGCTGGACGTCGTAGTCGTCGGTGTCCACGTGCTTGGACAGGGTGATGCGCCCGAGCATGATCGGGGCGGAGACCGGTTCGCTCTTGCCCTCGTGCACGGCGCGCCAGTTGGCCACGCCGGCGGCCAGGTAGCCCACGTCGATGCCGCGTTCGTCCCATAGCTCGCTGATCTTGGAGGCCAAGGCGCGGGCGGTGCGCTTGGCCGCGGCGTACTGCTCGGCGTCGTGCAGCAGGGTGGACAGACGGGTGCGTCGGCCGGCCAGGAATTGGGCCAGCCCCGAAGGGTTGGCGTGCGTGATGTCGATGCTGTTGGACGTCGACGGAGCGAACCTCAAGGTGGTGTCGGCCCCGGCGCTTTGCCCCAAGGATTTCACCCAGGCGGCTACTCGATCCGCAGCAGCATTCTGAGCACTGGTCACGACAGTCATTCCCTTCACTGAACCGGCCTAGCGGCGGCGCGCGCCCGCGCGCGACACCTCTATCTAACGTAGTGCACGCGCGCGGCAGAACACCGGCGCGAAACACGTTTTAAGCGTGTGAAGCGGAACCCGGGCGGTGGGCCGGGGCGCATAACGCGCCGCGGCCCACCGCATGGATTCCGCTTCGGGTGTCCGGGCCGCGCCTGGCGGCGGGCCCGGGACCGGCACAGCTAGCTGCCGGTTACTCCCATTCGATGGTTCCCGGTGGCTTGCTGGTGACGTCCAGCACCACGCGGTTGACCCCGTCCACCTCGTTGGTGATGCGGTTCGAGATCTTGGAGAGCAGGGTGTACGGCAGGTGCGACCAGTCTGCGGTCATGGCGTCCTCGGAGGACACCGGGCGCAGCACGATCGGGTGGCCGTAGGTGCGGTGGTCGCCCTGGACTCCCACGGAGCGCACGTCGGCGAGCAGCACCACCGGCATCTGCCAGACTTCGTCGTCCAGGCCGGCTGCGGTCAGCTCGGCACGGGCGATGGCGTCGGCCTTGCGCAGGATCGAGAGGCGTTCCTCGTTCACGGCGCCGATGATGCGGATGCCCAGGCCCGGACCGGGGAACGGCTGGCGTCCCACGATTTCCTCGGGCAGGCCGAGCTCGCGGCCCACGGCGCGAACTTCGTCCTTGAACAGGGTGCGCAGCGGCTCGACGAGTTCGAACTGCAGGTCCTCCGGCAAGCCGCCCACGTTGTGGTGGCTCTTGATGTTGGAGGTGCCTTCGCCGCCGCCGGACTCGACGATGTCGGGGTACAGGGTGCCCTGGACCAGGAACTTCACCGGCTCGCCCTCGGAGGCTTCCTTGGCGATGATCGCCGCCTCGGCGGCCTCGAACGCGCGGATGAACTCGCGGCCGATGATCTTGCGCTTGGTCTCCGGGTCGGTGACGCCGTCCAGCGCGGTCAGGAAGCGCTCGCGCTCGTCGGCGATGTACAGCTTGGCGCCGGTGGAAGCGACGAAATCCTTCTCCACCTGCTCGGCTTCGCCTTCGCGCAGCAGGCCGTGGTTGACGAACACGCAGGTCAGCTGGTCGCCGATGGCGCGCTGCACCAGAGCGGCGGCCACGGCGGAGTCAACGCCGCCGGACAGGCCGCAGATGGCCTTGCCGGAGCCGACCTGGGCGCGGATGCGCTCGATCTGCTCGTCGGCGATGTTGTCAGCGGTCCAGTCGCCCTTCAGGCCGGCGCCGTTGTACAGGAAGTTCTCCAGGACGTCCTGGCCGAACTCGCAGTGCTTGACCTCCGGGTGCCACTGCACGCCGTAGAGGCGCTTGGCCTCGTTGGCGAAGGCTGCCACGGGGGCGCCTGCGGTGGTGGCCAGGACCTCGAAGCCCTCGGGGGCTTCCGAGACGGCGTCGCCGTGGCTCATCCATACGGTCGGGGCGTTTTCCGCGCCGGCCAGGATGGAGCGTGCCTCGCCGGCGAATTCGGTCGCGGTGCGGCCGTATTCGCGCAGGCCGGTTTCGGCAACGGTGCCGCCCAGGGCGCTGGCCATGGCCTGGAATCCGTAGCAGATGCCGAGCACCGGCACGCCGGCGTCGAACAGGTCGGCCCCGACGGAGGGGGCGCCATCGGCGTAGACGCTGGAGGGACCACCGGAGAGGATGATCGCTGCAGGGTTCTTGGCCAAGATGGCTTCGGTGGACAGGGTGTGCGGAACGATCTCCGAGTACACACGAGCCTCACGTACGCGGCGAGCAATCAGCTGCGCGTATTGGGCCCCGTAGTCGACGACCAGAACCGGCTTATGTTCTGGATTGAGGGGAGCAGTAGTCACTCCCCCAGTCTACTGGGTTCGCCGGGCGCGAAACAGCGCGGGCACTGTCATCAACGTCACCACCGGGTCACATTCGGGCAGGTTTCCGGGCGCGCTCGCTGCCCCCTGGCCGGTTCCGGGCGCGGAATACGGCGCCGCCGCCCGCCGGCCCGGGGTGGAAACGACGTCGGCGGGCCGCCTCCCTGCAAGGGGAAGCGGCCCGCCGGACGTTTGCGACAGCGTGTGCTGCTAGTAGCGCTTGGCTGCCTTCGGGTGGTTTTCCATCTCCGCCATGACTTCCTTGTGTACCTTGCGCTCGGTGATGAACGACAGGAACGGCACCACGCCGCCCAGGGCGATGGTGATGAAGCGGGAGAACGGCCAGCGCATCAGGGACCAGAGGCGGAAGTCCGCGAACAGGTACACCACGTAGAGCCAGCCGTGAGCGATCAGGATGCCCAGCGAGGCGTTGAAGCCGCCGGCGACTTCCGCTCGGTTGTGCATGCCGATGGTGTTGGCGGTGCCGTCAAGCAGCTGGCCGCCGATGAACAGCTCCAGCTGCCAGAAGTACTTGAAAACCATTTCCAGCACGAGCAGCAGCAGCATCACGCCGGTGACGTAGGCGAACACCCGGAAGAAGGCAGCCGCGGAGCGGATCTGCGCCGGGGTGCCGCCGAACTTGCGGGGGCGGGGTGCGGGGGTGGTGCTGGACATGGTCGGGCGGTCCTTCCGTGGGAGGTCAGTCATTCAGGTATGCGAAGGCGCGTCAGCTGCTCGCTGGGCCGTCGTCGTCGCGGGGGTCCTTCTGGTGGGCTTCGGCGGCACGCTCGGCGATCTCTTCCATGCCGCGCTGGTAGTCGTCGCGCACCATGCGGTACCAGAGGAACAGCGCGAAGCCGGCGAACACCACCCATTCGATGCCGTAGAAGACGTTGAGCCAGTTGAGCTGGGCTTCCTGCGGCTGCGGACCGACGTAGACGCGGGACAGGCCAGGCTGCTCGGCCGCGGCGCCTTCGGCGGTCTTGATCTCGTGGGCGGTCACGAAGCCTTCGTACAAGGTGGTGTCCCAGAGGTTGGACAGCTGCGAGGAGGCCAGGGTCTCCAGCGCGGGGCTGCGCACGTCGTGGGCCAGCTCCGGGCCCTCGGAAGGCAGCAGGCGTCCGGTGATTTCCAGCTCGCCCTCGGGAGCGGGGCTGGGCGCCGAGGAATCGGGCTGCCAGCCGCGGACCACCGCGATGGCCGCATCCTTCGGCGCGCCGTCGACCTTGAACTCGGTGACGACCCAGGCGCCCTTGACTCCGTCGTGCAGGCGCGGGGCGACCAGCTCGTCGCTGCCCTCGACGAATTCGCCGCTGAAGGTGACGATCTGGTCCGCCACGGTGCCCAGCAGTTCAGTGCCGACCTGGTGGTGCTCGGTCAGCGGGACGGCGACCTCGGTCTTGTCGGCCTTGACCAGCGGCTCGGTTTCGGAGGATCCGAACTGCCAGCCGGACAGGGCGACGAAGCCGGTGGCCAGCGCCAGGGCGGCCAGCAGCGCGAGGAGCCATTGGGGTTTGAGGGCGGTTTTCAGCACCCTACCACCGTACTTCGATTGGCTGTAGAAGTAGAAATGCGCGGAGCGTGAGATTGGCCTTGGACACCTCGGCAGCCCGCGCGGGAACCTTCCGCGGCGCTGGTTCGTTGGGGTGCCGGCGTGCGGCCAAACGGCGGCGGCCCGCCGCCTGCCCGGTGAAGGCGCAGGTGGCGGGCCGCGGAAGCCTGCGGGCGCGAGGCGCCCGGAGTGCCTAAAAGCGGTCGGACTCGTACGGGGAGAGCACGACGTCCACGCGCTGGAATTCCTTGAGCGTGGAGTATCCGGTGGTGGCCATCGAGCGGCGCAGCGCGCCCACCAGGTTGGAGGTGCCGTTGGTTTCGCGGGATGGGCCGTAGAGCACGTTCTCCAGCGAGCCGACGGTGCCCACGCGGGCGCGGTCGCCACGGGGGCTGACCTCGTGGACTGCTTCCATGCCCCAGTGGTAGCCGGCGCCCGGCGCCTCATCGGCGCGGGCCAGTGCGGTGCCGAGCATGACAGCGTCGGCGCCCATGGCGATGGCCTTGACGATGTCGCCGGAGTTGCCCAGGCCGCCGTCGGCGATCACGTGCACGTAGCGTCCGCCGGATTCCTCGATGTAGTCGCGGCGGGCCGCGGCGACATCGGCGATGGCGGTGGCCATCGGGGCGTGGATGCCCAGAGTGCGGCGGGTAGTCGAGGACGCGCCTCCGCCGAAGCCGACGAGCACGCCGGCCGCGCCGGTGCGCATCAGGTGCATGGCCGGGGTGTAGCCCGCGGCGCCGCCCACGATGACCGGCACGTCGAGCTCGTAGATGAACTGCTTCAGGTTCAGCGGTTCGGTGGTCTTGGAGACATGCTCCGCGGACACGGTGGTGCCGCGGATGACGAAGATGTCCACGCCGGCAGCCACCACGGTGCGGTAGAACTCCTGGGTGCGCTGCGGGGTCAGCGAGCCGGCGACGACCACGCCGGATTCGCGGATTTCAGCCAGGCGGGAGGTGATCAGTTCGGCCTGGATCGGGGCCGAGTACAGTTCCTGCAGCTTGGCGGTGATCTTCGGGTCGTTGCGGGTGGCCGCTTCGTGGTTCAGGCCGGCGATGTCCTCAAGCACCTTGGCCGGATCCTCGTAGCGGGTCCATAGGCCCTCGAGGTTCAGTACGCCCAGGCCGCCCAGCTTGCCCAGCGCGATGGCGGTGGCCGGGGAGGTCACCGAGTCCATGGGTGCGCCGATGAACGGGGTCTCGAACTGGAAGGCATCGATCTGCCAGGAGACCGACACGTCCTTCGGGTCACGGGTGCGGCGATTCGGTACGATCGCTACGTCGTCCAGGGAATATGCCTTAGTGGCCCGCTTGCCGCGGCCGATCTCAATCTCATTACTCACGACCCTAGGTTATCAAGAGTGCGGCCGATTCCCGCCTTTGACCACCGCCAGATTGCGCCGGACTGCGCGTCTAGTGCGCCACACCCGCCACCGTGCGCAGCGTGGCCGCGGTGTCGGCCAGGGCCTGCGCGGCCTCCTGCTCGGCATCGGCAATCTGGTCCATGACCTGTGCCATCTTGTCGAACAGCGGCTGGCGCTGGTCGATGTCCGCCGGCTCTTCGAGCAGCTGGGCGAAGTCGATCCAGAAGGCCGCCAGCTGGGCGTAGGCAGCGGAGTGCTCCCCCAGTTCGGACAGGCCCGGAAGGTCCGCGGCTTCGTCAAGGAAGTCCGCATACAGCCCGCGCAGGCCGCCGATTCCGCCGAAACGGGTGTCGGACAGGAAGCCTGCCAGCTGCGAGAGCCCAATTTCCAGCTGTTCGGCGTCGGCAAACATCTGGTTCCAGCCGGTTTTGCCTTCGGTGTCGCGCAGGCGGGCCGCGAAGTTGCGCATGCCTGCGATGCCGAAGTTCTTGGCGAAGTGCACCGGGATGCCGCGCAGCTCGCTGGTGCCCAGCAGCCGGGCCGTGGTCTCCTGGACCGCGTCCAGCACATTGGAGGCCAGGGCCTCGGGCTTGGGCGAGCGGCGCGAGGTGACCCAGGCCTGCCAGAACTTCTCGCGCTTCCGGCGGGCCCGGGCAGCGGTCAGGTCCTCGGGGCTGATGGGGTTCAGCGAGCCGGAACCGTCGTCCACCAGCAGGTCGTCGTCGAGTTCTCCAACCACTGCCAGATCGATGGTGTCCGACTCGTCGACTTCGCCCTCCTCGATCCACGGCAGGGCGTTGACCGCGACGCGGACCACGACGGCGCGTCCGGCGTCCAGCCCGGTGTCGAGGTATTCGGCGGCGCGCACGGCCGAACCGGTGGTGCGCTCGTTGATCTTGGCGCCGCAGCGGGTCAACAGGTTCTGGGTATATGGCTCAGGATGGGCGCGGGTCACCAGGGTGACGCTGACGGCGTCCTCGTCCTGGAAGCTGTGCTGCATGAAGCCGACGCCGCCGGCCAGGCCCGCGAGCATGGCCTCGGAGTACGGCTGCCCGGTGACGGGGTTGGTCACGCCGGCCTGGGTGAGCACACGATGCCAGAGCGCCGCGTCGTACTGCACCACGTTCTCCGGGGCCGGGTATTCGGGCAGTTCGTCCAAGTTGGCCGGTGCCTTGGCTGGCTGTTCCGGGCGCTTTGGTTTGGCGGACTTGGCCTTGCCGGAGCCCTGCTTTCCGGATTTGCCCTGTGAGGCGTAGTTGCGCGCTTCGGCGGCGCGGGCGGCCCGGGGGCTTTCGGGCTTGTTGGTGAGGATGTTCTTGCGGGCGGTCGTATAGCTCTCGCCGGTGCGCTCCATGCGCTCGCGGGCAAGTTTCTTCAGGTTCGCTGGCTGAGCCACGTGAATCGGTTTCCTTCCGTCCTGCGGCGCCGTGGCGGGAGGGACCCCGCACGCGCACCTCGCGCCGCCATCGAATAATTCTACGTGTCAGATCGGGTTTGGCGACCGGTCGGGGCACGTGGGATTGGCAACTGCGCGCGGAAAGAAAACCGAATGCTCGTCAATCCGGTAGCGGGATGCTGGTCGGGACGCCCGGAGGACTGTAATTCCTGCGCAACCGCTGCGCCGGATCCCGATCCCTGGGCAGCAGCACCGACGGTTACAAGCTCAATGGCACCACCAAGCTATTCGCGCTCTGGAAGTCATGACGGGGAAGGTCAGTGCCGGTAAGTTCCATCCGAAGCACTCGAATTTGGAGCTAGCGGAACTCGTCCAGCAGGTCCCTGCCCATGCGCAATCAAACGTGAAGATGCACGTCATATGCGATAGCTACGACACCCATCGGCACCAGAATATGAAGTGTGATGCCTCTGTACATCACACAAATAATTAACACGGAATACTAGGTGGTCCCATACTCGTGCCCGTCGACAATCCCTGTAGGCCGACTACGGAACAAGCCAATCTGGCCATAATTTCTGAACCGATTCCATAATTCAGTGCCGTATCGCTGGATCTGGGGATCAACATTGAAAGGCCCCGATCTCTTCTTTCGAAGTGTTCGGGCCATTCTTCAATCACGAGATCCGTGAAATCGAGGGAAAGCATACTTAGCCATTTCTAGGAACTCAGCGAATTTCTAAAAACTAGATTCTGGATAAGTTGCCTATTCCTCTTCAGCTTTCTGATCCCGAACCGCGGCTACAACTGTAGTAACCAGTGCAAAGACAAACGCGATCCAAAGATTCTCCAATACTGCAAGTATCGACCGCCCAGAAACTGCACAATAGAAGCCCGTCAGTCCTGCTAGTCCCAAGATGGAAACCGCAAGATAGATCAATACCCGTCGCGCGACAGTTTTTTGTAGCAATTTCATCTTTGATCGTTCCTAACATGGACCTTGCCTACTTGGGGTAGGGAGCGTTCCGAAACGGTGCCAGCTGCGATGCGGTCAGACCTGCAGCAGCAAGTGCGGCGGCAATCTTTTTCTGTAACTTCCACACTAGACTGGCTTCTCGAATGAGAACCCATGACGTGGCAGAAATATCAACGCAACTGACAGTAACCTCGGGGCTTGGAAGTGTCACCGGCGATGCACGGATGCCGGTCATGCAGGTCTTGCGGTCTCGAACCAGACTAAAATTGCGGACAGATGCGTTTGCGCAACTTCTTGGGGGTAGTTGGAGTGAAGAACCGTTCGGCCCGGTGGGCCTTGGTCGCGGCGGTGGCTTACGCCATCGCGCTGGTGCTGGTGGCATTCTGGCCGACACCCGTGGATGCCGAAGCGGGGCCGTGGCTGTTCGCGTTCATCGAGCAGCTGCACCGGATCGGCGTGCCGCAGTGGTTCGGCTACGGCGAGATCGAATTCGGCGCGAATATCCTGTACTTCATGCCGTTGGGCCTGCTGGCCTCGTGGTGGCTGCGCTGGCCGTGGCTGGCGGTGCTCTGCGGACTCGCGGTCTCCGTGATGATCGAAACCGGGCAGCTGCTCCTGCTCCCTGACCGGGTGCCCTCGGCCAGGGATTTGGTGGCCAATACCCTCGGCACCGGGCTGGGGGCGCTGGTCTTCATGCTGTGCCGCGGCTGGCTGCGCCGTCGCGCGAGGCAGGGCGCCGCACGCTGATCCCCGGGCGCATCCGTCCCGGGCAAGCAGCGCCGCTCCCCTGGTACGGATGGCCGCACTGAGCGCGCTATTCCGGCTTGCGCGAGATGAGCAGCGTCGGGGTGACCTGCCGGTCGCGGACCGCTTCGATGGAATGCTGCCGTCGCAGCACCACGTCCTCGCCCAGGATCAGCGCTCCGGAAAGCGGGGCGCCGCCCTGCTGCAGCATCAGCGCTGCCCGGGCGAGCACCTCGTCGCGGTGCTCCATGCTGCGCTGCACATCGAACCCTGCGCCTTCCAGGTAGCCGCGGTAGGCGGTTTCCGATTCCACGTGGGAGCATTCCCTGGTGATGGACCATGGCATCGGGAAGGTCAGCTCGTTGGTGCCCATCAGGTCGTAGACGCCGAAAACGCCGCCGGGGCGCAGCAGCCGGAAGACCTCGGCGAACACCGGGGCCTTGTCGGCGATGTTCATGCCCACGTGCAGCATCAGCGCGGCATCGAAGGAGCCCTCGGGCAGCCCGGTGTCCTGGCCAGGCCGGTTGAGCATGGTGACGGCGCCGTCGAGCCCGCAGGCGCGGTTCAATTCGGTGGCCAGGTCGACGAACTCCGCGGTAACGTCCACCCCGGTGACGGTCGCGCCGCGGCCGGCGAAGTAGCGAGCCGGCCCGCCCATGCCGCTGCCGACATCCAGCAGGCGCGCGCCGTCGTCGAGCGCCAGGGTGTCGGCGATCCAGACGGTGGTGTGCTTCCCGCCCAGGTGCAGGTGGTCGGCCTCGTTGGTGTCCTCGGCCTGCAGCCGGGCAGGGTCGTGGCCGGCGGCGCGCAGCGCGGCGAACATGGACTCGCGCACGTTTCCGGAGGCGTAGTGGACGATGGTTTCCTCGGTGTCGCTCATGGCGCACCCTCCACTTTCTGCGGGCCGGGGTCGGGGTTTCGGGGCGGAACCGGCAGTAGGCCAGGGCGTCGTGCATCCCATGATAAGTCCGTGCGCGGCATGTGGACCCGTGCGTTGGCCGCGAATCCGGCGGCGGCGCCCGGGCACGGGAAAACCCCGCCCCAGCGCGCAGGATGGGCGGGCTGGGACGGGGTTTGGCCTGGGGATTCTAGCGTGAACGGTAGTTCGGGGCCTCGACGGTCATCATGATGTCGTGCGGGTGCGATTCCTTCAGGCCGGCGGCGGTGATGCGGACGAACTTGCCGCGCGTCTTCAGCTCCTCGATGGTCGGGCCGCCCACGTAGAACATGGTCTGGCGCAGGCCGCCGACCAGCTGGTGCACCACGGCGGACAGCGGGCCGCGGTACGGAACCTGGCCTTCGATGCCTTCCGGGATCAGCTTCTCGTTGGACGGCACGTCCGACTGGAAGTAGCGGTCCTTGGAGTAGGAAGTGTTCTTGCCGCGGGTTTCCATGGCGCCCAGCGAGCCCATGCCGCGGTAGGCCTTGAACTGCTTGCCGCCCATGAAGACCAGGTCGCCCGGGGACTCTGCGGTGCCTGCCAGCAGGGAACCGAGCATGACCGAGTCGGCGCCGGCCACCAGCGCCTTGCCGATGTCGCCCGAGTGCTGCAGGCCGCCGTCGGCGATCAGCGGCACGCCGGCCGGGATGGCGGCCTTGGCTGCCTCGTAGATGGCGGTGACCTGCGGGACGCCCACGCCGGCGACGATGCGGGTGGTGCAGATGGAGCCCGGGCCCACGCCGACCTTGATGGCGTCGGCGCCGGCGTCGATCAGCGCCTTGGCGCCCTCGAAGGTGGCAGCCTGGCCGCCGATGACGTCCACGTGCGCCGCGGCGGGATCCTTCTTCAGGCGGGCGATCATTTCCAGCACACCCTTGGAGTGGCCGTTGGCGGTGTCCACGACCAGCGCGTCGACGCCGGCGTCGATCAGGGTCATGGCGCGCTCGTAGCCTTCGCCGAAGAAGCCCACGGCGGCGGCTACGCGCAGGCGGCCGTCCTCGTCCTTGGTGGCCAGCGGGTACTGCTCGGCCTTGTCGAAGTCCTTGACGGTGATCAGGCCGGTCAGCTTGCCTTCGTCGTCGACCAGCGGGAGCTTCTCGATGCGGTTCTTGGAGAGCAGCTCGATGACGGTCTCGCGGGAGACGCCGTCCTTGGCGGTGATCAACGGCATGCCGGTCATCACCTCGTAGACCTTGGTGGTCAGGTACTGCTCGCGCGGCACGAAGCGGGTGTCGCGGTTGGTGATGATGCCCAGCAGCTTGTTGTTCTCGTCAACCACCGGCAGGCCGGAGACGCGGTACTGCGCGCACAGATCGTCCCAGTCGGCCAGGGTGGCGCCCGGGTGCACGGTGACCGGGTCGGTGATCATGCCCGACTCGGAGCGCTTGACCTGGTCGACCTGCTTGGCCTGGTCCGCGATGGAAAGGTTGCGGTGGATCACGCCGATGCCGCCCTGGCGGGCCAACGCGATTGCCATCGGAGCCTCGGTGACGGTGTCCATGGCGGCCGAGCTGATCGGCACCTGGATGTTGATGCGCTTGGTGAAGCGGGTGGTGGTGTCGGCGTTGGACGGGATCACATCCGTCGGGCCAGGCAGCAGCAGCACGTCGTCGTAGGTGAGTCCTTCAAAGGCAAAGGGGTTGAACTCAGTCACGTATGAACCTTTCGGGGCGAAAGCGGAGGTTGCTTATATGTTAGAACCCTTTTGCCCTTTGCGTGATTCCCGCTCGCGCCACTGTGTCCAAGCTCATGCCGCGGTGGCGTCATAAGCGCAGATCAGCACCGAAGTGTGTCGGATGCCGGGGCCGCGACTAGTTTTTGAATCCGGTGGCCGCGCGGAAGGCGGTGGCGAACTCGTCCGCGGCGCTGTCCACGAACATCTTGGACAGGTGCGAATTGTCCAGATAGGTCAGCACGTTGCCGATGACCGCCTTGCACACGCCCTGAGGGCAGAGCACCGGGGTCAGGTCCAGGGAGATCACCGTGTTGCCGTAGTCGGCGGAGTCCAGCCACTTCTCCACCGGGTTGGTCTCGTTCAGCAGCTCGGAGGCCAGCCCATCGCAGCGCGAGGGGTCCGACTTGGCCGAGTCCACGCATTCGGGGATGAGGTATTCGTAGCGCGGGGTGTCGCGCACCGCGACCACCTTGCTGCCCGCGGCGAGGAACGGGAAGATCGCCTGGTCGAACCCGTCCACCAGGGCTTCCTGCTCCCCCGGGGTGCGCAGGTCCTCGTCGTAGCCCTGCACGGTCATGCTGGCGTTGGCCATAACCCAGGTGGGGGCCAGCGCTGTGACGTATTCCTGGGCCGCGTCCTGGAAGGAAGCGCACTCGGGTTCGGAGCGCGCCGTCTCGGAGCCGTAGCGGCAGCCCGGGTGGTGCAGCAGGATCCAGCTGCCGCCGGAGCCCTCCATCATCCGTGCTCCGGCCTCGGACCAGTGCTGCATGTGCGAATCACCCAGCATCACCAGCACCGGCTCCCCCGCGCCGAAGTTGCCGCCCTGCCGGCAGAAGGTGATGCGCGGGTCCTCGGGATCCTGCGCCCCGGAGCACTCCTGCCCCGGGTTCTGCCATTCGCCGTCCAGGTCGGTGGCCAGCGGCAGGGTCAGCGCCGCCGGCGACGGATCCCAGTCCTCGCTGGCGGTGGCCCCGGGCGTCTCCTCAGGGGCCTGCGCGGCGGCCACGGTGCGGCGGTACTCGACGTTGCCTTCCCAGGCGAGCACCGGGACGCTGACGATGCCCACCCCGATCACCGCAACCAGCACGCCGGAGGCCAGCTGGGCTTGGCGTCCTGCGAGCAGGCCGCCGAAGTCCGCGGCCACCTGCCGCGCGGACAGCGGCTTCTCCACCCAGCGTGTGGTGCACCAGGACATGGCGATGGACGCGATGATCAGCAGCGCTCCGGGAAGGATGCCCGCGCGGCTCGAGCCGCTGAGCGTGAGGTAGAACACTAGCAGCGGCCAGTGCCACAGGTACATGCCGTAGGACAGGTCCCCTAGCTTGCGCAGCGGAGGCAGCGACAGCAGCCCCGAGGGGTTGGACCAACTTCGGGCGGAAGGGGCCATGATGACCAGCGCCGCACCCAAGGTCGGGACCAGCGCGATGTAGCCGGGGAATTGGCCCTGCACGTCCAGCAGTGCGCCGCAGGAGATGATCGTGGACAGGCCCGTCCAGCCGCCAATCCGGCGCAGCTTCTCCGGCAGCGCGGAAAGCCACGGCAGGGCGAGCGCCAGCAGGGATCCCAGCGCGAATTCCCACAGCCGGGCGCCGGTATGGAAGTAGGCAACCTGCTGGTTGGCGGCGGTCAGGTGGATCGAGAAGGCCAGGGATCCGGCGAAGATGAGCCCGAAGGCGGTGCCGGCGACCCAGGCGAAGTTTCGCCTCGAGAAGAACAGCTTCCAGACAAGAGCGCAGGCCGCGAGGATCAGTGGCCAGAGGATGAAGACCTGCCCTTGGACGGACAGCGACCAGAAGTGCTGCAGCGGCGAGGAGGCCGCTGTGTTGAAGGCGTAGTAGTCGACCTGATTCTCGGCCAGGTACCAGTTCTGCTTGTAGAACAGCGAGGCGAAAGACTGGTCGATCAGCTGCGGCCAGCGGTTGCTGGGCAGCAGCACCCATGAACCGATCACCACCGCGAGCACCACTACGGCGGCCTGCGGCACGAGCCGGGAGAAGCGGTGGGCCCATTGGTTCAGCACCCGGGGCCGTTCACCGCGGCTGATCCGTTTGGAAACCGAGGCGGTGAGGAAGAAGGCCGAGAGCATCAGGAAGATGTCCACTCCCCCGGAAACCCGGGAGAACCAGATGTGGTAGACCATCACGAGCAGCACCGCCAGGGCGCGCAGTCCCTGCAGGTCGGTCCTGAATCCGGGTTTGGATTCAGCTTTCCCGGCGGGGGTGATCGTCAACGACACGAAGTGGTGCTTTCCTCGGGGACAGGGCGGGTCCGGTTCTGCGGCCTCAGCCCTTTCCGAACATCATTCGATCCTAGCAATCAGGAATTTGTATTCCATTTGAACTGATTCCTCAAGCTTGCGTTGCACGACAAATTGGTAGTCCCTTCACTAGCTCCTTTCATCCGACTACAGCGACCGAGACGCGGGCCGCAGAGACGAAATGCCTAGGATGCCGCAGGCTGCCGCCGGGTTAGATCCATCTGGTAACACCCGATTAATTCATCGTTGGGGCTTGGCATCGCAGGGTTGCGCCTGGCTTAGTCGGCTGGCGAAAACCGTGGCTGGTTCGTCTAGAACGTGTTCCGTTAGGACGTGTGAAGGAACCTGATTCTCCGCTGTCTTCGAAGCTCGGCACCATGAACTTGTTGGACAACGTTGAAGACAGCCAACTGGTCAATCAGTACCTTCGGCACCATTTTTGCTATGGCAAGATTTATTTTGACGATGGGTACGCTTCCGTACAGAAGGGTGTTCAATGCCGTCTCTCACCAAGCTTGTAGCAAGACTCAAGATGCTTCATGTCCCGGATTTCCGGGACAAATCGAAGGTCTATGTCGTCTACGCTAAGCAACGCAGCCCGTTTGCGTCTCTGGAGTACATAGAACCAATCATTGCGGTCATGGCCAACGAGCGTAACTGCTATGCACTTCAAGAGATGTATCCGGACGCTGAAGTCAGTTGGGAAGCGCGAAGGGTACAGGATGCTGGCGATAGCGCCATGACAGAAGCCGAGATCCTGTATCTTACCCATACCACTTTGTTGCCGTATGACATGGATGCCAACGGAAATCCCATCTACGGAGTCATGGAGTCGCCGATTCCCGAAGCTCTTTATTGGAGTCGGGAAACCGCAGAGCGAGAAGCGCCGGATCGCTACTTGCACGTAGTCCGTGTCGGGCAAGTAAACCTTCTCGGTGTCGGCGAAATTTTGGAATAGGTTTCCGCAACTGTACGTCGCTGCTTGGAGCTGCAGGACGAGAGAGGGAGCACCCTTGCCAAGCGGGGAACCTGCCATTTTGCTTGGTTGTAGACGTTGGTTCGGCTCTCACACGGGCATGAACTTTTCGCTCAGAGTGGGTGAGTCTGGTCATCCTCATCCAATTGAACCGGCTCGAATGCGGAGAATGTACTCCTGCTGGCAAGAACCCTGAAGGCAAGGCCCATTAGAAGAGCGCCGGGGAAAAAGGCAAACAGCATATTACCCAGTCGAGCTCCCGACGAGTTGTCGGGACCCTGCGCGAAATCAACAGGGATGGCAATGTCCTTGTATCTGGGATCGATGACTACGAGCAGCTCATCACCCAGTTCCATGGATTTCTGCCCTACCGTGTTCCAGCTCAGTGCCATCCGCCGGTCGCCCACGTCAACCTTGGCCGGCTCTCCGGAGCGCCCGGTGATCTCGTGGGCTGCCAGCGTCGCGGTGATGTGCGGTTGCGTGCTGACGGCGTCTTGCGCGGCGCGCGCGTCCTGCGCATCGCTCACGATGAACGCCGCCGCTGAGGCAACGGACACCACCAGGCACACCAGGATCAGCGTGTAGCGGGCCTTGCGCGGCGCATGCTGCAAAGCCAATACCAGGCGTTCGAAACGGCCCGGGGCCGGTTTGACGCCCAGTTGGCGTAGCACGTGGGCAGGTCGGTCTGGTTTGAGCATGAACTGGTAGCCGATAGCCCACGTGCCTCCGGCCAGCATGAGCACGAAGAAAGCTCCGAGCATCCAGTCGGTTTCCGCGTCTTCTTCCAATTGCATAGGTGAGCTGTATAGGTGGTAGTAATACGGGTCAGCTGCCGGCATCCGCGGATCGGCAACGAGCTGGACCTCGGACCCCGGCTTGTACAGCTGATCCGTGCAGCTGGTTTGCGCGGTGTGTTCGCCGCCGTTGAGTTTCACCTGCACTGAGCAGTCGTCCACGTCTTGGGACAGTACCGTTGCACTCACCGTTGTTGAGTGCTTCATGAGGCCCGCGAGGTACAGGTTGTCCTGGTGGAAGGCTGCCGCGATTCCGGCGACCAGCAACGCCATGCCGAACACCATTGCGGCGACAATCCACTTGCGGGCCGCGCGTGTGGTGTTGAACCGCCGCAGCCGGGGTGGGCCGGGCTCTTCATTGCGGTGGTGCCGCATATGGCGGGCGCTCCCATCGCTTAGTCGGGGTATGTGGTCGAAGTATGTGTTCCATTAATGCACGAATGCCGCCGCGGATCCGAGTCGAGACTCGGTTCCGCGGCGGCATCAGCTGCCAGGCAGAAGCCTAGTGGCTGTGTGCTGCTTCCTCTTCCTCGGCTGGCTTGTCAGCCACGAGGGTTTCGGTGGTCAGCACCAGGGCTGCGATCGAAGCTGCGTTGCGCAGCGCCGAGCGGGTGACCTTGACCGGGTCGATGACGCCTGCGGAAAGCAGGTTCTCGTAGACGCCGGTCTTGGCGTTGAAGCCCTCGTTGGCGCCGGATTCGGCGACCTTGGAGGCCACCACGGAGCCGTCGAAGCCGGCGTTGGTGGCGATCCAGAACAGCGGCTGCACCAGTGCGCGGCGGACGATGGCCACGCCTGCTGCCACGTCGCCTTCGGCGGCGGTGGCGCGGGCATCCTCATCCAGTGCGGACAGGGCGTCGACCAGGGCGGTACCGCCGCCGGCCACGATGCCCTCCTCCAGCGCTGCACGGGTGGAGGACACGGCGTCCTCGATGCGGTGCTTGCGTTCCTTCAGTTCCACCTCGGTCGACGCGCCGACCTTGATGACGCCGATGCCGCCGGCCAGCTTGGCCAGGCGCTCGGAGAGCTTCTCGCGGTCCCATTCCGAATCGGTGCGGGACAGTTCGGCCTTCAGCTGGGCCACGCGGTCCTGGACGTCTTCCTCGGTTCCGGCACCGTCAACGATGGTGGTCGAATCCTTGGTGATGGTCACGCGGCGGGCCGAGCCGAGCACCTCGGTGCCGACCTGGTCCAACGACAGACCCAGCTCAGGGGTAACCACCTGGGCACCGGTGAGGATCGCCAGATCCTGCATCATGGCCTTGCGGCGGTCGCCGAAGCCCGGAGCCTTGACGGCTACCACGTTCAGCAGGCCGCGCAGCTTGTTGACCACCAGGGTGGACAGGGCTTCGCCCTCGACGTCCTCGGCGATGATCAGCAGCGGCTTCTTGGCTTCCAGGACCTTTTCCAGCAGCGGCAGGAATTCCGCCACGGTGGAGATCTTGCCCGGGTTGATCAGCACCAGTGCGTCTTCCAGGACAGCTTCCTGGCGCTCTGCATCGGTGATGAACTGCGGGGACAGGTAGCCCTTGTCGAACTGCATGCCCTCGGTGAGGACCAGCTCGGTGGCGGTGGTGGAGGATTCCTCGATCGTGATGACACCGTCGGTGCCCACGGTCTTGAAGGCCTCGGCCAGCAGGTCGCCGATTTCATCCGACTGCGCGGAGATGGCCGCCACGTTGGCGACCTTGTCCTCCACGGCCACGGCGTTGGCGGCCAGGCGCTCGGAGACGATCTCGGTGGCCAGCTCGATGCCCTTGCGGACATCGCCAGGCGCGGCCCCGGCGGCCACGTTCTTCAGGCCTTCCTTGACCAGTGCCTGGGCCAGGACGGTGGCGGTGGTGGTGCCATCGCCTGCAACGTCGTTGGTCTTGGTGGCGACTTCCTTGGCCAGCTGTGCGCCGAGGTTCTCGTATGGATCTTCCAGATCGATGTCACGGGCAATGGTGACACCGTCGTTGGTGATGGTCGGGGCGCCCCAGGTTTTGGCGAGCACCACGTTGCGGCCGCGTGGGCCGAGGGTGACCTTCACGGTGTTTGCGAGCTTGTCGATGCCCGCTTCGAGGGCACGGCGTGCTTCCTCGTTGAATGCTAGCTGCTTAGCCATGCATTGACTCCTGAAAGTTCGGCTGCATCCGCGTAGCTTCTCCCCCACGTCCGGCGAGCGCCGTGACGGTGGATGGCTAGTGGATGCCGCGAGGTTGGCGTTACTTTACGACGACTGCCAGAACGTCGCGAGCCGAGAGCACCAGGTACTCCTCGTTGCCGACCTTGACCTCGGTTCCGCCGTACTTCGAGTACAGGACTACGTCGCCTTCGGCTACGTCCAGCGGAATGCGGTTGCCGTTGTCGTCGATGCGGCCTGGGCCTACTGCGACAACGGTGCCTTCCTGCGGCTTTTCCTTGGCGGAGTCCGGAATAACCAGGCCCGAAGCGGTGGTGGTCACGGCTTCGACCTGCTTGATGACAATGCGGTCTTCGAGCGGCTTGATGGAGACAGACATGGTCTCTCCTTTTCGTGTATGAACCAATGGTGTAGGGGTGCGCCCTACTGGCATTGGACCAACCGTCGTCGCGGTGCCAGTTGGTGGTATCCAGTCAGGCGGTGTGGCATGCCAACGGCATGCCACCCACACATGACTTTAGGACGATTATTAGCACTCGGTCAAGGCGAGTGCTAACGAACGCACTAGTTCCCCGCCACGGTTCGCGCAGAGCGCACCTTGGCCGATTCCTCGATGTCTTCCGGAGCGGACAGATCCATCTTCATCAATGGGACGACCCTTGATTTGGTCACGAGCCTGTGGATCAACCAGAGCCCCAGGAAGAGCGGCAGGCCGATGTAGGCGGAGAGCACTTCCAGGCCGCGCCCGGCGAGCACCGCCTCGTAGTTCTGTCCCGCAATGACGGCAATGAGCATCACGAAAGCGAGCAACGGTCCCAACGGGAAGAACGGGGCACGGTAGGGCAGGTCCGACACGTCGTATCCCTGCGCCAGATAGCCACGGCGGAAACGGTAGTGGGACACCGCGATGCCCACCCAGACGATGAAGCCGCACAGGCCCGAGACGTTGAGCAGCCAGGCATACGCCGCGCCCTGTCCGATCAGCGCGGTGAGGAATCCGAAGAGTCCCACACCAGCGGTGGCGAACAATGCGGCCATGGGCACACCACGGGAGTTGGTGCGGCCGAAGATCTTCGGAGCCTTGCCGTCGTGGGCCATGGCGTAGAGCATGCGGGTCGAGGCGTAGAGTCCGGAGTTTCCGGCGGAGAGGATTGCGGTGAGGATGACGGCGTTCATCGCGGCTGCCGCGAAGGCGATGCCGGCACGCTCGAAGACCATGGTGAATGGCGAGGACGCCACGTCAGCTTCGCCGCTTGAGAGCAGGCTCGGGTCGGTGAACGGGATCAGGCAGCCGATGATGAAGATGGCGCCGATATAGAAGAGCATGATGCGCCAGAATACGCTGCGGATGGCTTTCGGGATTTCACGGCGGGGATCCTTGGCTTCGCCGGCCGCGACACCGACCAGCTCAGTGCCCTGGAAGGAGAACCCGGCGATCATGAACACGGCCATGATGGAAATCCATCCCCCATGGAAGACGTCTTGGCCTTCCCGCCAATTGGCGAGCGGGTCGGCATGGTCGCCCAGGATGCCGAAGATCATCAGGACGCCGGCCACCAGGAATGCGATGACGGTGACGACCTTGATCAGCGCGAGCCAGAACTCGCCTTCACCGAAGGCCTTGGCGGAAAGGGCGTTCAGCGCGGTCAGCACGAAGAGGAACCCTCCGGCCCAGACCCAGCCGGGGACGTCAGGCAGCCAGAAACTCATGACGATTCCCGCTGCCACCAACTCGGCCGCCACGGTGATGGCCCAGTTGAACCAGTAGTTCCAGCCGATGGCGAACCCGAAGGACGGCGAGACGAAACGGGTGGCATAGGTCTGGAAGGAACCTGCCACCGGGATCTTTGCGGTCATCTCCCCCAGCGACTGCATGAGCAGGTACACCATGAGTCCCACGGCGGCATAGGCGACGAGCGCCCCTCCCGGTCCGGCCTGGGCGATGGTGCCGCCGGAGGCCACGAACAGCCCGGTGCCGATGGAGCCGCCAATGGCGATCATCTGCAGATGCCGACTGCTGAGTTGTCGCTTGAGCTTGTGATCCGTTGCGTTGCCTGCTGTTTCCGGAGCGGGGACGGTGCTTCGTTGCGCCGTCGGCTGCCGTGTCGTTGTCTGCCTTAGTTTCATCACAGGTGACATACAACACCACGAGGCACCTCTCGTGCGACGTGGATCACTCGACAATTTCCCTGCCGCGAAACTCGCAACCTTGATCCTCAGAAAATGAAAACTCCGAGAAGGCTCCCGCAGCTCGCGCACCGTAAACCACATCATTGCCCAATCCGAAGATTGCCGTTGAAGCGACGTTAAGGATTAGCCTTTGCAACTCATTCAATGCTAGTGAATCAGAAAAACTTATTCTAGACTTGGGTACTTTCTCGGCTGATTGTCCCTTCTGCGCAACGTCCGGGAGCCTGACACCCGCTTGATACCCCAGTTTAGGGAGATCCAGAAAAATATCTGCAGGGCTGAATATGACGTAAATGTGACGTGAATTCGATATGCGGAAAGCCTCGATCGGGACCAAGCCCTTAGTTCATGCGTTCAGATGTCGATCCGCCCGGGCTTCGCAGGAATGGCTTTGTACGAAAACCTGCTGTCGCCCGACCGTGGGCGATCCTCGGCAAATTCGCCGCCACTCCCCCAATCAGCGGAACAAATACAGTGCTCTCGGCCGGTGGCCACGTAAACTTCACTGCAACAGCCATGGCCAGTGATTGACCTGCGGATCATTCGTCTAGGTGGAGGAACGCGGAATGTCGATTCACCGGCGAACGTTGGCAGGGCTCATGGCGGGAGGATGCCTGATTCTGACTGCATGCGCACCCGCGGGAGCCCATTTGTCGACCCAAACCGATGCATCGTCGATGGCTTGCACCCCTTCGGACGGGCAAGGGCAAATCGCCATCGCTCAGGTGCACATCCATGCGGACGGTTCCCGCCCTGTTCTCATACGTGAGGTGTCTCCCAAGAAATCCGACAACGTCCAAATAGAGAGTTTCGGCGTCATTCCGGACGGCGAGGAAGGATTCCGCGGCGTCTCGCTGCCTTCAGATCCCGATGCGCAGATTTCGACCAATCATGAAGCGGCAGCTGGCGAACATGCAACAGTTCAGCTCGTTGTGGCGCTCGTGAGCCCCCTCAAATCAGGGGTAGTTGAATCAGTGGAGCTGGAGTACGACGATCTTGGGCGGACGGGGAGCGAGACGGTCACAGCAGGGCTCCGAGCGCAGGTATTTCCGGCAGGTGAAGCCGTGCCGGATGACAGCATGTGCACGATGTCAGGCGAGTAGTCCCTGCTCCCTAACGGGCAAATCGTCCCCGCTACGCCCAGCAACTCGCACTGCCTGGCCCAAGCACGCAACCATGAAGACAACAAATCCCAGATACTCTTAAAGCATGGCGCAGGCTTCAAATGACTCAACACTGAACGAACAATTTGCCGCACTCCTGTCAGCTGACGGCTGGAGTCTTCTCTCGACTATCGACCCGTCCATGGTGGCCACCAAAGACGCGGCCTGGACGCTGAATGAGAAACTGCGCAAGGACGGGCATGACGCGCAGGTGATCCGGGCGGTGATTGCCCAGGCGGAACTTCGCTACCGGGCGCGAGTGAAATTCGGCCCCTTCGCCGATTCCTTGGTCTTCACTCCGGCTGGACTGGAACAGGCTACACGGCTGACCATCGCTGGACTTCACGCGCGCCGCTTCACTTCGGCAGGCTGCACCCACGTAGCCGACCTCGGTTGCGGAATCGGCACCGATTCAATTGCCTTGGCAAGCGCAGGCCTGCAAGTCACCGCGGTGGAAAAAGATGAAACGACCGCGGCTGCCACCACGCTTAACCTGATGCCATTCGAGAACGCCAAGGTTGTCCACGGCAGCGCCGAGGAAACCGACCTCACCGGAATCGACGGCGTCTGGCTGGACCCGGCCCGCCGCACCGATCAGGCAGGGAACACTCGTCGACTCTTCGACCCCGAAGCTTTCTCCCCTCCCCTGTCCTTTGTCGAGAAGCTCGTCGACGAAGGCAAGGACGTCGGGGTCAAGCTCGGCCCGGGCCTGCCTCATGACGCCATTCCGGATACCGCCGAAGCAGTTTGGATCTCCGACCACGGCTCCGTCATCGAAGCGTGCCTGTGGTTCGGCCGGCTCAGACGCGAAGGCATTGCCCGAGCCGCACTGGTGATCGACAAAGACGGCGCGCACGAACTGACCAGTCCGGTAACAGCGCAGGCTGACGTTCCAGCACCAGTGGGTGAGCTCCAGGAGCACGTCTATGAACCCGATGGCGCAGTGATTCGCTCGCACCTGATCTCCACGTTGCTGGAGTCCACCGGCGGGCACCTGCTAGACGAGCACATCGCCTACTTCACCCATGCGCAGCAGATCTCCACTCCATACGCGCGCGGTTACAAGGTCGTGGCAGTCCACGACTACAACGTGAAGAAGCTGCGCAGCTGGGTCAAGACCAATGGCATCGGCACCCTGGATATCAAAAAACGCGGGGTGGACGTGACTCCTGAAGAGCTGCGACGGATTCTGCTTGCCGGATCGCCCAAGAACGCCAAGAACAAAGCGACGCTGATGCTGGCACGTATTGGCGACAAGCGCGTAGCGTTCGAGGTTCAGCCCCACTGAGCACGTGTTTGTTACGCGTAACCTGCAGACATTGGTGCAATGGACTGACAAACCCCACGCACCAAATACAATGGTTACGGTTATCCTCCAATGGCTGTGGGGTACACCGGTTTATATACATGCCGGTTCAGGCCCCGTCTGGATCGACCTTGCAATGAAGGAGTCCCGTGCAGAAGATCAAATTTGCAGACTCAGCCCAGTCCACCATCGGTGTCGAATGGGAAATTGCACTCGTTGACCATGAAACTGCCGATCTATGCTCTGTCGCCGAGAGGGTCCTGTGCAAGCTCAAGGATGATGCCGGGATCTCCCACGAGGAAGAGCACCCGACCATCAAGCCCGAGCTTCTGATGAACACCGTGGAGGTCGTCACCGGCGTTCACCACACCGTTGCCGAAGCCGCGGCGGAACTGCGAGAGAACGTCCGTACCCTCAGCGAAGTCACGACCCCGATGGGTGTGGATCTGTACTGCGCTGGATCCCACCCCTTCGCTGCGCCCACTTCGCAGCCGGTAACCGATAAGGATCGTTACGCAAACCTGATCGACCGCACCCAGTGGTGGGGACGCCAGATGGTGATCTACGGGGTGCACGTCCATGTAGGTTTGAACGACCGCGAAAAGGCTCTTCCTATCACCGATGGCCTGATCAACTACCAGCCGCACTTCCAAGCGCTCAGCGCGTCGAGCCCATATTGGGGCGGCGAGGATACAGGCTACGCATCGCAGCGAGCGCTGATGTTCCAGCAGCTGCCCACCGCCGGCATCCCGTTCCATTTCAATACCTGGTCCGAGTATGAAGCTTACGTTGCCGACATGCTCTACACGGGCGTCATTGACGACATTTCGGAGATCCGCTGGGACGTTCGTCCGGTGGCACGTCTCGGTACCGTAGAAATGCGCATCTGCGACGGCATGAGCTCGCTGGAAGACATCAGCGCCATCACGGCGTTGACCCAATGCCTGGTGCACGACATGTCGCTGAGTCTCGAAGCAGGCAACAAGATCCCCGTTATGCCTGACTGGTATCGCGTCGAGAACAAATGGCGCGCAGCACGCTACGGTCTAGATGCAATCATCATTCTCAACGCCCAAGGCGATGAAATGCTGGTTACTGACCACCTACGTAGCGAGGTAAAGAGATTGACGCCAATATCCGAACAGCTGGGCTGCGCGGACGAGCTACAAGGCATCATCCGATTAATCGAGCGGGGTGCAGAGTACCAGCTGCAGCGCGAGGTGTTCGCTGCTTCGGGTGGCGATTTCCGCGAAATCGTCAGGAATAACGTTAGCCGAATGCTCACACAAGCCAACTGACCGCTTCAGCTAGGGAGCTGTACTCCCAACTACTGCTGCGCTGATATACGCACAAATAAGTTTCAGCAGGCAAACAATGAGGCAATACTCAAGATATGAAGGTGCCATGCTCGTTCAGAGCATGGCACCTTCAACGGTTCGGATCTGGCTTTCTGAAAAGCCGGACCCTAGCAATCCTGATGTGTTACTGCTTAGCGGGACAGCACGATCTGCGTCACCGGTTGCGATGAATCAGTAGCAAAGTCCAGTCCTGAAGGTTCAACACCGTCAGCAACTAATTGCGCACCAAGACCAGCAACCATTCCACCGTTGTCCGTGCATAGGCTAAATGGCGGTACAACCAACGCGATGCCAGCGGATGCGCACCGGGCCGCCAGCAGTTCACGCAGTCGCGTATTTGCAGCCACTCCCCCGCCCAGCAGCACCGTAGTGAGGTTGTTTTCCTTCATGGCACGCACTGCCTTGGCGGTGATCACGTCCACCACAGCTTCTTGGAAAGAAGCGGCGATGTCAGCGACCGGGATCGGCTCCCCTGCGGCTTCAAAGTGCTCCACACAACGTGCTACCGCGGTCTTGAGTCCGGAGAACGAGAAGTTGTTGCGGTGCTTGCCTGGATTCTCGGCGCTGCCGACGAACTTCGGCAGCGAGAGGCCGCGTGGGAATCGGAATGCCTTGCGGTCGCCGTCCTTGGCGGCCTTGTCGATGGCCGGACCACCTGGATAGCCGAGGCCTAGCAATCGGGCGACCTTGTCATAGGCTTCACCGGCGGCGTCGTCGATGGTCGAGCCCAGCAGGTGCACGTCGTTGGTCAGCGAGGTGACTTTCAGGATCTCGGTATGGCCTCCGGATACCAGCAGTGCGCCAAAGGTAGGGGGCAATACGGTGCCTTCTAGCACGCCGACACCTACGTGGGCGACCAAGTGGTTGATGCCATACAGCGGCTTGCCCGTGGCCAGCGCCAACGCCTTGGCGGCAGAGACGCCGACCATGAGAGCTCCGGCGAGCCCGGGACCGCTCGTGACGGCGATTGCGTCGATGTCATCCAGCGTCAGCTCCGCGGCGTCCAGCGCCTGTTGCAGGGTAGGTACGAAGGCTTCCAGATGGGCGCGGGCGGCGATCTCCGGGATCACGCCGCCGAAGCGCACGTGTTCGTCCATGGAGCTGGAGACGGCGTTGGCCAGCAGCTGGGTGCCGCGCACAATTCCGACGCCGGTTTCATCGCAGGAGGATTCGATTCCCAGTACTACCGGTTCTTTCGTGCTCATGCGGTGGGTTCCTCGTTTTTCTGCGTACGTTTTTCCTGCAGGGCATCCAGCTGCAGTCTCATGATCAGTGCGTCCACGCCGCCCTTGTAGTAGCGCTCTCGCCGGTGGATGGTGGTGAATCCCAGGGATTCATACAGTGCAATGGCGGTGGGGTTGTCGAAGCGGACTTCCAGCATGACATCCAGCGCCTTGGACTCCCGAGCTGTGTCGATCAACAGGTTCATGAGCTTCCTGCCCAGTCCCTGTCCCTGGTACGCCGGATCAATGCCGATGGTCTGCACATCGCTGATGGGCAGCACGGTGCACAATCCCGCGTAGCCGATGATCCGGCCTTGGTCTTCGTAAACCCAGTAGTTGCGGGTTTCGTGCTGAGCCAGCTCGGATTCGAAGGCGGCGACCGGCCAGGCATCCTCGGGAAACAGCCGGGTTTCCAGCTGGTGCACCGCGGGGATGTCGGCGCTGGTCATGGAGCGCAAGTTCACGCTCATGCCGTGGCTTCCTTGGCCTCGGCCTGCTTCATGAATGCCGGCACCTGGGCATCGGATTCGCGCAGGTACTGCGGCGCGGTGTTGGAAAGGTCCTTCCCGGCTGCCAGTTCCTTAAGCCCATGCTTAGCCAGGTACGCGGACTCGGCGATCCATTCGAAGGACTCGGGCTGCGGGGCGGCGCCGGCTTCTCGCAGGGCGTCTTCGTAGATTCCAGCGCCCACGCCGTACACCGGCAGTGCGGGCAGGGTGGCTGCCGCGGCCACGTGCGGGCCATCCGTCAAGGCGCCCTGGCGGTTGTACCTGGCCCAGTACACTTCCTTGCGGCGGGCGTCCGAGGCGACGATAAACTCGTCGGGCACCTCGTCCAGTTCCAGCACCCGTTCGGCGAGCGCATGCAGCGACATGACACCGTGCACCGGGACCTGCCAGACGAAGCCGAAGGTGCGCGCGGCGACCAGCC
Organism: Arthrobacter sp. 'calajunan'; assembly: GCF_046940185.1. Taxonomy (NCBI): domain Bacteria; kingdom Bacillati; phylum Actinomycetota; class Actinomycetes; order Micrococcales; family Micrococcaceae; genus Arthrobacter; species Arthrobacter sp. 'calajunan'. The sequence continues at coordinate 165,632 of NZ_JBKZDY010000005.1, forward strand.
CTACGCGCAGGCCGGTGAACGGGCCCGGTCCGACGCCCACGATGATGCCTGCCAATTCGGGGCCCTGCTGGTCGTGGCCGGCCATCAGGTCGCGGACGTAGCCGGCCAGGGTTTCGGTCTGGTCGTTGCCCTTGGGCGAGGTGCGGGTGGCGATGACGGCTCCGGTGTCGGCATCGATCAGTGCGACCGAGGCGTGGGCGGAGGTGTCGATGGACAGGTAGTTAGGCATGTAGTTCTCCGGTGTGCACGGCGTTTAGCAGCGTGCTCTTCAGATGTTCGAAAGCTGGTTCGCCCCAGCGCGGGCCGATGGCCTTGAGGGTGAACAGACGTGGTTCGTCCAGGTCCGCTTCTTCTTCCCACGGATTCACGGTCTGCTCTTCAGTTGCGGCGAGCGTTTCGCGGTCCAGCTGCAGTTCCAGTCGGGAGTCGGTCAGGTGCTCGACCTTACCCAGTCCCCACTCGACCACGGTGACCGATTCGGGCAGCGTGGATTCCAGGTCAAGGGTGTCCACGTCATTCTGGTCCTTGAGCCGGTAGGCGTCTACGTGGATCAGCCCGGGGCCTTCGACCAGTGAGGGATGCTGGCGGGCAAGCACGAAGGTCGGGGAGATGATTCCCTCGCGGACTTTCAAGCCCACCCCCAGCGATTGGGTCAGGGTGGTTTTTCCCGCGCCCAGTGCGCCGGTGAGGATGACCAGGTCCCCTGCCTGCAACTGGGTGCCCAGTGCGGTGCCCAGCGCCTCGGTGGCGTCGAGGTTGTTCAACTGTACGGTGAATTCCTTGGTCGTCTCACTCACCGGCTTCTCCCCAGCTGCCCTGGATGTAGTAGCGCGGCACGCGCGGCGAGATGCGGGTGACCACCTCATAGTTGATGGTGTTCGCGGCGTAGGCCCAGGTGTTGACGCTCTGGCCACCCTCGCCGAAGATCACTGCCTCGACGCCCAGGAAGTCCGCCGGGTCCGCGTCCGGGCCCAGGTCGATGACGCACTGGTCCATGGCGATGCGGCCGCGCACCGGGTAGCTCTTGCCGTTGATGGTCACCGGCGCTCCGGTAGCGATGCGCGGCAGGCCATCGGCGTAGCCGAGCGGGATCAGGCCCAGATAGGTTTCCGCGGTGGTGTGGTAGCTCAGCCCGTAGGAGACGCCTTGGTTGAGGGGGACCTTCTTGACGTTGGCCACGCGGGTCACCAGCTTCATGGCAGGGCGTAGGCCGAAGGAGCCAGGAGTTTCATTCTCGAAGGGACTCAGGCCGTAGAGGCCCAGACCGAGTCGCACCAGCTCGTGGTGCGAGTCCGGGCGGGAGAGGATGCCCGGGGTGTTGGCGATGTGGCGCACTTCCAGGTCGAAGCCCGCGGCTTCCACCAGCGCGATGGCTTCGTCGAAGACGGCCAGCTGCATGTCGGTTTCTGGGCGCTCTGGTTCATCGGCCACGGCCAGGTGGGAGAAGATGCCGACCACGCGCAGCAGTCCGGCTTCCTGGTATTCGCTGGCACGCTGCAGCAGGCCCGGGAGGTCTGCCATGGTGGAGCCGTTGCGGCCGAGCCCGGTGTCCACCTTCAGGTGAATGCGTGCGGGGGCCTGAAGTCGTTGGGCGGCCGCGGCGATGGCGTCCAGATCCCAGCCTGAGACTCCGAGGTCGATGCCGGCCGCGATGGCGTCGTCGAAGGGTGTGTCGTGGGTGTGGAGCCAAGCGAGCATCGGTGCTTCAATCCCGGCTTTCCGCAGTGCTAAAGCTTCGGTGACGTGAGCGCAGCCAACCCAGCTGGCGCCGGCTTCCAGCGCCGCGGTAGCGACCTGCAGTGCGCCATGCCCATAACCGTCCGCCTTGACTACGGCCATGACCGCGGCCGGGGCGACGAGGTCGACTACCTGCTTGACGTTGTTGCGGATTGCGGAGAGGTCAATGACTGCCCGGCGTTCCCACGGGGAGAAAGCAGGTGTCGCCAGTCCGGCAGAATTGTTGCTTTGCTCAAGTGCTTCAGAGTTCACCCTTCCATCTTCCCACTTTTCGGCCTCTCATGCCGTCACCTCCCCTGCGCGCTCCGCCACAGCAACCTGTGGCGTTAAATTCGTGGGGCGGGCCGGCCGACCCGGAGGTCTGGCGGCCCGCCCCTGAAAGCGAGTGATGATGATAAAGCTGGGGTTGTTAGCGCAGAGACTTGATCTCGTCGCGGATCTGTTCCAGCAGGGCCAGCTGCGGATCCGGCTCGGCTTCTTCCTCTTCCTCGGTGATGCCGCGGCGGCGGTTGAGCATCTCGGTGGCCTTGTTCATTGGCATGACCAGCGCGAAGTAGACTGCGGCGGCGATCAGCAGGAAGTTGACCAAGGCGGTAATGAATACACCGAGCTTGATTTCGACACCATTAATGGTGAAGAGCAGGAAGGCGTCGAAGTTCGGGGAGCCGACCAGAGCTGCGATCAACGGCATCAGCACGTTGTCGACCAGCGCGGTCACTACGGCGCCGAATGCGGCACCGATCACCACGGCAACGGCCAGATCGACAACGTTGCCTTTCATAATAAAATCGCGGAAACCCTTAAGCATGGTTCGAGCTTACACAGCAATTTCCCAGTACAACAGGATTTCGGACACCCGAATTCGACCTGTTCGACAAAATCACACGTACTGTTTAGGGTTCATTAGATCTTTCGCAACAGCATTCGGCGTACCGAATGGTCGGCCGCCTTGCGCAGCACCAGCTGGGCTCGGCCCCGGGTGGGCAGCACGTTTTCCTTGAGGTTCGGAGCATTGATCCGGGACCAGATGTCATGGGCGGTGGCGCGCGCTTCTTCATCGGTCAGTTTCGCGTACCGGTGGAAGTAGGATGCCGGATCCGAGAAGGCGCCCGAGCGCAGCTTCATGAAGCGGCGGATGTACCATTCCTCGATGTACTGGGTCTTGGCATCCACGTAGACACTAAAGTCGAAGAAGTCGCTCAGCGCCAAACCCACAGTTCCATCGGAACGGGTCCGTGCCGGCTGGAGCACGTTCAGGCCTTCCACAATCAACACCTGCGGCGAGCGCACGTACTGGCGCTGGCCGGGAATGATGTCATAGGTCAGATGCGAGTACACCGGTGCGCTGACTTCCGGGACCCCGGACTTCACCGCGGAGACGAAACGCAGCAGTGCGCGGCGGTCGTAGGATTCCGGGAAGCCCTTGCGCTGCATGATGCCGCGGCGCTCAAGCTCCGCATTGGAATACAGGAAACCGTCGGTGGTGATCAACTGGACGTCAGGGGTCTCGGGCCAGCGGCGCAGCATCTCGCGCAGCACGCGCGCGGTGGTCGACTTTCCTACCGCCACGGAACCGGCCACTCCGATCACGAACGGGGTCTGGCGGGTTTGTTCCCCCAAGAAGGTCGTGGTGGCCCGATGGGTTGCACCAGCCCCTTCTACATATAAGGAAAGCAGGCGACTGAGTGGAAGGTATACGTCACGCACTTCCTGCAGGTCCAGGGTGTCGCCCAGGCCGCGCAGGCGCTCGATGTCGTCCTGGTTCAGCGGCTGTTCCATCTGGTTGGAAAGCCGCGCCCAAGTTTCGCGTTCGAGGTCTACGAAAGGCGTAACTGTTGATTCGAGTGTGTCGTGTGGTTCCACGAGGACAAATTCTGCCAACAAGTAGTGCCACAACCCAAATAACTCCGATTTAACACTCAGTCTTGCTTGGCCAAAACAACGCGCGCAGGTGACCTATCGCACAGTGTTTTTTGAGTGCTCTGCCACGATTAGTTCCATCGTTTGGCCGTGAGCCGGTAGTCTTTTTTCCATGTGCGGAATTGTAGGATATGCAGGAACCTCAAGCGCGAACGCCGACCACGGCGCCCTTGACGTTCTGATTGAAGGCTTGCGCCGATTGGAATACCGAGGTTACGACTCGGCCGGTGTGGCAGTCGTGGCTGACGGCGCTATTCATTCCAGGAAGAAAGCCGGCAAGCTGGTCAACCTGGAGAACGAAATTGCTCAGGCACCACTACCGGAGTCTGTGACCGGCATCGGCCACACCCGTTGGGCCACCCACGGCGGTCCAAGCGACGGAAACGCCCACCCACACCTCGCCGACGGCGGCAAGCTGGCAATGATCCACAACGGCATCATTGAGAACTTCGCCGGCATCAAGGCCGAGCTCCTCGCCGACGGCGTCGAGTTCCTTTCCGAGACCGATACCGAAGTTGCAGCAGCCCTGCTGGGCAAGATGTACTCCAACGGTGCCGACGGAGATTTGACCAAGGCCATGCAGCTTGCAGTACAGCGCCTCGAAGGCGCCTTCACCCTGCTGGCAGTCCACCAGGACCACCCGGGTGTTGTCGTGGCGGCACGCCGCAACTCCCCGCTGGTGCTGGGCCTGGGCGACGGCGAGAACTTCCTGGGATCCGACGTTTCCGGCTTCATCGACTTCACCCGTCGTGCGGTGGAACTGGGCCAGGACCAGATCGTGACCATCACCCCGGAGAGCCACTCCATCACCGACTTCGACGGCAATCCTGCCGAAGGCAAGGAATTCACCGTCGACTGGGACGCAGCCAGCGCAGAGAAGGGCGGCTTCCCATCCTTCATGGAGAAGGAAATCTTCGACCAGCCTGCCGCCGTGGCAGACACCCTGCTGGGCCGCTCCGACGCCGAGGGCCGCCTGACCCTGGACGAGCTGCGCATCGACGCCGAAGACCTGACCAAGATCAACAAGATCGTGGTGCTTGCCTGCGGTACCAGCGCCTACGCCGGCCAGGTCGCCAAGTACGCCATCGAGTCCTGGTGCCGTATCCCGGTGGAGGTGGAGCTCTCCCACGAGTTCCGCTACCGCGAGCCAATCGTGGACAAGAAGACCCTGATCGTTTCGATCTCCCAGTCGGGCGAAACCATGGACACCCTGATGGCGGTGCGCTACGCCAAGGAGCAGGGCGCCAAGACCATGTCCATCTGCAACACCAACGGATCCACCATCCCGCGTGAATCCGATGCGGTGCTGTACACCCACGCAGGTCCCGAGATCGCGGTGGCTTCCACCAAGGCGTTCCTGGCTCAGATCACCGCCACCTACCTGCTGGGCCTGTACCTGGCACAGCTGCGCGGCAACCTGTTCTCCGGCCAGATCAAGGACATCCTGGCAGACCTGGGCAAGATCCCGGCCAAGATCCAGGACATCCTGGACCGCAGCGGCGAGATCAAGGAACTGGCCCGCTCCATGGCCGATGCGTCCTCCGTGCTGTTCTTGGGCCGCCACGTCGGCTACCCGGTCGCCATGGAAGGCGCGCTAAAGCTCAAGGAGATCGCGTACATCCACGCCGAGGGCTTCGCCGCCGGCGAGCTGAAGCACGGCCCGATCGCCCTGATCGACGACGGCCAGCCGGTCTTCGTGGTGGTTCCGTCCCCACGCGGCCGCGACTCGCTGCACTCCAAGGTTGTTTCCAACATCCAGGAAGTCCGCGCCCGAGGCGCCAAGACCCTGGTCATCGCGGAAGACGGCGACGACGCGGTCAAGGACTTCTCCGAGTTCGTGTTCTATGTTCCGGAGACCCCGACCCTGCTGATGCCGCTGCTGGCCACCGTGCCGCTGCAGATCTTCGCCTGCGAGCTGGCTACCGCCAAGGGCTTCGACGTCGACCAGCCACGCAACCTGGCCAAGTCGGTGACCGTGGAGTAATCCACCGGTTTCCATGCCATTAACTGCGGGTGTCCTCATGATGGGAGGGCGCCCGCAGTTTTATTGCCTCGCCGACGGACTGGATAAACTGGAAGGCATGATTGCTGGAATTGGCGTAGACATTGTCGACGTGCCGCGCTTCGGGCGGCAGCTGGAAAAGACACCACGACTGCACGACCGGCTGTTCACCGAGGTTGAGCGAGGGCTCCCGCTGCGCTCCCTGGCCGCACGCTTCGCAGCCAAAGAAGCCGTCGCCAAGGCCCTCGGGGCTCCAGCGGGAATGAACTGGCAGGACTGCAGCATCCTTAAGGACGAAGCCGGCGATCCGCAGATCCACGTCACCGGCACCGTGGCGGAAGCCAGCAGGCAACGGGGCATCACCTCATGGCATCTGACCATGTCCCACGACGGAGACATGGCCATTGCCATGGTTGTCGCCGAACGCGCATAACCCGCTTTACGACACGAAGGCGAATAAAACCAGCGTTGCAGGTAAAGGATGAGTATTGTTTGACTTATGATCCCCGTCTACAGTCTTGCCCAGGTTCGTTCGGTAGAAGCGCAGGAGATTTCACGTCGGTCTGACACCGCCTTGATGAAACAGGCAGCGAGCGCGCTGGCGGCCGAAGCCGTGGACATGCTCGGCGAGCAGCCGGTCGCTCCTGGCACCCTGGTGGTCGGCCTGATTGGCCCGGGCAACAACGGCGGAGACGGACTCTATGCCCTGTCCCAGCTGGAAGACCAAGGTTATGCAACTGCCGCGCTGCAGTGCGCCTCGTCGGTGCATTCCGAAGCATTGTCCGTCTACGAATCGGCTGGCGGACGGATCCAGCCGCTTTCCAAGGGCACCGAGACCCTCAGCAAGGCAACCCTGATCATCGACGCGCTGTACGGACTTGGCTACCGTTCCGGGGCGGAACTGCCTCTGATTCCACGGAATTCACGTGTGCTGGCCTGCGATCTGCCTTCCGGCCTGGACCCTGAAACCGGCGTCGCGGATGACAAGGTGCTGCTGGCCGAACGGACCGTCACTTTCGGCGCGATGAAGTCGGGCCTGCTGACCGGCGACGGGCCGCTGGCCACAGGGGACATTACCGTGGTTCCGCTGGATTTCGATTTCACCGGCCAAGCACCCCAGACGAACCTCGTCGACAAGCAAGCGGCCTTGGAGCTGCTTGACGCCCACCGCTCTTGGCGTGATGCCGGGCGCCACAAGTACCAGCGGGGCGTGCTCGGCCTGATCGCAGGCTCGTCGCTGTATCCGGGAGCCGCGCAGCTGACCGCCCGGGCAGCGGTTAATTGCGGCATCGGTCTGCTGCGCACCCATGTGCCCGAAGACGTCGCGGCCCTGCTGGCCGTGGCAGTTCCCGAAACCGTTCCGCTGGACGATGACCAGATCCGGGAAGCGCTCTCCTCGGCCCGCCGGTACGTGCACGGGCGCGGTGCCAAGATCTCGGCTTGGGCCATCGGGCCCGGCCTGGACAGCCGCACTCCCCCGACCGGCGCGATCGCCGAGGTCTTCGCCAGCCGCCAGCCAGCCGTCATCGACGCTTCGGGTCTGGAGCTCGTGCCCGCTGGCCCCAGCGAACAGCCACGTGTGCTGACTCCGCACGCCAAGGAACTGTGGATGCTGCTGCGCCGTGCCGGCGTGACCGTCACCATCGAGGAGATCGCGGCGGCTCCAATCCGCTGGACTCGCTGGGCGGCGCTGGCCTACAACGCAGTTGTCCTGCTCAAGGGGCCGACCAACTACATCGTGGCTCCGGACGGCAGCAGCTTGGTGGTCAGCCATACCGCCCCGCAGCTCGCCACAGCTGGCAGCGGCGACGTGCTGACCGGCATCCTGGGCTACTTGCTCTCGGACAGCTCGCTGACCGGCGTGAACGGCGTGCAGACCGTCTCCAACCGCCGCATGATGGAACTGGCCGCGTGCGCTGCCGTCATCCACGGAGAGGCCGGCCGGGCCGCGGCTGCCTGTGGAACCGTCAACGCGTCGCGCCTCATCGAGCTGCTGCCCGGAGTCATGAAGCGTTTCGGGTTCTAGCTTCCCGATGTCCTGCTACCGTCCGGACGCGGTTTGCCCTTGGCGTGCCTCCGGTTCCGTAGGCTGACCGACCCCGCGGGAACCCATCAGGGATCGGTAGAGCCGCAGGTGGGCTTCGGCCAGGGCCTCGCGTTGCTCACGGCGTCCTTGTGCGTCCATCCCCGGGACGTACGGCAGGGAAAGCTGGCGTTGGAGCGCGTGGCGCAATGAGTCCGCGTCTGCCTGCTCGCCGTCCCAGCGGTAGCTGGCCACGGAGGCGTCCTGATCCGAGTAGTAGCCGCAGTCCGGGGCGATGACTGCCGTGCCCGCGTCCAGTGCGGCTTCAAGCCATCCGGAGTGCGTGCCGTAGCGGTACGGCAGGACATTCACGTCGAGACTGCCGAAATAGTCGAACAATTCAGTTTCGCTAAAGTACTCGTGCGCCACGAGATCCCAGCGCCCAGCGTCATGACCTGCCGCGAGGAACTCGGCGAGCGCTGGGAGGTATTCCTTGTTCTGCGGGTCCACCACTTGCCGGTGGATGTTGACCTGCAGCTTGCAGCCGGGCAGGTCCTCCACGATCTGCGCCAACGGCTCGATCACCTGCTCCGACAAGTTGCGACGCATCTCCTTTAGGTGCACCCCGATCCTGCGGCCCCGCTGGCTATCGCCGCGTGACTGCGCCCGCTGCTCCCGAAGCCGGTCCATGGTCGAGAAGTCGATCACGTGCGGATGCGGCAAGACGTAGCAGCTGCGCCCCCAGCGTTGCGAGATCTCGTCCGCCGCGCCTTGGGTCAAGGTGATCAGCGCATCGGCCGCCGGGATCAGCACCTCCAGCAGCGCCTCATGCGCATTGGGATCCGGCTGGTGGGGGTTGATCAGGTCATGCACGGTGTACACCAGAGGCTTGCCGGCGGCGCGAAGTTCGGCTACCGTCTGCCGGAGCGTTTGCGGATCCAGGGCATCGAAACCGAAATGCACGTGCATCAGATCGAAGCTGCCGCTGTTCTTCCGGATCCAGTCTGGTTCGAGCATGCGCGGCGGCCACCAGGCGGATTGCTGGCTTCGCGGTCCCCCCGCGGGTTCCGGATCCTGCAAGCGCCGCACCAAGCCAGTCCCCTCCGCGTCGGGCAGCTGGAGATGGCGGATGTAGACCTGGCTGTAGGGCACGGAGGCTACGCGGATCGGCGTGGGGATCTTCTGTGAACTCACGGTTTCTCCTGCGGGGATCGTGGTGGGAAGGCTACGTTGGAAGGCGGAAGCATCACGTGAGCGCGCTGCCCCGCCAGCGTGGAAAGGTTGGAAGATGGCTCTGGATTTCTCGGTTCTGGTAATTGCCCACCAACGGCACGGGCACCTGCAACGCCTGCTTGACGGGGTGAATCGCAGCGCCCTTCAGCCGGCGGAAATCATCGTCGCCTACATGGACGAGCCCGACCCGGCACCCGTTGAATCCGCAGTGCCGGTGACCTCCGTGCACGTGGCCTCGTATCCTGGGGAACAGGGACTGCCGTTGGCGCGAGCCCGGAACCATGCCGCCAAGCACGCGCAAAGCCGGTACCTTGTGTTTCTGGACGTGGACTGCATTCCTGCCCCTGGCACCTTCGGAATCCTGCTTGACTGGCTCCGCCGGCAACCAGTGCTCGCCATGGCCGAGCCGCGATACCTCGCCCAGCCCCTGGGCCCCGGGCCTACCCCGGACGCCGAGGAGCTGACCCGGCGTTCCACACCGCACCATTTGCGGGCCGAACTGCCCATGGATACGCCCTGCGAGCGCCATGAAATGTTCTGGTCGCTGGGATTCGGGATCCGCGCCGAGGACTTCATTCGCCTGGACGGTTTCTCGACCGGTTATGCCGGCTACGGTGCGGAGGACACGGATTTCGGCTTCAAAGCCAGTGCTTTGGGCTTGCCGGTGGTATTCACGCCGGGTACCGTATTCCACCAGCATCATGGGGTGGTCAAGCCCCCGCTGAACCATTTCGCCGACATCATCCAGAATGCACGCACTTTCCGAGCTACCTGGCATGGCTGGCCGATGTCCGGTTGGCTCCGGGCTTTCGAAGAGCGCGGCCTGGTCGCTTGGGATCCCCAAGGCGAAGACCTGACGATTCTGCGCCACCCGAGTGCTGAAGAGATCCGCGCCGCGCACAGCATGGATGCCTACTAGCCAGGTCATGACTCGCACAGACTGGAGAACATGCGCCGCAACCCTGCGGTGAACTCGTCCTGGCTGACAAGCAGCGTCCGAGCCAGGGCTGATCCGTCCCTGCCTGCGACCTTGGCCAGTGTCCCCTCCCAGTCTACCGGTTCGTCCCAGGACTCCAGCATGGCGCATCCCCCGGCTTCATGCAGCATGCGGGCAAAAACTGCCTGCTCCGCATGAGGCCGTTCTTCGGGGATCAGCATGGTGGGCCGCTTGCTGGCGGCCGCCGCGGCGACGGCATTGTGGCCCGAGGAGGAAATGACCACGTCTGCGGCATCCAGCCATTGCTCCGGATGCTCGACCGTGCCGTGCAGCCGCAGGTTCTCCGGCAATCTGTCAGTTGCCCCGTGGACGGATCCGATGACCTCCCAACTCCAGCTCGGGCTGCGGACCGCGGCCTTCACGAGCCTTGAGGAGTCCACCGAGGCGGCCAGCGAGGTCTGGACGACTACACGCCGTGTGCCCTCGCAGTCTTGGGCGGGAGCTCGGACCGAAGCCCGGGTTGCGACGGGTCGAGCAGCATGCGGCGCAGGAGTACCCAGATAGAAGCTCTTCTGCGCGTAGGAATCACGGTGCAAGGGCTCCTCGAGGTGCTGCGGATAATACGCAAAGAGGGCATCTGCGAGATCGTAGGCCATGCAATGCGGGCGGTCCGTACGGACCCCGGGCATCCTGCGCAGCGCCACGCGATACCCGCTCAGCCGGGCGAAGAGCGCCACTTCGACCGATACGTCCACCATCACCAGATCGGGTCCAAAGGCTTTCCATCCCGCGTTCAGCGCGGCGAAGCGTTCCACGATTGGCTTTCCGGTCGGGGCATAGTGCAAATGGCCGCTGGTTGGGGCAAAGTGCAGCTGGCTTGATCCCTCGTCCGCTTCCAGCGGCACGTACTGCACGTTGTCCGCGAAGAGTTTTCGGGATGCAGTCCCGGTGCTGGCCACTTGCAGCTCCGCGAGCCCGGTGGCGGCCAACCGCTGGGCATGGCGCAAATGTCCGGATCCCATGTGGTGCGCATAGTAGGAAATTCTTGGTTTGCGGTTCATTGCACCCGTCCCAGGCTCTGGGCCGCGTGGAGGTCGTAGAGGGCTTCCTCGTAGGAACGGATCATCTGGTCCCGGGAGAACTGGGCGGCACGCTGCAGCACGTCGGTGCGGCGCAAGCCCACTGCCTGGCGGATAGCGTTCGCGAGTCCTGCCTCGTCCGCCGTGCACGCCACGACCCCACCGGACGCTCCGATCAGCTCGGCCATCGCACCGTTCGGAGTCGCCGCTACCGGGGTGCCGCAGGCCATGGCCTCCAGTGTTGTCAGGCCGAAGGGCTCCTCCCACAGCGGCGACGAGATGAAGACCTGAGCGGAGGCGATGACCTCCCTCAGTTGGTCCTGGCCGAGGTGTCCCATGTAGCGGACCTTGTCATCCAAGGACGGGCGGATGAGCGATTCGTAGTACTCGGGGTCCTGGATGGGTCCGGCAAGGCGCAGCCGCAGGCCATTGGCCCGGGCAGCAGCGATGGCCAGATGGGTACCTTTCTCAGGCGTGATGCGACCAGTCCATGCCGCGGTGCCGGGGACTATGCGGTCCTTCCTGCCCGGCTCCCATCTGCGCAGGTCAATGCCGTTCGGGATTACGGCCAGATCAGGGATCCATGCTCTCCAGGCGCGTGCGTTACTGTGCGACACAGTGGCATAGCGATGGCCGTGGGGCCGCTCGGGGCGGGTGGCCAATACCGCAGTGATGCGCGGCAAGGGAGGAGTATGGAGCAGATGCAACGTGGGGATCCCGTCTAGCTGCTCATGGGGAATGGGGCTCAGGGAATTATTGATCACCACATCAAAGGCTCCAGCACGGACAGCTGAAATCGCCGAGGACATGGCCCCGTCGAGCCGCCGGTGCTGTTCGTCCCGATGGTCCTCGTCCGGATAGCCCCGCACCTGGTAATCCGCCGGAAGCACCGCCTGCACGCGGCCGCGTGAATTGCGTCCGAAGTGCGCACTGCCTGCCTTGGCGAATAGCGTCACCTCGTGGCCCCGAGCGCACAGGTCGGCCACCACATGGGAAGTATGCGCTTCCATCCCGCCCGCGAACGGAGGCCTTATCGGATGGTGCAGGTGGGCAAGCACCGCGATCCGCAATGGATCCATCGAGGGCCGCGTTTCGAAACGTTCGTACATTGAGGCCTTCCAGGGGGCTAGCGACGAGTGATGGTTATCAACCGCACCGTAACCCTTTGGAAGCGAACCGCACCGTGGGTTGAGTGAATTTCACAGCTGGCACCGAGATTCACCCCGTGCCCGCGAAGCCGATCCAGGGTTTTCCCGGAGATCTCGCGAGTCCTCGAATAGTTTTCTGAAGAGCCGTCCTGGCGTTCCCAGGCCTCCTGGACGTAGCTGGGTCTTGGCGTCCATGTCCAGTCCGGCAGTTGCGCCGCCTTTCCACGCTCACCGAAGGGTCGGTCTGCCCCAGCTGCCGGACGTGCCCAGAAATCGGGCAATCTATCTGGCAATCCGGACACGAAAACGGCCGCCCCTATGGGACGGCCGAATTCGGAAAGGCTACGCCGGGTGGGAGACCTGGAGCGGTAGTTGCGCGGTACCGGGCGCCAAGTTCACCACCTGGAAATACTCCCCCGGACCGGTGATGGTCCAGCCCGCTGCGCGCCAGGCCTGGCGGTCCAGCACATTACGTCCATCGATCAGCGCTCGGGTGGACACCACCTCTCCCAGTTCCGTTGGATCCAGATCCCGGAACTCCTGCCATTCGGTGAGCAGCAGCACGATATCGGTGTCCTTGGCGGCTTCCTGCCAGGAGTCCACGTAGTGCAGGCGCGGAAAGCGTCCGGCGGCGTTCTTGTTGCCCTGCGGGTCGTAGACCGAGACGTCGGCGCCGGCGTTGTACAGGCGCACGGCGATGTCCAAGGCCGGTGAATCGCGCACGTCGTCGCTGTCCGGCTTGAAGGTCACGCCCAGCACGCAGATGTGCTTACCCGCCAGCTCGTTGCCCAGCATGCTGGATGCCAGAGACACCACGCGGTCGCGGCGGCGCAGGTTGATCTGGTCCACTTCGGCGAGGAAGCCCATGGTGTGGCTCAGGCCGAGCTCGGAGACGCGCGCCTGCAGCGCGCGGATATCCTTGGGCAGGCAGCCGCCACCGAAGCCCACGCCGGCATTCAGGAACCGGCGCCCGATGCGGCTGTCGTGGCCGATGGCATCGGCCAGGGTCTTGATGTCCCCGCCCACGGTTTCGGTCACTTCCGCGAAGGCGTTGATGAAGGAGATCTTGGTGGCGAGAAATGCGTTGGCGGCGACCTTGACCAGTTCGGCGGTCTCGAGGTCCGTCACGATCTCGGGGGTGCCCAGCTCCAGGATCGGGGCATAGACCTCGCGGATCTTGCGCAGTCCGAATCCGTGAGGTTCCGTGTCGCTCAGGCCGTAGACCAGACGGTCGGGAGTCAAGGTGTCCTTGACTGCGAAGCCCTCGCGGAGAAACTCGGGGTTCCATGCCAGGGTGATCTCGCTGCCGGGCAATGCGTTGGCCGCGATGCGCTCCGTCAGGCGGCGTGCCGTGCCGACGGGGACCGTGGATTTGCCGACGATCAGCGCCTGACCGGTGATGTGCTCCAGCAGGCTGTCCACCGCCCCGTCAACGTAGCTCATGTCCGCTGACTGGGAATCGGCGCGCTGCGGTGTTCCCACGGTGATGAAGTGGATGTCCGCAGCGGCCGCGGCCTCAGCGTAGGAATCGGTAAAGCGCAGCCGGCCGCTGGCCACATGCTTGCGCAGCAGCTCCGGAAGGCCCGGTTCATGGAAGGGGAGGATCCCGGCGGCCAGGGCCGTGAGCTTGGACGCGTCGACGTCGAGGCCGATGACTTCATATCCAAGTTCAGCCATGCAGGCCGCGTGGGTGGCTCCCAGATAACCGGTACCGATAACGCTGATGCGTAGAGTCACGACTCCCCTTCTTTCGTCCATGGCTCAAAGCCAGGCGGGGCCTGGCATTGAATTCTCTTTTCAGCATGCCACATCCCCGTAGCGTGTGCCCTTGGGGCACACGCTACGGGGACGTGAGAATTTACTGCAGATTTACTTGGGGCTTGGCCAAATCAGCCGAGTATTAACCGAGTGACAGGTGTTCGGAAACCGAAGCTGCCAGTGCCTCAGCTTCGGCCTGCGCCTGCTCATGTGTGGCGGCCTCGACCATTACGCGGACTACCGGCTCGGTACCCGAGGGACGAAGCAGCACACGGCCGGTGGAGCCCAGTCGGGCTTCGGCGGCTTCGATGTCCAGCTGCAGCGGCTCGCAGTCCGGCACTCCGGCCTTGTCCACGCCGCGCACGTTGATGAGCACCTGCGGCAGCACGGTCAGCACCGAGGCGAGTTCCTTCAGGGACTTGCCAGTGGCCTTGATGCGGGCCGCGATGTTCAGGCCGGTCAGCACGCCGTCACCGGTGGTGGCGTACTTGCTGAAGATCACGTGGCCGGACTGCTCGCCGCCCAGCGAGTAGTCGCCTTCCTGCATGCCTTCCAGCACGTAGCGGTCGCCCACGCCGGTCTGCTTCACGGTGATGCCTGCGGCCTCCATGGCCAGCTTCAGGCCGAGGTTGCTCATCACTGTGGCGACCAGGGTGTCGTCTTTCAGCTCGCCGCGTTCCTTGAGCGCAATGGCCATGATGGCCATGATCTGGTCGCCGTCGACAATGGTGCCTTCGTGGTCCACTGCCAGGCAGCGGTCCGCGTCGCCGTCGTGGGCGATGCCCAGGTCTGCGTTGTTTTCCAGCACGGCGGCCTGCAGCTTCTCCAGGTGGGTGGAGCCGTAGCCGTCGTTGATGTTGATGCCGTCCGGCTCTGCGCCGATCACGATAACCTGGGCGCCAGCAGCCTTAAAAACCTCCGGCGAGCAACCGGACGCTGCGCCGTGGGCGCAGTCCAGGACTACCTTCAGGCCGTCCAGGCGGTTAGGCAGGGACTGCAGCAGATGGACGATGTAGCGGTCCTCGGCGTCGGCGAAGCGCGAGACACGTCCGACTTCGCCGCCGACAGGACGCGGCTTGGGCATCTTCAGACACGCCTCGATAGCGTCTTCCAGGGAGTCGTCGAGCTTCTTGCCGCCACGGGCCAGGAACTTGATGCCGTTGTCCGGAGCGGCGTTGTGGGATGCGGAGATCATCACGCCGAAGTCTGCGTCCAGGTCGCCGACCAGGAAGGCGGCGGCCGGGGTGGGAAGCGTGCCTGCGTCCTTGACGTCGACGCCGGAGGCGGCCAGACCCGCTTCGATTGCGGCAGAGAGGAAGTCGCCGCTGATACGCGGATCCTTCGCTACCACAGCGACTGGTTTGTGCCCGTCCTCAGGCTGGCTCAAACCCAAAACCACCGAAGCCGCCTGCGCGAGTTCCATCGCCAGCTCGGGGGTTAACAATTCGTTTGCTTTTCCTCGGACCCCATCGGTCCCAAATAACCTTGCCATCGTTATCAATCATAAGCCCTGCGCTTCGATTTACCGGTCTTGCAAGGTGCCCTGGCAGACACCAATTGCGAAGAATTGGCGCAATGAGGCACTGTTCACCTGTTGCTTAAAGGCCAACGGCCCCACAATCCCCGAAGGGTTGTGGAGCCGTTGGATAAACCTCGAAGTAAGGTTTAGCGCTTCGAGAACTGCGAAGCCTTGCGGGCCTTCTTCAGACCAGCCTTCTTGCGCTCGATGACACGTGCGTCGCGGGTCAGGTAACCGGCCTTCTTCAGGGTTGGGCGGTTAGCGTCGCGGTCGATCTCGTTCAGTGCACGGGCGATGCCCAGGCGCAGTGCGCCAGCCTGACCGGAAATGCCGCCGCCGTGGATGCGGGCGATAACGTCGTATGCGCCTTCCAGACCCAGAACCTTGAAAGGCTCGTTGACATCCTGCTGGTGCAGCTTGTTCGGGAAGAAGTCGTCCAGTTCGCGACCGTTGACGGTCCACTTGCCGGAGCCTGGAATCAGGCGGACGCGGGCGATAGCCTGCTTGCGACGGCCAACTGCTCCACCTGGAACGGTCAGCGGAGCACGCTCGGTCTCGGCCACAACGGTCGAGGCAGCGGTCTCGGTGGTGTAAGACGAAGGGGTCTCGCCTTCGAATTCAGTGGTTTCTTCAGCGTTCTGAGCCACGATAATCTCCTATTAAGTGTTTGTTGTCGGGGCCAGGACTACTGAGCGACCTGGGTGATTTCCAGTGCCTTTGGAGCCTGAGCAGCGTGTGGGTGCTCGGCGCCGCGGTAAACCTTCAGCTTGGACATCTGAACAGCAGACAGCTTGTTCTTAGGGATCATGCCGCGAACGGCCTTCTCAACAGCCAGCACTGGGTTCTTTTCCAGCAGGTCGGCGTAGTTCATGCTCTTCAGGCCGCCCGGGAAGCCCGAGTGGCGGTAAGCGCGCTTGTTCTGCAGCTTCTTGCCGGTCAGAGCAACCTTTTCGGCGTTGATGATGATGACGTGATCGCCCATGTCCATGTGTGGAGCATAGGTTGGCTTATGCTTGCCGCGCAGCAGGGTTGCGGTCTGAACGGCGAGGCGGCCGAGCACTACATCGGTGGCGTCGATGACGTACCACTGACGAGTCTGATCAGCCGGCTTTGGGGTGTACGTACGCACAGTAATTGCCTTACGTTGATTCGTTTCTGGTCAAACAGTCGCTTGGCCGAAGGCGGTGAGATCCCCCGGTGACGAGCACTGTCGTGTTGTTCTTGTGTTTGGACCAGTACGTCAGGTGAGGACTGATATAGACCGGCCGTCCAGAGATGTTCGCGCGCCCAGCAGACCAGCGACTATGCAACTAAGCCGTCACGCTTGGGCGTGTAGTGTCGAACGTGGACATACACAACTCATAAGAGTTTATCTGATTAAAGCCTTTCCGGCCAAAAATGTTCAGTGCGGGTGAGTAAGAACACCCTTAATCGACGCGGCTTTCGGGGCTTTGGCTCACTGCTGCGCCCGGAGTATCCACGTCGTGGTCTTCGCGTTTGGCACGGGTCTGCAGCGCCCGCGCAGCCAACTGGTCGGCGTTCGGGTAGTAGACCTCTTCAAGCACCAGCGCCCGGGGGTGGGCCAGCTTGGTTTTTGAATCGCGGACCATCTCTTCGAGACGGCTTGCCAAGAAGCCCGGTTGCTCCCGCCCATCGCCTACCATCATGGCAGCGCCGATCAGGGCCCTGACCATGTTGTGGCAGAAGGCGTCTGCCTTAAGGTGGGCGAGGATGACTCCGTCCTCGGTACGGGTGAAACTGAATTCCTGCAGCGTGCGGATGGTTGTCGCATCGGGGCGGGGTTTGCAGTAGGTCAGGAAGTCGTGGCGTCCCAGCACGGTCTGCGCCTCGCGGTTCATCGCTTCGACATCCAACGGTTCGCGATGCCAGGTCGTCAGGTGGCGGGTCAGCGGATCCCAGCGCTCGATACCATCGGCAATCCGGTAGGAATAGCGGCGGGCCAGCGCGGAGAACCGGGCGTCGAAGCCTTCCGGGGCAACTTCGGCCTCATGCACCCACACGGCACCATCCTGGCGACCCAGAATGCCATTGATGCGGCGCACCAGCGCAGGTCCAGGGGCCAAGGGAGAGCGGCGCGGCAGGCCGTCGAATTCTTCCTGTGTCAGGTCCAGGTGGACCACCTGGCGCCGGGCATGCACCCCTGCGTCGGTACGGCCGGCCACCACCACGCGAACACGCCGGCGAATCAGCGTCTCAAGCGCTTCTTCAACAAGCTGCTGCACGCCGGTGACATTGGGCTGGCGAGCCCACCCGTTGTAGGCGGCCCCGTCATATCCGAGGACCATGCGCATCCGGATCCACGCCGGGGTGCGGGTCTCCCCCACGGCCACGGTTCCCAGCGGATCAAAGATTTCAGACTGCGCACTCATGAATACCATTATGCGCAGTGGCTTTTCATCTCACCGAATTCGGTGGCTGGTTTCACAGACCAGACGTGCCTCAGTGGCATCGAATTAGCCATTCTGTAGACTACAGCGTAATTCGTACATTCAACGGCGAAACAACAGACCAGTCCACTTACCCCACAAGGATCAGCATGTTCAGAAAATTCGCCGCCGCAACTGCCCTCTTCTGTTTAGGGCTCACCGCTCTGACGGGATGTAGCGGGAAGCTCTCCACGGAAGAAACTTGCGACTACCTCAACCAGCAAATCAAGGAGCGTGAGATCAATATGAAGTTCGAAACAGGTGACATCAAGCTGGCAAAAGGCGAGACAGGAGACTATGAATCGGCGCTTGAGGAGTTCGATGCAATGCTAAAGGACACGGCCGGCAAGACCGGAGACAAGCAGTTGCAAGAATCCTTGATATCCGCAGCAGGCCAAAGCACTTCAGCCTTGAAGATTCTGGCTGACGATAGCTCAGACTTCAAAGCCCAAATGGAAAGTATCAGCGAGCTGAATACAGCGTCCCAGCAACAGAACACGGAGTATCTGGGCACCGCATGCCCTAATCTGGACTCAGTCGGTTGATACGCTAGCCGGATTCCAGGCCTGCAGCTGGCACCATGCGAACGACGCAGAAATACTGGCATCATTCATGCATGCTTTGCCCTGAACCTCGAAGCAAAAATCCCCGGAATACCGATCAGGTATTCCGGGGATTTTTGACGCTTCAAGCGCCGAAGATGCTAAGCGCTAGGGCTTAGGCCTCTTCGGTAGCTTCAGCAGCCTTCTCGGTAGCCTTGGTGGCTTCCTTGACGACAGCCTGCTTTGGCGAAACTGGCTCCATCACGAGCTCGATAACAGCCATAGGAGCGTTGTCGCCCTTGCGGTTACCGATCTTGGTGATGCGGGTGTAGCCACCGTTGCGGTCAGCCATGGCTGGTGCGATGTTCTCGAACAGTTCGTGAACGATCGACTTGTTGGTGCGCGAACGCGAAGCGATCACGGACTGGACGCGACGACGCGAAGCGAGGTCTCCGCGCTTTGCGAAGGTGATCAGGCGCTCTGCGTGTGGACGCAGACGCTTGGCGCGGGTCAGGGTGGTGGTGATCTTCTTGTTCTCGAAGAGCTGTGCCGACATGTTAGCGAAGATCAGTCGCTCATGTGCTGCACTGCCGCCGAGACGCGGACCCTTGGTGGGGGTAGGCATTGTGGTTCTCCTAGATGAATAACCCGTTCCGTACGATTAGGCCGTATGGACGGATGAAGTAGTGTGTCGCGAGACTCAGGTCTTTACAGACCCTCGTCGTAGTCGTCGCCATCATCGATGGCGCTACGAGCGGCCAGATCGAAGCCTGGAGGGGAATCCTTCAGGGCCAGACCCAGTTCAACAAGCTTGGCCTTGACTTCGTCAATGGACTTCGCACCGAAGTTACGGATATCCATCAGGTCAGCCTCGGAGCGAGTGACAAGTTCACCCACAGAGTGGATGCCCTCACGCTTCAAGCAGTTGTACGAACGAACGGTGAGTTCCAGATCCTCAATCGGCAGTGCCATGTCGGCAGCCAGGGCTGCGTCGGTTGGCGATGGGCCGATTTCGATACCCTCGGCTGCAGTGTTCAGTTCGCGGAACAAACCGAACAGTTCAACCAGGGTGGTTCCTGCGGATGCAACTGCATCGCGCGGGGTGATCGATTCCTTGGTCT
The DNA here is from genome assembly GCF_046940185.1 of Arthrobacter sp. 'calajunan'. Taxonomy (NCBI): domain Bacteria; kingdom Bacillati; phylum Actinomycetota; class Actinomycetes; order Micrococcales; family Micrococcaceae; genus Arthrobacter; species Arthrobacter sp. 'calajunan'. The sequence goes on from NZ_JBKZDY010000005.1 coordinate 185,098, forward strand.
CCACGTCGACGATCAAGCGATCGAAGTCGGTGCGCTGCTCAACACGGGTAGCCTCCACGCGGAAGGTCACCTTCAGCACCGGGGAGTAGATCGAATCCACAGGGATACGACCGATCTCGCCATCAGCGCTCTTGTTCTGCGAGGCAGACACGTAACCGCGGCCGCGCTCAATGGTCAGTTCCATGTCGAACTTGCCATTGGCGTTTAGGGTCGCGATGTGCAGATCAGGGTTGTGGAACTCCACACCGGCTGGCGGGGTGATGTCCGCTGCGGTGACGACGCCTGGTCCCTGCTTGCGCAGGTAGGCGACGACTGGCTCGTCGTGCTCGGAAGACACGGATAGGTTCTTGATGTTCAGAACCAGTTCGGTGACGTCTTCCTTGACACCGGCTACGGTGGTGAACTCGTGCAGCACGCCGTCGATACGAATGCTGGTGACGGATGCACCAGGAATCGAGGACAGCAGGGTGCGGCGGAGCGAGTTACCAAGGGTGTAACCAAAGCCTGGCTCCAGCGGTTCGATAACGAAACGGGAGCGGTTTTCGGCAACTACTTCTTCGGTCAGGGTTGGGCGCTGCGTAATGAGCACTTACATTTCCTTTCAGCGAGCGTCCGCTATATGACGCCTCACGGGGGTGGAAACGACGGTAGCCTGAGGTGGCCGTTCGTCTTTTTGCAGGCTTATAAGTCCAAGATAGTCACCGGAGCACTCAGATGAATGCTTCGGTGACTTCTCAGGCTTAGCCTAGCGAATCAATTAGACGCGGCGACGCTTCGATGGGCGGCAACCGTTGTGTGCGCTTGGGGAAACATCCTGGATGGATCCAACCTCAAGGCCAGCAGCCTGCAGCGAACGGATCGCGGTTTCGCGTCCCGAGCCCGGGCCCTTGACGAAAACGTCAACCTTGCGCATGCCGTGCTCCTGCGCACGCTTGGCAGCGGCTTCAGCAGCCATCTGGGCAGCGTACGGGGTCGACTTACGCGAGCCCTTCATGCCTACCTCGCCGGCCGAAGCCCACGAGATCACAGCGCCAGTCGGATCGGTGATCGAAACGATGGTGTTGTTGAAGGTGCTCTTGATATGCGCCTGTCCCTGGGCGATATTCTTTTTGTCCTTGCGACGCGGCTTACGTACCGCTCCACGAGTCTTTGGGGGCATTTCTTCTCCTACGAAAAAGGTTTTTGAACTAGACCGCTAAGATTTAGCGAGTCTTCTTCTTACCGGCTACGGTGCGCTTCGGGCCCTTGCGGGTACGAGCGTTGGTCTTGGTGCGCTGACCGCGGACCGGCAGGCCCTTACGGTGACGAAGACCTTCGTAGGATCCGATTTCAACCTTGCGGCGGATGTCAGCCTGAACCTCGCGGCGCAGGTCACCTTCCACCTTGTAGGTGCCTTCGATGAAGTCACGAAGCTGAACGAGCTCAGCGTCGGTGAGATCCTTCACGCGGGTATCCGGGGAGATCCCGGTTGCTGCGATGGTCTCTTCTGCACGGGTCTTGCCCACGCCGTAGATGTAAGTCAGCGCGATGATTACGCGCTTCTCGCGTGGGATGTCCACGCCTGCTAAACGAGCCAAGTGGCTACCTTTCAACCAACGGAGGTCTGGAGCAGCACCTTCCGCGAGTGTCCTCGCGGCCCCGGCCTCCGAATCCGGGGGTGTACGGCAACCTGGGTTGCCGCGGTACTGCCTATATGACTACGCGTGGGAAATCCCGAAAAACGGAATTAGCCCTGACGCTGCTTGTGGCGTGGGTTCTCGCAGATCACCATGACGCGACCATTGCGGCGAATCACCTTGCACTTGTCGCAGATCGGCTTCACGCTAGGGTTAACCTTCAAGGGTTTACTCCTCTTGCGGTTGCAGTTAAATGTGGAGCAGTAAAAAGCTTATCCAAGAACATTGCTCTAGCGGGCGCTTTGCGATGAATCGCACAACGTCCGCCAGGAAAGTCCAAGAGTGCTGTTTACTTGTAGCGGTAAACGATACGGCCTCGGTTGAGGTCGTATGGGCTCATTTCAACCTGCACTCGGTCCTCTGGGAGGATTCGAATGTAGTGCTGACGCATCTTACCCGAGATAGTGGCGAGCACCACGTGTCCATTCGGCAGCTCCACGCGGAACATCGCGTTCGGCAGCGCTTCGGTCACAGTGCCCTCTACCTGGATGACACCTTCCTTCTTGCCCATTTTCCCCGCTAACTTTGGTTGCCTTGGTTTCCCTCGGCAAGTAATTGGTTCTGGTTCGCGACCGGTGCAACCCCAACCTAAGGTTTTGGGCGCACTTAAATAACGAACCAACAGACAACACTACGCCATCACCACGGCCTTCGCCAATTCGGACCGTGTTTTAAACTGTTAGATCCAGCACTCCGCGTGGATGCGGAGTGCTGGATCTTCAGTGGACAGGTACCCTATGGGCGGATTGGCGACGGGGTCACGCCGAACGGCGCCAGGCCGGCCTCTCCCCCGTCATGGGCCGAGAGTACCCAGACGCCGCCCATGGTGAAGGCGACGGTGTGCTCCCACTGCGAGGCGTTGGACTTGTCGTTGGTGACCACCGTCCAGTCGTCCTCAAGCACCGAGGTCTCGATGCCGCCGCGCACCAGCATCGGCTCGATGGCTAGGGCCATGCCCGGCTTGATGCGCGGACCACGGTGGCCGGAGTTGTAGTTCAGCACGTCCGGAGCCATGTGCATCTCGGAGCCGATGCCGTGGCCGCAGTAGTCTTCCAAGATGCCCAGCTCGTCGCCCGGCTGGCTGGTCACGAAGTCGTCGATGGCGGTGCCGATCTGGCCGATGAAGCGGGCCTTGGCCGCGGCGGCGATGCCTGCCCACATGGCCTGCTCGGTGATGTCGCTCAGGCGCTGGTCTGCCGGGTCGATGTTCTTGCCCACCAGCACGGTGCGCGCCGAGTCCGAGTGCCAGCCGTCCACAATGGCGCCGCCGTCGATCTTCAGCACGTCACCGTCCTTCAGCTCGTAGTCCGACGGGAAGCCGTGCACGACCTCGTGGTTGACCGAGGCGCAGATATTGGCCGGGAACCCGTGGTAGCCGAGGAAGTTGCTGGTGGCTCCGTGGCGCTCCAGCACCTTGGCGAAGACCTTGTCGACGGCGGCGGTGGTGATGCCTGGGCGTGCCATGGCGACGGCCTCATCCAGCGCCTCGGCCAGCACCAGGCCGGCTTCGCGCATCTTCAGGATTTCCGAGTTGGATTTGTACTCAATTCGCGGCTGTCCAAGTGCCAAGGTAACTCCCCTAGGTGTTCACGGGTTGCTCGCCGCCGGCGGTTGCCGGCGTTGGCGCGAGCCTTCAGTCTGTAAAATCACGCAGGGACCGTGCCGCTCGCCCGTAGGCTTGCCGTGCACGGTCCCTGCGCGTGAGAACGCTTGCGCTTAGGCGTTGACGTTCAATGCGGCCATGACGCGGTCGGTGACCTCGTCGATGGCGCCGATGCCGTCGACCTTGCGCACGATGCCACGTTCTTCGTAGCGGTCGACCACGATCTTGGTCTCTGCGTTGTACAGGCCCAGGCGGTGGCGGATGACCTCTTCGGTGTCGTCCGCGCGGCCTTCGATCTCTGCACGCTTCAGCAGCCGGGCAACCAGCTCGTCGTCGTCGGCGGTCAGCTGCAGCACTGCATCCAGGGCGATGCCCTTGGCTTCCAGCATTGCATCCAGCGCGTCGACCTGTGCGCTGGTGCGCGGGTAGCCGTCCAGCAGGAAGCCGGTGGCCACATCGTCCTGGTTCAGGCGGTCTTCGACCATGTTGTTGGTGACCGAATCAGGTACAAAGTCGCCATTGTCGATGTACTTGCTGGCTTCGATACCCAGCGGGGTGCCGCCCTTGACGTTCGCGCGGAAGATGTCGCCGGTGGAGATCGCGGGGATCTCCAGGCGCTCGGAGATCTTCACGGCCTGGGTTCCTTTACCGGCGCCCGGCGGTCCAATGATAAGCAGTCGACTCATCGCAGTAGCCCTTCGTAGTTTCGTTGCTGCATTTGAGCATTGATTTGTTTGACGGTCTCAAGACCAACACCAACCATGATGATGATCGAGGTGCCGCCGAATGGGAAACTCTGATCTGCGTTGATCAACACGAAGGCAATCAATGGAATCAACGCGACGAATGCCAAGTACAGCGAACCCGGGAACGTGATCCGCGAGATCACGTACTGCAGGTACTCGGCGGTCGGACGGCCGGCCCGGATGCCCGGGATGAAGCCGCCGTACTTCTTCATGTTGTCCGCCACCTCAACCGGGTTGAAGGTGATGGCTACGTAGAAGTAGGTGAAGCCGATGGTCAGCAAGGTGTACACCAGCATGTACCACGGCGAGGAGGTCGAGGAGTGCGTCTGCAGCCACAGCGCCCAGTCCGGCAGCGTGCCGTCCGGGTTCTGGTTGAACTGCACGATCATCTGCGGCAGGGCCAGGATCGAGCTGGCGAAGATCACCGGGATCACGTTAGCCATGTTCAGCTTAAGCGGGATGTAAGTGGAGGTCCCGCCCACGGTGCGCCGACCGATGGTCCGCTTGGCGTACTGCACCGGCACGCGGCGCTGGGACTGTTCCACGAACACAACCAGGCCGATGATGACCAGGCCGATGGCGATGACGCCGACGAAGGTCAGCCAGCCCTGGGTCTGCAGGATCGCGCCCATGGAGGCTGGGAAGCCCGAAGCGATCGAGGTGAAGATCAGGATCGACATGCCGTTGCCGATGCCGCGTTCGGTGATCAGCTCGCCCATCCACATGATCAGGCCGGTGCCTGCCGTGAGTGTGATGATCATCAGCAAGATGACGATCAGGCTGTCGTCCGGCACCAGCGGGAGGCTGCAGCTCGGGAACAGGTTGCCTGTGCGGGCCAAGGTCACCAAGGTGGTGCCCTGCAGCAGCGCCAAGGCGATGGTGAGGTAACGCGTGTACTGGGTCAGCTTGCCCTGGCCGGCCTGGCCTTCCTTGTGCAGGGTCTCGAAGTGCGGGATGACCACACGCAGCAGCTGCACGATGATGGCCGCCGTAATGTACGGCATGATGCCCATCGCGAAGATCGAAACCTGCAACAGGGCGCCGCCACTGAACAGATTCACAAATGAATAAAGTCCACCGGTGGTTTCACCCATTGCCAGACACTGCTGAACGTTGCTGTAATCAATACCCGGGGTCGGGATGAATACGCCGACACGGTAGATCGCGAGGATCCCCAGCGTGAACAGCAACTTGTTGCGCAGATCAGGCGTCCGAAAAACTCGGGCTATGGCGCTGAACAAGCGTCCTCCTGAAGTATGTTCCTGAGTCGTTGAGCCAGATACGACTACGACCTAATGATTCTAGCTGTCCTAGGTAGCTCCGCGCCAAATACGAGACACGGAAAATGCCCGGAATTTTCTCATTTGTAATAAGAACAGCCAGATCACCGAAGCTATTTCCGGCGATCAGCCGAAAATCTTTGAGAAATGGAAAGCCCCCGTTCACCTTGAAAACTCAACGTGAACGGGGGCTTGGCCATGGCTTGACCCTAGCTTAGAGGGTGTTTGCCGAGCCGCCGGCAGCAGCGATCTTCTCAGCAGCGGAAGTCGAGAAGGCATCAACCTTCACGTCGACCTTGACCGAGATCTCGCCGGTGCCCAGCACCTTGACGGGCTGGTTCTTGCGAACGGCGCCCTTGGCAACGAGTGCCTCGACGGTGACTTCGCCACCCTCTGGGAACAGCTCCGAGATCTTGTCCAGGTTTACAACCTGGAACTCGACGCGGAACGGGTTCTTGAAGCCGCGCAGCTTCGGCAGACGCATGTGCAGCGGAAGCTGTCCGCCTGCGAAGCCTGCCTTCACCTGGTAACGAGCCTTGGTACCCTTGGTACCGCGACCGGCGGTCTTACCCTTCGATGCCTCACCACGACCAACACGGGTCTTGGCGGTCTTGGCACCTTCAGCTGGACGCAGGTGGTGTACCTTAAGTGCGTTTTCCTTCTGAGCCATCTTTACTTCGCCTCCTCAACCTTCAGCAGGTGTGGGACCTTGTTGACCATGCCGACAGTCACAGGGTCAGCGGAGCGGACAACGGTGTGTCCGATGCGCTTCAGGCCCAGCGAGCGAACAACGTCGCGCTGTACCTGGTTACCACCGATGATGGACTTGATCTGGGTGATTTCCAGCTGGGCGTCGCTTGGAACAATGTTCTTAGCCATTGAAATTAAGCACCTGCCTTCTGGGACTGGATGTGACGCAGCATTGCTGCCGGTGCAACCTCGTCCAGCGGAAGACCGCGGCGAGCTGCAACAGCCTGAGGCTCTTCCAGAGCCTTCAGTGCGGCAATGGTGCCCTGAACGATGTTGATCTGGTTCTGCGAACCCATCGACTTCGACAGGATGTCGTGGATGCCTGCGCACTCCAGCACGGCGCGCACCGGACCGCCGGCGATAACGCCGGTACCCGGAGCGGCTGGGCGGAGCAAGACAACGCCAGCGGCGGCCTCGCCCTTGACCAGGTGCGGGATGGTGGTGCCAACGCGTGGAACGCGGAAGAAGGACTTCTTGGCCTCTTCAACGCCCTTGGCGATAGCGGCAGGAACTTCCTTAGCCTTGCCGTAGCCAACGCCGACCATGCCGTTGCCGTCACCGACGACTACCAGAGCGGTGAAGCTGAAGCGACGACCACCCTTGACGACCTTGGAGACGCGGTTGATAGCTACAACGCGCTCAAGGAACTTGTCCTTGTCTTCGTTGCGGTTATCCTTCTGATCGCGACCGCGGCCACGACCTTCACCACGACCGCGGCCTTCGCCACGACCGCGACCCTCGCCACGGCGGGATCCGGTGTTCTCGGTAGCGGGAGCAGCTGCAGTCTCGACTGCCTCAGTAGCTTCAGACACCTGAGTTTCCTTCTTGTTGGTTGCTTCGCTCACAGTGCCAGCCCACCTTCACGTGCGCCGTCAGCAACAGCAGCCACGCGACCGTGGTACTTGTTGCCGCCGCGGTCGAATACAACAGCCTCAATGCCGGCAGCCTTGGCACGCTCTGCAACGAGCTCGCCAACGCGCTTGGACTTTGCGGTCTTGTCTGCATCGCTTGCGCGAAGATCTGCTTCCATGGTCGAAGCGCTGGCCAGGGTCAGACCCTTCGAGTCGTCCACGATCTGAACGAACATGTGACGAGCCGAGCGGTTGATGACCAGGCGTGGACGAGCCTCGGTACCGACGATGCGCTTGCGCACACGCAGGTGACGGCGACCGCGCTGAGCGGACTTGCTCTTGCCCTTGATTCCGATAGCCATGATTACTTACCAGCCTTTCCAGCCTTGCGCAGGATACGCTCGCCGGCGTAGCGGATGCCCTTGCCCTTGTAAGGCTCGGTCTTGCGCAGCTTGCGGATGTTAGCGGCAACCTCACCGACGTGCTGCTTGTCGATGCCAGCAACGGTGATCTTGTTGTTGCCCTCCACGGACAGGGTGATGCCCTCAGGGGCTTCAACGCTGATCGGGTGGGAGTAACCCAGAGCAAGCTCAAGGGTGTTGCCCTTGGCCTGAACGCGGTAGCCGGTACCGTGGATTTCGAGCTTCTTCTCGTAACCCTCGGTGACACCAATGATCAGGTTATTGATCAGGGTACGGGTCAGACCGTGCAGCGAACGGGCCTCGCGGCCGTCGTTCGGACGGGAGACGGTAACGGTGTTCTCGTCCTTGGCAACGGTGATCGGAGCCGAAACGGTCAGCGAAAGCTCACCCTTCGGGCCCTTGACGGTGACCAGCTGGCCATCGATGTTCAGTTCAACGTTGGCAGGAACGGTGATCGGAAGACGTCCAATACGTGACATAGTGTTTTCCTTCCCTTCCCGTTACCAGACGTAGGCGAGGACTTCCCCACCCACGCCCTTCTTTGCAGCCTGACGGTCGGTAAGCAGACCGGAGGAGGTGGACAGGATCGCGATACCAAGACCACCGAGCACGTGAGGCAGGTTGGTGGACTTTGCGTAAACGCGCAGGCCTGGCTTGGAGATACGACGTACGCCGGCGATCGAACGCTCGCGCGATGGGCCGTACTTCAAAGTGATGGTCAGCTTCTTGCCGACTTCGGCAGCCTCTTCCTCGAAGGAGGCAATGTAGCCCTGTTCCTTCAGGATGTTGGCAATGCGCAGCTTGAGCTTGCTCGACGGCATCGACACAGTGTCGTGGTAAGCCGAGTTGGCGTTGCGCAGACGAGTCAGCATATCTGCGACTGGATCTGTCATAGACATGTGGGCTTCAGCCCTTCCTCGTTACGGTTTCCTATGCGGACCTGTAACGTAGTGAGATTAGTTGTTGGTCTTGAACGGGAAGCCCAGAGCCTTGAGCAAGGCGCGGCCTTCGTCGTCAGTCTTGGCGGTGGTCACCACGGTGATGTCCATACCGCGCACGCGATCGATCTTGTCCTGATCGATTTCATGGAACATCGACTGTTCGGTCAGACCGAAAGTGTAGTTGCCATTGCCATCGAACTGGCGGTCGCTCAGGCCGCGGAAGTCGCGGATACGAGGCAGTGCCAGGGTGATCAGGCGATCAACGAATTCCCACATGCGATCGTTACGCAGGGTGGTGTGGGTACCGATCGGCATGCCTTCGCGCAGCTTGAACTGTGCGATCGACTTGCGGGCACGGGTAACCACTGGCTTCTGACCGGTAATTGCGGTCAGATCGCGCACGGCGCCTTCAATGAGCTTGGAATCCTTGGCTGCTTCGCCAACACCCATGTTCACTACAACCTTGGTCAGGTTAGGAACCTGCATCGGGTTGGCGTAGTTGAACTGCTCCTGCAGGGCAGGGCGGATGTCAGCTGCGTACTTAGCGCGCAGACGTGGCTGGATCTTGTTGGCTGCTTCAGTCATTACAGATCCTTTCCGGAAGCCTTGGCGTAACGAACGCGTACAGTCTTGGACACGCCGTTCTTTTCTACGGTTTCCTCGCGGAAACCAACGCGGGTTGGCTTCTTGGTTTCTGGATCAACAACAGCAACGTTCGAAACGTGTACTGGAGCTTCAACAACCTCGATGCCGCCAGTCTGGGTGCCGCGCTCGGTCTGGCCAGCCTTGGTGTGCTTGGTGACGCGGTTAACGCCCTCAACCAGCACGCGGTTGGTCTCGGTGATGACCTTCAGGACCTTGCCCTGCTTGCCACGTTCCTTACCGGCGATGACCTGAACCAGGTCACCCTTCTTGATCTTTGCGCCCATGCTTACAGCACCTCCGGAGCCAGGGAAACGATCTTCATGAACTTCTTGTCGCGAAGTTCACGACCCACTGGGCCGAAGATACGAGTTCCACGAGGATCGGCAGCGTCACCCTTGAGGATCACTGCAGCGTTCTCGTCGAACTTGATGTAGGAACCGTCGGCGCGACGGATTTCCTTCTTGGTGCGAACGACGACAGCCTTGACGACGTCGCCCTTCTTTACGTTGCCGCCAGGGATTGCATCCTTGACGGTTGCGACAATGGTGTCGCCGATGCTTGCGTAGCGACGCTTCGAGCCACCCAGAACACGAATGGTAAGGATTTCCTTAGCACCGGTGTTATCGGCAACCTTGAGTCGCGACTCCTGCTGAATCACTTCCTACTCCTGTCGTCTCGCTGGTTCTCATAAATGAGCCTTGCGGAACGGATATGGTCTCCACGATACGATCGCTTACCCCCACCGACGCGGGCGCACCGAATGCTGATCCCAATTGGCGGCAGGGCCGAGGCGTAAAATATCGAGGCTGTGTGTGCAGCGAATATGATTTCCGACCGCACTGCATCAGGCCGAAGGTGGATAGTCCCCGAACAAGATGCGCACAGATTCTTAAGTTTAGCCTAGAGTGGCGCGAAACCGAAATGGTGTGGTAGGGCGAAAAGACGCGTTGTTGGTCACATCGGCAACGGAAAAGAACCGCGGAAATTCAAGGATCCACCATCAGCTCGGCCACCACACCCAGATGGTCCGAACCGCCAATGCTCTGCGTTTGGAAGTCCGCCACGTGTGCCTGGCTGGCCAGAATATGGTCGATTTCGACCAGCGGAGGGAATCTCCTGCCCGCCGGCCACGAGACGTCGGGCCACCGACCGGAGGATTCAAGGAAACCGGCCGTCGCACTTCGGTACTGCGGGTGGGCGCGTACCGAGTTGAAGTCCCCTGCCAAGATCACCGGGCCCCGCGGTGGCTTTGCGCCCAGTCTTCCAGCGCGGCCAGTCCCTGGGCCCACCGCGCGGCGTTGTTCAGCGGCGGGTAGATGTGGATGCCGGCGACTGTGACGGGCCCCTGCGGCGTCTGCACTTCGGCGACCGGCAGCGAATACCATCCGGTGTCCTTCGCGCTCAGCTCCTCGGTCCGCTCCGTGAGCCGGTAGCGCGAGAAGATCACGGTATCACGCTCTCCCCCGGCCGGGGCCTGCGCGGTCCGGTATCCCAGGTCATTCATGGCGCCGCGCTGGGTCAGGGCCGCATGCAGCGGTTCGCTAGTTTCCACCAGCACCAGAATATCGGGGTCGCGCTGCCGGATCGCCTCGGCCAGTTCGTCGGGTTCCGCGCCCGCCTTGAGCGTATTGAAGGACATCATCGTCAACGATTCGCCACTTGCCCCGTCGGTCGAGCACGGCATCGCGGGGTTGAAGCTGGCAGCTACTCCTGACAGCAGGCAGCCGAGCAGTAACGCTGCGAGAACCCATCGGCGCCTCAGCAGCGCGACCAGGCATGCTGCGGCCGGCAGTACGAGCATCCACAGCGCAAAGGCCTGCAGCTTCGGAACCCAGCCGGCGCCGAGCCATGGGAGCCATCCCAGCAATCCGATGAGAATGCCGGCCAACAGCACGAGCGGCCACGCCCACGGAAGTGTCGTCGTCGCCCGTGTGCTCATCATGTCTTGAGCCTACGCGGTGAGGTCCATGCGGAAGCCGATTGACGGCGTGTTCCTACTGTTCAGATGCCCATTGGGCCACCCGTTGCGCGCTTTCTTCCTCGGACAGGTCTTCCACCCGGCTCAAGATGGACCAGCGGATGCCGAAAGGGTCGATGATGGATGCGAATCGGTCACCGGAGACGAAGTTCGTGGCCGGTTCGCGAATCGTCGCGCCGGCTTCGACGGCCTTGGCAAGCACCGCATCGACGTCCTGGCAGTACAGCCCCATGGAATAGCAGGCGTTCGGGGCGGCGGGCGGCGGAACGAGCCCGTAGTCCGGGCTTGGTTCACCGATCTGCAGGTGCCCCTGGCCGAAGTCGATCTCTGCATGCGCAATAACCCCGCCCATCACGGTGGTGTCGATGATGCGCGCGCCGAACACGTCGCGGTAGAACTCCAGCGCGCCGACGGCATTGGCGATCGACAGGAACGGGGTCAGGCTGCTCATGCCATGCGGTACGCCGTCGGTGGTGTATTTGCCGGAGACGCCGCGGGCCGGTTCATTCTGTGTTTTCATGCCACAACGGTATTCCCCTGTGGCACCCTTGGACTTGTAGAAACACGACAACTTCAAGGCGGTGGCCGGTGGCAGATGAACGCGATCGCCGAGGTGTCCTGTATCCCGCGCGGCTCCCGCAGTTCGAGCGTATTCTCCCGCCACCCGAGCTGAAGGCCCTGGTCGGCTGGTTCTGGCTCGTGCACTGGGATATCGATGCCGGCAGGACCTCGCGGCAACAGCTGCTTCCGTTCCCGTTGATGAACCTCGTGGTGCAGGAAGAAGGCGTGACGGTGTCCGGCCCGGCCTCCGCGGCATCCCACCGGGATCTATCCGGCAACGGGTGGGCTGTGGCCGCCTTGCTCCGGCCCGCTGCGGCGGACGTCCTGGAGCTGTCCCCCGCCGAGCTGGTTGACCGCGAAGTCGAATTCAACGCCCCGGATCTGCTGGAGGCGGTCACCTGCATCCTGGGCAAGGGCGCGGGCCCTTCGGGCAATCATGAAAGCGCCGCTGCGCTGGGAGCGTGGTTTACGCGTACGTGTCCTGTCCCTGAGTCGCAGGGGCTTGTGGCCAACGAATTCATCGACTACGTCGCCGCGACCCGCAGCGCAGTCAGTGTCGAGCAGGCGGCCGCAACACTGGGATTGGGCGTCAGGAGCCTTCAGCGGCTTTCGCTGCGGTATCTCGGGTTGCCGCCCTTGGCGGTCATCCGCCGCTACCGGCTGCAGGAAGCAGCCGCACGGGTACGGGAGAACCCGTCGACCTCCATCGCCCAGATCGCCGCCGAACTCAGGTACGTGGACCAGGCGCACCTGGCTTCGGACTTCCGGAGAATTCTCGGATTCAGTCCCAGCTCGTACCGCGAACAGAATGTTCCTGAACGCTAGCCACCCCGAGGACTTCAGGGCACGATGGCGGCGATCGCGCTGATCTCGATCAACGCGCCGGGCAATCCCAGGGCGGCGACCATGCTGGCCACGACCAAGGGCGGTTCGTCCCTGGCGAGCCGTGGAGCTATCGCCCCGTAGGCGGCATTGACATCGCTGCCCTGGACCATGACGACGGTCCATTGCACCACGTCGTCGAGGCTCGCTCCGGCGGCTGCCAGTGCCGCCACCGCGTTGTCCATGGCCTTGGACGCCTGCGCGGCGATGTCCCCCGCGCCTTCAAGCCGGCCTTGCGCGTCGACCGCGTCCTGCCCTCCAAGATAGACCGTGGCCATGCCCGGCGGGACCACCGCCGCGTGGCTGAAGGCCGGTGAGTGGACGAGCCCCTCGGGGCGGAAAAGCTGAATCTGTGCCATGAGGCATGGTTGCACAGAATTCTCGGCCAGGCCACGGCAGCCACGTTGTTCCGTATACGCAAAAAAGCCCCGAACTCTTCTTTCGAAGTGTTCGGGGCGTTTTGTGCAATTCACGTAATCCGTGAAATCACCAAGAAAGCTTACTTAGCCTTCTCGACGATCTCGACCAGACGCCAGTGCTTGTCAGCAGACAGCGGGCGGGTCTCAGCGATTACAACCAAGTCACCGATGCCGGCCTCGTTGTTCTCGTCGTGAGCCTTCACGTTCTTGTTACGACGCATGACCTTGCCGTAGAGGGCGTGCTTCACACGGTCCTCAACGTCAACGACGATGGTCTTCTGCATCTTGTCGGAAACCACGTAACCACGGAGGGTCTTGCGGTCGTTGCGCTCGGTTGCGTCAGCCACACCGTTCTCCTTCTCGCTCATTACTTGGAGTCCTTCTTGGTCTCTTCAACCGGAACAACGACATCCTGACGAATACCCAGCTCGCGTTCGCGCAGCACCGTGTAGATGCGGGCGATGTCGCGCTTGATGGCCTTCAGGTTACCGTGGGTCTCCAGCTGGCCGGTGGCCGACTGGAAACGCAGGTTGAACAGTTCTGCCTTGGCCTTCTTCAATTCCTCGTTCAAACGAGCAGTATCGAAGCCGTCCAGGGACTCAATGCTAAGGTCCTTAGAACCGATAGACATCCCTATTCACCACCTTCACGACGCACGATGCGTGCCTTCATCGGCAGCTTGTGAATCGCGAGACGCAGGGCCTCGCGAGCTACCTCTTCACTGACGCCACCGAGTTCAAACATGACTCGTCCTGGCTTGACGTTGGCGACCCACCACTCCGGCGAACCCTTACCGGAACCCATGCGGGTTTCGGCTGGCTTCTTGGTCAGCGGACGGTCTGGGTAGATGTTGATCCACACCTTACCGCCACGCTTGATGTAACGGGTCATGGCGATACGAGCGGCCTCGATCTGACGGTTGGTCACGTAGGCCGGGGTCAGCGCCTGAATACCGAAATCACCGAATGCTACGGTGGTGCCGCCCTTGGCAGCACCCGAACGCTTCGGGTGGTGCTGCTTGCGGAACTTTACTCGACGTGGGATAAGCATTTAAGCCTCTCCTCCTTCCGCAGCCGGAGCTGCAGCGCCCTTGTTGCGGTCGTTACGACGACGACGCTCTCCACCACGTGGACGATCGTTGCCGCCGCGGCCGCCGCGAGCTGGAGCAGCAGCAGCCTGCTGTGCAGCCAGTTCCTTGGCGGTGACGTCACCCTTGTAGATCCAGACCTTCACGCCGATGCGGCCGAAGGTGGTCTTGGCTTCGAACTTGCCGAAGTCGATGTTCGCGCGCAGGGTGTGCAGCGGCACACGGCCTTCGCGGTAGAACTCCTTGCGGGACATTTCTGCACCGCCCAGGCGACCGGAGCACTGAACGCGGATGCCCTTGGCACCAGCGCGCATTGCCGACTGCATTGCCTTCTTCATCGCACGGCGGAAAGCCACGCGGGAAGCAAGCTGCTCGGCGATGCCCTGGGCGACCAGCTGGGCCTCCATGTCAGGGTTCTTGACCTCGAGGATGTTCAGCTGAACCTGCTTCTTGGTGAGCTTTTCCAGCTCGCCGCGAATGCGGTCGGCTTCGGCGCCGCGGCGACCGATCACGATGCCCGGACGAGCGGTGTGGATGTCCACACGCACACGGTCACGGGTACGCTCGATCTCAACGCGGGCGATGCCGGCGCGGTCCATGCCGTCGGACAGGAGCGCACGGATCTGTACGTCTTCCTTCACGTAATCCTTGTAGCGCTGACCTGGCTTGCTGGAATCAGCGAACCAGTGCGACACGTGGTCAGTGGTGATGCCGAGACGGAAACCGTTCGGGTTTACCTTCTGTCCCATTTAGTTCTCCCCACCCTTCTTAGGGGTTGAAACAACCACAGTCACGTGGCTGGTGCGCTTCTTGATCTGGAATGCGCGACCCTGAGCTCGCGGCTGGAACCGCTTCATGGTCGGACCCTCGTCAACAAACGCCTCGCTGATAATCAGCTCGTCCTCATTGAATGCTTCACCTGCGCGGTCCGCGGCGGCACGGGCGTTAGCCACTGCCGATGCGACAACCTTGTATACCGGCTCCGAAGCTGCCTGTGGGGCGAACTTCAGAATGGCCAGTGCCTCGTTGGTCTGCAGACCACGAACAAGGTTGACGACGCGCCGGGCCTTCATAGGCGTTACGCGGATATGGCGCGCAATTGCCTTGGCTTCCATTGCTATCCTTCTCTCGTCTATCGAAGAAGTGCTAAGCGATCACTAGTTCCCTTGCGGGGCCTAGCGGCGCTTGCCCTTCTTGTCGTCCTTTACGTGGCCACGGAACGTGCGCGTTGGGGCAAACTCTCCGAGCTTGTGACCAACCATGGATTCGGTAACGAACACAGGAATGTGCTTGCGACCGTCGTGCACGGCGATGGTGTGTCCCAGCATGTCCGGGATGATCATCGAACGGCGGGACCACGTCTTGATGACGTTCTTGGTGCCCTTTTCGTTTTCAGCAACGACCTTCAGGAACAGGTGCTGATCGACGAAGGGGCCTTTCTTCAGGCTGCGTGGCATGTTTCCAGGCTCCTATCGCTTGTTCTTGCCGGTCTTGCGACGACGCACAATGAGCTTGTCGCTTTCCTTGTTCGGACGACGGGTGCGTCCTTCACGCTTACCGTTGGGGTTGACCGGGTGGCGACCACCGGAGGTCTTGCCCTCACCGCCACCGTGTGGGTGGTCGACTGGGTTCATGACAACACCACGCACGGTTGGGCGAACGCCCTTCCAGCGCATGCGGCCGGCCTTGCCCCAGTTGATGTTGATCTGCTCGGCGTTGCCAACTTCGCCGATGGTTGCGCGGCAGCGCACATCGACGTTGCGGATTTCGCCGGAAGGCAGACGCAGCTGAGCGAAGCGACCCTCACGGGCTACCAGCTGGATCGAAGCGCCAGCGGAACGAGCCATCTTGGCGCCGCCGCCTGGGCGGAGCTCCACAGCGTGAATCACGGAACCAACCGGGATGTTACGCAGCGGCAGGTTGTTGCCTGGCTTGATGTCAGCGTTCGGACCGGCCTCAACGGTGTCACCCTGGTTGAGGTTGTTCGGTGCGATGATGTAGCGCTTGGTGCCGTCCACGTAGTGGAGCAGTGCGATACGAGCGGTGCGGTTCGGGTCGTACTCGATGTGAGCAACCTTTGCCGGAACGCCGTCCTTGTCGTGACGACGGAAGTCGATCACGCGGTATGCGCGCTTGTGTCCGCCACCCTTGTGTCGGGTGGTGATCTTACCGGAGTTGTTACGGCCGCCGCTCTTGGTGAGTGGGCGAACCAGCGACTTTTCCGGAGTCGATCGGGTGATTTCTGCGAAGTCGGCTACCGACGAGCCGCGCAGGCCCGGGGTAGTCGGCTTGAACTTACGAATTCCCATTTATTCTATTCCTCGTTAAAGTGGTCTCCGCTTAGGAAAGCGGACCGCCGAAGATGTCAATCGAACCATCCTTGAGGGTGATGATTGCACGCTTGGTAGCCTTGCGTGCGCCCCACCCGAACTTGGTACGCTTGCGCTTACCTGGACGGTTGATGGTGTTCACGGAATCAACCTTGACGTTGAAGATCGCTTCAACGGCATTCTTGATTTCCGACTTGTTCGAACGTGGGTCGACCAGGAAGGTGTACTTACCTTCGTCGATCAGACCGTAGCTCTTTTCCGATACGACTGGTGCGATGACCACGTCGTGTGGAGCCTTGGAGAAGGTGCTCACTTGGCTTCCTCCTTCTGGACCAGGGCATCGAATGCAGCCTTGGTGAAGACTACGTCATCCGAAACCAGAACATCGTAGGTGTTCAGCTGGTCGACGTACAGAACGTGCACAGCGGCGAGGTTGCGCACGGACAGTGCAGCAACATCGTTGGCGCGATCGATGACGACAAGCAGGTTCTTGCGCTCGGTCAGCGAACGCAGGGTTGCCAGTGCTTCCTTGGTCGACGGGGTCTCACCGGCGACCAGGTTCTCAATGACGTGGACGCGATCGAAGCGTGCGCGATCAGACAGGGCGCCGCGCAGTGCAGCAGCCTTCATCTTCTTCGGGGTACGCTGCGAGTAGTCGCGCGGGGTTGGGCCGTGGACAATGCCGCCGCCGGTCATGTGAGGAGCGCGGATCGAACCCTGACGGGCGCGGCCGGTACCCTTCTGCTTGAACGGCTTGCGACCTGCACCCGAAACTTCGGAGCGGTCCTTGACCTTGTGGGTACCCTGGCGGGCAGCAGCCAGCTGTGCAACGACAACCTGGTGCAGCAGCGGGACGTTGGTCTGTACGTCGAAGATCTCTGCAGGCAGTTCGACGTTAAGTGCCTTAGTCATTTACTTATGCTCCCTTCACGGCGGTGCGTACGAGGACGACGCGGCCGCGGGCGCCTGGAACGGCACCCTTGATCAGCAGGAGGTTCTTCTCAGCGTCGATGGCGTGGATGGTCAGGTTCTGAGTGGTAACACGCTCAGCGCCCATGCGACCGGCCATCTTCTGTCCACGGAAAACGCGACCTGGGGTCGATGCGCCGCCGATGGAACCTGGCTTACGGTGGTTTTTGTGAGCACCGTGCGAAGCGCCAACACCGGAGAAGTTGTGACGCTTCATGGTACCGGCGAAGCCCTTGCCCTTGGAGGTGCCAACGACGTCGACCTTCTGGCCGGCTTCGAAGAGTTCCACGGACAGTTCCTGGCCAGCTGCGTACTCGGCAGCGTCTGCGGTGCGCAGTTCTACCAGGTGACGACGTGGGGTCACGCCTGCAGCTTCGAAGTGACCTGCCAGTGGCTTGGTCACCTTGCGCGGATCGATCTGGCCGTAGCCGATCTGAACTGCGGTGTAGCCATCGCGGTCAGCGTTGCGAAGCTGGGTGACAACGTTGCTATCAGCCTGCACGACGGTGACAGGGATCAGGTTGTTGTTCTCGTCCCAAACCTGGGTCATGCCGAGCTTCGTGCCCAACAGGCCCTTAACATTGCGGGTTGCGGTCATAGTTTTCTCGCCACCTCCCCTTAAAGCTTGATTTCGATGTTGACGTCCGCCGGCAGGTCGAGACGCATCAGCGAATCAACAGCCTTCGGGGTCGGATCGACGATGTCGATCAGACGCTTGTGCGTGCGCATTTCGAAGTGCTCACGGCTGTCCTTGTACTTGTGTGGCGAACGGATAACGCAGTACACGTTCTTTTCCGTTGGCAGCGGCACTGGGCCGACTACGGTTGCGCCTGCGCGCGTGACCGTCTCAACGATCTTCCGGGCTGAAACGTCAATGACCTCGTGGTCATACGACTTCAGCCGGATGCGGATTTTCTGTCCCGCCATGGCGTCATGCCTCTTTCTGATAGCACTATTTACAAGTTCTGTGCCTAATACGGGCTCTTGCGAGCCGGCACGCCTTACGCTGCGGCTGAATCCGGATGAATCCGGGTTCCTCAACCCCAGGAGGCTCCGACCCCCGAACTCGGGCGTGTCGCGTAAATTTTAGTCACGACAGTCCGCAAAAGTTTTCACTTTCATCGGAGGCCTTATAGTTTGAAGCAGTTGTATCGATCCCGAACCCCAGGCATTATCCTGCGTGAGAGTCGATCCCGGTCGTTCAAACCAGCCGATTACCCCGGCAAACGGGGATCGGGTTGCACCGAAGCAACTTATCTAGTCTGACAGGTCGGCGGGAATCGCGCAAATCTTTTGGGCGCATCCGGGCGCGTGATCTTGACCTCACGCGCCGCCAAGGGCTACCTGGGCTGCCCGGAATCCGGCTGGTCCTCGCCGGCATCGGGGCGATTGGACGGCAGCCACGGCGCTCCGGGCACCGGGTGCTGGCCCGGCTGGGGGCTCCCGGACGGAATGGACCCGGCAGGTCCCCCGCCCTGCTTCAAGCTGTCCACCCGGGAAAGCTTGATCACCGCCGCGGCAATCAGGCCCACGCCGAGGATTACCAGCCAGAGGAAGGCCAGCGACCTCAAGGACCAGAGCACTGCCAGGGTAATGGTTGCGGCGCCCCACCAGATGTAGAGGCGGCGGCCCTGCTTCAGTCCGTAGGCGATCAGCGCCGCGAAGAAAATGAGCGCGTAGATCCTGGTCGCCGGTTTGGCATCGACAAGGTTCGCCAGCATCGCCAGGTTCGCCATCACGCCGGCGACAACCAGGTACCGGTTGGCCAGCACCGGCTTTTTTTGCAGGTTGCGCCAGACGACGAGCAGCACGAAGACCAAGCTGGAGTAACAGGCGAGGATGCTTGCTTCCGGCAGGTGCTCCAGGATCGTGTAGCTGCTGATACCCAGGTAGGCGGCCAATGGCAGCAGCAGATCCAGGGTGTACGGCTTGAGCTGTTGAGGGCATTCGAAGATGCGCACGGCCACTGCCACCGCGAAGACCAGCGCCGCGCCGCCCAGTACCGGGCCAGGTTCCCGGTTGCCCAGATGGGCCAACGCGCCGGCTCCGAAGGCGCAGGCAAGGCCCATCAGCAGGTACAACCGCGAGGCGGATCCCCTGGCGTCCGCTGCCCGGTAGGCCTCGGCGGGATAGCTGGGGCGCGCCTCGGCGAAACGTCCATGGGTCGCGGCCATGACGTAGAAGACGAAGGTGGCGGCCAGCAGGGCCCAGACCACGTCCAGGGTCTGCAACCGGCTGAGAACCTGCACATTTCGCCACAGCTGTACCGAGTAGAGCAGCGCGGCGCAGGCGGCGAGGCCGGAGCCCAGGGCGAACCAGGCGACAGACCAGGTGTGCACCATCAAGGCGAAGTACACCGCGGTCAGGGCGGCGCTGGCAAGCACCCATCCATCACCGGGGATCCGGGCATTGAGCACCAGCAGCGGCAGGAACATTCCCGCACCGACGGCCACGCCCACATCCGGCCGGCGTCGGAAGATCCACTCCGCGGCCGCGGCCGCGCCGGAAAGAACCAGCAGCAGCCCGAAGGCCACCGGGGTGTCCCACCACGAGTTCCTGACCCATCCGCTCTGCGTGGACAGGTCCAACGCGGGGATCTGGATAAGGGCGAGCACGGACAGCAGCGGGGCGAAGAGATAAGCCTGGCGCCACCGGCCGGCTGAGTGCTCTGCCATGAACAACGCCGTGCCGTAAAGTCCAAACAACAGGCTTTGCAGCAGCAGCACTCCCCTGTCGGCATCGAGGCCCACGCTGGAATAGCCCAGCGTGGACACCGGGATGAACACCAGCATGCCCCAGGCGATGATACGCAGCTCAAGGCGCAGTTCACGGCGCTGGCGCCAGGCGGAACCGAGCCGGACTAGCTGCGGCAGCACCACCGAGACGCTCAACAGGGCGAACTGTCCGTGGCCGTCGAAGTTCATGTGCCCCGTGAACCACCAGACGGCGCTGGAGAAAGTAAGCTGGGCGGCGCCTGCGTAGATCATCTTCCAGCCGGCAATCCGGACCCGGCGGGCCTCAGCCAGGAAATAGGCCAGCAGCACCAGGGCGATGGCCAACCCCGGCTGCCACAGGCTCGCGCCCAGGCTCAGCAGGTAGACCAGGGCCAGCACTGCGGCGGCGGTTCCGCGCACTGCGTGCTCTTTCGTCAGGCTTCGAGGTGCGGCGCGCAGCGCGGCCAGTATCGTCAGCGCGAGGGTGGGCACTGCGCCGGCATTGAACCACCCCACAGG
Organism: Arthrobacter sp. 'calajunan'; assembly: GCF_046940185.1. NCBI lineage: Bacteria > Bacillati > Actinomycetota > Actinomycetes > Micrococcales > Micrococcaceae > Arthrobacter > Arthrobacter sp. 'calajunan'. The sequence goes on from NZ_JBKZDY010000005.1 coordinate 205,471, forward strand.
CTCCAACCCGTAGTAGGCCTCGGCATCCGCAAAGTCCAGACTGGCGAGCAGGGCGAGGCTCGCCAACGCCAAGGCGGCGCTGCAGGCCAAGCGCAGCTGGCGCAGGTCGATGCCCCGATAGATCAGGGTTTTGCTCCCGCTGGCAACAGCGTCCATGGCCCACAAGGCGAAAAGCGGCACCCACAGACCCAGGACGCTGGCCACGCTGAGCGCGGCGGGCTGCGCAGGGTATCCCAGATCGCCTGCCGCGGCGCCGGCGGTCACGCCGAGGGCAAGGCAGAGCGCCCAGCCGATCACCCGATAGGCTACGGACCACGGAGCTGGCATCTTCGTGCGCAGTGCCAGAACCACGAGCAGCGCCAAGCCCAGCGCGGGTAGCAGGCGCCAGGGTTCAGCAGCGTTGTCCATGCCGGGAAGAACGGCGAACGCCAGCAAGGCTGCGAGCTCGATCTTTGCCTGTCGCCACAGCCCGGGAACTGCGGCGAGCACGAGCACAGGCACCGCCACGAAGCTAATCAGCCCGGTATCGGCGCCGAACGCCGAAGCCTGATAGGCGGTGACCACAGACAGCAGCGCCAGCATCCACAAGGTGGCGCGCTCGATGCGCCACAGCCTGGCGTCGACCGCGAAGATGGCGCGGTAGCTGTCGCCGGCCAGCACCACGGCCAGGGCCTGCGCGGCAAGCAGCACCGCGACGACCAGCGCGATGGATCGCACCGGCAGCTCCAGCAGCGCGCAGCCTGCAATAACCGTGAGCATGGCGGTGGCGCGCGCGGAGAGGAAACGCAGGTGTCGAGCCCGCTCGAACAGCCTGACCGAGAGCAGCAGCTGGGCTGTCAGCAGGAAGAAGACCCAGAGGTAGTTCTGCGCGGTCAGCGCCGGGGACAGGATTACCGCGAGGGCCAGCACCAGCGCGGGGATCATCTGGGCGGTGGTCTTCAGCGCCTGGAAGAAGATCGAGTCGCGAACGGTCCGGCTGCGAGTGGCCGCCAGCAGCAGGATGATCGAGAGGACCAGCAGGACGAGCAGGTAATAGAATACTCCGCGCTGCATGGTCGCGGCCGAGGCCATGGCGGTGCTCACCAGAATGAGCACCGCCAGCCAGGCGAGCACCCGTGAACGGAAGCGCACCGTGGCGTAGCCGACAGCCACCGTGGCGATCGCCGAGAAAACCAGCCAGACGGTCGGTCCGCTCAGGTCCACGGTGTTGTAGGTGGCGATGGCGCACAACGGCAGCAGGGCCAGCCCGGTGCCGGCGAACGCGGCCGCCGCAGGCCTCAGGGATTCACGGGTGGCATGGACTGCCAGTCCCCCGCCGTAGAAGGCGGCAGCCAGTGCGAAGAGCGCCACCAGCTTGGCCAGCGGCAACAGCGCGAAGCTGAGGAACAGCGCCCCAGCGGCCACGATCATCAAGGCCGCGACGTACAGGGTGACGTTGATATTGCGCAGTTCGCGTTCGCGCTTGCTCAGGACCTTGACCGGGGCTGCGGGCGCCGGAGGCTGCGCAGCCGTGCGGTTGCCTCCCGTCTGCAGGATGCGCGGACGGTCCTGCCAGGCGCCGGGCGCGCCTGGGACGGCCGGGATGTCCGCGGCTGCACCCGCGAGATACGGCTGCCCCGCCGGCGGCGGTACGGCGTCCGGCTGCGGGGCGGCCTGCGGCTCCGTCGTTTGGAATGCGGCGGGCCTGGGGATGCCGGCAGCCGGCAGGTGCTTGTCCTGTTCCGGCCCTGACTCGACTGCATCGGGGAGCTCGGGGCTGGGGCCGGGTTCCCTGCGCAGCTCGCCGAGGAACCGGACCGCGGCCTCGTAGCCTTCCTGCCACGCGGTTTCCCGGGCTTGGCGCAGGGCCTGCGCGTCACTGGAGGGCGCCTTGCGGCCCGCGTTGCGGCCGACAATAAATGCCGCCGCGATGAATACCAGTGCTACGAGTACTTCCATTGCCCCGGCACTCCCCTCGCTGATGATTCGTCAATCCGACGGGAATATCCCGCCCCTCTAATTAGACCACCTTTTAGAGTTACTCACCACATCGGGTAGCTGTTAAGACAGAAATCCCCGCCACTCGTAATGAGTGGCGGGGATTGCCGATAGACCGCTAGCGATCTAGATCGTCAAGCAGAGACTACTTGGTGATCTTGGTGACCTTGCCCGAACCAACGGTGCGGCCGCCTTCGCGGATTGCGAAGCCGAGGCCCTCTTCCATAGCGATTGGCTGGATCAGCTCAACCGACATTTCGGTGTTGTCGCCTGGCATAACCATTTCGGTGCCCTCTGGGAGGGTGATAACGCCGGTAACGTCGGTGGTGCGGAAGTAGAACTGCGGACGGTAGTTCGAGTAGAACGGGTTGTGACGTCCGCCTTCGTCCTTCGACAGGATGTAGACGTTGGCTTCGAAGTTGGTGTGCGGGGTGATCGAGCCTGGGGCTACGACAACCTGGCCGCGCTCAACATCGTCGCGCTTCAGACCGCGAAGCAGCAGACCACAGTTCTCGCCTGCCCATGCTTCGTCGAGCTGCTTGTGGAACATCTCGATACCGGTAACGGTGGTCTTCTGGATCGGGCGGATGCCAACGATCTCAACTTCCGAGTTGATGGCCAGGGTGCCACGCTCGGCGCGACCGGTCACCACGGTACCGCGACCGGTGATGGTGAAGACGTCCTCGATCGGCATCAGGAATGGCTTGTCGCGGTCGCGAACTGGATCCGGGATGAAGGTGTCAGCAGCGTCCATCAGTTCCTCAACAGCTGCAACCCACTTTGGATCGCCTTCGAGGGCCTTCAGAGCCGAAACCTTGATGACTGGTGCGTCGTCGCCATCGAAGCCCTGCGAGGACAGAAGTTCACGAACTTCCATCTCCACGAGCTCGAGCAGCTCTTCGTCGTCAACCATGTCGGACTTGTTCAGTGCGACCATCAGGGTAGGAACACCAACCTGGCGGGCCAGCAGAACGTGCTCGCGGGTCTGAGCCATTGGGCCGTCAGTTGCGGCAACAACCAGGATCGCGCCGTCCATCTGAGCAGCACCGGTGATCATGTTCTTGACGTAGTCAGCGTGACCTGGAGCATCAACGTGTGCGTAGTGACGCTTCTCGGTCTGGTACTCGATGTGCGAGATGTTGATGGTAATACCGCGCTGGCGCTCTTCCGGAGCCGAGTCAATGTTAGCGAAGTCGCGCTGCTCGTTCAGGTCCGGGTACTTGTCAGCCAGAACCTTGGAGATTGCTGCGGTCAGAGTGGTCTTACCGTGGTCGACGTGACCGATGGTACCAATGTTGACGTGCGGCTTGCTGCGCTCGAACTTTGCCTTTGCCACAAGTTCCTCCTAGAAACATTTACAGAAGACTTTTTTCGTCTGCGCGGTTCGCAAACGAACTTCAAATAGTCTACTGGGGGCATGGATAAATATGGAAATTTCGGTCCTCTGCGGGCCCTGCATGTGATGCAAATCCCTCGTTGGCCGTTTGCAAGGCCGGCGTCGACGGATCTCCGCCGGCCTCGCGATCGGCCACTTCCCCACTCGGGGGTCACGGCCAAGTTTTGGTTCCGAGGCGATTACTCGCCGCGGGACTTCTGGATGATCTCGTCGGCAACTGCCTTCGGGACCTCAGAGTAGCTGTCGAAGGTCATCGAGTAAACTGCACGACCCTGGGTCTTCGAACGCAGGTCACCAATGTAACCGAACATCTCAGACAGCGGAACAGCTGCGCGGATGACCTTGACGCCTGCGGCGTCGGACATCTCCTGGATCGAGCCACGGCGGGAGTTCAGGTCGCCGATAACGTCGCCCATGTACTCTTCCGGGGTACGAACTTCAACGGCCATCAGCGGTTCGAGCAGAACAGGGTTGGCGCGGCGTGCACCTTCCTTGAAGACCTGCGAACCGGCGATCTTGAACGCCATTTCCGAGGAGTCGACGTCGTGGTAGGCACCATCGATGAGGGTAGCCTTCACGCCGACCAGCGGGTAGCCGGCGAGGATGCCGTACTGCATAGCATCCTGGATACCAGCGTCAACCGACGGGATGTACTCACGAGGCACGCGACCGCCGGTGACGGCGTTCTTGAACTCGTAGGTTACGCCGTCCACAACTTCCAGAGGCTCGAACGTGACCTGGACCTTTGCGAACTGGCCCGAACCACCGGTCTGCTTCTTGTGGGTGAAGTCGACCTTCTCCACAGCCTTCTTGATGGTTTCGCGGTATGCAACCTGCGGCTTGCCGACGTTGGCCTCCACGCGGAATTCACGCTTCATGCGGTCCACCAGGATGTCCAGGTGGAGTTCGCCCATGCCGCCGATTTCGGTCTGGCCGGTGTCTTCGTTCAGCGAAACGGTGAAGGTCGGATCCTCCGCCGACAGCTTCTGAATAGCGGTCGACAGCTTCTCCTGGTCGCCCTTGGTCTTAGGCTCGATGGCCACGAAGATCACTGGATCCGGGAAGGTCATCGACTCGAGGACGATTGGGTTCTGTGGATCGCACAGGGTGTCACCGGTAGTGGTGTCCTTCAGGCCGATGACAGCGTAGATGTGACCTGCGTGGATCTCGTCTACCGGCTGCTCCTTGTTGGCGTGCATCTGGAAGAGCTTGCCAACGCGTTCCTTCTTCTGCTTGGTCGAGTTCAGCAGCTGTGCGCCGGACTCGGCCTTGCCGGAGTAAACGCGGACGAAGTTGAGCTGACCGAAGAACGGGTGAGCAGCGATCTTGAAAGCCAGTGCCGAGAATGGTGCATCCTCGGAAGGCTCGCGGGTGAGCTCGATTTCCTCGTTCTTTGGATCGTGACCTACCATGGCGCCCACGTCCAGAGGACTTGGCAGGAAGTCGATCACGGCGTCCAGCATCGGCTGAACACCACGGTTCTTGAACGCAGAACCACAGAAGACCGGGTAGGCTTCCGAGTTCACGGTCAGCTTGCGGATGCCGGCCTTCAGCTCGTCCAGCGAGATCTCTTCGCCTTCGAGGTACTTCTCCATGAGCTCTTCGGATGCCTCAGCGACATCTTCGACCAGCTTGGCGCGGTACTCTTCGGCCTTTTCCTGCAGGTCTGCAGGAATTTCGCGAGTCTCGTAAGCAGCGCCCATGGTGACGTCGCCCTTGGCGTCGCCTTCCCAGACGAATGCCTTCATGGTCAGCAGGTCCACCACGCCGGTGAACTCCGACTCGGAGCCGATTGGCAGCTGCATGACCAGCGGCTTGGCACCCAGGCGGTTGATGATGGTGTCCACGGTGAAGTAGAAGTCAGCACCGAGCTTGTCCATCTTGTTCACGAAGCAGATACGTGGAACGTTGTACTTGTCAGCCTGACGCCAAACGGTCTCGGACTGAGGCTCAACGCCTTCCTTGCCGTCGAACACGGCAACGGCGCCATCGAGCACGCGCAGCGAGCGCTCCACCTCAACGGTGAAGTCAACGTGGCCCGGGGTATCGATGATGTTGATCTGATTCTTGTTCCAGAAGCAAGTCACGGCCGCGGAGGTAATGGTGATACCGCGTTCCTTTTCCTGCTCCATCCAGTCGGTGGTTGCGCCACCGTCGTGGGTCTCACCGAGCTTGTGGTTTACACCCGTGTAGAACAGGATGCGCTCAGTAGTAGTGGTCTTACCGGCATCGATGTGAGCCATGATGCCGATGTTGCGGACCTTGTTCAGGTCAGTCAGCACGTCCTGTGCCACGTTGTCTCCCTAAGAGGTGATGCTGGATTTGCTGGGCGCCGGTAGACGCCCAGCAAATCCAAGCGGTTCTTACCAGCGGTAATGGGCGAATGCCTTGTTGGACTCAGCCATCTTGTGAGTGTCTTCGCGACGCTTCACAGCTGCGCCCAGACCGTTCGAAGCGTCCAGGATCTCGTTCATCAGACGCTCGATCATGGTCTTCTCGCGGCGAGCCTTCGAGTAGCCAACCAGCCAGCGCAGAGCCAGTGCGGTTGCACGGCCTGGCTTGACCTCGACAGGAACCTGGTAGGTCGCGCCACCAACACGGCGGGAACGAACCTCAAGGGCCGGGCGGATGTTATCCATGGCCTTCTTGAGGGTCGACACTGCGTCGGTGCCGGACTTTGCAGCTGCACCTTCGAGTGCACCGTAAACAATGCGCTCTGCGGTGGACTTCTTGCCGTCTACGAGAACCTTGTTGATCAGCTGGGTGACCAGTGGGGAATCGTAAACTGGATCAGAAACTAGTGGGCGCTTTGGCGCCGGACCCTTACGAGGCATTACTTACCATCCTTCTTTGCACCGTAGCGGGAACGAGCCTGCTTACGATCCTTCACACCCTGGGTATCCAGAGCACCACGAACAATCTTGTAGCGGACACCTGGCAAGTCCTTCACACGACCACCGCGAACGAGCACGATGGAGTGTTCCTGCAGGTTGTGACCGACACCTGGAATGTAAGCGGTGACCTCAATACCACCGGCAAGGCGCACACGTGCGACCTTACGCAGTGCCGAGTTCGGCTTCTTCGGGGTGGTGGTGTACACACGGGTGCACACGCCACGGCGCATTGGGTTGCCCTTCAGGGCAGGAGCCTTGGTCTTTACGACCTTAGGCGAGCGGCCCTTGCGGACCAGCTGCTGAATAGTAGGCACTTTCGTGTCCTTCCATTGTCTAAGTTCTTCGGCACGGCATCGGAGCGGGCGGGCTCTTGCGGGCTCACACTGTTCTTCTGCAGCACTAACTGCTTGCTTTACCGCCCATCCAGGATCAGAATGTCCCTAGGCGTGCGAAAGTGTGGCATTCGTTGCGCAACCTACCCGCAACCCGGACCGTGTCCATTTTGCCACACATAAAACAATTGCCTTAACTCTAGCATTAATCGGCCCCTGCACCATGAACAGTAAGCTATCTCACCGCGTCGGCACCGTGCGATTACTGCTTGATGCCGCCGACCGGCGAGGAATCTGGCTCCAACCTATCCCCCGCCCGTGAACGCGCGAGCGCCGCGAGGTAACGGCCCACTGAACAGCGAGGCGGAGGATCCAGTGGAATCTCTAGTAGCAATATCTGCCAGGAGATAAATCTACTTGCTGACTGTCTGCTTTTCTTCGGCCGGTTCCCCGATCTGCATCAGCCGCTGGGCGTTGGCCTGGTAGGCCTTGACCACATTGCGGTTGTGCAGTTCCAAGATGGCCTCGTCATTGCGGCGCAGACTGGTGGAATTGTAATTGTGGCTCCCAGTGAAGACGAAGGAGGCATCCCCGCGGTTGCCTTCGGGAGAGGCTGAATCACGCATTCCGGACACGACGAAGTACTTCGAGTGCACGCGTCCAGTAGTAGATGTATCCTCTACTACGCGGCGTTCGATGCCCGCGGCATCCAGCACGGCGGCGACCTGCCCGTCAACCGGTCCAGCGGCCACGGTGACCTCGCAGCCTTCGGCCTTCAGACGCCCGAGTTCTTCCGCGACGGCGGCGCGCGTATCGTCCCACTCGCTCATGGTGACAGCCACCGAGCTGTTCTTGTTTTTGCACTGCAGCTCCGAAAGCCGTTGCGCCACCGGGTCCGCAGTTGCCGCCGGGAAGAAGCGGACGACCGACACACCGGCCGGCCCGCGTGAGGTCTCGGTGCGGTGGTAATCCGGAGTCTGCTCCATACGAGCCATGTCCGCATGGTAGGAACGGTATGCACGGTACAGCCCGTCATCGCCGGTCACGGTAAGTGCGTTGTTCCAGTAGCTCACATGGTTCACATCCGTGACGTTGGCCGAGGACTGCACCACTACGTTCTGCTGCCCGGACACCGAGGAGAACAGCGCGAACTTGTTGTGCATGCCCTTGGTCCCCTGGCAGGAGCTGGTGTTCCCCTCCGGCGAGGTATTCGAGCAGACCGCCACCCAGGATCCGGCGGTCGTGTCGGTCCCCAGGGCCTTAATCAGCCGCGCCGACGGCGCCTTGGAAATCTGCCACCCGTCCATGACCACCTGGATCTTCACCCCGCGTTCGTGCGCGGCCAGCAACTGGTCGACGTAGTCTTCGCCGCTCTGTCCCGAAATCACGAATGCCGCCAGCGAAATGGTGGACCCCGCATCGGCCTGCTTGAAGTAGGAGCACAACCGTTCGGCAACTGCTCCGGCCCGGTCCTGCAACGGGTCGGAGAAGACCGCGCCGGTTTCAATTTTGACCGGCGGCGCTGCGGCGCAGGGTGTTTCGGGCTGCTTGCCCGGATCGATCTGCCCGGCGGCCTGCGCCGGCAGCGTACTGAACAGCAGTCCCAGGCCCAGTGCCCCTGCTGCGATGGCTCGTGATGTCTTTCCCAACTTCTCACCGTCTTCGTCTTCGATTCGTGGCGGGTTGCGGGGTTACCCGAGCCCGCGCTCCAACTTCTGCACGATTTCATATTGTGGTGAGCACCAAGTGAAGCCCTGGTGAACAGGCCTTTGCCAAATTAAAAGCGCAAGCGCCCGCCGCACACTTGCGTGTGCGGCGGGCGCCCTACGAGCTGGCTAGCTGCCAGCCTCGGTGCTTGCCGGTTTAGCGGAAGTCCGAGCCGTGGTCGTAGTCGTCCATCGAGATGGCGCGGAATTCAGGCGACAGCCCGCCTTCCAGCGCATCGTCGTAGAGACCCGAGGAGAATGCCGAGGTACCGGTGAACAAAGTTGCCTTTGCCTCGTCGGTCGGCTCGACCTCGACCTGGGTGTAGCGATCCAGACCGGTACCGGCCGGGATCAGCTTACCGATGATCACGTTCTCCTTCAGACCGCGCAGCGGATCTTCCTTGCCCTCCATCGCGGCCTGGGTCAGGACGCGGGTGGTTTCCTGGAAGGAAGCCGCCGACAGCCACGAATCGGTGGCCAGCGATGCCTTGGTGATGCCCATCATCTCGTCACGGCCAGCGGCCGGACGCTTGCCCTCGGCGACTGCCTTGCGGTTCGCAGCGGTGAAGCGCGAACGGTCGGCCAGCTCACCCGGGAGCAACTCGGTCTCGCCGGACTCGATGACGGTGACGCGACGCAGCATCTGGCGGACGATGACTTCCACGTGCTTATCGTGGATGCCCACACCCTGGGACTGGTACACGTCCTGGACCTCGCGGACCAGGAACTTCTGCGCCTCGCGTGGGCCCAGAACTCGCAGCACCTGCTTCGGGTCAAGGGTACCGCTGGTCAGCTGGGTACCGGCGACGATGGACTGGCCATCTTCCACCAGCAGACGGGCACGACGCAGAACCGGGTAGGCCTGCTTCTCGTCGCCGTTGTCCGGTGTGACCACAACACGCAGCTGCTTCTCGTCGTCCTCGATCGACACGCGACCGGAGACCTCCGACATCGGAGCCACACCCTTCGGGGTACGGGCTTCGAAGAGCTCCTGGATACGAGGCAGACCCTGGGTGATGTCGTCGGCCGATGCCACACCACCGGTGTGGAAGGTACGCATGGTCAGCTGGGTACCGGGCTCGCCGATGGACTGCGCGGCGATGATGCCCACTGCCTCGCCGATGTCCACGGTCTTGCCGGTGGCCAGCGAACGGCCGTAGCACAGCGCACAGGTTCCAACGGCCGAGTCGCAGGTCAGCACGGAGCGGACGCGGATCTCATCCACGCCTGCAGCGTACAGCTCGTCGATCAGCACGTCGCCCACGTCGGAACCGGCGGTCGCCAGCACGTTGCCCTCGGCGTCCTTGACGTCGGCGGCCAGCGTACGGGTGTAGGCCGAGTTCTCCACGGTCTCGTGCTTGATGCGGATGCCCGAGCTGGAGTCGGCGATCGCGACGGTCAGGCCGCGCTTGGTGCCGCAGTCCTCTTCGCGAACGATGACATCCTGCGAGACGTCCACCAGACGACGGGTCAGGTAACCCGAGTTGGCGGTCTTCAGCGCGGTATCCGCCAGGCCCTTACGGGCGCCGTGGGTCGCGATGAAGTACTCCAGCACCGACAGGCCTTCACGGTAGGAAGACTTGATCGGACGCGGGATGATCTCGCCCTTGGGGTTGGACACCAGACCACGGATACCGGCAATCTGGCGCAGTTGCAGCCAGTTACCACGAGCCTTGGAGGTCACCATTCGGTTAATGGTGTTCAGCTCTTCCATGCCGTTCTTCATGGCCTCGGCAACCTCGTCGGTGGCCTTGGTCCAGATGTCGATCAGGTCCTGGCGGCGTTCGATGTCGGAGATCAGGCCCTTGTCGTACGAACCCTGGACCTTGCGGGCACGTTCCTCGTACGGCTCAAGGATTTCTGCCTTGTTCATGTTCGAGGTGATGTCCGAGATCGCCACGGTGATGCCCGAGCGGGTAGCCCAGTGGAAACCTGCGTCCTTCAGGTTGTCCAGCGTTGCCGCCGCGACGACCTTCGGGTAGCGCTCGGCAAGGTCGTTGACGATGTCCGAGAGCGCATCCTTGCCGGCCACGCGGGAAACCCATGGGTAGTCCGCCGGCAGCGTGTCGTTGAACAGCACCTGGCCCAGCGAGGTCTCCAGCAAGGCTTCGGTGCCCGGCTCCCAGCCCTCTGGGGCCGGCTGCTCGTCCGAAGGAACGAAGTTCTCGACACGCACCTTGATCGGGGCGTTCAGGTGCAGCTCGCCGCGGTCCTTGGCCATGATGGCCTCGGAGACCGAGGAGAACACGCGCCCGGCGCCGATCTCGTCCTCGCGCTTGGTGGTGAGGTGGTGCAGGCCGATGATCATATCCTGCGAGGGCAGAGCCACCGGACGGCCGTCCGAAGGCTTCAGGATGTTGTGCGAGGACAGCATCAGGATGCGTGCTTCAGCCTGAGCTTCCGGGCTCAGCGGCAGGTGGACTGCCATCTGGTCGCCGTCGAAGTCAGCGTTGAACGCGCCGCAAACCAGCGGGTGCAGCTGCAGGGCCTTGCCTTCGACCAGCTGTGGCTCGAAGGCCTGGATGCCCAGGCGGTGCAGGGTAGGCGCACGGTTCAGCAGCACCGGGTGCTCGGTAATGATCTCTTCGAGAACATCCCACACCTGCGGGCGGTAGCGCTCGACCATGCGCTTGGCGCTCTTGATGTTCTGCGCGTGGTTGAGGTCAACCAGGCGCTTCATCACGAACGGCTTGAAGAGCTCCAGGGCCATCTGCTTAGGCAGACCGCACTGGTGCAGCTTCAGCTGTGGGCCAACCACGATGACCGAACGGCCCGAGTAGTCAACGCGCTTGCCGAGCAGGTTCTGGCGGAAGCGGCCCTGCTTGCCCTTGAGCATGTCGGACAGCGACTTCAGCGGACGGTTGCCCGGTCCGGTGACCGGACGGCCGCGGCGGCCGTTGTCGAACAGCGAGTCGACGGCTTCCTGCAGCATGCGCTTTTCGTTGTTCACGATGATCTCTGGCGCACCGAGATCAAGCAGGCGCTTGAGGCGGTTATTGCGGTTGATCACGCGGCGGTACAGGTCGTTCAGGTCCGAGGTGGCGAAACGGCCACCGTCGAGCTGGACCATCGGGCGCAGTTCCGGCGGGATCACTGGAACGGCGTCGAGCACCATGCCCTTTGGCGAGTTGCCATTGGCCAGGAATGCGTTGACGACCTTCAGGCGCTTGAGGGCGCGGGCCTTCTTCTGGCCCTTGCCGTTGTCGATGATCTGCTTGAGATCTTCGGCTTCGGCTTCGAGGTCGAAGTTCTCCAGGCGCTTCTGGATCGCCTCGGCGCCCATGGAGCCTTCGAAGAACAGTCCGTACTTCTCGCGCATGGTGCGGTACAGGCCTTCGTCGCCTTCGAGGTCGGCGACCTTCAGGCCCTTGAAGCGTTCCCAGACCGCACGCAGGCGCTCGGACTCCGCCTTGGCGCGCTTGTCGATCTGCAGCACGGTCTTCTCGGCCAGGGTGCGGGCCTTGTTCAGCTCGGCGTTCTTGGCGCCGTCTGCCTCAAGACGCTCCAGCTCTGCTTCCAGGTCGGCGGCAACAGCCTTCTTGTCGGCCTCGGCATTGTTGGCCAGCTGGCGCAGTTCAAGGTCGTGCTGTGCCTGCAGGTTCGGCATCTCCGCGTGGCGGCGTTCCTCGTTCACCGAAGTGATCATGTAGGCGGCGAAGTAGATGACCTTTTCCAGGTCCTTGGGTGCCAGATCCAGCAGGTAGCCCAAGCGCGAAGGAACGCCCTTGAAGTACCAGATGTGGGTCACGGGAGCAGCAAGCTCGATGTGGCCCATGCGTTCGCGGCGCACGTTCGCACGGGTCACCTCGACGCCGCAGCGTTCGCAGATGATGCCCTTGAAGCGCACGCGCTTGTACTTGCCGCAGTAGCATTCCCAGTCGCGGGAAGGACCGAAGATCTTTTCGCAGAAAAGACCGTCCTTCTCCGGCTTCAGGGTGCGGTAGTTGATGGTTTCAGGCTTCTTAACCTCGCCGTAGCTCCAAGCGCGGATCTCGTCCGCGGTGGCGAGGTTGATGCGCATGAGGCCGAATGAGGAATCGTTGGACATAGGGTCCTTTTCTCTCTTCTATGGTGTCTGAAGTCGATACGAATAAGTCGGTGTGCGGCGCGGCCGCCCGGGCTGTGCAGTCCGGGCGGCGCACCGGACTACACTTCCTCTACGGAGTTCGGCTCCGACCGGGACAGGTCGATGCCGAGCTCTTCTGCGGCACGGAATGATTCCTCGTCCGATTCGCGCATTTCGATTGTCTGGCCGTCGGTGCCGAGCACCTCGACGTTCAGGCACAGCGACTGCATTTCCTTGATCAGAACCTTGAACGATTCCGGAACACCGGGCTCCGGCACGTTCTCGCCCTTCACGATGGCTTCGTAGACCTTCACGCGGCCGTGGATATCATCCGACTTGATGGTCAGGATTTCCTGCAGCGTGTAAGCGGCGCCGTAGGCCTCCAGGGCCCACACTTCCATCTCACCGAAGCGCTGGCCACCGAACTGGGCCTTACCGCCCAGCGGCTGCTGGGTGATCATGGAGTACGGACCGGTGGAGCGGGCGTGGATCTTGTCGTCCACCAGGTGGTGCAGCTTCAAGATGTACATGTAGCCGACCGATACCGGATCCGGGAACGGCTCGCCGGAGCGGCCGTCGAACAGACGGGCCTTGCCGGAGTTGCCGATCAGGCGCACGCCGTCGCGGGTCTTGTTGGTCGAATCCAGGATTCCGCGGATTTCCTCTTCCGAGGCGCCGTCGAAGACCGGGGTTGCCACGGTGGTCGGACCCGACTGGCGAGGCAGGTTCGGCAGGTCCTTGACCCACTGAGGCTCGCCCTCGATGTTCCAACCCTGCTTGGCTGCCCAGCCCAGGTGGATTTCCATGACCTGGCCCACGTTCATGCGGCCTGGCACACCCAGCGGGTTCAGCACGACGTCCAGCGGAGTGCCGTCCTCCAGGAACGGCATGTCCTCCAGCGGCAGGATCTTGGAGATGACGCCCTTGTTGCCGTGGCGGCCTGCGAGCTTGTCACCGTTGGTGATCTTGCGCTTCTGGGCCACGTACACGCGAACCAGCTGGTTGACGCCCGGGCTCAGCTCGTCGTCGTTGTCGCGGTCGAAGATGCGAACGCCGATGACGGTGCCCGACTCGCCGTGCGGCACCTTCAGGGAGGTGTCGCGCACTTCGCGGGACTTCTCGCCGAAGATGGCGCGCAGCAGGCGCTCTTCAGGGGTCAGCTCGGTTTCGCCCTTCGGGGTCACGCGCCCCACCAGCACGTCGCCGGCCTCGACCTCTGCACCGATGTACACGATGCCGCGGTCGTCGAGCTGGGAGAGGATGTCTTCCGAGACATTCGGGATGTCGCGGGTGATTTCCTCGGCGCCCAGCTTGGTGTCGCGGGCATCGACCTCATGCTCCTCGATGTGGATCGAGGTCAGCACGTCGTCGAAGATCATGCGCTGGGAGAGGATGATCGCATCCTCGTAGTTGTAGCCTTCCCAGGACATGAATGCCACGAGCAGGTTCTTGCCCAGGGACAGCTCGCCCATGTCGGTGGACGGGCCGTCGGCGATGATCGACTGGTACTCCAGGCGGTCGCCCTCGGACACGCGCACGCGCTGGTTGTAGGCGTTGCCCTGGTTCGAGCGGGCGAACTTCATGATCGGGTACATCGACTCGGTGCCGTCGTCGTTCATGACAACCACCAGGTCGGCGGAGACCTCGGTCACCACACCCGGCTTGCCGGCCACCACGGAGTCGCCGGCGTCAACCGCGGCGTACTTCTCCATGCCGGTGCCGACCAGCGGTCGGTCCGACTGCAGCAGCGGCACGGCCTGGCGCTGCATGTTGGCGCCCATCAGTGCGCGGTTGGCGTCGTCGTGCTCCAGGAATGGAATCAGAGCGGTAGCCACGGACACCATCTGGCGCGGGGAAACGTCCATGAAGGTCACTTCATCGGCGTCGACGATGACAGGCTCGCCGCCACCGCCCTTTTCGCGGACCAGCACGGCGTCTTCGATGAACGCGCCGTTCTCATCCAGCGGGGCGTTGGCCTGCGCGATGTAGTGCTGCAGCTCGTCGTCCGCGGTCAGGTACTCGACCTCGTTGGACACGACGCCGTTGGACACCTTGCGGTACGGGGTCTCGATGAAGCCGAAGGCGTTGATGCGGCCGTAGGTCGCCAACGAACCGATCAAGCCGATGTTCGGACCTTCCGGGGTTTCAATCGGGCACATGCGGCCGTAGTGCGACGGGTGGACGTCTCGAACTTCCATGCCGGCGCGGTCGCGCGACAGGCCGCCCGGGCCCAGGGCCGACAGGCGGCGCTTGTGGGTCAGGCCGGCCAGCGGGTTGTTCTGGTCCATGAACTGCGAGAGCTGCGAGGTTCCGAAGAACTCCTTGATCGCTGCCACCACTGGGCGGATGTTGATCAGGGTCTGCGGGGTGATCGCCTCGACGTCCTGGGTGGTCATGCGCTCGCGCACAACACGCTCCATGCGGGACAGGCCGGTGCGGATCTGGTTCTCGATCAGTTCGCCCACCGCGCGGATGCGGCGGTTGCCGAAGTGGTCGATGTCGTCCACGTTCACCGGAATATCGACGATCTCGCCCTTGCGGGTGCCGGAGATGGTCTTCTCGCCTGCGTGCAACGCAACCAGGTAGCGGATCATGGCGACGAGGTCGTCGATCGAGAGCACCGAAGCGTTCTCAGCGTTGACCGGGGTCTCCACGCCGAGCTTGCGGTTGATCTTGTAGCGGCCGACCTTTGCCAGGTCGTAGCGCTTAGGCTCGAAGTACATGTTTTTCAGCAGAGCCTGGGCTGCCTCGACCGTAGGAGGCTCGCCTGGACGCAGCTTGCGGTAGATGTCCAGAAGCGCTTCGTTCTGGTCCTTGATGTTGTCCTTCTCAAGGGTGGCGCGTACCGAGTCGTACTGGCCGAATTCGGACAGAATCTGCTCTTCGCTCCAGCCCAAGGCCTTAAGCAGGACGGTGACCGACTGCTTGCGCTTGCGGTCCAGGCGCACGCCGATCTGGTCGCGCTTGTCGATTTCCAGTTCGAACCATGCACCGCGGGACGGGATGATGCGTGCTGAGTAGATGGTCTTGTCACTGGTCTTGTCCGGTGCGGACTCGAAGTATGCACCCGGGGAGCGGACCAGCTGGGACACCACGACACGCTCGGTGCCATTGATGATGAAGGTGCCCTTTTCAGTCATCAGCGGGAAATCGCCCATGAACACGGTCTGCTGCTTGATTTCGCCGGTTTCATTGTTCATGAATTCGGCCTTGACGTACAGCGGTGCCGAGTAGGTGGCGTCGCGGTCCTTGCACTCCGCAATGGTGTACTTCGGATCAGCGAACTCCGGCTCCGAGAAGCTCAGGGACATGGTGTCCTGGAAGTCCTCGATCGGGGAGATTTCCTCGAAGATTTCGGCCAGTCCCGAGGTGTTCGGCACGCTGGAGTCGCCAGCAGCTTCGGCCTTGGTCAGGCGCTCTACCCAGCGCTCATTGCCGACGAGGCGGTCAAAGCTCTCGGTCTGCAATGCCAGCAGGTTAGGCACTTCAAGTGGTTCGTGAATCTTTGCAAAAGAAAGTCGGCCAGCGTATGCAGCATCGCGAGCCGAACTAGCGGTTTGGTTGTTAGGGTTGCTCGAGGCGACCAAGATGGATCCTTCCAAAGACCGTCAGGTTTCCGAACGCTTACCGTGCTAAGGTGCCTGTCATAGGACAAGCCCTCTTTTTCGTCCACGAGACCCACCGCTATATGAAGGCCGCGCGCGCAAACAGTAAGGCGCAAATTTCAACCTTACCGGAGGAATTTGCACTTGTCGACACCTCCGGCCGAAATCCGTGCTATAGTTTTTGGTTCTGCTCTCGGAACCCCTCGCTCCAGGGTCCCGGGACCCCGGATTTCCCGCGCTGGCAGCGTCGCCCTGCTTCCCCGGGCAGGGACTTTTCCCAGATGATACCGGCATTTTTTCCCTGCGAATTACACCGCGAGGGCATGAGCTAGTTCACGCCTGATGGCCGAAAAATTCGAGTGCCGTACCTACGTGCGATTAGTCACAGGGGCTTAACGAGGCCGTCGATCTTGCGCTCCGGATTCAAAATGAGCGCAGTTTCTGCGATTGACGGAAATTGCTTCTGCCCGAAGGCGCCCGCTCAGCACCCGCACCGCTGCATTGCCTATCCCCCACCGTGGCCGTATCCCACGGGTACTCCCGCGATCCGGGAATCGGCGCGGCATCAAGTGTCGCGTTGGCAAACACCGCCTGCCAGGATCTTCTGCACTAGGCTCAGCTATAAGCATGCCGCGGTCGCAGCGCTGCCCACCTGCACTGCGACCGGGCCGGTCACGTGATGAGGGGTTTTCAATGTCGGATCTGAAGTCGTCGGAAGCAATGACCCGCGTTCTGCTGGATGCAGCACGCCGCGAAGTGCCGATCGACATCGTTCCCCGGGCAGCGGCGACGTCCCTTGAGGAAGCCGCCGAACTTCTGGGTGTGGTACCTGGGCATCTGCTCAAGACCTTGGTGCTCAAGCGATCGGACGATTCATTCGTCTTCGCCCTGATCCCGGGCGGCCGCAAACTGGATTGGGCGAAGATCCGCGCGGTGCTCCGGGTCAACAAGCTTTCGCTGCCCGATGCCGAGACCGCGTTGGCCGTCACTCATTTCGTGCGCGGCACCATTACGCCCTTCGGCTCCCACACGGCACTGCCGGTGATCATCGATGCGAGCGTCTTCGCCGATCCGGTTCCCGAGCGCGTGGCCATGGGCAGCGGGGATCCGCTGCACGGCCTGCTGGTGGATCCCCAGGATCTGGTCAGCGGCTTTGAGGCCACGATTGCTGATATTTCGACTCCGGAATAGCCACTGGAGGCTTCGCGAATATTTTCTGCGTGGCGGTCTTGGCCTTGGTCAGGCCGGCGATCGTTGCATTGCGCAGGCGCAGGCCCAGCGGCTTCTCGATGAATCGCACAACAGCATAGGACCACAGCATCAGCACCGCAACGGTGCCGGTCAGCAGGACGTACTTGTTCACTTGGCCATGCAGCTGCTCGATGATCCACCATCCCCACAGTTGGTGGAACAGGTAGAGCGGGAAGGTCAGGGAACCAGCAACGGCAAGCCATTTGGCTCGGATATGTTTCAGCGGCGTTAGCGTGCACAGCGCCAGCAGGCCAACGCAGAGCACGATCAGCGCCTGGAAGTGCCACGCGGGAACGTGCATGTTCGACAGTTGCAGCGCGTCTTCGCTGCCCTTCAAGCCGGTGAAGTAGGCCGCGATCACGGTATTGAATGCCACGACAAACCAGCGCAGCAGGCTGTGGCCATCGCGGTAGATCAGGTAGAGCACCATGCCTGCGGCGAAGAGCGCGGCGTAGGGGCCGGCGATCCAGTCCTGGAGTTTCACGTAGCTGGTGAAGTGCAGATAGAGGCCCAGCGCAGGCCAGAGCACCGAGAGCAGCATGATCGACTTGTTCTTCACCAGGCCGCACAAGAGCATGATGCCAAGCAGGATGTAGAAGCGCAGTTCGACCCAGAGCGTCCAATACACGCCGTCCAGATGCCGCACCTCGAACGCCGTTTGCATCATGGTCAGGTTCGGCAAGATGTCCGCCGGAGTGCGTCCGTCGGCGATCGATGGCCAGAAGACGAAAGACAGCAGCGCTGCCGCGAGCACGGCAACCCAATAAGCGGGATAGAGCCTGCCTACGCGCGAACCGATGAATTGGATGACCGATTTGCCCTGCATCGACATCAGGATCACGAAGCCGGAGATCAGGAAAAACAGCTGTACGCCGATCTGGCCGTACCGGGTGACCGTCGAGAGCACCGGCCAAGTATCGGGGGCATATTGACCCCAGAAATTGTGGCCCCATGCGGTGTAGTGGTAGAGGACTACGACCACGGCTGCGGTGATGCGTAGACCGTCCAGTAATCCCAAGCGCGGGGCCGGTTGACGCGGCTGAATGGTATCGCTGTTTGGCACGCCTCCAACTTTAAACACTGAACCTATAAAAACGCTGTTAATAGAAACGTTATAAATCTATTTCTAAGAAATCATTCAGTTAACGGCCAAGGGCCCACAGATCGAAATCTGTGGACCCTTGGTAATAAGTTGCGAGTGACCGCGTAACTTACTTAACGGTAACGGTTGCACCGGCAGCTTCGAGGGCTTCCTTAGCCTTCTCAGCAGCGTCCTTGGCAACACCCTCGAGCAGAGCCTTAGGAGCGCCGTCAACGAGCTCCTTAGCTTCCTTCAGACCCAGGGAGGTGATTGCGCGAACTTCCTTGATGACTGCGATCTTCTTGTCGCCAGCCGACTCCAGGACTACGTCGAATTCGGTCTGCTCTTCAGCAGCGGCTTCGCCACCGGCAGCCGGGCCTGCAACTGCAACAGCAGCAGCGGTAACGTCGAAGGTCTCTTCGAATTCCTTAACGAACTCGGAAAGCTCGATGATGGTCATTTCCTTGAATGCGGAAAGCAGCTCTTCGTTGGTGAGCTTCGCCATGGTCGGCGTCCTTTCGGTTTTGGCCTTGCGGCCTATGAATATGGGTTACGTTGCGAGAGAATCTCGAAAGCTTAGGCTTCTGCCGGGGCTTCCTCGGCGGCAGCGCCACCGTTCTCTTCGAGCTTTGCACGCAGGGCGTCGACGACGCGGGCAGCAGCGGAAGCTGGAGCCTGCAGCACGGCAGCAACACGTGCCAGCTGAGTCTCGCGCGATTCCAGCGCAGCCAAGGCTGCGATGCCGGCCGTATCAAGTGCCTTGCCTTCGAACCAACCGGTCTTGATAACCAGCTTGTCGTTGGCCTTGGCGAACTCCGTGAGGCTCTTTGCGGCAGCAACTGCATCGCCCTTAATGAAGGCGATAGCGGTCGGACCGGAAAGCTGGTCATCGAATGCTTCGATGCCGGCTTCCTTCGCTGCGATAGCGGTCAAGGTATTCTTCACAACGGCGTACTTGGTCTCCTGACCAAGCGAGCGGCGCAGATCCTTGAGCTGTGCAACGGTAAGCCCACGGTATTCGGTCAAGACAGCCGCAGACGAATCTTTGAAGTCAGCAGTGATCTCTTCAATCGCTGCAGTCTTGCTCGGGGTTGCCATAACACTCCTTCCGGGGATTTGTTCGGTACCGTTTCATAACCGGCGAGGCCATAAAAAAGGCCCCGCGCAGGAGCACAGGGCAGTTCAACTCATTCAAGTCAAATCAAATCTATGAAACCTGCGTTGGTCGTCCTTGCGGACCTTTAGGAGCATAAATGCTCAACCGACGGTCTTCGGTATTTCTATTGTAGGCACGCATCACGCCCTCTTCCAAATTCAGCGGTATCGTCGAGGCGTGATACCGCCCACTTGCACCGCTGCTTAAAAAGACAAGGCCTGCATCTAGCACTTGGGGGACGCTAGATACAGGCTACTTGTCGATGAGTAAGCTTTGGGGAAACTTACCCACCCAGCGCCTGCATAGTCTTGGGGGTCCCATGCAGACACCGCTGAATAAATCAGTGCTTCAATGGTAGCATTTCTTGCCCATGACACAGAACCGTAAGCTGGCAAATTCCAATGAATTTCCCATGTTTTCGGGGGTTGACACTCCAAGATCCGCGAAATTACGGGGTTAAACGCATGATGAAAAAAATTGAACGCATTTGCATGTTTATGCGAGCGTGGCCGATTTTAGCGCTTTGAGGAGGGTTTCCAGCGTCCGCGTTCCTCTCGATTCCCCGCGTATCGCACTGCCCGGGAGGCTCATCACGAAAGTCCACTTCTGGATGCACCCACTCGGAGATTCATCCCAGGTCCGTGCCCTGTTGCGGGCGCGTCTGGGTGAGGGTGCACTTGATTTGGCCGCCCATTTCCTGGCCGGCCCGACGCCTGGCTTCTCCCGCTCCCCTGGACCCACGGCGCCGGGGCAGCCCTGTGATCGACCTTGGGAGGTTGCTTGCACAACAGCGGATGCCCTCGGGGAATGCAAAAGCCCGCGGGCACCATCACGATCAGTGATGGAGCCCGCGGGCTTAAATAAGCTCTAAAGCTTAGGCCTCAACGCGGGTTACGTTCGAGTCAACAGGGATGCCTGGACCGAAGGTGGTAGCGATGGTGGCCTTCGAGATGTAGCGGCCCTTCGAAGCCGAAGGCTTCAGACGCAGAACCTCATCCAGTGCAGCTGCGTAGTTCTCGGTCAGCTGCTTGGCATCGAACGAAGCCTTGCCAATGATGAAGTGCAGGTTCGAGTGCTTGTCGACGCGGAAGTCGATCTTGCCGCCCTTGATGTCGGTAACAGCCTTGGCCACATCCATGGTCACGGTGCCGGTCTTAGGGTTTGGCATCAGGTTACGTGGGCCGAGGATCTTACCTAGGCGGCCAACCTTGCCCATCAGGTCCGGGGTAGCAACCGCTGCGTCGAAGTCGGTCCAGCCGCCCTGGATCTTTTCGATCAGGTCGTCCGAGCCAACGAAGTCGGCGCCGGCTTCGCGGGCTGCCTCAGCCTTGTCACCGTTGGCGAAAACAACCACGCGGGCGGTCTTGCCGGTGCCGTGTGGCAGGTTCACGGTACCGCGAACCATCTGGTCGGCCTTGCGTGGGTCGACACCCAGGCGGAATGCAACCTCAACGGTCGAGTGGGTCTTGTCGCCAGCGATCTCCTTGGCCAGGGCGATTGCCTCGGCTGGAGCGTAGAACTTGTCAGCCTCGATCTTAGCCGCGGCGGCTACATATGCTTTGCTGCGCTTTGCCATCTGCGTTATCTCCTTATGCAGTCGTGGTCATGTGGACCGCGCTGGGTCCTGCCACGGGCGAAAAGTCCGGGTGAACTTATCGCCATTTCTTGAATTCTTGAGTGTCCTTCACCCATGGGGCGAATGACCGAAGGCGTTATTAGCCTTCTACGGTCACGCCCATGGAGCGAGCGGTGCCGGCGATGATCTTGGCTGCTGCAGCCAGATCGTTTGCGTTGAGGTCAGCCATCTTGGAGGTGGCGATTTCCTCAACCTGTGCCTGGGTCAGGTTTGCAACCTTGTTGGTGTGCGGAACACCCGAGCCCTTGGCGATGCCGGCAGCCTTCTTGATCAGCTCAGCTGCAGGTGGGGTCTTAGTGATGAAAGTGAACGAACGGTCTTCGTACACGGTGATTTCAACTGGAATCACGTTACCGCGCTGCGACTCGGTGGCAGCGTTGTAAGCCTTGCAGAATTCCATGATGTTGACGCCGTGCTGGCCAAGTGCAGGACCGATTGGAGGAGCTGGGTTAGCAGCACCTGCCTGGATCTGCAGCTTGATGAGTCCGGTGACCTTTTTCTTTGGGGCCATGTCGGGTCCTTCTACTCTTGCAGTTCCCGCAGCACAGGAGCGTGGTGCGGGTTGTGGCTATCGTGGCGCGACAGCCGAACGCGCCCTCGCATCGAAAGCACTCGAAGCGGGGCACGAAGACTTAATACTACTGGATCTTGGTGACCTGGTTGAAGTTCAGAGTCACCGGGGTCTCGCGTTCGAAGATCGAAACGAGCACAACCAACTGAGCGGCTTCCAGCTTGATCTCGGAGATCGTAGCCGGCATGGTCTCGAACGGACCATCGTTGACGATGACCGATTCGCCGACCTCGAAGTCCACGGTGACCTCGGTAATCGGGGCGCGGCCTGGCTTCGCGGCGTTTGGCTGCTCGGCCGGGTCGAGCACGGTGTGCTCCAGCATGGAGAACACTTCATCGAGGTTCAGCGGGTTCGGATCGTGGGCGTTGCCCACGAAGCCGGTGACGCCTGGGGTGTGTCGAACAACACCCCACGAAGCGTCGGTCAGTTCCATGCGCACCAGGACGTAGCCCGGAATGCGCACACGGCGCACGATCTTGCGCTGGGTGTTCTTGACCTCGACGACCTCTTCCATCGGAACCTGGATTTCGTAGATGAAATCTTCCATGTCCTGAGTCTGGATACGGGTTTCGAGGTTGACCTTCACGCGGTTTTCGTAACCTGCGTAGGTGTGGATTACGAACCAGTCGCCCGGAAGACGGCGCAGCTTCGTGCGGAATTCTTCCTTGAGCTTGGCTACCTTGTCGGCAGCGTCCTCTTCTGCTGGAGCTTCTTCCTCGGCGTCCGCGTCATCGGCATCCACGTCCGCAACGAGGGCCTCGAAGGATTCGTCAACCGCTGCGGTTGCCTCTTCGGTTTCGTCGATTGCAGCTTCTTCAGCTGCCTCCACCTGATCGCCGGTGGCTTCAACGAACTCGTTTTCGACCTCGTCATTAATCTGCGGTTCGAGTTCCTTGTCGGACACTGCGGATCCTGCTTTCTTTGACTGGATGACACTAAAATTGCCTCGGAGCGATTATACCGCCGAGGCAATCAAATTACTGTTCTACTTGCCGGGTGAACAGGAGGATCGATCCCTGCCCGAAGACGAAGTCTAACGCTGTGACGATCGCGATGACCACCACGACGAAGCCAAGAACAACGAAGAAGTAGTTCACGAGTTCGCTGCGCGTTGGTGTGACGACTTTTTTCAGTTCGCCGATTACCTGGCGGAAGAACAGCATGATGCGGGCGAAGATGCCCTTTTTCTGCTTGCCTTTGCCCGAGTTCACTACAGCCTCTGTCACGTTGTTCCTCGTTTCAATTTTTTGGCCAGTTGAAACAATCACGGTGTGCCGCAGCCGTTCTGACCACAACACACCGTGACGTGAGATTCTCGCTGAGCGATAGATCGCTACTGCGCAGGGCAGACAGGACTCGAACCTGCAACCTGCGGTTTTGGAGACCGCTGCGCTACCAATTGCGCCACTACCCTTTAGAGCTGAATGCTCCGTTGCATAATCTTGTCGGATTCAGCGTTATGCCTTGTCCGTTGCGATGTCTTTGCAACGAGAAATAACTTTACGCAACGAAATCCAAAATGTCGAACTGGACAGATGCAGTGTGGCGCATAACGCATTTTCGTCACCACTGGACTGGTCGTGAGAGGTCATTTTTCCAGTTCGGCGCGGGAAGCGCGCCCGCGGGATCTAGACTAGAAGCATCACCAACCATCGTTGACTTCAGGACGAAATCTTCCATGTCTAGAATCTCTCGCCGCATCGGCGCAATTTCCGAATCCGCAACCCTCGCCGTTGACGCCAAGGCCAAGGCCCTGAAGGCCGCAGGACGCCCGGTCATCGGATTCGGCGCTGGTGAGCCTGACTTCCCAACCCCGGATTACATCGTCGAGGCAGCCGTGCAGGCAGCCCGCGATCCGAAGAACCACCGCTACTCTCCTGCCGGCGGACTTCCCGAGCTACGTGAAGCCGTAGCAGCGAAGACCCTGCGAGATTCTGGCTACGAGGTCGCCCCTTCCCAGGTCCTGATCACCAACGGCGGCAAGCAGGCCGTGTACAACACCTTCGCCGCGCTACTGGATCCCGAAGACGAGGTCATCGTCCCGGCTCCGTACTGGACCACCTACCCTGAAGCCATCCAGCTGGCCGGCGGCAAGCCGGTGGAGATCTTTGCCGGCCCGGAGCAGGGCTACAAGGTCACCGTGGAGCAGCTGGAATCCGTGCGCACCGAGCGCACCAAGATCCTGCTCTTCGTTTCCCCGTCCAACCCGACCGGCGCCGTCTACACCCCGGAGCAGGTCCGGGAGATCGGCCTGTGGGCCGCGGAGCACGGCCTGTGGGTTGTCACCGATGAGATCTACGAGCACCTGACCTACGGCGATGCGCAGTTCAGCTCCATCACCACCCTGGTGCCGGAGCTCGAAGACCGCGTGGTCGTGCTCAATGGCGTAGCCAAGACCTATGCGATGACCGGGTGGCGCGTGGGATGGATGATCGGCCCGAACGACGTCATCAAGGCCGCCACCAACCTGCAGTCGCACGCGACCTCGAATGTCGCCAACGTGTCGCAGCGCGCCGCGCTGGCCGCCGTGGCAGGTCCGCTGGATGCCGTGAACGAGATGAAGACCGCCTTTAACCGCCGCCGCTTGGCCATCGTCGAGGGCCTGAACACCATCGACGGCCTGCACTGCCCGACCCCGGACGGCGCCTTCTACGCCTACTCGGATGTCCGCGGCCTGCTGGGCCGCGAGATCCGCGGCGTCGTGAACAACACCAGCGCCGAGCTGGCCGCCTTCATCCTGGAGCAGGCCGAGGTCGCCGTGGTTCCGGGCGAGGCATTCGGCCCGTCGGGCTACATCCGGATGTCGTATGCACTGGGCGACGCTGATCTGGCCGAAGGTGTCGACCGCATGATCAAGCTGCTGGGCGAAGCCAAGTAGGTTTCCAACACCACACAAGCCGAGGCGCCAACCTGGAAAGGTTGGCGCCTCGGCTTGTCTGGTTTCCGGCATCTAGAGGATCTTGCGCTCCACGGCCCAGCGGGTCAGCTCGTGGCGGTTGGACAGCTGCAGCTTGCGCAGCACGTTGGAGACGTGCGATTCGACGGTCTTGATCGAAATGAACAGCTCCTTGGCCACTTCCTTATAGCTGTAGCCCCGGGCGATCAGCCGCATGACCTGCAGCTCGCGGTCCGTGAGCAGGTCCAGCTGCTCGTCGATCTGCCCCGACGCCACCGAGGAGCCGAAGGCGTCGAGCACGAAGCCTGCAAGGCGCGGGGAGAACACCGCGTCTCCCCCGGCCACCCGGCGTACCGCATCCGAGATCTCCTGGCCCGAAACGCTTTTGGTGACGTACCCGCGCGCACCGGAGCGGATTACCAGCACCACGTCCTGCGCCGAGTCCGAAACGCTCAGCGCCAGGAACTTGGTCTGGGAGAAAAGGTGCGCGCAGGAGGCAAGCACCTCCGCGCCCCCGCCGCCCCGGCCGCCAGGCAGGTGGACATCCAGCAGCACCACGTCCGGGCGCTCGCGCTCGATCACCTCGATGGCCTGCTCCACGCTGCCGGCTTCGCCCACGATCTGCAGGTCCGCGGCAAGATCCGCGCGCAGCCCGGAACGGAAGATGGCGTGGTCGTCAACCAGCACCACCCGGTAGGTCTGTTCGGTGGTTTCACTCATGATGCCCTCTGTTCTTCCTGCTCAGTGCCACGCGGCATGCTCAACTGTACTTCGGTGCCGTCCTGGCCGCTGCGGATGCGCGCGGCCCCGCCGGCGCGTTCCATGCGCCCGAGGATGGATTCGCGCACCCCGTGCCGGTCCTCGGGGATCGAGCCGAGGTCGAACCCGGCGCCGCGGTCGCGGATGAACACCTCGACCTGCGCCGGCGAGCATTCGACATATACCGAGATCTTGCCCTCGGCGTGCTTCGCGGCGTTCATCATGGCTTCCCGGCTGGCGGCCACCAGCGCCTGCTGCCCGGCGAACCCCTGCCCGTTGCCCACGGCCACCACGTCGATGTCGCGCAGCATCAGCTGCTCGATGCTCTCCGCCTCGTTCTGGATCTCGACCACCACGTCTTCGGCGTCCAGGTGCTGTTCGCCGTAGAGCCACTGGCGCAGCTCGCGCTCCTGCACCCTGGCCAGGGTCCGCACCGCGGCCGGCTCCTCGCTGCGCTTCTGGATCACCGCGAGGGTCTGCAGCACCGAGTCGTGCAGGTGCGCGGCGAATTCCGCGCGCTGCGCGGTGGCCTGCCGGTTGCTGCGCTCGGCCAGGTAGTCGCGCCAAAGCTTCGCGCCCCAGGGCAGCAGCACCACCACGGCGCCGGCGATGATCGCCAGGGCCGCCCAGAACCCGCCCAGCAGGTCAGCCACCGCCACGGTGCCGCTGAGGATGGCCAGCAGCCCGCCGACCACCAGCACCAGGCCCAGGGCCAGCCGGATGACCAGGGTGGCGTTGATCTTGCGGTCCGGCTGCACCGCGCTGCGGTCGATCTGCATCCAGGCCAGCAGGATGCCGCCGAGGATGCCGATCACCGGCCAGATCAGGTCCCAGCGGAAGTCCCAGCCTGCCCATTGGCCCAGGGCGAGGACCGCCAGCGCGAGCAGGCCCGCACCGATCAGCGCGTCCCGCCAACGGCTCAGCGACACCGCGTTCTCCCGGCCGTTGAACAGGCCCTGTTGCACGCGGGCCATCTCCTCGGCCAGGGTGCGGTTCTTGGCGCCCCAGGAACGCAGCTCGTCGGCCTGGGTTTCGTCCGCGCTGGGGGTGAAGACCCAGAGCCACCCGTACAGCAGCAAGCCCACGCCGCCCAGGGCGCTGAGCGCCAGGAATGCCAGGCGCACATAGCTGACCGGTATGTTCAGATGCTCGGCCAGTCCCCCGCAGACGCCGGCAATGAACCGGTTCTCGCTGCGCACGATGAATTTTCGCTGTTCAGGGGTTGCCATGCTTCTAAGTCAAGCATGGAATCGCCGGGTTCAGCCGCGTTCTGAGCACAACCGGGGGCACCCCTAGGGACAAATCAGGGTAGCCCCTCATAGCGGGTACGGCTCCCTCTGCACCAGAATTGAAGCATGAGGAACCAGAGCCCGGGCCATGAAGACAAATTCTTCGCCCAGATGCGCAAGCTGAAGATCGTCCGCCAGGAATCCAAATGGATCGGTGGCGTCGCCGCGGGCATCGCCGAGCGCTTCGGCATCGACGTGGTGCTGGTGCGCGGCGTGCTGGTGGCCCTGAGCATCCTCGGCGGCCTGGGACTGGTGCTCTACGGCATCGCTTGGGCGCTGTTGCCGGACACCGAGGACCGCATCCATCTGGAACGCGCCATCAACAAGGAATGGACCAGCGGCATGACCGGCGCGCTCATCACCGTGGTGCTCGGCATCTTCCCCGCTCCCTGGTTCCTGGACTCGCTGGCCCCGATCCTGTGGCCCATCGCCATCGTCGCGGCCATCGTCTTCCTGATCTTCAAGCGCCGCAACACCAAATACGACGGCTCGCGGCCCGGCGCTACCTACCGGCCGGCCCCGGAGGATTCATCACCTGCCGGGACCACGCAGCACACGGCCCAGGGCTCAGGGGAAACCCTGACCGGCACCGTGGTTGAAAAAACCTGGCGTTCGGAAAACACGTCTTTCAGCGCGCAGGCAAGTGTTCCGGGGCATGAACCTGCCGGCGCCGATCAATTCGACTTCACGCAGACATCCACTTCGGCTTCTGAGGAGCACACCATGGAATCTGAGAAACCGGGTCCCTCCGGACCGCAGGAGGGCTCGGCCTCCACCTCGCGGCCGGACGCGGACTACACCACCCCGTTCGAGCACCAGGCCTACCCGCCGCGGCCCAACCCGTCGAAGCAGGCCAAGGAAGCCCGCCGGGCGCGGCTGGCCCCTCCGGTACCGGGTTGGATCGCCACCACCATCGTGGGCCTGACTGTCCTGGTGATCGCCGCGGTGCTCAGCATCGACTACCTGAACGTCGTGGAGCTGCCCGGCAACGGCTGGTCCGTCGCCCTGGCCTGCGGGCTGCTTCTGGTGGGTCTGAGCCTGATCCTCATCTCCGCCACCAAGCGCACCAGCGGGGGCCTGCTGGGGCTGGCCATTCCGCTGCTGGTGCTGACCGTCATCTTCGGCGGAAGCAACCTCGCGTCGGGCCACCAGTCGATGGTGCACACCGATGGTTCGGACCATTCGTACAGCGCCGTCTTCAGCAACTCAACCCTGGACCTGACCGACAAGCAGGACATCACCTCGGATACCACCGTTGACGTCTCCTCGGTCTTCTCCAAGCTGGAACTGAAACTCCCTGACAATGTTCCGGTCAAGATCAAGAGCGACGGGGTCTTCATCTCGGACCTCGAGGGCCAGCTGCCCCAGGACTTGCGCCAGCTGCCGGCCGACGCACCGACCCTCACCGTGGACATCGACGGAGTGTTCTCCAGCTTCGAGTCAACGGTATCCACCGGCCCCGGCAACGCCACCAATCCGCAGTTCTAAGGAATGGACACATGAATTCCAAACCAACCCGGGAGACCAAGTTCCCCACCGGAACCCTGGTCTTCGGACTCATTCTCGTTGTGGTCGCCGTGGTCTCGCTGAGCAACACGATCTTCGACTGGACGCTGGACACCCCGCTGTTCTTCATCTCGCTGATCGCCCTGGCAGGTATCGTGATGATCGTTTCCGGCATCGCTTCAGCCATGAAGCGCGGCAACCGCGATGACGAGCTTCCACCCCCTGCCAACCCCAACTACTAGTCTTCCAACCCGAAAACCAGGAGCCCGAACATGGACAAGTTCTTCAACTCGATCCGATCAATCCCGCTGCGCCGCGGCCCGGCCCGCATGGCCGGCGGCGTAGCCGGCGGACTGGCCGACAAGTTCGGCTGGGATGTCACCATCGTGCGCATCATCATGCTGGTCTCGTTCCTGCTGCCGGTGCTCGGCATCGGCGCCTACATCGTGGCCTGGCTGCTCATCCCGGCCCAGGACGACAGCATCATCCTGCAGAAATGGCTCAGGAAGTTCTAGCCGGCACCGCCTGAGGCGGCGCAGCAACCCGGGGCGGGTTTGCGGATCTCCCATGGTCCGCAAACTCGCCCTTGTGGGCTTAAGCACGTAGACTATTTTTCAAACTCGATGCTCAATGGCGCGCGGATATCGAATGACATCCAGATGGATTGCCTGCAGCGCTGCCCCACGGGGCAAGCGATTTTCCCGTCCCCCACGCACCGCCGCAGGTTCGGTCCCATCATGACCAAGTGAGGGTAAATGCGCATTGGAATCATGACCTCGGGCGGCGACTGCCCGGGCCTGAACGCAGTGATCCGCGGTGCTGTGCTCAACGGCATCAAGAGCTACGACCATGAATTCGTCGGCTTCCGCGACGGCTGGCGCGGAGTGAAGGAAGGCGACTTCTTCGAGCTGCCGCGCACCGCGGTGCGCGGCATCTCCAAGCAGGGCGGCACCATCCTGGGCACTTCCCGCACCAACGCCTTCGAAGGCGAAAACGGCGGACCGCAGAACATCGCCGCGGTGCTCAAGGACAACGGCGTGGACGCGCTGATCGCCATCGGCGGCGAGGGCACCCTCGCCGGCGCGCAGCGATTGTGCGAGGCCGGGCTGCCGATCGTGGGCGTGCCCAAGACCATCGACAATGACTTGGACGCCACCGACTACACCTTCGGCTTCGACACCGCGAACCAGATCGCCGTGGAGGCCATCGACCGGCTGCGCACCACCGGCGACTCGCATCACCGCTGCATGGTCGCCGAGGTGATGGGCCGGCACGTGGGCTGGATCGCGCTGCATGCGGGCATGGCCTCCGGCGCCCACGCCATCCTGATCCCCGAGGTCTCCACCACCATGGAGCAGATCTGCCAGTGGGTCAACGAGGCCCACGACCGCGGCCGCGCGCCGCTGATCGTCGTCGCCGAGGGCTTCGTGCCCGAAGGCATGGAAGAGGCCTTCTCCGTGCGCGGCCTTGATACCTTCGGCCGCGCCAGGCTGGGCGGCATCGGCGAGATGCTCGCCCCGCTGATCGAGGAGCGCACCGGCATCGAGACCCGCGCCACCGTGCTGGGCCACATCCAGCGCGGCGGGGTGCCCACCGCCTTCGACCGGGTGCTGGCCACCCGGCTGGGCATGGCCTCGGTGGATTCGGTCGTCGACGGGGCGTGGGGCACCATGGTGGCGCTGCACGGAACCAAGATCAACCGCGTGCCGATGCGCGCGGCCCTGAACAACCTCAAGCGGGTGCCGATGGAGCGCTACAACGAGGCGAAGATCCTCTTCGGCTGACCCGTCGCGCCTGCAACGTCTTAAACGACGCACGAGCCGTGGAGTCCCTGAAGACTTCACGGCTCGTGCTGTTTCGCCGGCCTCCTATTTGGCGGGCGGCGTGCGCAGGAATCCGGTGAACCGCCCGGCCACCTGTCCGGCGTCCGGGGTCACGATGACTTCTTGGCTGGCGGGGTAGACGCTGTCTCCATCCACCACGCTGAGCACTTCGCCGGGGTCCACGTTGCGCTTGATGACGCCCAGCGCAATCGGCCCTGCTTCGTAGTGCAGCGCCGCGGAGGTCACCTTGCCGACAACCCGGTCGCCGAGCTTGATCTCGGCCCCCGAAGCCGGCAGCGTGTGCATGGAGCCGTCCAGATCCAGGAACACGATGCGGCGCGGCGGGTGCCCGATGTTGTGCACGCGGGCTACTGTTTCCTGGCCCTTGTAGCAGCCCTTGTTCAGGTGCACCGAGGTGCGCAGCCAGTCCAGCTCATGCGGGATCGTCTTGTCGTCGATCTCCGCCCCGAAGCGCGGCTCCCAGGCGGCGATGCGCAGGGCCTCCACCGACATCATGCCGGCCAGCTGCTCCTCGCCCACCGCCTCGCCGAGCTTCTCCAGCTCGATGACGTGCAGCAGCCACGGGCGCTCGGCGCCCGGGTGCTCGTCCCGCGAGTAGGCCCAGCCGCCCTCGGCGACTCCAGGCCACGGATCGGTCCAGACCAGCTCGCCTGCGGTGGGAATGCGGCGGGTGGCCGCAAGCACCCCGTGGGTGGCGGACAGGTCGTTGACCTCGACGCGGAGCATGAAGCGCATGGAGTTCAAGAACTCCGCCAGCGCCGGTCCACTGCCGGGCTCGACGATCAGCAGCAGGCGCTCCTGGTCGACCAGCACCTTCATCTCATGCTCGATGCGTCCCTGGATGGAGAGCAGCAGCGCCTGGCTGCTGTCTCCCGGCTTGAGCGCGGTGGTCTGCTGGGTGCTCAGGGTGTTCAGCCAGCTCTGACGATCGACTCCGGTGATTTCCAAGACGTCGAAATGCGACAGGTCGGCGATGGCTTCGCCCTCGAACAATCGTCGGGCTTCGCGGGTCGGCGCGCCGTAGTGCGCGGCAACCCCTGCGTCCACTCCCCCGGCTTCCACGGCGCCATCGCGCTGTAGCAGCTGGGAACGATAAGTTTCAGTCATGGCTACTTCGTTGATTCGTCCGCGGCAACACGCTTCAGCGCGGCTGACGCATGGGCTTTGAGTTCCAGATTCCCCATGGACACGTCCCAGCGCCAGAACAGTTCGCCGTTGACCAGCCCGTAGATGCGGGTTGAAGAGGCGTACTGCTTGGCGTTCTTGCTGCGCAACAGCCCTTCGGTGGCCAGCTGGACGCGCGGACCGTCGATCAGGCCGTAGTACAGTTCCGAGATGCCGCCGGGCTGCACGATATGCGCCTGGATCTTGAATCCGTCCTTGGTGTGCAGTTGCTGCACGTCATCCGCCGAACGCAGCACCGGGAACACGTCGCCTGGAATCATGCCGGGACCGGCATCGGCTTCGAGCTGCTCACGATCCAGGGACCAGAAACCGGTCTCCACGGTAAGCAGACGCAATTTGTTGCCCTCGGCGTCGGTGAGCCAGGATTCGCTGCGGTATTCGAGGTAGGGGCCGCCGACGTCGCTGAAGGTGGCCTGCTGCCAGAAATATTCGTCCTCGGCTTCGCCTTCTCCAAGGCGCCCCATGCCTTCCCAGGTTCCAATGAGCCAGGCGAAAGGCACGAGTTCCGGGGTGAGGTCAGTCGGTAGGGCAAATGCCATGGACCACTCGCTCCTTAGTCGTTGGTGAAACAAAAACAGCGCACACGCTATTGTGTGCGCTGTTTGCTACTTCTGGCCCTGGAAAAGACGCTTGACGACCAGTCCGGCGAAGCCCGCCATTCCCAGTCCGGCGATGACCACGAGAGCCTGGAAGAAAATTTCGAGTGCAAGGAAGTTATCATTCATGGCTTCATCTTAGCGCGAGCTTTGCATGAACCGCGACCTGCGTGACGCAGCCCGGGCTTCGGTGCTGCAAGCGGTGCGATCCGCTAGCTGAAAACCATCAAATCCAGGGCGTACCAGCTGGCGGCACCGCTGAGCAGGACGATCCCGCTGGACAGGCCCAGCACGCCGGTCAGGTTCCGCACGCTGCGCGTGGACAGCGCCAGGGCGCGCAGGGCGCTGACCAGGATTCCCACCAGCAGGCCCAGCACCACGCCTTCAACAATGTGCATCCCCAGCGGCAGCGCGGTGGCGATGGCGCCGAGCACCAGCGATACCAGCGGCGCCAGGAACATGGTGATGCGGTTGGGCAACCGCGTCATCGCTACGAGGCCGGCCCCGGCCAGCCCGATGACGGTGACCAGGGTCAGCGCGAACCCGAAGTTCACGGTTCCGGCGGCGGCCCAGGCCGAACCGAGAACCGCCATGACCACGCCGGTGATGCCGCTGACCGTGCCGGCCATGCGGCCCTCGGCTTCGGCCCCGCGCAGCACCTGGCTGATGAACACCAGCAGCACGCCCACCGCAATGACTTCGACGCCATGGGACATCGGCGACACGCCCGGCATGAACAGCACCGCCGCGGTCGAGGCGAGCGAGCACACGGCCAGGATGACCGTCAGCGGCCATGGCGCTTCAGCGCGGATTAGCCGGGGCCAGGTGTAGGCGAACGCGAGCTGCAATATGACCGCGACAGCGCCCATCGCCCATTCGACGGAGTGAAGGCTGGCCGCTCCCAGGAGCAGGGCCGAAGCCAGCAGACCGCTTATTAATACCTTGATCCTCAAACCAGAATTCCTGACGGTAATTTATGCGCACTTGTGACTTCACATGCGAGCTTAGACTCTTCCATTCTCTATACTTTGACACGTAAAAACGATTTTCTCGCATCTATCTGGCAGGAGGAAGACCGCTGTGGCGAACCTGCTGCTCCTGACGAACAACGGACAGTCCGAAGCTGAAGTGCTTCCGGCGCTCGAACTACTACTGCATCAGATCCAGTGCCTCCCGGCGCAAACGCAGTCCCTGAGCCAGGTTTCCGAATGCGACGCGGTCATCCTCGATGCCCGCACCGAACTGGTGGCGGCCCGCTCGCTGGCGCAGGTCATCCATGCAACGCTGAAGCTTCCGCTGCTGCTGGTGGCCAGCGAGGGCGCGCTGAGCATCCTGAACTCCGAATGGCATGCCGCGGACTTCATCCTGCCCACGGCGGTCCCCGCCGAGCTGGAGGCCCGCATCCGGTTGCTCCTCTCCGCCGTGCCGGAGCCCGCCGCCCCGGCGGAAGCGCCGCAGAACCGCTCCGGGCTGCGCATCGACGAGCTGAGCTACACCGCGAAGATCGACCAGCGGATCTTGGACCTCACCTATAAGGAATTCGAGCTGCTCAAGTACCTCTCGCAGTTCCCGGGCCGGGTATTCACCCGCGAGCAGCTGCTGCACGAGGTATGGGGATACGACTACTACGGGGGCACCCGCACCGTGGACGTGCACGTGCGGCGGCTGCGCGCGAAACTGGGCACCGACCACGAACAATTGATCGGCACCGTGCGAAATGTCGGCTACCGGTTCCACAACGAGGCCTAACATGACAGGGCCTCTGGCGGGTCAGGTCATCCAGCGGATAACCTGAGAGCATGAACGAGCTGCCCCAGAAAACTGTGTCCATTCAGAAGGTCCTCGGCGAGCTGGAACAGAGTTCGCTGGCCGAGGTCCGAGACCTGGCCGCCGCCGCGCTGCAGGAGGACGGCAATCCGCCCTTGAGCGACCAGACGCTGGTCGCACTGGGCTCGGAAACCTCCGGCAAGAACGTCATCACGCTGCTGGCCTCGTCGGGCGAGGGAACCGAAGCCCAGCTCAGCGGCGTCATCGTCGCGATCGACGACCCGATATCCCGGCGCTGGATCGTCGAACTGGTGGTCCACCCCCAGTTCCGCAACCACGGCATCGGCCGCCAGCTGCTGCAGAGGCTGGGCGAACAACTGGATCTGAGCCAGATCCTGACCTGGGCGCACGGCGACCACGCAGCGGCCCGCAAGCTGGCCGATTCGATCGGCCTGTCGCGCAACCGCGAGCTGTACCGGATGCGCCGCGAAGGCACCGACTCTCTGGAAGAGACGCCGCTGCAGCGCGGGCTGACGCTGCGCAGCTTCCGCGTCGGCGAGGACGAGTCGGCCTGGCTTGAAGCCAATGCCAAGTCCTTCGCGCACCATCCGGAACAGGGTTCGCTGACCCTGTCCGATCTCGATGCGCGCATGAACGAGAGCTGGTTCGACCCGCAGGGCTTCTTCCTGGCCTTCGACCCGGAAGACCAGCTCATCGCCTACCACTGGACCAAGATCCATCCGGCGGGCGCCGACGACATCCGCCCGATGGGCGAGGTCTACGTGGTCGGCGTGGTTCCCGAGGCGCAGGGCCTGGGCTTGGGCCGCGCGCTGACTACTGTGGGCATCAACTACCTTCTGGAGCAGGGGGTCGGGTCGGTGCTGCTGTACGTGGACGCCGAGAACGAGGCGGCAGTCAAGCTCTACCGGTCGCTCGGCTTCACGCTATGGTCCGCAGACATCATGTACGGCCCCGAACAGATAGACTGATAGCGCATGGCAGTCCGGGATTTTCCCGGACTGCCAGCCGACGGTGAAGATGGCCTCCACCTGCAGGAAGAAGTGAGTTCAGCAGATGACAACCACCCCCAAGCAGCCCCCGGCACAACTGAGGGATGTCCCTTCATCCAAGGTCAATGAAGACCGGATCGAACCGGCAGGACTCCTGCCCGACCTCCATCCGGACGGGGGTTTCGAGAACGAGCGGTTCCTCGACCGGGAACTGAGCTGGCTGCATTTCAACGCGCGGGTGCTGGAACTGGCCGAGGACGTCGACCTGCCGCTGCTTGAACGCGTCAATTTCCTCTCGATCTTCGCCTCCAACCTGGACGAGTTCTTCATGGTGCGCGTCGCCGGCCTGAAGCGCCGCATCGTGACCGGCCTGGCCGTCCCGGCGGCCAACGGGATGAACCCGGTGGACCAGCTCGAATTGCTGCTGAACTCGGCGCACGAGCTGCAGACCCGCCATGCAAGGGTCTACTCGGAGTCGGTCTCCCCCGACCTCGCCACGCACGGCATCCGCATCACCGGCTGGGACGAGCTCTCGGCCTCCGAGCAGAGCTTGCTCTCCGAGTGGTTCATGGCCCAGGTCTTCCCGATCCTCACCCCGCTGGCGGTGGATCCGGCCCACCCCTTCCCTTATATCTCCGGCCTGTCGCTGAACCTGGCCGTGGTGGTGCGCAACCCGCTGACCGGCAAGGAGCTGTTCGCCCGCCTGAAGGTGCCTGACACCATCGACCGCCTGGTCAGCATAGACGGCCCGCGCGCCGCCCACTCCTCGCACCGCGCCGCACGCTTCATCGCGCTGGAGGACCTGATCGCCGTGCACCTGGAGCAGCTGTTCCCGGGCATGGAAATCGTGGAGCACCACTTCTTCCGCGTCACCCGCAACGAGGACCTGGAAGTCGAGGAAGACGACGCCGAGAACCTGCTGCAGGCCCTGGAAAAGGAGCTGCTACGCCGCCGCTTCGGCCCTCCGGTGCGCCTGGAGGTGGTTGACGACATCAACCCGCAGATCATGGACCTGCTCTCCCGGGAGCTGGGTATCGACGAGGACGAGGTCTTCAAGCTGCCCGCCCCGCTGGACCTGCGCGGCCTGGGCGTCATCGCCTCGCTGGACCGCACCGAGCTGCACTACCCCAAGCACATGGGGCACACCTCACGGTTCCTGAACGAGTCGGAAACCGCCAAGGCAGCCAACGTGTTCGGCGCCGTACGCCGCCGCGACATCCTGCTGCACCACCCCTACGATTCCTTCTCCACCTCGGTCCAGGCCTTCCTGGAGCAGGCCGCGGCGGATCCGAAGGTTATGGCCATCAAGCAGACCCTGTACCGCACCTCCGGCGACTCGCCGATCGTCGATGCGCTGATCGACGCGGCCGAGGCAGGCAAGCAGGTGCTGGCGCTGGTGGAGATCAAGGCCCGCTTCGACGAGCAGGCGAACATCTCCTGGGCGCGCAAGCTGGAACAGGCGGGCGTGCACGTGGTGTACGGCATCGTGGGCCTGAAGACCCACTCCAAGCTCTCCCTGGTGGTGCGCCGCGAAGGCGACAAGCTGCGCCGCTACTGCCACATCGGTACCGGAAACTACCACCCGCGCACCGCGCGCTACTACGAGGACTTCGGGCTGCTGACCTGCGACGAGGAGGTCGGCGAGGACGTCTCGAAGCTGTTCAACCAGCTCTCGGGCTACGCCCCGCGCTCCACCTACAAGCGTCTGCTGGTCGCCCCGCGTTCGGTGCGCACCGGGCTGCTGGCGCACATCGAGCAGGAAGTGCGCAACGCCCAGGCCGGGGTCGACGCCAAGGTGGTCATCAAGGTCAATTCGATTGTCGACGAGGCGATCATCGACGCGCTGTACCGCGCCAGCCAGGCCGGGGTGAAGGTCGACGTGATCGTGCGCGGCATCTGCGCCCTGCGCCCGGGCGTCCCGGGGCTGAGCGAGAACATCCGGGTCCGCTCGATCCTCGGCCGCTTCCTGGAGCACAGCCGCGTGTTCACCTTCGCCAACGCAGGGAACCCGATCGTGTACATCGGCTCGGCCGACATGATGCACCGCAACCTCGACCGCCGCGTGGAAGCCCTGGTCTCCCTGGGGCAGCCGGAGGACATCGAGGAAATGATCAGCCTGCTGGAACGCTACATGGACGACGGGACCTCCTCCTGGCATCTGCACTCGGACGGCAAGTGGGACCGGCACTACAAGGACGAGGACGGCAACCCGCTCTCCGATGTCCAGTTCTGGCTCATCCAGGACCACGCCCAGCGGCGAAATAGCGGGCGAAACAGCTAGTGGCCGATTCGAATGTCCAACGCGCCCTTGACCGGGTGCTGGAACTGCATCGTTCATCCGATGCCGAGGAAATCCGCCTGGGCCACTTCGACATCATCGCCGCGGGGGCCATCCCGTGGCGGCTGGAGCACGGCAAGCTGCGGGTGCTGGTCATCCACCGCCCCAAGTACGACGATTGGTCCTGGCCCAAGGGCAAGCTGGACGACGGCGAAGCCATCGCCGAATGCGCGGTGCGCGAAGTCCACGAGGAGATCGGGCTGCAGATCACGCTCGGCCTGCCGCTGGCGGCCACCGCGTACTCGGTGAAGCAGCGCGCCAAGGTCGTCTACTACTGGGCGGCCGCCACGCACCACGAAGCCGAGGTCATCCCGGACGGATCCGAATGCGACGAGGTCCGCTGGGTCTCCCCCAAGCAGGCCATCGGCATGCTGACCAACCCCTCGGACGCCGCGCCGCTGCAGGACCTGCTCGCCGCCCACAAGGCCGGCCATCTGGAGGCCAAGCCGTTCATCCTGGTCCGCCACGCAAAGGCCAAGCCGCGCAGCAAGTGGACCCGTGCCGAAGGCGACCGCCCGCTGGCGGCCACCGGGCGCCGCCAGGCCCAGGCGGTCTCGCGACTGCTGGAAGCCTGGGCCCCGGGGCATGTCGCGTCTTCGCCGTGGATGCGCTGCGTGCAGACCGTCGCGCCCTACGTCACGGCGAACCAGCTGAAGCTCAGCTCCGTGCGGGCGGTCACCGAGCATGCGGCCACCCGGCACCCGAAGCGGGCTGCGAAGGCGGTGCAGAAACTCCTGGACAAGAACCGCTCCCAGGTGCTGTGCACGCACCGGCCGGTGCTTCCCACAGTGCTGAAGGTCCTCAAGGGCAGCACCTCGGCGACAATCGCCGAGGTGCTCCCCGCCAAGGATCCTTTCCTCGATCCCGGAGGGGTGATCGTGGCGCACCAGATACCCGGCGCGAATCCGCGGATCATCTCCCTGGAAGTCCATACCCCGTATCACGACTGACACCATCGCCGGCGCCGCTGCACCGCACCCGGCGGACGGGCATCCCCGGCTCCTCACGCCGCGAGGATGCCCGTCGTTGCATCTGCGCACAAATGCGACTATGACTGTTTAATAAGAATCCCGAGTGGCTCTTGTCACCCAGAGAAAGGCCAAGCCATGAGTGCAAATCAGCCCCAGCAACCGGTTGAGAAGATCGTGCACCAGGGTCTGCGCCTGGACCATGACGAAGACCGCGGGCGTTTCTCGCTGTGGCACGGATCCACCTATGTCGGCTTCATCGGCTACCACCGCGAAGACGACGTGGTCACCATCCAGCACACCATCGTCAACGAGGAATTCGGCCGCCGCGGCTACGCCCGGGCGCTGGTGACGCTGGTACTGGACCGGCTGGCCAACGAGGGCGTCAAGATCGTTCCCGAGTGCAGCTACGTGCAGGACTACCTGCGCCGCTACCCGGAGTACCAGGGCATGGTCGTCAAGGGCTGAAGCTTCGTTATCCGGGGCGTCGTGGGATACGCCACGGGACCTCCGGCGCCGTTCGCCGGTGGACTAAACTGGTGGGGTGAGCATTCCTACCCCATACGAAGACCTGCTTCGCGACGTTCTGGAGAACGGCGCCGCCAAGGAAGACCGCACCGGAACCGGCACGCTGTCGGTCTTCGGCCGCCAGATCCGCTTCGACCTGGCCGATTCCTTCCCGCTGATCACCACCAAGCGCGTGCATTTCCGCTCGGTCGCTGCAGAACTGCTGTGGTTCCTGCGCGGGGAGTCCAACGTGAAGTGGCTCCAGGACCAGGGCGTGCGCATCTGGAACGAATGGGCTGATGAGGACGGCGAACTGGGGCCGGTCTACGGCGTCCAGTGGCGCTCATGGCCCACCCCCGGAGGCGGGCAGATCGACCAGATCTCCCAGCTGGTCGACTCGCTGCGCAGCAACCCCGATTCCCGCCGCCACATCGTCTCGGCCTGGAATGTCGCCGAAATCGAGAACATGGCATTGCCGCCCTGCCATGTCTTCTTCCAGTTCTACGTGGCCGACGGCAAGCTGTCCTGCCAGCTGTACCAGCGCAGCGCCGACATGTTCCTCGGCGTGCCGTTCAACATCGCTTCCTACGCGCTGCTGACCCGCATGCTCGCCCATCAGCTGGACCTGGAACCGGGTGAGTTCATCTGGACCGGCGGCGACGTGCACATCTATACCAACCACTTGGAGCAGGTGCGCGAACAGCTCTCCCGCGAGCCGTACCCGTACCCGACGCTCGACTTCGCGTCCAAGCCGGAGTCAGTCTTCGACTACACTCTGGAAGACTTCGTGGTCAACGACTACAAGCACCACCCAACCATCAAGGGGACCGTCGCCGTATGACGCCTGAACCGCGCCACACCGCCAACCTCACGCCGCTGGTTGGCGCCATCTGGGCCCAGGCGGACAACGGAATCATCGGCAACCAGGGAACCATGCCCTGGCATGTCCCGGAAGACCTAGCCCATTTCAAGAGGATCACCGCCGGCCATCCGGTCATCATGGGCCGCGCCACTTGGGAGTCGTTTCCGCCAAAGTTCCGGCCGCTGCCCGGACGCAGCAACATCGTGCTGACCACCCGCGCCGAGTCGCACCAGGCGTTGCGCGATGCCGGTGCGCTGCCGGTCGCGGACCTCGGCGAAGCCCTGGCCCTGGCCAAGACCTGTGAGGGCAGCCGGGAAATCTGGATGATCGGCGGAGGCAAGGTCTACGCCCAATCGCTTCAGCTGCTGGACCTGGCAGTGATCACCAAGCTCGATCTGGAGGTCCAGGGAGATACCAGCGCGCCGCAGCTCCCCGAGGACTTTGCCCTGGGGCTCAGCGACCCGGGACTGGATGGACCGGAGAACCAATGGCACAAGTCCGGTACCGGCACCCGCTACCGTTTTGAAACCTGGATCCGCGAAAAGGACTAGTTAACATCCCATGAAAAAATACCTCGCTGATCTCAAACAGCACTCAGATGCCCTGTTCGTCCTCGGCTACATGCTTTTCCCGCTGCTCGCGCTGGTTGTCGCGGTGCTCGGGTTTTTCATGGTGCTCGGCGGCCACAAGATCTTCGGCGTGATCCTGCTGTTCGTCCCGACCCAGGTGTTCCTCTACGCAGCGTTCTGGGCCATCAAGAACCGCAAGCTGTTGCTTGAGGAAAAGTAGAACTTTTGCTGCTGCAGAATCACACCCGGCCCTTCTGGGGCTTGGGTGTGATTCTGCTTTAAGCGCTGTAACGAACCGGGATAATAACGTAATTCAGCCCTACCATTGAGGTATGACTTCATCTGTTGGTTTTGTAGGTTACCGTGGCATGGTCGGTTCCGTGCTCATGCAGCGCATGCTCGACGAGGGCGACTTTGCGCAGATCGACCCGGTCTTCTTCTCGACGTCGAATGCCGGCGGCCAGGCCCCCGCATTCGCCGAGGGCGCCGGCCCGCTACAGGATGCTTTCGACATCCAGACGCTGGCCAAGCTGCCGATAATCGTGACCGCCCAGGGCGGCGACTACACTACCAAGGTCCACGCCGAGCTGCGCAAGGCCGGCTGGGACGGACTGTGGATCGATGCCGCATCGAGCCTGCGCATGAACGACGACTCGGTGATCGTGCTGGACCCGATCAACCGCAACGTCATCGACCAGTCGCTGGTTGCCGGCGTCAAGGACTTCGTGGGCGGCAACTGCACCGTTTCCTGCATGCTCATGGGCCTGGGCGGGCTGTTCAAGAACAACTTGGTCGAGTGGGGCACTTCCATGACCTACCAGGCGGCCTCCGGCGGCGGCGCCCGCCACATGCGCGAGCTGCTGACCCAGTTCGGCGACATCAACGCCTCGGTCGCGGACGAGCTTGCAGACCCGGCCAGCGCCATCCTGGAGATCGACCGCAAGGTGCTTGAAACCCAGCGCGGCGGCCTGGACGCCGCACAGTTCGGCGTGCCGCTGGGCGGTTCGCTGATCCCGTGGATCGATTCGGATCTGGGCAACGGCCAGTCCCGCGAGGAGTGGAAGGCCGGCGCGGAGACCAACAAGATCCTGCAGACCTCCGGTAGCCGCCACATCGCCATGGACGGACTGTGCGTGCGCATCGGCGCCATGCGGTCGCACTCGCAGGCGCTGACCCTGAAGCTGAAGGAAGACCTGCCGGTCTCCGAGATCGAGTCGCTGTTGGCCGAGGACAACGAGTGGGCCAAGGTCGTGCCGAACGAGAAGGAAGCGACCATGGAGCAGCTGACTCCGGTGGCCGCCTCGGGCACCCTGGACATCCCGGTCGGCCGCATCCGCAAGCTGGAGATGGGCCCGGAGTACATCTCCGCCTTCACCGTGGGCGACCAGCTGCTCTGGGGCGCCGCGGAGCCGCTGCGCCGCATGCTGGCCATCGCACAGGGCCGCCTATAGGGACTACTTCCCCGCCGACAAATGCCCGGGGCGCACAGTTCACTGAACGGTGCGCCCCGGGCATTTTCACATATGCGGACGGATACTAGAGCTCCACTCCGATCAGCAGCGGCTCATTGACCAGCGTGATGCCGAAGCGCTCGGCAACCCCGGCGCGCACTGCGCGGGCGATGGCCAGGATGTCAGCCGCGCTGGCGGTGCCCCGGTTCGTAATGGCCAAGGTGTGCTTGGTGGACAGCGAGGCCCGTCCCCCGGCGATCTGGAACCCGTCGGTCCCCTCCAGCCCGTAGCCCTTGCCGAAACCTGCCTGGTCGATCAGCCAGGCGGCCGACAACTTGACCATTCCGGCCTGCTCGACCGGGTAGTTCGGAGCGTTGTGCGGCAGCTGCTCCAGCACCGACGCGTCGACAATCGGGTTGGTGAAGAAGGAGCCGGTTGAATGCGAGTCCGGGTCCTGCGGGTCATAGACCATGCCCTTGGACCGACGCAGTTCCAGAACCGTCTGCCGAACCAGCGCTGCATCCGCGCCCTGGCCGGCGTCGACGCCCAGGCGGCGGGCCAACTCAGCATAGCGGATCGGCGCCGACTCGTTGCCGCGCTTGAGCAGGAACGCGGCTTCCAGTACCACGTACCGGGGCGAACCGTGGGTGCTGGTGCGCTTGATCAGCGAATCACGGTAGGCGAACGCCAGGTCCTCGTTCGACAGCTGCAGGATCTCCTGCGCGGTGCGGTCCCAGACGCGGGCCCAGGCCAAGGTCTGGGAGACGTCCGCTCCGTAGGCGCCGACGTTCTGCACCGGGGTGGCACCGGCACAGCCGGGGATCCCGGAGAGGGCTTCGAGTCCGCTCAGGCCTTCGGCCAAAGAGTACTCGACCGTGGCGTCCCAGTTCTCGCCGGCCGCGGCGCGCAGCAGCGCCAGCCCGCCGTCCTGTTCCTCGACAACCAGGCCGCGCGTGGCGATGCGGATGACGGTGCCCGAGAAGCCCTCGTCCGAGATAACCAGGTTCGAGCCGCCGCCGATGAACAGGATGTCCTCGCCGGCGTTGTCCGCGGCGGTGATCGCCGCAATCAGCTCGGCTTCGGTGGACGCGGTCACGGTGCGCGCAGCGTCGCCGCCAACAGCCGTGGTGGTCATGTTCTTCAGCATTGAACTACTATCTTTCGATTTGTCTCTGGAAATACGTTGATTCGGGCGGATCTAGCTGGCGGACTCGGGCTGGCGCGGATAGCCTGCGGCGTTCTTCGACAGCAGGAACGCCACGACAACCAGGATCGAGATGCAGCCGAGTGCAGGCAGCAGGCCGATAGCCCCGGCCAGCAGGCCCAGCAGCGGCGGACCTCCCAGGAATGCCGCGTAGCCGATGGTAGAAACCACTGCCACGCGGGCTGCCGCGTGTTCCGGGTCATCCGATGCGGCGCTCATGGCCAGCGGGAAGGTCAGGGCAACACCCATGCCCCACACGGCCAGCGCCACGAAAGCCAATGGCAGGTTGTCTCCGAACGCGAAGATCAGCAGGCCCACTAGCGCGGCGATGGCGCTGGCCCGGATCATCCAAACCCGCCCCATACGCAGGATCAGGTCCCCGGCCAGCAATCGGGTCAGCGTCATGGCAGTCACGAAGGCCGCGTAGCCCAGCGCGCCGGTGGCTTCGGTGGTCCCGTAGCCATCGGCCAGGGCCAAGGCCACCCAGTCTCCGGCCGCGCCTTCGGCGAGCGCCATGCCCAGCACCAGCACGCCCAGCAGGACCGTTTGCGGCTCCTTCCAGGTGCTCAGCAGCGAATGCCCCTTGAACTTCGAATCCTTCGAGGCCCGGCTCCGGTCTTCCCCGTAGAAACGGGTCGAATACAGCACCGTGGCGATGATCAAGATGCCCATGACCCCGTAGTGCAGTTGCAGCGGCAGCGCGACCGCTGCGGCGCCGGCGCCGATTCCGGCGCCGAGAACTGTACCCACGGAGAAGAACCCGTGCAGGGCAGGCATGACGCTGCGTCCCAGTGCCCGTTCCATGGCCGCGCCCTGGATGTTCGAGGCGACGTTCCACGAGGCGGCTCCAAGCCCCTGGCAGAAGAGCACCGTCGCGGTCAGCATGCTTGAGTGCAGCAGTCCCGAGGTGGAGCCGACGCCCATGAGCGCGAGACCTGCAATCAGTGCGCCGTAGCGCATGACGTTGGTGGCGCCGAAACGCATCACCAGGTGACCAGCCAGGGATACGGAGAGGAAGGAGCCTGCGCTCATTCCGAGCAGCAGCAGGCCGACCTGCGAGTGGTCCAGCCCCAGCTCGTCGCGCAGTGCCGGAAGCCTGGAGACCAGGGTTGCCAGCAGCAGGCCGCTGGCCGTGTAGGCGGCCATCAACGAGTTGCGCCAGTGCTTTACCGCGACCGGCACGTCGGCTGCGGGTTGCTGGTTCAGAGCTGCACCACGGCCTGGCACTTGAGCAATACCTTGGTTCCGTTGGCGGAGACGGTCAGGTCCACGCGGGCGGTGCGGGCCTGGGAATCCAGGGCACCGATCTTGCCCTCGACCTCGATGGTGGTTCCTTCGAAGTCCGAGGGGTTGGTACCTTCGGGGTCCTCGACGACGACCGGCTTGGTGAAGCGGGTCTGGTAGTCGATGACTGCGCCCGGATTGCCCACCCAGGTGGAGACCAGGTCGATGACCGCGCCCATGGTGAACATGCCGTGGGCGATGACCGAGGGAAGCTCGACTTCCTTGGCGAAGCGCTCGTTCCAGTGGATGGGGTTGA
The DNA here is from genome assembly GCF_046940185.1 of Arthrobacter sp. 'calajunan'. NCBI lineage: Bacteria > Bacillati > Actinomycetota > Actinomycetes > Micrococcales > Micrococcaceae > Arthrobacter > Arthrobacter sp. 'calajunan'. Next base: position 249,433 of record NZ_JBKZDY010000005.1, read on the forward strand.
AGTCCCCCGAAGCGCCGGCATAGCGCACCAGGTCGGCGCGGTTGACGTTGACAGTGTGGGTGCCGAGAACCTGTCCCTTTTCAAGGGTGTCGAAAGCGATCATGATTAGTCCTCAGCTCGAACCAGTAGCGATGAAACGGTGGTGGCGATCTTTTCCCCACCGACGGTGGTGATTTCGGCGCGGGTGGTGATCATGGCCCCGGCGCCCATTTCGCGGATCTGGTCCACGTACAGCTCGGCGAGCAGTTCATCGCCGGCCACGATGGGGCGGTGGTGGGTAAAGCGCTGGTCTGCATGCACCACGCGGGAGAAGTCGATGCCCGAGGCAGGGTCAGCGATCAGCTGGGCGTCGGCGCGCTGGGCCACGATGATGGCGAAGGTCGGCGGGGCGACCACGTCGTTGAAGCCGAGCTTGCGCGCGGATTCGACATCGTAGTGGGCCGGAGAGGTGGCCTTGGTGGCTGCTGCGAATTCTCGGATCTTCTCTCGTCCTACCTGGTAGGACTCGCCGGCAGGGTAGATGCGCCCCACCAGATCAGGGTTGATGCCCATTAGTTCTCCTGAACTTTGTGACTGTGTGTTGATTGCTGTCCACGCAGGGCTCAGCCGCTCGGGGCTCCCAGCTCTGCGGAACACGAAACCTTCGGGGTGCGGCTAGTTGCCGCCGTTGCCCTTGTTCTTCTTGGCTTTAGAGGTTGCCAGGCCGTTGGCGATCCGCCAGTTGCGGGCGTCCCGGGCGCGAATGACAAGTCCTGCAACGTGGCAGAGCATGCCGATGACCAGCAGTCCGATGGCTACGTAGAGCACCGGTCGAATGTGGTTGACTGAACCGATGATCGTCAGGATGATCCCTAGCCCGATGGTGCCCATCGCGGTAAAGACGATCTTCTTGTAGTGCTGGGAGGCCGCCTCCCAAGGCGTATTGGTCATACCCACAAGTCTAGTTCAGGGCAGGGAGCGACCGCGGACGTACAAGGGTATTTCTGCTGACATCCCGCAACCGCCAGTTCATGGAAGGACATCTGGCCTGACTCATCGGCAGGACGCATCGGCAAGGCGCGCCCGCCCAGACGACTAGGCGAAGATGTACGGCAGCGCTCGCAGGGTGCTGAAGACCCCGAACAGCGCCACCGCGTAGCCGAGCGCCAAGGCGAGGATGGCGGCTTTCGCGCCTTGCTCATTTCTCGTCTTGATCTGGTTCAGTGCCACGTGGCCTGTACCTACCGCGAAAACCGCCGGGCCAGTGCCGCCCAGGAAGATCAGGGCCGGGATTTCGGCAATGGCCAGGCAGAGGGCGATGATCGACAATCGGTTGACCCGCAAGCTTGCGGAGGCCTGGGTGCCGTTGCGCTTGTCCATGTCTCCTCCATCAATTCTGGAATCTGTGCAGGTGCCAACTGAGGTCTTGACCTCAGCCGGAGTGGGGATGCGCAGCATCTGGGGTCGGCATTCCGCCGACGACGTGGCATTCCCCCGTCACCCATTCACCGAGTCTAGGCGACGTCAGCGCCATGGGCGTCTATGCCATCGTCATCGGATCGCGGCCTCGCCCTGCAGTACTGCGTCCGTTGCCTTGATGTACCGACCCGCGCTAGGCTCCGGGTATGACAGCGCCTATGCAGGGCATGCCCTACTCACCGGCACCGGTAGAAGTGGTCGCATTCATCGGCCGCATCCTCGGCCACGAATGGCCCCGCAGCGAAGGTGAGCGCGTTCGCGTATTCGAAGCGTTGGGCATGCACAGCCCGCAGCGACCCACGGAAGATCCAGAGGAGAACATCGGAGGCATCTGGGTGCTGAAAGTTCCGTTGGGGGCCGAGGTGGATGCTCGTTGGAGTTCGTTCCGGGGTTCTCTCGTGCTGATCACCTTATTCCTGTACCCGCATCCATCGGAACAGCATGCGCAGGTTCTGGGAAAATTCGCCGAGCTCCGGACGGAACTGTCAACGTACTTTTCTCCTCCGACGGAAACCTGGGGAACCGAAGCCATGCCCGCGGCAAGGTGGACGGTCGGGACTTGCGGGGTTGAACTCTATTGCTTCAACAAACGCAACAGCGTGCTCATGCTCTGTATCGAAGATCTGCAGCTGGCACGCCTAGCCGAAGCCGCAGCCGTGGCGGATTCGGCCCCCTAGCCTCGATTACCTAGAACAGCGCAGACTGTTCTTCATGGAAGTCGCCATGTTCATCGGCAACTCCCAATTCGTGGGTTTTGAGTTCCGCCGCGTCGATGAGCCTCAGGGTTGTAGACGGGCCGCTGTCGACCATGATGGTTTGCCCCAGAACTCCGCGCACCCTGATGTTGAACTGGTTGTCTGCGATCTTCTGATCCCACGGATGCAGCGCATGCGCGTCCCAGGCGTCGACCACAAGTTGCGCATACTCCGGGTGCTCCCACAGCTCATCGCGAAGTTCGATGCCATAGGTCTCCAGCCCGCGTTGTGCAGACAGGAAGTCCCGGGCCTTGTCGGCCGCTGCACGGTTGATGTCATCGAGGCTGGCCAAAGTCAGTTCCCAGCTGGTCAGCCCCTTCACCTTGGATTTCTGCCGCACTTGCTGGCCCAGTCCCACGTGTTCGGTGATGAGATCTTCAAGCACGCGGATGGCCGCGCCGTCCCCCGCGCCAGCGATGTAGCGGGCGACGACCGCACCCTGCTGTGCTAGGCGGCTCCATTTGCTCTGGGTTGAGGTCGTGCCGACCTTCGTGGCTCCATGGGCGAAGCTTGCCACGTAGAGGAAATGCGGCTGTTCCAAATATTTTCGCATCCCCGCCGGCGCTTCGCCGGTCGTATGGAAGTGGTGCATGAATTTGGAGTGGTCAAGTCTCCGACACTGGTCGCACTGATTGCCTGTCCGTACAGCTTTGTTTTTCGGGCAGGGGAAATTGTTGCGACCGCCGTCAGGGTTCATGGTGATATAGCCCAGGCAGAACTTCAGGTCGCTGACTTGCAAGCGAAGGGCTCGATTCTTGGACAAGGACTCATGGATCCACTGTGAACCGCGACGGAGGCTCAGGCTTGGCGCCGGCTCGTAGTGGGAAAAGCTGATCCCGTGGCAGAGCTGTCGTGATTCACTGGGGAATTCCATGGAGGCCTTTCAAGAAAAGAGTCGCATTCAAGCCTAAGCCAGTACCACCTGATTCCTGGAACTCCGCTCACCGCTTCGTAGGCGCTCACATTGCAGAGCTCGTTGGGCAGTGTTCCAGTTGTGCCGGAACCGCGTCAACTCTGGTAGGCATCGGATGGTTTTCGGTCGGTATACCCGGGGTTCTGTCCATTTTCTTAGGACTGCGTTCTACTCTGGAGGTACATACAGACGCGTGCCCCGACTTCGCGACATTGAATATTCAGAGGTGATAGAGATTTCAACTCAAAGCTCAGACAGGCCGTCCCCTCCCCCTGTGGCACTGCGTACCGCAGCGATGAACAACCCTGAACTCCAGAACATGGCTCGCACTTTCCATCACCAGTTCCAGCGCTTCATGATGGAACACCAGTTTGCGGTCGATGAAATCCTGACCAAGGTGTCGATTCTGCGCGAGGAATTCTTGTACCTGCACAAGTACAACCCCATCGAGCATGTCACCTCCCGGGTCAAGTCGCCGGAAAGCATCATGCGGAAAGTCGCCCAGCGGCGCATCACTCCAACGTTCGAGGCAATCCGCGAAAATATCAGCGACATCGCCGGCGTTCGCATCACCTGCAGTTTTGTGAAAGACATCTACAAGGTGCTCAATACGCTGACATCGCAAAGCGATCTGGAAGTCATCCAGATCAAGGACTACATCAAGAATCCCAAGCCCAACGGGTACAAAAGCCTGCATGCCATCGTGAAGATCCCGGTTTTCCTGTCCGAGGGGCCGGTTGATATCACCGTGGAAATCCAGATCAGGACCATTGCGCAGGACTTCTGGGCGACGCTCGAACACAAGATCTTCTACAAGTACGAAGGCGCCGTGCCCGAGCATCTTGTCGAAGAGCTGGCCGAGGCGGCACGGGTCGCAGAAAGCCTGGACATGAAAATGCAAAGGCTGCACACGGAAGTCCACGGCCACGATGTCAACAGCACGGAGTCCGAGGACGATCGAGGTTTCGATGATTCCGTTTTGCAGGAATTATTGATGATCGCCCAGCAAGGTATTCCTGAGGAACCAACCGAGTCGCCAAGGAAACAAAACTAGGATGGATAGGCGCGGATCGGCACTGAGCCGATCCGCGTTTTCTCATTCATCGGGTGGCTTCACGGGAACTGCGTTTGGCTCCATTGAACCCACGGATCCCTTTCGGAGGCATTATCTGAGTACCCGGGCTTGTGAACGGGCCGATCGCGAACACAAAAACCCCGGAAACCGTTGGGTTTCCGGGGTTTTACTGCTGTAGCGGCGCCGGGACTCGATCCCGGGACCTCACGATTATGAGTCGTGCGCTCTAACCAGCTGAGCTACGCCGCCACAAGTGAGAAGCTTTCCAGTAGAAGCCAAGATCGCTTCTCACTCAGAGCCCCCTGCCGGAATCGATCCGGCGACCTCGTTCTTACCAAGAACGCGCTCTACCACTGAGCTAAGGGGGCAACGAGTAAATACTCTACACGGGTTTTCGTGGAAACAAAAATCGCCAACCACCCCCGGGATCACCACCCGGAATCATGGATAAACCCAAGTCAGGTAGAGAATACTGATCACCGCAAGGCGGCGCGGGACGAAGAATGGGACAAGAACACCGTAAGTGACGATGCTCACGGCCGTTTCGGGGTCGAAAAATTGGCAAATAATTGCCACCCGATAATAAAATCTCCAGCTCCTGCCCGCGGCGAACGGGCGACCCAATAAAGGTCACGGGCCGCATCCAATCATCGCTGGTCGCGATTCTTTCCAGCACCGCACCCACAGGGACCCACTCCTGGCAATCCGGCTCCACCACCTGAATGCCGGCGGAGCGACGTGGCACATCGCCATAATTTCCGCCACCTCACATCTCTTTGGTGCCAGCGTCGCTAATACCATCCTGAGTAGGAATGATGTGACCTCAACGACATATCCGCTCAGGATTTTGCAATCAACCGAAAGCTGTGTAAAGTTATTACTCGTTGCCCCCTTAGCTCAGTGGTAGAGCGCGTTCTTGGTAAGAACGAGGTCGCCGGATCGATTCCGGCAGGGGGCTCGAAATAAGAGAGACAATCTGAATTCAGATTGTCTCTCTTTTCGTTTCCCTGCGTTTTTCTTGTGGTATTCATTGCCGTTTTAGCGGGCTTCGCGTCCTGGCATTCACAGCGCTTTAGTCGGAGTCCAAATCACTGAACTACGCATGGCTCTGCAATCCTTCAAGACCTTTCCGGCCGCTTGCAAGGTTCTCGCGCTGTTGCCAGTCATCACCCCTCGGATCAAGCACTGCATCCCCGGTTGGACTGATCAGGCTTTGGCCAGCGAACCCACGCTCGGGCGTTGCTTACCCTGAGCCTTTTGGATTTGAGCGTAGAATGGCTGCGTTTGCCACTCATTCCCCGCCGCCGATGAATCACCTCTTCGCACGCCAGAGCGGATTTGACGGCCTTTCAGGAGTTCGTGCGGCTCCCGTGGGGCCACGTCCGGCATTCAGGTGTCCCTGAGGCCCCTCAAGACGCCGGAGACCAGGCATTCCCACATCATGGCGAGTTCTTGGCTACGGCGGCGCCAAGCAAGCCCCGGGATGCGAAGAACCCCTGGGTATGACCTTGCGGTCTTTCCCAGGGGTTCTCAGTTCACGCTGGCTAAGCCACTGGCGGCTTAGTAGTCGCGGCGACGAGCCGAATCGCTGAAGCGATCCTTGCCTCGTCCGCCGAAGCGCTTGTCGCCGCCGCCACGGCGGTCATCGCCGCGGAAGCCGCCCGAGCGCTTGCGGTCGTTGAAGCTGCCGCCACGTCCGCCGCGGTAACCGCCGCGATCCGAGTCGTCATCGCGGCGCGGCTTGCGGCCGGAGTCCAGCTCCAGGTTGATCGGCTCGCCGCCGATGCGGGTGTTGGACAGTGCACGCCACTGGTCCTTGCTCAACTCGGCTGGCAGCTCGACCAAGGTGTGGTCCGAACGGATCTCGATGCCGCCGATTTCCGAGGAGTTGAAGCCGCCCTCGTTGGCCAGTGCGCCAACAATGGAGCCCGGCTGCACGCGGTTGCGGCGGCCAACTGCCAGACGGTACATGGCGTTGCCCTCGGCGGCCGTCTTGCCACGGCGTGGGCCGCGCTCTCCGCGATCGCCACGGTCTGCGCGGTCGCGCTCCAGGCGGGCCTTCTTGGATGGTGGCATGACCGGCTCGGTCATCAGCAGCGGGCGGCCGCCCTGGGCCATGAGGGCCAGGGCCGCAGCGATTTCAAGGTGGTCCAGGTCCTCGTGCTGGGCGGCGAACTGCTCCACGATTTCGCGGAAGGTGCCCAGGTCCTGGCCGGTGATGGTTGCATCGATGCGGTCGGTGAACTTCTGGATGCGGCGGTTGTTCACCGAATCCAGGGAAGGCAGCTGCATCTGGGTCACCGACTGGCGGGTAGCCTTCTCGATGGCGCGCAGCAGGTACTTCTCACGCGGGGTCATGAAGAGGATCGCGTCGCCCTTGCGGCCTGCGCGGCCGGTACGGCCGATGCGGTGCACGTAGGACTCGGTGTCGTGCGGGATATCGAAGTTCACGACGTGCGAGATGCGCTCGACGTCCAGGCCGCGGGCGGCAACGTCGGTGGCGACCAGGATGTCGATCTTGCCCGAACGCAGGTTCTCGACCGTGCGCTCGCGCTGCTGCTGCGGGATGTCGCCGTTGATGGCTGCAGCGGTGAAGCCGCGGGCCTTCAGCTTGTCGGCGAGGTCCTCGGTGGCCATCTTGGTGCGCACGAAGGCGATGACGCCGTCGAATTCCTCGGACTCGAGGATGCGGGTCATGGCGTCCAGCTTGTGGGCGCCCATGACCTGCAGGTAACGCTGGGTGATGTTGGCGCCGGTGGTCTGCTTGGACTTGACGGCGACTTCCTGCGGGTTGCGCAGGTACTCTGAAGCAATGCGGCGGATGGTGCGTGGCATGGTGGCCGAGAACAGGGCAACCTGCTTCTCTTCCGGGGTGGCTTCCAGGATCTTGTCGACCTCTTCGGCGAAGCCCATGCGCAACATTTCGTCGGCCTCGTCCAGCACCATGTACTGCAGGTTGGACAGGTCAAGGGAACCCTTGTTGATGTGGTCGATCACGCGACCCGGGGTGCCGACGACAACCTGTGCGCCGCGGCGCAGGCCGGCCAGCTGCGGGCCGTATGGCGAGCCGCCGTAGACAGGCAGCACGGTGAAGTCAGGAAGGTACTTGGCGTAGGAGGTGAAAGCCTCGGCAACCTGCAGCGCGAGCTCGCGGGTCGGTGCCAGAACCAGGATCTGCGGGGTGGTGGCCGGACCGTTCAGGTCGGCCAGCTCTGCCATGCGGGAGAGCGCAGGCAATGCGAAAGCGGCAGTCTTGCCGGTACCGGTCTGGGCCAGACCGACAACGTCGCGGCCGTCGAGCAGCAGCGGAATGGTGGCGGCCTGGATCGGCGACGGCTTTTCGTAGCCCAGGTCGGCCAGTGCAGCAAGCACGCGGGCATCAAGACCAAGTTCGCTGAAGGTAACCGTTGGTTCCTCGGTGGTCTGGGTGTCGGCAGTGTTTACGGGCATGTCAGAAGACACGAAGAATTACCTCATTCGTTAGGGGAATAGGCCTAGCCGTCCCCAAAGAAACGACACAAGGCTACACAGTCAGAAAACAAGTCACGCTCATCAAGCGCTCCCCTATGACATAAAGACCCGCACACACTTTGCGGAGATACAACACGAGAAGGCTCTAACCTCAAAAATTGGGCCAGATGCAAGGGATACCCTGATGTTCGCGAACACTTAATGCTAACGAACCCTGCCCCTGTTTGTCAGCGCCAGGGGTGTGTGAGATCGGGCACCGCTACTCACCCAGTAGGCTTGAAATCGTGAATATTCGTGATTTTCCAAGGCGTCCGGACGAGCCGGTCCCCGGCGGGCTGCTCATCTCGCAGCTGCTCTGGGTACTGGCCGGAGTGCTCTTTCTCGGCTTCGGGGCATTCCTGGTTTACGAGCAGACCCAGCGCGGTTCGTTGGACCTTGCGGCCATGTCGCTGGTTGCGCTGCTGTTGGCGGCCGGCGTCGCTTTCGGCGTTCTGGCCTACCGCTTGTTTCTCGGCCAGCGCTCGGCGCGGGCCCAGCTGACCTGGGTCGGGCTGATCGCGGCGCTGCCCATGGTGCTGCGCATGGGACGCTATTCGATCCTGGCGGCCATTGTGCTGTTCAGTGTCGCGCTGATGTGGGTGCCGGCCAGCAACCGCTACTTCAAGGTGGTCTCCCCCAAGCCACGCAAACGCGGCCCGGTGCCTCCGCGCTGACGGGCACTCCGCCTCGCAGCACCCGGGCCTCCGGGCACCAGAGAAAAGACCGAAAATGCGCGCTGAACCCGGGGACGGGTTCAGCGCGCATTTTCAGTTCTCGGCCGGATGGCTTTCCTCCGGCGCGGGGCTCCTGCCTCGGCTACAGCGCGGAGAAGGCCCGCTCCAAGTCGTCAATCAGGTCCGCGGCGTCCTCGATGCCCACCGAGAGGCGCAGCAGGTTCACCGGAACTGCCAGTTCGGTGCCCTTGACCGAGGCGTGGGTCATTTCCGAGGGGTAGTTCATCAGCGATTCGATGCCGCCCAGCGATTCGGCCAGGGTGAACAGGCGAGTGCTTTCCGCGACCTTGCGGGCCGCGGCCTCGCCGCCGGCGAACTGCACGGAAACCATGCCGCCGAAGCCGCTCATCTGCGCTTTGGCGATGTCGTGGCCCGGATGGTTTTCCAGGCCCGGGTACAGCACGCGCTCGACTTCCTTGCGCTCCCCCAGCCAGGCTGCCACCTGCGCGGCGTTTTCCGAGTGGGTGCGCATACGCACGCCCAGGGTCTTCAGTCCGCGGGTGGTCAGGAATGCGTCCATCGGACCCGAGACCGCGCCGACGGCGAACTGGATGAAGCCGATCTTCTCGGCCAGCTCGGAGTCCTTGACGATCACCGCGCCGCCGACCACGTCGGAGTGGCCGCCGATGTACTTGGTGGTCGAGTGCACCACGATGTCCGCGCCCAGGGTCAGCGGCTGCTGCAGGAACGGGCTGGCGAAGGTGTTGTCCACGACCAGCAGCGCGCCGGCCGCGTGGGCGATCTGCGCGGCCTTGGCGATGTCGGTGATCTTCATCATCGGGTTGGACGGGGTCTCGACCCACACCAGCTTCGCCTTGTTCTTCTCGATGGCCGCGGCCAGCGCCGCATCGTCGCCCATGTCCACCGGGGTGTTGCCGATGCCCCAGGCACCCAGCACGCGGTCGATCAGGCGGAAGGTTCCTCCATAGGCGTCGTTGCCCAGCACGATGTGGTCACCGGGGCGCAGGATGGCGCGGATCAGCGAATCCTCGGCGGCCAGTCCAGAACCGAAGGAGAAGGCGTGCGTGCCGTGCTCGGCGGCGGCCAGCTGGGCCTGCAGCGCGTCGCGGGTCGGGTTGCCACCGCGGCCGTACTCGTAGCCACCGCGCAGGTTGCCGATGCCGTCCTGGGCGTAGGTCGAGGAAAAGTGCAGCGGCGGCACCACGGCGCCGGTGACCGGTTCGAAGGCCTGGCCGGCGTGGACGAAACGGGTGTTGGATCCCTGGGGATTTTCAGTCATTGAAAGTGTGTCCTTTGCGAAATCTCTAGCGGGTGACATAGGCCAGCAGGTCGGATGAAGTCAGTGCGGCGACAACCTCGCCGTCTTCGGTCAGCAGCGCGGCGGGGCAATGCTCCAGCAACTGGCGTGCGCGGTCCAGGCTCTCCCCCACTCCCAGCAGTGGGACCGGCAGCGATTCCAGGTCCGCCAAGGTGCTGTCCGGAGCGGCCCCGGCAAGCAGCGCCTCGGTGAGCTGGCCAGCGCCGACGACCCCGCGGACCTCGCCGATGCGGGCCGGAAGCTGCGCCGTGGCGACGACCAGCGCGTCGGCTCCGGATTCGCGCAGCAACGCGGCAGCCCGGGCCAGCGTGGCGTCCGGGCCAATTGTCATGACCGGTTCGGTCGCCAACGCCGTGGCCACGCGACGCAGCTCTGAGTTCTGCTCGCCGGTGAAGCCCTGGGTCAGCATCCATGATTCGTTGTAGATCTTGGCCAAATAGCCGCGGCCGCCGTCCGGGGCGATGACTACCACAACGTCGTTTTCGTCGAGGTCCTTGGCGATACGCAGGGCCGCAGCCACGGCCATGCCGGAGGAGCCGCCCAGCAGCAAGCCTTCTTCCTTAGCCAGCCGGCGCGTCATGGCGAAGGCTTCGGCATCGGTGACCGCCTGGACCTCGTCGGGCACGGCCGAGTCGTAGTTGCCGGGCCACATGTCCTCGCCGACGCCTTCGACGAAGTACGGGCGGCCGGTGCCGCCGGAATAGACCGAGCCATCCGGATCCGCGGCGATGACCCTGACCGGGCCGGAGGCGCGATCGGCGGAAATCTGCTTGAGGTAGCGCCCGGTGCCGGTGATGGTCCCGCCGGTGCCGGCGCTGATCACCACGTGGGTCAGCTTGCCGTCGGTGTCGGTCCAGATTTCAGGTCCGGTGGTTTCGAAGTGGCTGTCCGGGGCTCCGGGGTTGGAGAACTGGTCCGGCTTGTAGGCGCCGTCGATTTCGGTGACCAAGCGGTCGGAGACCCCGTAGTAGGATTCAGGAGAATCCGGAGCTACCGCCGTGGGGGTCACCACGACGTCGGCACCGTAGGCGCGAAGCACGTCGCGTTTTTCCTCCCCGACCTTGTCCGGGGTGACGAAGACGGTGTTGTAGCCCTTAAGCTGCCCCACCATGGCCAGGCCGACCCCGGTGTTGCCGCTGGTGGGCTCCACGATGGTGCCTCCGGGCTTCAGTTCGCCGCTTTGCTCGGCGCGCTCGATCATCTTCAGCGCGATGCGGTCCTTGATGGAGCCGCCCGGGTTCAGGTATTCGAGCTTCACGAGTACCGTGGCCTTGACGCCTTCGGTCACGCGGTTGAGCTTGACGAGCGGTGTGTTGCCGATCAGGTCCAAAACAGTAGGCGCATACTTCATGTCAAGAACTTTACCGGCGGGTGTCACACTTGTCGTTGCCGTTCGTAGCTTAACGTCACGCAGTCCCCGCACGCCCATCCACGGTGTTAACACGGGCCGCACGGCGGCGGGCCGGCATAAGGAAAGGAAGCAGCCGAGCATGCAATTGGACCAGGACGCAGTCACCGGAACCTACGCCCCGCAGGGACCGGTCTCTTTGGGCAGGTCGCTAGGTGTTCTGCGCCGCGGTCTGGGCGATCCGACCATCCGGCTGTCCGCTTCCGAGGCCTGGTTGGCGTTCACGACGCCGGCGGGCGACGCCTCCCTGCGAATTCTCAAGCCCACGCTTAACGCGCCTGCAACATTCCAGGGGTGGGGTCCCGGCGCCCACTGGGCCGTGGATTGCGCCCCGGATCTACTGGGCGCCAGCGATGACTGGAGCGGTTTCGACGCTCCGGAGTTCAGCGCCACGTTGCCGGAGATCGTGCAGCATACCCGCACCCTGCACCGGGACGTCGTCCTGCCGCGGACCAACCGGATCTTCGAGCATCTGCTGGGCGCAGTGCTGGAGCAGCGAGTCACGGGGATCGAGGCGAACTACGCATGGCGCTGGCTGATCCGCCATAAGGGACGGCCGGCGCCCGGACCGGTGCCCGATGGGCTGCGGATCGCCCCAGGTGCGGCCCAGATCGCTACGATGAATCGTTGGGATTGGCAGGCCGCGCGCGTGGACCAGAAGCGGGCAACTGCCCTGCGCCAGGTAGCGGCGGCGGCTGGAAGCCTCCAGTGGTGGGCCGGTCAGCCGATTGACGCGGCGAAGCCGGCGGCGAGAAAACCCGGGACTCTGGAGGTTGCGTTGCTCTCGCTGCCGGGTATTGGTCCGTGGACCGTGGCCGAGACGCTGCAGCGTTCGCACGGTTCGGCGGATTTCGTTTCGGTGGGAGATTTCCATCTGGCCGCGTTCGTGGGCCAGGTGCTCACCGGAAGGCGTGTGGATGACGCCGGAATGATGGAACTTCTTGCTCCGTTCGCTCCGCATCGGCAGCGAGTGGTTCGCCTGCTGCAGCTTTCGGGCGAACGGAAGCAAAGCTTCGGGCCCCGCTATGCGCCGCTGGATCACCGGGAGCGCTAGAACCCGAAGCGTAGGTGCTTAGGATTCCGCCTGGGCGGCTTCCTGGGCGATCTGCGCGTGGACCTCGCCCATGTCGATGCCCTTGACCGCGGTGACCAGGTCTTCGAGCTGGCTCGCGTTCAGTGCGCCTGCCTGCGAGAACACGAGGACCTTTTCACGGAAGGCCATGATGGTCGGGATGGAGGTGACGTTGGCGGCGCGGGCCAGGCCCTGCTCTGCTTCGGTGTCGACCTTCGCGAAGACGACATCGGTGAACTTCTCCGAGGTCTGCTCGTACACTGGGGCGAACTGGCGGCAGGGGCCGCACCACGCAGCCCAGAAATCCACGAGGACAATGTCGTTCTCTTCGATCAGCTGCGCGAAATCGTTTTCGCTCACATTTTTAGTTGCCATGCTTACACGGTAGCGGACGAGCGCGGTGAATACCCAGAAATGGGAGATTTAACAAACCTTTGCCATTTCGGGAATAGCTTCCGGTTAATCAAAAAACTCCCAGATCTTTCGATCTGGGAGTTATTTGTGGCAGATACTGGATTCGAACCAGTGAAGGCGTTGCCAGCTGATTTACAGTCAGCCCCCTTTGGCCACTCGGGTAATCTGCCGAGTCGCTCCGTTTGGGAACATTTGTTCTTGTCGGAACGAGAAATAACTCTACAGGAGATTTTCAGTGATGTGAAATCGAGAGGGGTCTTTTTGCTGTAACCCTGATCACAGCCGGTTTTCGGGGCCCAAACCCGGTAGTCTTGGACTCGAATCTGAACCGTTACATCTAGGAGTATTCACATGGCTAGCGATTCCAGTTTTGACGTTGTCAGCAAGGTGGACAGCCAGGAAGTAGCCAACGCGCTGCACCAGGCCCAAAAAGAGATCCAGCAGCGCTACGACTTCAAGGGCGTCGGGGCAGAGATCGATTTCAGCGGCGAGAAGATCCTCATGAAGGCCGCCTCGGAAGAGCGCGTCAAGGCAGTCCTCGACGTCTTCCAGTCCAAGCTGGTCAAGCGCAACATCTCGCTGAAGTCCCTGGACGCCGGCGAGCCGTTCGCCTCGGGCAAGGAATACCGCATCGAAGCCGCCATCAAGGAGGGCATCGCCCAGGATGTCGCCAAGAAGATCAACAAGCTGATCCGCGACGAGGGCCCGAAGGGTGTCAAGTCCATCATCCAGGGCGACGAGCTGCGCGTCTCTTCCAAGTCCCGCGACGACCTGCAGAGCATCATCGCGTTGCTGAAGGACTTCGAAGAAGCCGACCTCCAGTTCATCAACTACCGCTAAGCGTCCACCGCTGCGGTACGACCTAGGCGAGGAGCCCCAGCCGGGGCTCCTCGCCTATTTCCATCTAACCGGTGCGATACCGGAGTTTAGTACTGCTGGCCGCCGGCCATGGACTCCAGGCGCGCAATACGCTGGTCCATTGGCGGGTGGGTGGAGAACATCTGCTTCAGCTTCGAACCGAACGGGTTGGCGATCATCAGGTGCGAGCTGTTGACCAGCTTCTGATCCTGGGCGGGCAACGGGGCCGCGCTGATGCCGCTTTCAAGCCGGCGCAGCGCGCTGGCCAGGGCCAGCGGGTCGTTGGTCAGCTTGGCGCCGTCCTCGTCCGCGTCGAACTCGCGGGTGCGGCTCACGGCCATCTGGATGATCGACGCGGCAATCGGAGCCAGCAGGGACAGCGCGATCAGCGCGATCGGGTTGACGTTGCGGTTCTCGTTGTTGTTTCCGCCGCCGAAGAACAGCAGGAACTGCGCCAGCGAGGTGATCACGCCGGCGATGGCCGCCGCCACCGAGGAGGTGAGGATGTCGCGGTTGTAGACATGCATCAGCTCGTGGCCCAGCACCCCGCGCAGCTCGCGCTCGTTGAGCAGCTGCATGATGCCCTCGGTGCAGCACACCGCGGCGTTCTCCGGGTTGCGTCCGGTCGCGAACGCGTTCGGCGAGGCGGTCGGCGAAACGTACAGGCGCGGCATCGGCTGCTGGGCATTCATCGACAGCTCGCGCACGATCCGGTAGATTTCCGGCTGCTGCTCCTCGGTCACCGGGTAGGCATGCATCGAGCGCAGCGCGATCTTGTCGCTGTTCCAGTAGCCGTACGCGGTGGTGGCCACGCCGATCAGGGCGAAGATCCAGATGAAGCTGGCGTTGCCGGTGCCGTTGGCAATCAGGGAGCCAATTGCCAGGAGCAACGCAAACATGCCGCCAAGCAAAAGGGCCGTCTTGAATCCGTTGTTGTGTCCATGCACGATGGCGTACTCCCCTAATCATGAATTCGTACTTAGTCTTCCTAGTCTAGTCAACGTACGGAAACGCCGCACCGTTCCGCTGCGGGGAGAAAACCTGCGCCGCGGCAGGGTGATCTTGGCAACGCCGGCGGTTAATGAAGCGAAACGGGGAACGCCGCGCACGGCTCGATGTTATAGCGTGTGATTTGTATCCACTTCTTGATAAGAAGTTTCCGGGCTCACCGCAGTCCTCCCTGTTCGAAAGCCGATCCGCCGCATGACACCACGCACCGTGAACCCCATCCGCTCGCAGCACAGCTACGGCTTGATCCAGGGAAGCACCGCCTACCTCATCTGGGGCCTGCTCCCGGTCTATTTCCTCATGCTCCCGCAGATCTCGGCCTTCGAGTTCGTTGCGGTCCGAGTGGTCTTCTCCTTGGTTTTCTGCGTCCTGCTGCTGCTTGCGACCAAGCAGATGCGCCAGTTCGCGGCCATGTTCAAGGAAGGCAAGACCATGCGGCAGCTGGCGCTGGCCAGCTTCCTGATCGCGGCGAACTGGGTGCTCTACGCGGTGGCGGTGCTGACCGGACACGTGCTGGAGGCGTCGCTGGGCTACTTCATCAATCCGATCGTGGCGATCCTGCTGGGCGTGCTGGTGCTGAAGGAACGGTTGCGGACCCTGCAATGGGTGGCAGTGGGCTTCGCCTGCCTCGCGGTGATCGTGCTGACCATCGGCTTGGGCCGGGTTCCGTGGATCTCCCTGGGCTTGGCCTTCTCCTTCGGCTTCTACGGCCTGGTGAAGAACCAGGTGGGCCAGAGCGGCACTGCGCTGGGCACACTGACCATGGAGACCCTGTGGCTCGCTCCCCTGGCCGCCGTGTTCATCGGCTGGCTAGCCATGGCCGACGCCTCGGCCCTGTTTGCGGCCGATCCGGCCACGGTGCTCCTGTTGGCCGCCAGCGGCATCATTACCGCTGTGCCGCTGCTGCTCTTCGGCGGGGCTGCCCGGCGCTTGCCGCTGAGCACCGTCGGCTCCCTGCAGTTCCTGGCTCCGCTGATCCAGTTCATCCTCGGACTGCTGGTCTTCGGCGAGCAGATGCCGGTGGAACGCTGGATCGGCTTCGGGCTGGTCTGGATCGCCGTCATCATCGTACTGGTCGACATGCTGCGCGCGCCCAAGGCCGGCACCATGCCGGAGCCCAAGCAGCTCGTCTAAGGCTCCCTCCGCGCGCAGCGAGGCCCGCAGCTTCTTCCAGTTCTTCGGGAAAGCAGCTGCGGGCCTTGTTCATTAGCTGAACCGCATGCCCCGCTTCTTGAGGCCTTCTGGCCGCTCCAGCGCACCCGTCCCGTGCTGCTTCACTTCCCGGCCGACAGGTCGCCTGCAGCGCCCGGCCGGGTGCCTCCCCGCGCGGGTGCGACGCGGAAGGCCGGGAAGTCCCCGGTTAATGCACGGCATCCCGCACAGCGCGAGCTGTGCGGGATGCCGTTTGCGGTGGGTTTATCCGTTCGCTGCCAATTAGGCGGCGTGCTTGCGGATTGCTGCTTCCAGAACATCGAACGCGTCGGTGAGCAGCTCGTCGCCGATGACCAGTGGTGGCAACAGGCGGACAACGTTGCCGTAGGTGCCGCAGGTCAAGATGAGGACACCCTGGGCCAGGCACTCGTCGGCGATGGCCTTGGTTACGGCTGCGTCAGGCTGCTTGCCGCCGGCCTTGACGAATTCCAGCGCGATCATCGCACCGCGGCCACGGACGTCGCCCACTGCCGGGACGTCCTTCTGCAGCGCGGTGAAGCGGGTGAAGAACTGCTCCTGGATCTCGCGGGCGCGGCCCGAGAGGTCCTGCTCCTCCATGAACTTGATGGACTCCAGCGCAGCTGCCACGGCAACAGGGTTGCCGCCGTAGGTGCCGCCCAGGCCACCGCCGTGCACGGCGTCGATCAGTTCGGCGCGGCCCACGATGCCCGACAGCGGCATGCCACCGGCGATGCCCTTGGCCACGGTGATGATGTCCGGCTCGATTTCCTCGATGTCCGAGGCGAACCAGGAGCCCGAGCGGGCGAAGCCGGCCTGGACTTCGTCGGCGACGAAGACGATGCCGTTTTCCTTGGCCCATTCGGCAATGCGAGGCAGGAAGCCGGTGGCCGGGACGATGAAGCCGCCCTCGCCCTGGATCGGCTCGATGATGATCGCGGCGATCTGGTCGCCGCCGATCTGCTTCTCCATGGCCAGGATGGCGCGCTCAGCGGCTTCCTTGCCCGAGATGTTCGGGTTCTCTTCGCGGTATGGGTAGCTCATCGGCATGCGGTAGATCTCCGGCGCCAGCGGGCCGAAACCGCGCTTGTACGGAGCTGCCTTGGCGGTCAGGCCCATGGTCAGGTTGGTGCGGCCGTGGTAGGCGTGGTCGAAGGCAACCACTGCCTGGCGGCCGGTGGCCACGCGGGCCACCTTGATGGCGTTCTCCACTGCCTCGGAGCCCGAGTTGAAGAATGCGGCGCGCTTTTCGAAGCTGCCCGGGGTGATGGAGGCAAGCTTCTCTGCCAGCTCGATGTAGCCCTCGTACGGGGCGACCATGAAGCAGGTGTGGGTGAAGCGCTGGGCCTGCTCGGCGACGGCCTTGGCCACTGCCTGGTTCGAGGCGCCAACGGTGGTCACGGCGATGCCGGAGCCGAGGTCGATCAGCTGGTTGCCGTCCACGTCGACGATGATGCCGCCGTCAACGTCTGCAGCGTACACCGGGAGGGTCGAGGCGACGCCAGCTGCCACCGCGTTGGCGCGGCGAGCGGTCAGCTCCTGAGACTTGGGGCCTGGGAATGGGCCTTCGAGCTTGCGCTTCTGTTCAATGCGGTAGGTAACGTCCACCAGCTTTTCCTCTCACTATGGCTCTTGCATCCGCCGAGGAATGCAAAGTTCTAGTAGCAGAATATGTTGGCGCGAAACGTTGCACTACCGGATTCAGCACAAGGAGCTGCCGGCTTGGTAGTGCAAGTGCACAGACAAAGCGCGGCCCCCGTTCCGCGAAGGAACGGGAGCCGCGCTGGTGCTGCCGTGAATCGAGGCTACAGCGAGTGTGCCGGCTCGATCACGTCGTCATCGGTCTTCTCCGGGTGACGCGACAGGTGGATGAGGGCTAGGGCCAGGCCGCCCCAGATGGTGAGCATCGAAATGATCATGAAGACAATCGCCAGTGCGCTCATTGTCAGTATTCCTTTCCTGCGGGTTCCGGAATTTCCTCGGCTTCGACGTTCTTCTTGTGCTGGTGGAATTCCGGGTCATCAAGCTTGGACTTCTTGCTCCACGGAACCATGGACAAGATGATTGCGCCCACGATCAGCGCACCGGCCATGCCCCAGCCGAAGACACCGTTGAACCATGCCGGATAGCCGGAATACTGCTCGGCCATCTTGGTCTGGACTTCGTTGATGAGCATGTAGCCCAGCGCTGCCGGGCCGACGCCGCCAACCAGGACTTTCCAGCCGGTGCCCACCTTGATGGAGCTGTGGCGGTTAAGGTGCTTGGCCAGCTTCGGGAGCATGCCCAGGCCGGCGCCGAGGACGATCACGATGACCAGTGCGCAGGCAAGGATGCCGAACTGGTTCACGAACGCGTCCATGGTGTCCAGCAGGTACAGGCCCGTGGTGGTCGGGAACAGCGCCAGGGAAATCAGCGCGACCGGGATGGTCACGATCAGGGTCGCCGGTGCGCGGCGCCAGCCCAGCTTGTCCTGGAACGCCGCCACGATCACTTCGAGGATCGAGATCAGCGAGGTCAAGCCGGCGAAGACCAGCGAACCGAAGAACAGCACGCCGATGACCGAACCCAGCGGCGCCTGCGACACGATGGTCGGGAAAGCGATGAATGCCAGGCCGATGCCGCTGACCGCGACCTCGTCCACGCTGGAGTTCGCGTTGTAGGCCATGAAGCCAAGGGCGGCGAACACGCCGATGCCTGCCAGCAGCTCGAAGCTCGAGTTGGCGAAGGCCACCACGTAGCCGGAACCGGTCAGGTCGCTCTTGCGCTTCATGTAGGAGGAGTAGGTCACCATGATGCCGAAGGCCACGGAGAGCGAGAAGAAGATGTGTCCGAAGGCAGCAGCCCAGACGCTCGGGTTCTTCAGCGCTTCGAAGTTCGGCGTGAAGAAGGTGTTCAGGCCGTCGATGGCGCCGGGCAGGAAGACCGACTGGACCACGAGGACCAGGAACATGATGATCAGCAGCGGCATGAAGATGGCGTTGGCGCGGGAAATGCCCTTGTTCACGCCGGCCACCATGATCACGATGGCGATCAGCCAGACGGCGAACATCGGGATCAGCACCGGGCCGACGAAGTCGAAGCCAACGGTGACTTCTTCCTGGACCTTCAGGAAGTCGTTCATGAAGAATCCACCGGCGCCGTCAGGGTTCTTGTCCCAGGCCTTGGTGATGGAGAACCAGCAGTACATGGCGGCCCACGCAATGATGGCCGCGTAGTAGATGGCGATGATGAAGCAGATCAGGACCTGCCACCAGCCGAGCACTTCGGCCTTGCGATTCGCGCGGCGGTAGGACAGCGGGGCCGACCCGCGGTAGCGGTGGCCGACTGCGTAGTCCAGGAACAGCAGCGGAATACCGGCGCACAGGATGGCAACCAGATAAGGGATGAGGAATGCGCCGCCGCCGTTTTCGTAGGCGACGTAGGGGAAACGCCAAATATTTCCCAGACCAACGGCCGAACCGATCGCGGAGAGAATGAAGAGTTTGCGTGACGAGAAAGTCTCACGCTTGTCTGATGCGAGCGGAGCGCCCTGAGTAGATGATTGAGAGCTCATGTCACTAAGCTAGCGCAAAAATTTCGCAATGTGGTCACTTTTCGGCATCTTTCGCGCAAGTTTTTGAGCATTTTGCGCAAATCGTTGCAGCAGGAGACGCACCATAGAATGAACCTATGGCAATTAGTTTACGCGGACTGCTGGATCATGACGAGCTTGGTTTAAAGGCTTTGACTGATCCTACACACTCCTTGGAGACCGCGATCACATGGGGCGCGGTGACTGAGCTTCTGGACCCCTCCAAATTCCTCACCGGCCGCGAGATCGTGCTGACCACCGGAGTCCGCCAGAAGTCGGCCGCGGCGCAGATCGATTTCGTTCGCACGCTTGCGGCTAACGATGTGGTGGCGCTGGGGTTCGGTATCGGCTTGGAGCACGAAAGCGTACCGGGTCCGGTACTTGAAACCGCCCGGGAAGTAGGCCTGCCGGTCATCGAGGTGCCCTATAAAACTCCTTTCGCGGCGATTTCGCGCCTAATTGCCGAAGCGCTGAACGCCGACCACGTCAAGCGTGTTGAGAACCTGCTGCGCGCCCACCAGAAGCTGGCCCAATCCCTGCTGTCTTCGGATCTGGACCGCATGCTCACCGAGCTGTCCAAGATGCTGAGCACCGAAGTCGCCTTGAGCCTGCACGGCGAAGTGATCAGCGGCGACTTCGATCCGGGGCGGGCCTGGCACGAGCTGCCGGTGGCCACCGGGCTGCGCGACCGCTGCACCTTGCACATTGCCGAGCCCTACACCCGTGACCCCATCGTGGAATACGCCCAGTCGCTGATCGGACTGGAGCTGACCAACAAGTCCCGGCTGCGCGCCTCGCGGCGCTTGGCCAACGGGCAGGTACTGGCCGACCTTGCCTCCGGAGCGCTGTCCGGATCGGACGCGGCGGTCCGCCTGGGTGCGCTGGGCCTGGAATCCCAGCGAGAGCACTCGGTGGTGCTGGTGCAGGCCAGCGGCCAAGCCGACAGGCTGCAGACACTCCCCCTGCCCGCCGACCTCGCCTCGCAGGTCACCGCCATCGTCGAGGACCGGCTAGTGGTCATCGTGGCGTACAAGCAGGTGCAGCTGTCCATCGACCGGCTCGACACCTACCTGGCTACCGCAGGCATCCCCGCCAAGGTCGGCTACGGCGGACGCTACTCGAACACCACCGGCATCCGGTGGAGCTATTTCGAGGCCCTGGAATCGCTGCGCCATGGCGAACGCGTCAATGTCCCCACCAAGCTCTCGCTGACCTCCCTGCTGCTGGCCGCCCGCGACGTGCCCTTGCAGGACCTGGCCGCCGAGGCGCTGGGCCCCATCCAGGATTTCGATTCCTCCCACGACTCGGGGCTGATGCGCACCCTGCGCGAGTACCTGAACCGCGACGGCTCCGTGGGAGCGGTGGCCGAATCGATGGGGCTGCACCGCAACACCGTGCGCTACCGCATGCAGCAAATTGCCGAGCTCTCCGGCTACGACCCGAACGTCACCAGTGACCGGGTCCAACTATGGATTGCGCTCAGTGCACTTGAGCTGCGCTAGTTCTGGATAGGATTAACGCATGGCTGACATGTTTCTAGAGAAGTTCCGTTCACTCGTCCCGAAATACCTTGAGGACCAGTGGAACGAAGCCGATGGCCTGAGCGCCGGGGAATTGGCAGACGGCCTGGCCGAGGCCAAGGTCCAGATCCCCTTTGTCCTGGAGGAGTTTTACCTCGCCCTGGGCAACAACGACGATTTCATGGAGGCCTACCACTACTTCTTCGATCCCGAAGAGCTGGAAATCGAGGACGGCTACCTGTTGTTCCTCGAGGACGAGGAAGAGAAGTTCGTGTGGGGCTTCAAGCAGTCCCAGCTCGAGGTGCCGGATCCTATTGTCTACCGCCGCAACAACGCCAAGGGCAACTGGGTCAGCGAGGAGGGCACCTTCAGCGAATTCACCCTGGACATGTTCGCCTGGGTCTTCGAGGAATTAGCTGCCGAGCTGGAGGACTAGTGCTCTACCGTTCCCACGAACCGCACGGCTACCAGTGCCCGTTCTGCGAGCTGGTCAACAACCTGCCCTTCAGCGAGGACAACCTGTGCGCCCCGACGGACATGATCTACCAGACCGGCCAGGTCGCGGCGATCATGGCCTGCGACGGTTTCGGGAACTTCGGCGGGCACGTGATGATCATCCCGACAGCCCATCTTGAATCCCTGTACGACCTGGATGAGCAGATCGGCGCCGCGATCATGCGCGAGACCCGGCGTATCGCGCTGGCCATGAAGCTGGCGTGGAATCCGGACGGCACCAGCACCCGCCAGCACAACGAGCCTGCCGGGAACCAGCATGTCTGGCACTACCACCAGCATGTCTTTCCGCGGTACTGGGACGACGAGCTCTACCGCCAGCTGCGCCACCGGGTTCCTGTCGAGGACCGCGCCGCGAAGGCCGAGCAGCTGCGCGCGGCGCTCTTCAGCGACGAACACCCGCAGCGGCTCTACGAGTCCGACCTGCGGTGCTGAAAACCGCGGCTTAAACCAACGAAGTCCTGCACTTCCCTTCCGGGAGGTGCAGGACTTCGTTACTTGGACGGTTCGCCGGAGCTAGGCTTCGCGGGTCACCACGGCGTCCGCGAAGGAGATCAGCGCGCTCTTCACGGTGCCTTCAGGCAGCGGGGCCAGCACCTCGATAGCGTCGTCGGCCCAGCGGCGAGCCACGCTCCAGGCGTCTTGGATGGAGCGGTGGGCTGCGACGGCTTCCACGGCCTTGGCCAGAGCCTCGTCGCTGGTCAGGTCCGAATCCACCAGCTCGACGGCCGCCTGCGCGGCGGCGTCGCCGTTCTCGGCGGCCTGGCGCAGCAGCAGCACCGGCAGGGTCGGCACGCCTTCGCGCAGGTCGGTGCCCGGGGTCTTGCCCGAGTCGGCTTCCTTGGAGGCGATGTCGATGACGTCGTCCGCGACCTGGAAGGCCACACCGACCTTCTCACCGTACTCGCGCAGCACTTCGATGAATTCGGGGATGCCGCCGAAGCGGGCGCCGAAGGCGCCGGAGGTCGCCAGCAGGGAGGCGGTCTTGTCGCTGATCACCTGGATGTGGTGGGCGATGGCGTCATCGCCCTCACGCGGGCCGATGGATTCGTGCAGCTGGCCCAGGCACAGGCGCTCGAAGGTGCGCGACTGCCATAGCACCGCTTCGGGGCCCAGGTCGGCGCCGAAGACTGAAGCGCGGGCGAAGATCAGGTCTCCGGCCAGGATGGCCACGGAGTTGCCCCAGACCTCATGGGCGGTGGGAGCGCCGCGGCGCATCGGCGCGGAGTCCATGACGTCATCGTGGTACAGGGTTGCCAGATGGGTCAGCTCGACCACGGCGGCGGCCTTGATGACCTCGTCGGTCACGCCGCCGCCCAGCAGGGAAGTCAGCAGCACCAGCAGCGGGCGCACGCGCTTGCCGCCGGCTTCCACCAGGTGTCGACTTGAGGCATCAATCAACGGGTCGGAGTTGGCCAGCGCATCGCGCAGCAGCTTCTCCACCTTGGCCATGCCCATGGAGATGGCAGGTCCGAATTCGGGATCCTCGGCGATCAGTGCAAAGCCCGAGGGAAGATTGATGGCCGCAGCAAGCACTGCGGTTTCAGGATTCAGCTCAATCGAGTCGGACACCTCGTGTCCGGCTGCGGTCCAGTTGCTCTTGGAATCAGTCACTGTTTTACGGCTTACTATCTTTCATCGGCTTGGTCATCGCATTGAACGAGGACTGCTTGCCCGCGCTGGTGGCGCACAAACATCACTTCACTCTATCCGATGCGTTCCACTGAACGCTCGCAGACCGGCGCTTGCCGCGTTTTATGGCATGGCAATGGGCCGCGAAACTGGTCAACACCGAGTTTACCGGGTCGCGCGCGATGGCGCGGCGCAACCCGCTGAAAGTCACAGCTGCATCCGGCGTGGTGACAGCGGACACCTCCTCCAGTCGCCGGTGGTCATTGCGCGGTAGGCTTAGCCCTATCATGTCTGCAGATTCGTCCGTTCTCGGCGCCAGCGGCCTTCATGCCTCGGCACCAGCGTTAACCAGCATCACCTTCGAGTACGAAGGTGCCTCCGAGCATCTCATCTCCGATTCCCTGCGCCACGGCAGCATGGTCTGGACGCGGCGCGGACGCGGGCTGGTGGGATTCGGGACCGCCGCGCGGTTGACTACCCGCGGCGAACAGCGCTTCGTCGAGGCGCGCACCTGGTTCGCGCAGCTGCTCTCACAGGCGCAGATCACCGACCCGATCAACCGGCCCGGCAGCGGCCTGATCGCGTTCGGGTCCTTCGCCTTCTCCTTCACCAGCGCCTTCGACTCGCGCTTGGTGATCCCCCAGATCGTGCTGGGGCAGGATGACGAGAAGTCGTGGATCACGGTGACCGGCAGCGCCGAACAGCTGGCTGGCCTGACTCTCGACTCCGCGCTGGAACGCGCCCGGGCCGCTAAGGACGAAGCGGCACTGGCCCCGACGACCCAGGGCGAGATCGAATTGACCAGCGGACAGCTGACCGCCGGCGCCTACCTTGACGCGGTGCGCCAGGCGCTGGGCACGTTCAGCGAGTCAGGCATCTCCAAGCTGGTGCTCGCCCGGGACATCATGGCCCGCAGCACCACACCGATCGACCTGTCCCATGTCGTGAGCGCGTTGACCGAACGCTACGGCAACTGCTGGACCTACTCGGTGGACGGGTTGGTGGGCGCCACCCCCGAGATGCTGGTGCGTGTCACCAACGGACTGGCCGAGGCCCGCGTGCTGGCCGGCACCCTGGACCGGGCCACCGAAGGGGCTGACGCCCCGGACTTTGCCAAGCGCCGGCTCTTCGACGACCCCAAGCAGCGCCACGAGCACCAGCTGGCCATCGATTCGCTGACCGAAGCGCTGAACCCGATTTCCCACGGCATGAAGTCCCCGGACGAGCCGTTCATCCTGCAGCTGCCCAATGTCTGGCACCTGGCCAGCGACGTGCGCGCCGAACTGCGCCCGGACGAGCGCGGGGCGCTGCCCTCAGCATTGGACATCGCGGAGATCTTCCACCCGACCGCCGCGGTGTGCGGCACTCCCACGAAGCAGGCCGGAGCGGTGCTGCGCCAGCTGGAAGGCCTGGACCGCGGACCCTACGCCGGCCCGGTGGGCTGGGTGGACTCGCGCGGCGACGGCGAATTCGGGATCGCGCTGCGCGGAGGCATCCTGGAGGATGCAAACCACATGCGCCTCTACGCCGGGTGCGGCATCGTTCCCGGCTCGGTGCCCGAAGACGAGCTGGCCGAGTCATGGGCAAAAATGCGCCCGATGCGCCAGGCGCTGGGCGCCGAGTAGTGCCCTAGCCGGCTTCCTCGTGCTGGTCAGGTAGTGGTCGGGATTTGAGCACAAGTGTTACTTATGCTCCCCGACACGTGTGTGAGGTGAATCTCATCCTCGTTGTAGCGTGGTTATGATTGTGCGTACGCAATGATCCACTCGCATTACCCGAAAGTAGGTTTTGATCCTATGCGTCTGACCAAAAAACGTTTTGCCACCACCCTGGCAGCAACTTCCGTGGCACTTCTGGCCCTGACCGCCTGCGGCTCCGATAGCGGTTCGGCCGAGCCTTCGGCAGACGCCGCAGGTGGGCCGACCTTCCTCAACGCAGGCAAGCTCACCGTTTGCTCCGACATCCCCTACGAGCCATTCGAGTTCGTCAAGGACGGCAAGAACGTCGGCTTCGACATGGACATCGCCGCGGAAATCGCCAAGGATGCCAAGGTTGAGCTGAACGTCATCGACGCAAGCTTCGACTCCATCGAATCCGGCCTGTTCAAGTCCCAGTGCGACATTGCCATTTCCTCGCTGTCCATCACCGATGCGCGCGCCAAGAAGATGAACTTCTCGACCCCGTACATGGATGACGACCTGGTGCTGATTTCCAAGGACGGTTCGGGCATCACCGATCTGGCCACGGCCAAGGACAAGAAGGTGGGTGTGCAGCAGGCCACCACCGGCGAGAAGTACGCCAAGGAACAGGGCCTGAGCAACATCGTGGGCTACGAGGACGCGGGCTTGCAGACCCAGGCCCTGCTGGCCGGCCAGGTTGACGCGCTGCTGGGCAACCAGTCGGTGCTCGGCTACGCGATCAAGGACAAGCCGGGCTACGCGGTGGTCGCCGACTTCAAGACCGGCGAGCAGCTGGGCGTCGGAGTGCCGCTGGAGCAGGCCGCCACCCTCGAGTTGGTCAACGGCACCCTGAAGCGCCTGACCGACTCGGGTGAAATGAAAGAGCTGACCGTGAAGTGGTTCGGCGAGAAGTAAGTCCTCGTCGCTAACGGACTATTTAGACGCGGGGGCCTAGCGACGCCCTGATCCGGGCGTTGCGGCGGCCCCCGCGACCTTTATGAGAGGTACACCATGGCAATGACCACGAGTCAGCGCGCCCGCCTGAGCAAAACCATCCAGATCATCCTGTTTGTTGCGATCATCGCCGCAGTGGTCTTGTCCCTGGACTGGGAAAAGACCCGCTATGCCTTCTTCTCCTTCGAGAAGCTGGGCCCGATGTTCCCGGACATGATCATTGTCGGCTTGAAGAACACCATCTTCTACACCGTTATCTCCTTCGCCTTCGGCCTGGTTGTCGGCCTGCTGCTGGCGTTGATGAAAATGGCGTCCTTCGCCCCGTACCGCTGGTTCGCCACCGCTTTTGTTGAATTCTTCCGCGGCATCCCCGCCATCCTGGTGCTGTTGGCCTTCGGCTTCGGCCTCCCCCAGGCCTTCGGCACCACCTGGCCGCAGCCGGTGAACATCATGCTGGCATTGGGGCTGGTATCTTCGGCCTACATCGCCGAGACACTGCGCGCGGGCCTGCAGGCAGTGCCCAAGGGTCAGACCGAAGCGGCACGTTCGCTGGGCATGCCTGCCTGGCGCGCCATGGTCACCATCGTGATCCCGCAGGCGTTCAAGATCGTCCTGCCTCCGATGACCAACGAAATCATCCTGCTGACCAAGGACTCCTCGCTGGCCTTCATCCTGGGCGCGTCGATGGCCCAGTACGAAATGACTAAATTCGGCCGCGATGGCATCCAGTCGCTGGACGCCGGCATCACCCCGCTGGTCGCCGCCGGCCTGTTCTACCTGGTCATCACGATCCCGTTGAGCCTGGTAGCCCGGAAGTTTGAATCCCGCTCGGCTCGGACCAAGCGCTAGAAAGGACCGACAATGACCACGACCAACAACTCGATGGCAGAACGCGCCGCCGGCGTGGAGATCTCGGACCTGCGCAAATCCTACGGCAGCAACGAGGTGCTCAAGGGCATCAGCCTGAACGTCAAGCCCGGCGAGGTAGTCTGCCTGATCGGCCCTTCGGGCTCGGGCAAGTCCACCCTGCTGCGCTGCGTGAACCTGCTGGAGAAGCCGAACGGCGGCACCATCCACGTGGGCGGCTTCGAGGCCACCGACCCCGAGGTCAACCTGGACAAGATGCGCCAGAACGTCGGCATGGTGTTCCAGCAGTTCAACCTGTTCCCGCACCTGACCGTGCTGGAGAACTGCACCGTAGCCCAGATCAAGGTGCTCAAGCGCGACAAGGCCAAGGCGCAGGCCACCGCGAAGCTGAACCTGGAACGTGTGGGTCTGGGCGACTTCGGCGGGCGCTATCCGGACGAGCTCTCCGGCGGCCAGCAGCAGCGCGTGGCGATCGCCCGCGCGCTGTCCATGGAACCGACCCTGATGCTCTTCGACGAGCCGACCAGTGCGCTGGACCCGGAGACCGTGGGCGAAGTGCTGGCCATCATGAAGAAGCTGGCCCGCGAGGGCATGACCATGCTGGTGGTGACCCACGAGATGGCCTTCGCCAAGGAGGTCGCCGACCGCGTGGTTTTCATGGACGGCGGCGTCGTGGTGGAGGAGGGCGTTGCGGCCGAGGTCATCGGCAATCCGCAGCAGCCGCGAACGCAGGACTTCCTGCGCCGCGTGCTCGACCCTACCCACGTGGATATCTAGTCCTCCCCCGGAGATAGGAATCGCCGAAGCCCCGGCAGGCATCCTGGCCATCAGCCAGTTCGCCTGCCGGGGCTTCGCCGCGTCCGGGGCGGTTCCGGGTCCGGATCAGGCCGCAGGCCAGGGCAGTTCGCCCAGGCGCTTATTCAGTTCCAGATGGTGCGCGCGCAGTGCCTGGCGGCTCGCCGGGATCTCGATCAGCCGCAAGTCCCCGGGGGTGCCGCTAGACAGCAGCGAGCCGAGTTCTGCGCGGGTGAGCACCCGGTGGTAGCTCCAGCCGTAGCCTTCGGCGAGCGCCCTCAGGTCCATCTGCTGGGGCGTGGCGAACAGCCGCTCCACGCTATTGCCGTAGCGCCGGGATTCGTCCACCTGGCCGTGCTCCAGTGTGGAGAAAATCGCTCCTCCCCCGTCGTTGTAGACAACAACGTCCACCGTGGGCTTCTGCTCGCCCAGGGTCCAGAGCATCGAGCTTGCGTCGTGGGCAAAGGTGATGTCCCCCATGACGGCCACGGTGCGCTGCCCGCTGCCTGCCGCCAGGCCCAGGGCCGTGGAGATGGTCCCGTCGATGCCGGCCAATCCGCGGTTCGCATGGCAGGTGCTGGCTTCCGCCACACTGGGATCCGCAGCCAAATCGAAGTCACGCACGATGTTCGAGGACCCCAGCAGCAGCTGCGGAATGCGGGCGTTCCAGATTTCCTCCGCCACTGCGGCCCCGTTCAGGGTTCCGGGTTCCTGCAGTGCTGCGCGGATCGGCTGGGCCTGCGCATCCAGTTGCTGCCAGCCTTCCAGCCAGCCCCGGGGTGCGGTGCCGGCGAAGTCGACGAGCTGCTGGGGATCTGCCACGGGTGTTTCGCGCCGGCGCCCGGTCTCGTACCAGGGGGCAGGGGCCGGTTCCCAGATCACCGCGTCGATGTGCGCTGCGGCGAGCAGCCGGCCGACCGGGCGGCTGAGCGTGGGACGCCCGAACAGCACCACGCGTTCGATGCGCTCAAGCCCTACCGCGATCAGCGGGCGGTAGTTGCGGATGGCGTGGGCGGAGAAGCGCGCGTTGGAGGACGGCTCGGCGAAGAGCGGCAGCCCCAGGTGCTGGGCAAAAGCCTGCGCCTCGGGACCCGCAGCGTGTCCGGCGACAACCACTGTGCGCCGCACGGCGGCGTCGGTGGGCTGCGGCCAGGCGGTTCCGGACAGTTGGGTTCCTGCGCTTGCCCAGTCCCCCGGCTCAATGCCGGTCCAGGCTTGGGTCTCCACTCGGGAGTCGTCTTCAGGCGTCAGCGGGTCGCGGAACTGCAGGTTCAGCTGCACCGGGCCGGCAGGCATCTGCCCCCTGCCGCGCAGCGCGGCCAGGGCCATATCAAGCGCAGTTGCCGGACTATCCCCGGCGGGCACGTTCAGCGCCGCACGGACGTGCTCGCCGAACAACGTTTTCTGCCGGGTGCTCTGGCTGGCGCCGGTTCCGTGCAGCTCGTCCGGCCGGTCGGCCGAGAGCACCAGCAGCGGCGTGCCGGTGTGGTTGGCTTCCATGACGGCGGGCAGCATCTGGCCGATGGCCGAGCCGCTGGTGGCGGCGATGGCAGTGGGCGCGCCGGTGGCCTGGGTTAGTCCCAGCGCCATGAAAGAAGCCGAGCGTTCGTCGATGCGCACATGCACCCGAAGCTTCCCTGCGGCTTCGGCTTCGGCCGCGGCGTAGGCCAGCGGGGCGCTGCGGGAACCGGGAGAAATCACCAGGTCTCTGATTCCTGCGGCAATCAGTGCCGAGAGCACCTCGCGGGCCGTGGTGATGGCACGCTGTCCATCCTGCTGCGCACTCACGCGTTCAGTCACCTCTAGTCTTGGCCGGAAAGCATCTTTCCAAGTCTATCGAGTCGCCGGTTGCCCGGTACCCGGAGGTCCATCCCGGGACGCGGACCGCGGCGGGAAGCCTGTCGCTTCCCGCCGCTGCCTGCCTGTCACCGGAAATGGCTAGTGCTTGCCGTGCCCGTTGCCGTGGCCATGCCCGTGACCGTTTCCGTTGTTGCCCTGGCGCTCGGTGAAGACTTGGACCACGCTGGGCCGCGGGCCGTAGAACTGGCCCTTCTTCACCTTGCCCGGAGCGGCTACGAAATCGGGGAACAGCGACGCCGGCTGGGCGAAGCTGCCGCCCTCGCCCGGATGCTGCACCGCAACGAACACCGAACCGTCCTTGTCATGGATCACCGGGCCGCAGGTCTCGGCCCCGGTGGGCACCGCGAGGAACTGCTCCACGCGGCCCCGGTCCTTGCCGGTCAACGTCACCTTGTGCAGCGCGTCGGAGTAGCCGATGGTGCCCGGGGCGCCGTCGGTGGAGATCCATAGGTTGCCCGCCGAGTCGAAGGCCAGGTTGTCCGGGCAGGAAATCGGGGAGACCTTCTGCGCCGGATAGCCGGAGAAGTAGGTGGAGGAGTTGACCTTCGGGTCGCCCGCCACCAGCAGGATGTTCCAGGTGAACTTGGTGGCCGTCGCGTCGTTGCCAGCTTCGGTCAGCTCCAGGACGTGCCCGTCGCGGTTTGCCACGCGCGGGTTCTGCTCGGTGGCGCCTTCCTTGCCTGCCTTGCCGCGGTCGGAGTTGTTGGTCAGCGCGACGTACAGCTTGCCGGAGACCGGGCTCGGCTCCACGTCTTCGGGGCGGTCCATCTTGGTGGCGCCGATCTTGTCGGCGGCCAGACGGGTATACACCAGTACTTCTTCCACGCTCATGCCGTCCACCATCGACTTGCCGCCGCGCACCAGCGGAAGCCAGGTGCCGGTGCCGTCGAAGGCGCCGTCCGAGGGCAGCGCCCCGCTGCCGTCGATTTCAGCGGCCGGCGAGTTGCCGGCGAACTTCGCGACGTACAGGTCGCCATCCGACAGCAGGGTCATGTTGTGGCGGCGGTCGTTCTTGCGGTAGGTCCCCGAGGAGACGAACTTGTAGATGTATTCGAAGCGCGAGTCGTCGCCCGAGTAGGCGACGGCCTTGCCGTTCTTGGCGATGCGCACATTCGCGCCCTCGTGCTTGAAACGGCCCAGGTTCGTGTGCTTGACCGGGGTCGACTTCGGATTCTGCGGATCGATCTCGACAACCCAGCCGAAGCGGTTCGCCTCGTTCTCGAATCCTTCATGGTGCAGGCCGAAGCGCGGGTCGGTGTCTTCCCAGCCGCGCTCGGTGGCCTTGGCCGCGATGCCGTAGCGGGCTTCCTCGGCGGTTCCGCGGCCGCGGAAGTACTGGTCGATGTTCTCCTCGCCGGAGAGCACGGTGCCCCACGGGGTGGTGCCGCCGGCGCAGTTGTTCAAGGTGCCCAGGATCTTGGTGCCCGTGCGGTCCGCTGCGGTCTTGAGCAGGTCGCTGCCCGCAGCCGGCCCGTCCACGGTGAACTCAGTCTGCATGGTGATGCGGCGGTTGCGTTCGCCGCCTTGGACGTAGGTCCACTTCTTGTCGTTCTTCTTGCGAGAGACCTCGACAACGCTGAAGCCATGGGCGTTCATGGCGATGCGGCGGGCTTCGTCCTTGTTCGCCTCGAACCAGTCGGCGTCGAACATCATGTCTTCGTTGGTGTATTCGTGGTTGGCGACCAGCACGCCGGTGCGGCCGGAGTACTTGTCCACGATGATGTCCAGGTAGTCGCAGTTGTATCCGAACTGCTCGGCCTGCTTGCGTGCGGTCTGATTCTGCGCGTCGAATTCCGGCGAGCGCTTGAACAGCGGGTCGCCCCAGCGGATGATGCTGTGCCAGTCGTAGCCTTCGGGCACGGTCATGGTGTCCACCGAGCGCGAGACCGGGTCGATGGCCTGGAAACCGAGCTTCCCGCCGTGGGAGCCGTGCTTGCCGGCGACGGCCACTTCAACAGCGGATGCCGGCGGGGCGCCGAACAGCTGCGGGCCGACGACCAGTGCGGAGGCGCCGATGGCACCGAGCCCAAGCATCTGGCGGCGGGAGAGCGCGGAGTCGGCGATGTCGCGGAAGTACGCGTTGGATGAGTTGTTGCAGTCCGGCTTGACGCAGGCATCCCCGCATTTGAAGTGGCAGGTCGCTGCGGAACGTCCGCCGCGGGTATGGCCAAGCATCGGCAGCAGGGTACGGGTGGGATTCATTGATCCGTCACTTCCTCGGTGTGGCTCGCTCGTCAGGGGGTGAAGCGATTCGAGGTTTTCATCCGGAAGTGGTCAAAAGCCGTACTGGAGGTTAACACGAGGATAATTCTGGGTGCGGCTCCCCTAGTTCTCCAACAGCTGCGCGTAGCAGTCGCGCACCCGCTGGTGCCACCAGGCCTCGCGTTCCTGTCCCGGATGCAGCTTGGCCAGCTTGTGCGGCTGCGGCTTCACGCGGCGCACCGGCAAGTACCCGGCGGTAGCCAGCAGCGGCTCGTCGGTCACGTCGTCCGCGAAAAGGGTTCCGGTGGACAGCCCGCAGGCATAGGGAAGCTCGGGCAGGGCGCTGGCCAGCGCGGCGGCCTGTGCCAGGCCCACAGAGGTGTCCAAGGCGCTGGAGACCACGACATCGAGTTCGGCCTGCGCAGCGATGTCCAGCACGGCCTGGATGCCTCCCAGCGGCTGGGCCTTGATGATCATCAGGTCGGCGGCCCCAAGCCGGGAGACTTCCAGCGGATCGGTGTGCTTGCGCACTGCTTCGTCCGCGGCGATCTTCAGCTCGATCCGCGCGGAACGCAGGCGGGCGCGGACCTCGGCCAGTCCAGCGATGCCGGGCACCGGTTGCTCCGCGTATTGCAGATCGAAATCGCTGAGCCGGGTCAGCGCTGCCACCGCGGTGGGTATGTCCCATCCCATGTTCGCGTCCACGCGCAGCGCGGCCTGCGGGTACAAGCGCCGGGTTTCGGCCACCCGGGCAAGGTCCTCATCTACGCTCTGCCCCTGCTCGGCCACCTTGATCTTGATGGTGTGCGGCGCATCGTAGCGTTCAAGCACGCGGCCGACTTCGCCGACCGGAACGGCCGGCAGCGTGGCATTAACCGGGATGCTGGTGCGCAGCGGCTGCGGGAAGGGCTGGTAGGCGGCTTCGATGGCGGCGGCCAGCCAGCGGGATGCTTCCTGCGGACCGTATTCCAAGAAGGCGGAGAATTCTCCCCAGCCCGCCGGTCCTTCGATCAGCAGCGCTTCGCGCTGGGTCACCCCGCGGAATCTCACCTGCATGGGCAGCTGGACTACGTGGCTGTGGGCGAGGATTTCTTCCAGGGCAGGCAGGGGAAAGTTCATAGTCCCAGCCTAGCCATGGTGGCGATAGTTACATGCCCAAAGCGTGCCTTGAAGCACGTGAGTTATGACAGGCTAGAGATATGAGCCGCCATTCCGCCACCCTGAAGCCGCGCCACGTGCAGTGGTGGTCCGGCGGGTTGCTGTTGCTGGCGTTGTTCATTGTCGAGTACGTCTTTTTTGTCCAGATGCGCGCCGGCCAGTGGGCCGACCAGGTGGGCTTCACCGTGTGGTCCCAGTGGTGGCCGTCCACCAATTCGGGCAACCCGGTCCGCCAGTTCCTCGATTTCCTGCCGTTGATCTGCGGAGCCATTGCCACGGTGTTCCTGCTCTACCGCGTCATCCGCGACCGCAGATTCCTGCGGGCGGTGATTGCGGTGGCTGCGGCAGGTGCCGCCATGGCCACCACGCAGATCCTCAAGCACCTGATCCTGATCCGCCCAGATTTCAACTTCGGCACCTCGGGAAATTCATTCCCTTCGGGACACACCACGGCCGCCGCCGCGGCGATGGGACTGATGTACCTGGTCTCGCCGCCGAAGCTGCGGCCTGTGGTTCAGCTGGTCGCGTGGGTTTTCGCCACGGCGGCCGGAGTGGCCACGCTGGTGTGCGGCTGGCACCGTCCCAGCGATATCGCGGCCGGTTTCCTGGTCGCAGCGTTCTGGATGGTCCTTGCCAGCGCGGTGCTGCAGCGCATCCAGCCGTTGAGCGGCGAGGTCAGCAAGACCAGCTGGTCGCGAAGCCTGGGCGTCCTAAGCCTGGTCGTCTGGGTGCTGGTGCTGCTGCTGTCCTATCTGCTGCCCCACCCGCACATCCAGAAGGTCCCGCAGGAGCTGCTGCTGACCTATGCGGTACTGGGCATCGTGCATGTGGTGGCTGCGTCCCTGATCTCGGGGCTGGTGCTGCGCTCCGTTGTCATCGGCCCGGCCCGCATCTGATCCGCCGCAGTACCGGCTAGCGACCCTGGGCGATCAGGGCGTTCAGCTGGGCGGCGGCCTGTTCGGAACAAGGGATGGTGACCGCGAAGCGGCGTTTGTCCTTCAATTCAACGGCCAGCCCTTCATGGCGGCGCAGCACCACGGCGGATCCGCCGGGGAAGAAGCGCCATCCCCAGCCGCCCCATTCCATGGGCTGGATCTCCTCGGCGAGGACCGATTCCATGTCCTTGACCTCGATGGTGCGCAACGGGAACCCCAGAAGGGCGCTGGACACGCGTAGCCTTCCGCCGGCCACCGTCACGCGGATCCTCGCCAGCCCGAGGACCAGCGGGGTGAGCAGGACGATGAAGGCGATTCCCATGATGAAGCTGACGATGTCTCCACCTTCAGTGGTGCTCATGAAGATCATGAAAATACCCATGCCCGCCATGAAAAGTCCTAGCAGCCACAACCACCCGGGGGCGTTCATTGTCTCGCTGAATTCATCACCTGGTGCGATTTCAGCCGCCGGCGGGGCCTTCACTGTGGCTGCCTGCCGCTTCGCCTGTACCTTAGCCAAGCGGTCACGGCGCTTGTTCTGGCGATTGAGCTGGTACTGCTGGAATACCCCGCAGATCCAAACAGGAACGAGGCTGACCAAGGTCGCTGCGATGCTGGCGAAGATCCAGGGTCCCGCTACGGCTTGGGTCGGATCACCGGCGAGCGCCGTAGGCACAGAGCTGGAAACATAGACCCCTGCGGTGGTCCAAGCCATCAGGCTTCCCACAAAAAGAAGCCCGAGCAGCACCAGTGGCTTGCGGGTCAGGTACAACGATGCCCATGCGACCAAGCCTCCGAGGATCGCGAAGGTCATGGAGGCGGTGAAGAACACCGCGCTGTCGGCGAATCCGTCCGGCCGGGCGCTGTCGGACCAGTGGGTCGCTGTGATGCTGGGCAGCGACGCCCCCAGCAGCGTCCGGGTCAGCGCGATCACCGCAATGGGCAGGAAAAGCAGGATGATCAGCGGTGTACGGCTTCTGATCTCAACGCGTTCGCTGGAAATGATCTGCCCCTTTCGGCTTCGGCGCTCCGCCCCGTTCTCGGGCCGGTCGCCGGATAAGTCATCTTCAAGTCTAGGAAATGCGCCTTGACTTGCCAATTAATCCCCCGGGCTGCAGCCGCCCAAAGGGTACGGAAAAGGCCCCGCCACCCGGGAAAACTTCCCGGGTGGCGGGGCCTGATTCCGGCCGTCTACAGGGTAGACAGGGCCTTCTTCGGATCGGTCATCGCATCGGCGACGTAGCGCAGGAATCCTGCAGCGGTGCCACCATCGCAGACACGGTGGTCGAAGCTCAGGGTCAGTTCGCAGATGGAACGGACCTTGATCTTGCCGTTGACAACCCATGGCTTCTCAACGATCCGGCCCAGGCCGAGGATGGCAGCTTCCGGGTAGTTGATGATCGCCGCGGAGCCGTCCACGTTGAACACCCCGTAGTTGTTGATGGTGAAGGTGCTGCCGGACAGGTCGGAGACCCCGGCCTTGCCTTCGCGGGCCACGCCGGCCAGTCGGGCGAACTCGGCCGACAGCTCGTTGGCGTTCAGCTTGTGGGCGTCGCGCACGTTCGGGACCACCAGACCGCGGTCGGTCTGGGCCGCGAAGCCCAGGTTGACCCCGTCGAAGATGGTGTGGCGCAGCGAGCCGTCGTCCTCCACGTCGATGCGGCTGTTCAGCTCAGGAAAGCGCTGCAGGCCGGCCACGGCGAAGCGGGAGATCAGCGCCATGATGCTTGGCGCCTGGCCCTCGGATTCCTTGATCTTTCCGCGCAGCTTCAGCAGCTTGGTGACATCCACGTCCACCCACACTGTCGCTTCCGGGATTTCCCGGCGCGAGGTGCTCATGGCGGCGGCAATGGTCTTGCGCACGCCGGAGAGCACCTGGCTGGAAGCGACCGGCAGGCCGGTGCGCTTGTCTGCGCCTGCGGCAGCGCCCTCGGACGGCTTCTGCGGTGCCGGCGCGGCGGCCGGAGCGGGAGCTGCCGCCGGGGCTGCCGGGACAGCGGCCGCTGCGGCTGGCTGGCCCTGGCTGATCAACGCCTCCACGTCGGCACGCAGGACCAGGCCCTCGGGGCCGGTGCCGCGCACTGCGTGGAGGTCGATGGAGTTCTCGCGGGCCAGCTTGCGCACCAGCGGGTTGATGACGCGCACGGCCTGCGTGGAGGTCTCGCTGGACGCGGCCGCGGTGGTGATGCCTGCGCGCGGGCGGCGACGGCGGCTGGTGCTCGGCTTGGAGGCGCCGGTGCCGTAGCCGATCAGCACGTTGCCGCTGGCTTCGTCCTCTTCGGCCTCCTCCGGCACCTGGGTGCCGGCCATTTCCTCTTCGCGGTAGGACAGCGCGCCCTCGGCGGCAGGTTCGGCGGCCGCAGGGGCTGCGGCTTCCGGCTCGCCGCCTCCGGTGTTCACGGAGATGAACGGTTCGTCCACCAGCATCATCTGGCCGGCATCGCCGTGCAGGGTCGAGACCACGCCTTCGAACGGGCACGGAATCTCCACCAGCGACTTGGCGGTCTCCACCTCGGCGATGGGCTGATCGACGATGACCGAGTCGCCCTCGGCGATCATCCAGCGCACCAGTTCAGCCTCGGTCAGGCCTTCGCCCAGATCGGGCAGCAGGAACGTCTTAATGCTCAATTTAGGCCTCCCACTGGAGCTGGTCGACCGTATCAAGGATGCGCTCGACGCTTGGCAGGTTGTACTTCTCCAGCGTTGGCGCCGGGAACGGGATGTCGAAGCCGGTCACGCGCAGCACCGGAGCCGCCAGCGAGTGGAAGCAACGCTCCTGCACGCGGGCAACGATCTCGCTGGCCACGGAGGCGAAGCCCTGGGCTTCGGCCACCACGATGGCGCGGCCGGTCTTGCGCACCGAGGCTGCCACCGATTCGTCGTCGAACGGAACGATGGTGCGGATGTCGATGACTTCCAGGCTGATGCCCTCCTCCGCGGCGACCTTGGCGGCCTGCATGCAGGTGGAGACGCTCGGGCCGTAGGTGATCAGCGTGGCATCGGAGCCGGCGCGCGCAATACGTGCCTTGCCCTCGGTTTCCGCGGCCTTGCCGGCCTCGTACTGGGCGGCCAGCTCTTCGAGGTTGACCTGCTCCTTGGACCAGTACAGCTTCTTCGGCTCAAAGAAGACCACCGGGTCCTCGGAGTCGATGGCCTCGCGCAGCATCAGGTAGGCGTCGGCCACGGTGGCCGGGGTGAAGACCTTCAGGCCCGGGGTGTGGGCGTAATAGGCCTCGGAGGAATCGCAGTGGTGCTCCACGCCGCCCACGCCGCCGGCGTACGGGATGCGGATGACCATCGGCAGCGGCAGGCGGCCCTGGGTGCGGTTGCGCATCTTGGCCACATGCGAGGCGATCTGCTCGAAGGCAGGGTACGCGAACGCGTCGAACTGCATTTCGATGACCGGGCGCATGCCGTTCATTGCCATGCCCACGGCCATGCCCACGATGCCGGACTCGGCCAGCGGGGTGTCGAAGCAGCGTTCGTTGCCGAAGCGGGCGGTCAGCCCGTCGGTGATGCGGAAAACGCCGCCAAGCGTTCCCACGTCCTCGCCGAAGATGACCACGGACTGCTCTGCGGTCAGGGCATCGGCCAGCGCCGTGTTCAGCGCCTTGCCGAAGGTGACCGGCTGGTTCTCGGTGGCGGCCTTGGCCGCTGCACGGGCGGTAGCGTCGGAGACGTTCGGGTTCACCCGCGAAGTGGTGGTAGTCATGCTAGGCCTCCTCACGGGCTAGTTCGTCGGCGAGCATTGCCTGCTGCTCGGCCATCTGTGGGGTCTTGGAAGAGTAGACGTGCTCGAACAGCTCGCGCGGATCGGTGTCCGCGTCCTGGTTCATGCCGTCGCGCAGGGTCTTGGCCACTGCCTCGGCCTTCTCGGTGATCTCCGCGGTGGCCTGCTCGGTGAGCAGCCCGGCATCGTCCAGGTAGGACTGGATGCGGATGACCGGATCCTTGGCCTTCCACTCGGCGACCTCGGCGTCCTCGCGGTAGCGCTTGTCGTCGTCCGCGTTGGTGTGGGCCTGCATGCGGTAGGTGTGGGCCTCGACCAGCAGCGGGCCGTTGCCCTCGCGGGCCAGGCGCACGGCGCGGGTCATGACTGCCATCAGCGCCATCAGGTCGTTGCCGTCCACGCGTTCGCCGGCCATGCCGTAGCCCACGGCCTTGTGGGCCAGAGACGGGGCGGCGGACTGCTGGGAGAACGGCACGGAGATCGCGTACTTGTTGTTCTGCACGAAGAAGATCACCGGCAGGTTGAACACCGCGGCGAAGTTCAGCGCTTCGTGGAAGTCGCCTTCACTGGTGGCGCCGTCGCCGCACATGGCGACCACAACGGTGTCCTCCCCGCGCAGCTTGGCCGCGTGGGCGACGCCCACCGCGTGCAGCAGCTGGGTGGTCAGCGGGGTGGCCATCGGCGCGCAGTTGTAGGCCTTCGGATCGTACCCGCAGTGCCATTCGCCGCGGAAGCTGGTCATGACTTCCATCGGGGCGACGCCCTTGGTCAGCACGGCCACGGTGTCGCGGTAGGTCGGGAACAGCCAGTCGCCTTCTTCGAGGCACAGCGCGGCGGCGACCTGGCAGGCTTCCTGGCCGTGGCTCGACGGGTAGACGGCCATGCGGCCCTGGCGCACCAGGGCGGAGTTCTGGTCGTTGACGCGGCGTCCGGTCACCAGGGCGGAGTAGGCCTCCATGAGACGAGCGGGGCTCGGCAACGGGTACTCATGGCCCGGTTCGGTGCCCTGCTTGTCCTGTGGACGGAGGGTTCCATCCGGGTCCAGAAGGTTGATCATGTGCCGTGCTGGCAGCATGTAGTCTTCCGGGGTGATACCGAATTTGTCGCTGACTTCAGTCATGCGACCCGCGTGTGCATCGGTGCTCATGTTCTCCCACCTTTCGTAGTGCTGCGAAGGTCCCCCGTCACGCATACCTGTGACTGGCTTCACCCAAACATCATTTGCAACTAATTATGCGTATCAGTGGCAATCTGTATCCACTCCGGGCGCTAATCATGGAAAGTTGAGCATGGGATGCGTATACTTGTAGACGATTCGTATCAAGAAAATGGGTTTGGCGATGACTCGTCCGACCCGCTCGCAAGGAGTACTAATGACCGCTGACGCGGAACTGAAACTGGATGATGTCGACCGCGCGATCTTGGCCGAACTCACCAGCGACGGCCGGCAGTCGGTCACCACGGTCGCACAGAAGGTCCATGTCTCCCGGGCCCATGCGTACTCGCGAATCGCCAAGCTCCAGGATGCAGGGGTGATCACCCGCTACACGGTGGTCATCGACCCGGTGAAAACCGGCCTGAAAGCCAGTGCCTACGTGACATTGAAGCTGCGCCAGCACTCCTGGCGGGAACTGCGCGACCATCTGGCCTCGATCCCGGAGGTGCACCATATCGGGCTGGTTGGCGGAAACTTCGACGTGATCCTGCTGGTGCGTGCCAAGGACAATCTGGACCTGCGCCGGGTGGTTTTCGAGGAGCTGCAATCGCTGCCCACCGTGCTGGATACCCAGACACTGCTGATTTTCGAAGACACCGATACCCGCTAAACGGGCAAGCACGCCCGAAGACGAAACGTCCGCCGGATCAGATCCAGCGGACGTTTTGTCGTTGCTCCGAAAATTCTCGCACGGCAGGCCGCTTCTCGTTCAACATCTAAAGTCGCAGCCGTCCCCTGGCCAATACTTGCTATGCCGAACTGGAACAACAGCGTATTGAGGGGCCCGAGATGAGCACCGCCCCATGGAAGAACGCAAAGCTGTCGACTGGTCCCCGAACGAGATCGATAGCATCGCTGTGCGGATTCCGTTGACCGGTCATGAAGTCTGTTGTTGTCATGCACGGTACATGCGCGGTCCAGCTGGGAAAACTGTGAAACAGGGTGCTTGGTTCTACGCAAGTTCAACCTGCGCGTCGGCAATTTCGTTGCCGGCGTGGCGGCGTTGGCCTGCAAGAAAAAACTTTACGGACGGCAGCCTCGGCGGCCCAGCCTGAAAGTCTATTGATGCACCAAGCGCCCGCCAGAATCAATCTGGCGGGCGCTTGGCTTCAAGTACTTACTTCTTGCCAGTGAACACCGGCGGGCGCTTCTCCTGGAAGGACTTGAAGCCCTCCGCGTAGTCCACGGTGTCGCACAGTGCCGCCTGCGCGCGGTTCTCGGTGCGCATGGAGTTCCACAGGCCCACACGCTGGTCGCGGATTTCCGCCACCAGCTGCTTGGACGCGACGAACGCCTGGGTAGCGCCCTGGGCGACCTTGGCGATGATCTCCTCGCCGCGCTCGGCGAGTTCCTCGGCCGGGAAGGCGCGGGAGAACAGGCCCGAACGCACGGCTTCGGCACCGGAAATCAGCTCTGCGGTGTAGATCATGTCAAGAGTGCGGTGGGCACCCAGGCGCTCGGTGAACAGCCAGTGTCCCCCGGAGTCCAGGGTCGCGCCCAGGTTGGCGAACGGTGAACCGATCTTCGCGTTTTCCGCCACGTACACCACGTCGGTGGCGACTGCCAGGCCAAGTCCAACACCCAGGCAGGCACCCTGCACCAGGGCGAAGGTCGGAGCCGGGAAGCTGGACATCTTCTCCAGCAGCGGCTGCACCTTGCCTTCGAGGTAGCCGATGACGTCGTCATCTGCCGGGTTGACCCCAGAGATGTCGCGTCCTGCGCAGAAGCCGCGGCCTTCGCCGGTCAGCACCAGGGCGCGGACTTCTCCGGTTTCCACGGCCGCCGCGGCCTTGTCATAGGCCTCGGACAATTCGGCAAGTGCCGCCTCGTCCAGTGAGTTCATCTTCTTCGGCGCATTCAGCACCACGCGGGCGATGGAGTCGGCAATCGTCAGTTCGATCATGAAGTCATCCCGTTTCTAGGCGTCAAAGTCGACGCTGAGCTTTTCGGTGGTCGGGTGCGACTGGCACGTCAGCACGTAGCCGGCCTCGACCTCGTCAGGCTCCAGCGCGTAGTTCTCCGCCATGGTGACGGTGCCGCTGGTGACCTTGGCGCGGCAGGTGCCGCACACGCCGCCGGCGCAGGCGAACGGAACGTCCGGGCGGACGCGCAGCGCCGCGTTCAGCACGGTCTCGTTGGCGCGTACCGGCGACT
Source organism: Arthrobacter sp. 'calajunan' (assembly GCF_046940185.1). Taxonomy (NCBI): domain Bacteria; kingdom Bacillati; phylum Actinomycetota; class Actinomycetes; order Micrococcales; family Micrococcaceae; genus Arthrobacter; species Arthrobacter sp. 'calajunan'. Next base: position 289,873 of record NZ_JBKZDY010000005.1, read on the forward strand.
TGACCTCGCCCTGCAGGCCGTCGAGGGTGAAGCTGATCTCGTAGCTGTCCTCGTCTTCTTCGACGTTGACCGGGCGGCCGATATGGCCCTGGGGCTTGGTCGGCTCGCCGGTGGAGAACAGCTCGAAGCGGACCTTCTCGGCCGGGATCTCCATGCCGGTCAGCTGGTCGCGGACCAGCTGCACCAGCTCGAACGGTCCGCACAGGAACCATTCGTCGACGCTCGGCGCCTGAACCACGGTCTCAAGCAGCGTGGACAGCTTGTCCGCGTCGATGCGCCCGGAGAGCAGCGGGGAGATGCGCTGTTCGCGGCTGAGCACGTGGTGCAGGGCCAGTCGGGACGGGTAGCGGTCCTTCAGGTCCGCCAACTCCTCCAGGAACATCACGTCCATGGCTGCCTTGTTCGCGTAGATCAGGTCGAAGCGGGTGTTCTCGTTCGCGGCCAGGATGGTGCGGGCGATGGCGAGCACCGGGGTGATGCCCGAGCCTGCGGCCACCGCGACGAAGCGGTCCTGGTCAGCGGTGTCGATCTTGGACGGATCATTGATCTCGGTCAGGCGGTGCTTGGAGATGAAGGCGCCGGCAGGGCTCATCACGTCCATCTGGTCGCCTGCGGCCAGGTTTTCGTTGGCCCAGGTGGAGAACAAGCCGCCCAGGTCGCGCTTGATGGCGACCTTGATCTCGCTGCCGGTTGGCTCGGCGCAGATCGAGTAGGAACGGCGCAGCTCGTGCAGCTCGCCTTCCGCGTTCGGGATCTCCTTGCGCAGCGCCACGTACTGGCCCGCCACGTAGTCGTATTCCTCGCTCAGTTCCTCGGGAATCGCGAAGGTGACCTCGATGGAGTCCTTGGTCAGGCGGCGGACGTTGGAGACGGTCAGCCGGTGGAAGGAGGCACGGCGACGAGTTGGTGTGGTTTGGTCGGTCATGAGAGCACCTTGAAGTAGTCGAAGGGTTCCAGGCAGTCTTTGCAGGTGTAGAGCGCCTTGCAGGAAGTTGAGCCGAAGCGCGCCAGCTCGCGGGTGTTCAGCGAATGGCAGCGCGGGCACTTGACGCTCATGCCGAGCGTCACGCGTCCGGCATGGCCCCGCCCGGTGGGCGGGGCGATGCCGTAGGCTTCCAGCTTGGCCTTGCCGCTCTCGGTCATCCAGTCGGTCGACCAGGCGGGGGTGAGCACCAAACGGATGTCGACCTGTTCATGGCCTGCCTCCTGGAAGACCCTGTGCAGGTCCTCGGTGATGACGTCCATGGCCGGGCAGCCCGAATAGGTCGGGGTGATGACCACGTGGACCGCGCCGTCCTCGTCCTGCTGGACTTCACGCAGGATGCCGAGGTCGGCGATGGTCAGCACGGGAATCTCCGGATCCGTGACCTTCGAGGCGATGGCGAACAGATCTTCGGTGTTGGCGATCAGGTTGCTCAAGACTGCTCCCCCTTAGCGGGCGAAAGGGTTGGTGTGGTGGCTACCAGCTTGCACCGGGGTGCTTGCGGGCAAGGACTTGCATTTCAGCCAGGATGAATCCGAGGTGCTCGGAGTGCTCTCCGCCGCGGCCGTTGGCCATGGCCTGGCCGGTCTTCGGGATTTCCAGGCCGGATTCTGCCAGGACGGCGTTGATTTCCTTGTCCCAGGCTTCGCGCAGCGAAGACGGAAGCACTGCAATGCCGTCCAGCTTGCGGTGCAGCTCCAGGTCCTGGAACATCTCGTCGACGTATGGCCAGAGGATTTCCAGCGCGTGGCGCATCTTGGCGGCCGATTCCTCGGTGCCAAGGCCCAGGCGGATGGTCCACTGGATGGCGTGGTCGCGGTGGTAGTCGACTTCCTTGACTGCCTTGGCGCAGATCGCGGCCAGGGTCTCGTCTGCGGATTCGGTCAGCTTGGAGTACAGCAGGTGCTGGAAGACCGAGACGATCAGCTGGCGGATGATGGTCACGCCGAAGTGGCCGTTGGGCTGCTCGACGATCCACAGCGAGGTGAAGTCGTCTTCTTCGCGCCAGTAGGCCAGGTCGTCTTCGGTCTTGTCCCAGGCCAGGCCGGCGTAGGTCAGGAACGAACGGGCGTGTCCGAGCACGTCCAGGGCGATGTTGCCCAGGGCGATGTCCTCTTCCAGCTCAGGTGCGCGGGAGATCCAGTGCGACAGGCGCTGGGCCAGGATCAGTGCGTCGTCGCCCAGGGTCAGTGCGTAGCGTGCAACGTCTTCGCTCGGCTTGGCACCGCCCACGGCGATGTCTTCCGGACGCAGCGCGTTGCCCGGGGTGACGCGGGTGGCCGAGGCCAGCGCGTCGCCGAAGCTGTCGAGCTCGGCATCGAGTTCGTCGTGGTTCACAGGTGCTTCACTCCCTCGCTGGCCTTGTAATAGGTCGCGTGGCGGTAGTCCTTGCCCTGCGGGGATTCGAAGAAAGCGTCCTTCTCATCCGGATCGGAGCTGATGATGTCCTCGGACTTCACAACCCACAGGGACACGCCTTCATTGCGGCGGGTGTACAGGTCGCGGGCGTTGCGCACTGCCATCTGGGCATCCGGAGCGTGCAGCGAACCTGCGTGGACGTGCGAGAGTCCACGGGAGGAACGAACGAATACTTCCCACAGGGGCCAATTGTTCTGTTGGCTCATGTTAGGCAACCTCACTTTGTACTTGCTTGGCGGCGTATGCTGCGGCGGCTTCGCGAACCCAGGCACCCTCGCGGTGGGCTTCGCGGCGGCGCTCCATGCGCTGCGCGTTGACTGGGCCGTTGCCCTTGATTACTGCCATGAACTCATCCCAGTTCAGATCCTTGTGGATCCACTGCTTGGTCTCTTCGTCGTACCGCAGTTCGGGATCCGGCAGGGTCAGTCCGAGGACCTTGACCTGCTCGGCGATCATGCCGACGAAACGCTGGCGCAGTTCGTCATTGGAGAAACGCTTGATGTTCCAGGCCATGGACTGCTTGGAGTTCGGGGACTGCTCGTCCGGTGGGCCGAACATCATCAGCGCAGGCTCGTAGAAGCGGTTGACGGCATCCTGGGCCATCTTCTTCTGAGCTTCGCTGCCGCGGGACAGCGAGAGCAGGATCTCGAAGCCCTGGCGCTGGTGGAAGGACTCTTCCTTGCAGACTCGGACCATGGCGCGGCCGTACGGGCCATAGGATGCGCGGCACAGCGGCACCTGGTTGGCGATGGCCGCACCGTCCACGAGCCAGCCGATGGCGCCCATGTCGGCCCAGGAACGTGCCGGGTAGTTGAAGATCGAGGAGTACTTGGCGCGTCCGGTCAGCAGCTGGTCGTTCAGCTCGTCGCGGTCGGTGCCGAGGGTTTCGGCCGCGGAGTACAGGTACAGTCCGTGCCCTGCCTCGTCCTGGACCTTGGCCATGAGGATCGACTTGCGCTTCAGCGACGGCGCGCGGGTGATCCAGTTGGCCTCAGGCTGCATGCCGATGATCTCGGAGTGCGCGTGCTGGGAAACCTGGCGAGTCAAGGTCTTGCGGTAGGCATCCGGCATCCAGTCGCGTGGCTCAATACGCGAATCCTTGCCGATCAGGGCGTCAAAACGCGCCTGCGACTGCTCTTCTTCGTAGCTTGGGACGGCACTCAGTCCCGGCTCCTGCGGTGTGGTCGGGGCCATGGGTTCACCTCACTGAAAACTATTTACATACTGACCGTTCGTTCAGTATGTCAGAGTGGGTTCGGTCACGTCAACATCACCACCGAAACCGGCATCACGCAAGCACCCCAGGCCAGCCAATCGTCCGCTTAAATGCCCGGGCACCCGAAAGATGCTCTTTCGGGTGCCGGGCTTGACTATCTCCTAGGCGTTCGACATCGACCCGACCGGGGCCGTCCGGCCGAAGACCAGACGGTCCACCGAATAGGAGCCCGGGCCGGCCAAGGCCAGAGCCGCGGCAGCGGCAGCCAAGATGGCCACCAGCTCATATCCTCCGTTGTCGACAAAAATGCCGGCAGGAAGGTGGACCAGGAACAGCGCACCGAGCATATCCAGGGCCAGCAGCCCCGCGGCGACACGGGTCACCACCCCGAGGACCAACGCGATGCCGCCGGCGAGTTCAAGGGTGGCCACGGCGGGAGCCACCATCGAGGCCAGCGGGACGCCCATTTGCTCGAAGGAGGCGGTAGCCCCATCGAGGGTGTACTGGAAAAACTTCTGCCAGCCATGGGCGGCCAGGATAATGCCGAGCACGACGCGCAGCATCAGCAGGGCGGCGGAGGTCATCGGCGGGTTGTTTCGGGTGGTCATGTCATTCTCCATCGGCGGATCTTCGGGGATGAGCGGCTTCGCAACAACTCGGGATCAACCCTAGACTTAAAACTTGAAGCTTCAATGATAATTTTCTATGTTGTTCCTGTGGATTGACCCGCACATGGCAAAACCGCCCGGAAATGAACAATTTTTTTGTTCATTTCCGGGCGGCCTGCGGAATAAAGCGTCGCGACTACGGACGCTGCGTCGCTACAGCACCTTGGACAGGAAATCCTGGGTGCGGGCCTGCTGCGGGTTGCCGAAGAGGTCCTCCGGCTTGCCCTGCTCGCAGACCACGCCGTCGGCCATGAAGACCACGCGGTCGGCGACTTCACGGGCGAAGCCCATCTCGTGGGTCACCAGCACCATGGTCATGCCCGAGTCGGCCAACTCCTTGATCACCTGGAGCACCTCCCCGACCATTTCAGGGTCCAGCGCGCTGGTGGCCTCGTCGAAAAGCATGATGCCCGGGGACATGGCCAGCGCGCGGGCGATGGCCACTCGCTGCTTCTGGCCGCCGGAGAGCGAGGCCGGGCGGGCATCGGCCTTCTCCTTCAGCCCCACGCGCTCCAGCAGCTCCAGCGCCTTGGCGCGGGCCTCGGTGCGGTTCATCTTCTTCAGCTCCACCGGGGCCAGCATGATGTTCTCGGCCACCGACATGTGCGGGAAGAGGTTGAAGTGCTGGAAAACCATACCCACGTGGCGGCGAACCTCGTTGATGTCCACCTTCGGGTCGGTCACGTCGAAGCCGTCGACAACCACCGTGCCGGAGGTGATGTCCTCCAGCTTGTTCAGGCAGCGCAGCAGCGTGGACTTGCCCGAGCCCGACGGGCCGATCACGCACAACACCTCGCCCTCGCGGATCTCCAGGTCGATGCCCTGGAGCACGTTGTTGGATCCGAAGGACTTGTGCAGGTCGGTGACCTGGATCTTTACCTGCGAGTTCATCTCGCTTGCGGTGCTCACTTGTTGAACCTCTTATCGGCATAGTTGGCCAGCTTGGTCAGGGCCATGATGGCGACGAAGTAGATGACGCCCACGATCAGCAGGGTCTCGGTGACGCGGAAGTTCGCCGCGTAGATCTGCTGACCCTGGTAGAGCAGTTCGGCGAAGCCGATGGCCAGCAGCAGCGAGGAGTCCTTCAGGCTGATGATCAGCTGGTTGATCAGCGACGGGGTCATCATCTTGAAGGCCTGCGGGATCACGACCTTCTGCATGGACTTGCCGTAGCCCAGGCCCAGCGAGCGGGCGGCTTCCAGCTGTCCCGGATCCACCGACTGGATGCCGCCGCGCACGATCTCGGCCACGTAGGCGCCGGCGTTCAGCGACAGGGTGAGGATGCCGGCGGTCCAGACGCTGATGTCCCATCCGGTCAGCTGCGGCAGGCCGAAGTAGAACATGAACGCCCACAGCAGCAGGGGGGTGCCGCGGAAGATGTTCACGAAGGTGGTGGCGATGCCGCGCAGCACGATGTTGCCGGAGATCTTGAAGAAGCCGAAGATCAGGCCCAGCGCCATGGCGATCGCGAAGGAGATGGCGGTGACGCCCAGCGTATTGCCCAGACCGGTCATCAGCGCGGGGAACGACTTGACCGCCAGGTCGAAGAAGTTGCCAGGAGTGCTGGCGGTGGGGTCGGCCAGGTACTTGTCCAGGATCTTCTGGTATTCGCCGTTGGCCTTCAGCTCGGCCAGGCCGTCGTTGAAGGCGGCCAGCAGCGCGGTGTTCTCGCCCTTGTTCACGGCGAAGCCGTAGGAGCCGCCGGGCACCTTGTCGGTGACGGTCTTCAGGCCGTTGCCCTGCGCGATGCCGTAGGCCAGCACCGGGTAGTCGTCGAAGACGGCGACGGCGGAGCCGGCCTTGACCGACTCGTACATGGTGGCCGACTGGTCAAGGGACTTGACGGTGAAGCCGTACTGCTCGGCAATCGACTTCGCGTAGGTCTCGCCTTCGGAACCGGTCTTGGCGACAACGGTCTTGCCCTTGAGGTCCTCGTAGCCCTTGATGGCCTCGTCGTCCTTGGCCACCGCCATCTGCACGCCGGACTCGAAGTACGGCTCGGAGAAGTCGTAGATCTGCTTGCGTTCGTCGGTGATCGACATGCCGGCGATGACGCCGTCGACCTGGTTGGCGGACAGCGCGGCCAGCGCCGCGCTGAAGCCCAGCGAGCGGACTTCGACCTGGAAGCCCTCGTCCTCGGCGATGGCATGGAGGATGTCCATGTCGATGCCCGTCAGCTCGCCGTTCTGGCGGAACTCGAACGGGGCGAAGGTGGTGTCGGTGCCGATGACGTAGGTCTGGCCTTCGACGCTGTCGGCGCCTTGGGCCATGGACGCCGGGGCTCCGACCACCAGCGCCATCAGACCGATGGCCACGCCGGCGATCCACCGGGCAAGGCGACCTGTCCGGGTCGGTGTGTGTTTATTTTTCACTTATCTCAATCGCTTTCTCATGCTGTAGGGGCGAGTAACCCATGGGGCAGATTGATTCACTCTGCTTGCTAGCCTATGGCCAATGCGCGCATGTCGAAACCTTTTCCGCCCAACCGAGCGCGTCAGCGCACGAGGCCCTGAAGGCTGTCCGCGCTGAGCTTAGCGGCCTGCCAAACAGCGGACCGGTGGGATTGAATAGGTATATGACTCCAGAACCGCTTACCGCCAGCGCGCCGATCGCCGCGAAGAATCCAGTCACCCGCACCTTCCACGGGGACACCTTCACCGATGACTACGAATGGATGCGCGAGAAGACCAGCGAGCAGGTCCTGGACCACCTGAAGGCTGAAAACGCCTACACCGACGCGGTCACTGCCGACCAGGAGCCGCTGCGCCAGGCCATCTTCGACGAGATCAAGGCCCGCACCGTGGAGACCGACCTGTCGGTGCCCACCCGGCGCCGGGGCTGGTGGTACTTCACCCGCTCGGTCGAGGGCAAGCCCTACACCATCCAGTGCCGCGTCGCAGCGGAGCAGACCGGGGACCCGCGAGCCGACTGGACCCCGCCGGTCATCGACCCGGAAACCGCGCTGGAGGCCGAGCAGGTGCTGCTCGACGGCAACCAGCTGGCCGAGGGACAGAGCTTCTTCGCACTGGGCGGCATGGCCCTGAACGAGGAAAGCAACCTGCTGGCCTACTGCATCGACACCGCAGGCGACGAGCGCTTCACCCTCTACGTCAAGGACCTGGCCACCGGCCAGCTGCTGCCCGACGTCATCGAGGGCGTGTTCTACGGGTTGGCGTTCTCCCCCGATTCCTCGACGGTCTTCTACGTCGTGGTGGACGAGACCTGGCGCCCGCACCAGATCAAGGCCCACGTGCTGGGCACCGATCCCGCCACGGACACCGTCCTCTACCAGGAAGACGACCCGGGCATGTGGCTGGGCTTCGATTTGAGCACCGATCGGACCAAGCTGCTGATCTCCAGCGGCAACTCCGAATACTCGGAGACCAGCGTGCTGGATCTAACTGATCCGGCGGCCCAGGTGCGGCTGCTGGTGCCGCGCTCGCTGCGCCTGCTGCACGGGGTGGACCTGCTGCCCGGGACCGACGGCGCGGCAGTCATCACCCACGATTTCCAGGCGCCGAACAACATGGTGTCGATGGCCGGACTCGACCAGCTCGGCGAGCAGACCGAGCCCGCGCAGTGGCGCACGGTCATCGAGCACCAGCAGACCGTGAAGATCGAGGGCACCGTGCTGACCGGCACGCACCTGGTGCTCTCGGTGCGCCGCGACACCTGCGAGCGCGTCCAGCTCATCGCCCTGGACGGGCTGGGCACCGCCGCGCAGCAGGCGGCCCTGGAGCCGGCCTTCGAGGACGAGCTGTTCACCGCCTCCCCGACCTTCGCCTCGCTGGAAGCTCCGCTGATCCGCATCGGCTACACCGCGGACTTCACCCCCGCCCGCGTGTACGACCTGTGGCTCGAGGACCAGTCGCTGGTGCTGCGCAAGCAGACCCCGGTGAACAACTACGACGCCGCGGACTACCTGTCCACCCGCGAATGGGCCGTGGCGGCCGACGGCACGCGCATCCCGCTGACCATCATGCGCCGCGCGGACCTGGACACCTCGGTGCCCAACCCGGTGCTCATCTACGGCTACGGCTCCTACGAGGCGTCCATGGATCCGGGCTTCGGCATCCCGCGGCTGAGCGTGCTGGACCGCGGGGTCGTGTTCGTCATCGCCCATGTGCGCGGCGGTGGCGAGCTGGGCCGCGACTGGTACCTGCAGGGCAAGAAGCTGCACAAGAAGAACACCTTCACCGATTTCATCGACGCCACCAAGTACCTGCTGGACTCCGGGTGGGCCGACCCGCAGCGCCTGGTGGCGCTGGGCGGTTCGGCCGGCGGCCTGCTGATGGGCGCCATCGCGAACATGGCCCCGCAGCTGTACACCGCGATCGTGGCGCAGGTGCCGTTCGTGGACGCGCTGACCTCGATCCTGGATCCCGAGCTGCCGCTGTCCGCGCTGGAATGGGAGGAATGGGGCAACCCGATCGAGGACAAGGAAGTCTACGACTACATGAAGTCCTACTCCCCCTACGAGAACGTCACCGCGCAGTCCTACCCGAAGATCGCGGCGGTCACCTCGCTGAACGACACGCGTGTGCTCTACGTGGAGCCGGCCAAGTGGGTGGCCAAGCTGCGCGAGCTGAACACCGGAGAGCAGCCGATCGTGCTGAAGACCGAGATGGAAGGCGGCCACGGCGGCGCCTCGGGCCGCTACGAGTCGTGGAAGTCCCGCGCCTGGGACTACGCATTCATCTTGGACGCGCTGGGCTGCCGCGAGATCGTGAAGTAGACACCCACCACCGGAAAGACTGCCATGCGCCACATCCAGATCTCCGAGTACCGCCAGGATCCCGCCGTGCGCGAGCTGCTGGCGCTGGCCGCCGACCCGGTGGACGAGCCGGCCCTGCAGGTACTGATCGATGACTGCCGGCAGCTGCAGGTCCTGGCAGCCTTCGGCGCGGACGGCGGCCCGGTGGCGCTGGCAGCCTACCGGCTGGGCGACGAATACAGCCTGTGCATCGAGTACCTCGCCGTGCTCGGGACGCACCAGCGCCGGGGCCTGGCCTCGGCACTGGTGAGCCGGCTGCAGGAACTGCACGGCCGCTGCATCTGGGCCACCACCGACGCGGATGCGGTGGACTTCTACCGCGCGCTGGGCTTCCTCATCAGCGACAGCGCTGCGGATCCACGCTGGCCTGCGGCGCGCAGGCACCTGTGCACGCTGCCCTACGCTCCGCTGCTCGGCCTCCAGCCGACCTCGGACCCGGGCTACGAGGATGTCGATGGCGCACCCTCGCGCGGACTCATCGAGCTGGCCCCGGCGGATCCGCGCTGGCCTGGGGACTTCGAGAAGATCCGCGCGGCGCTGTCCGCAGCGCTGGGGTCCAGCGCCCTGGCCATCGAGCACACCGGCTCCACCTCGGTGCCGGGATTGCCGGCCAAGCCGCTGATCGACGTGGCCCTGCTGGTTCCCGATGCCGATGATGAAGGGCGGTACGTCCCGCAGCTGCGCGCGGCGGGCATGGTCTTCTGGCACCGGGAACCTGGCTGGTACAAGCACCGCATGTTCAAGCCCGGGGCCGGCACCGGGCTGGCGGCCGGCAACATCCATGTCTTCAGTCCCGGCAGCCCGGAGTTCCTGCGTATGGTCCTCTTCCACGACCACCTGCGCGGCCACCGCGCGGACCGCGAGGCCTACGCCGCGGCCAAACGCGAGGCGGCCAGCCAGCTGGCGGCGACGCACGGGGCACAGGGGCTGGTGATGGACTACAACCGGATCAAGGAGCCTTTCATCCTTGACCTCCACCGACGGATTTTCGGCAGCTAAGACTTTTCCCCGCGATAGCCAGCCATTCGCAGACGATTCACCACCAGAACTTGACTTGCCTCACATTTTGTTATTACCTAATGATCGTTCGGTAAATAATTCGGCGAAGGAAGTCCATGAGCGAAACACAGGTCGAGAAACCTCTTCCGCACGCAATTCTCGAGAATGACTATGCCACGCAGTGGATGGGCATCGAGGTTGTCGAGGTCTCCGACGGCAAGGCCGTCATCACCATGGAGCTGAAACGGGAGATGCTCAACGGCTTCGGCATCGCCCACGGCGGAATGATCTTCGCCCTTGCCGATACCGCTTTCGCACTGAGCTGCAACCCTCCCGAGGGGTCGGAGGACACGATCACAGTCGCCTCCGGAGTGGACATCAATTTCCTCAAGCCGGGCATCCCCGGACGCTTGTTGACCGCATCAGCACGCCGGGTCTCCCAGCAGGGCCGCAGCGGACTCTACGACATCACCGTCACCCAGCCGGGCCGCGACGGAGCCACCGAAACGGTGGCCGAGTTCCGCGGGCGCTCACGAACCGTCCCAAAGCCCAAGAGCCGCTAGACCTTTCCGCCACCACCACACGAAAGTACGAGCATGTCACAGAATATCGATCGCGACAGCCTGCCGAATCCGCTGGATGCAGAAGAGACCATGAGCCGTGATCAGATCGAATCGATCCAGCTCACCCGCCTGAAGGAAACCCTGCACCTGGCCTACGACAAGGTGCCGTACTACAAGGAAAAGTACGACGCAGCCGGTGTGCACCCGAACGACCTGAAGGAACTGGATGATCTGAAGATTTTCCCGTTCACCGAGAAGGAAGACCTGCGCAAGACCTACCCGTTCGGCATGTTCGCCGTGCCGCAGCACGAGGTCGCCCGCATCCACGCTTCCTCGGGCACCACAGGCCGCGCCACCGTGGTCGGCTACACCCAGCAGGACCTGGACGACTGGGCCAAGCTCGGTGCCCGATGCCTGCGCCTGTCCGGCGTCAAGCCGGGCTGGAAGGTGCATAACGCCTACGGCTACGGCCTGTTCACCGGTGGCATGGGCGCCCACGCCGCGGCCGAGCGCCTGGGCACCACCGTGATCCCGATGTCCGGCGGCCAGACCGAGAAGCAGATCACCCTGATCAAGGACTTCGCCCCGGATGCCATCCTGTGCACCCCGACCTACCTGCTGACCATTGGCGACGCCATGCAGCGCCAGGGCCTCGACCCGCGCGACACCTCGCTGAAGGTCGCCGTGCTCGGCGCCGAGCCGTGGACCGAGGAAATGCGCCACGAGCTGGAAGAGATGTTCGGCATCGACGCCTGCGACATCTACGGCCTGTCCGAGGTCATGGGCCCAGGCGTGGCCGGCGAATCACGCGAGCGCAAGGACGGCAGCCACATCTGGGAGGACCATTTCCGCCCGGAGATCCTGGACGCCTACGACCCGACGAAGGTGCTGCCGGACGGCGAGCACGGCGAGCTGGTCTTCACCTCGCTGACCAAGCAGGCGCTGCCGATCATCCGCTACCGCACCCACGACCTGACCCGTCTGATGCCGGGCACCGCGCGTCCGGGCCACCGCCGCATGGGCCGCATCACCGGCCGCAGCGACGACATGATCATCCTGCGCGGCGTGAACCTGTTCCCGAGCCAGATCGAGGAACTGATCTTGAAGGTGCCGGCCCTCTCCGCGCATTTCCAACTCGTGCTCACCCGTCCTGACCGCATGGACCAGCTGGCCGTCAAGGTCGAGCGCCGTTCGGATGCCTCGGCCGAGGACGCGGCCGACGCCGCCAAGACCCTCGCCAAGCTGATCAAGATCCATGTGGGTTCCTCCTGTGCCATCGACGTGGTGGATCCGGAGACTCTTGAACGCTCCATGGGCAAGCTCAAGCGCATTTACGACCTGCGCAACAGCTAGCCGTCACGGAGACGTGAAATAATCGAGGAATTATGCAGACAACCCCAGCAGTGACCCCACCGGTCAAACGCGGCCGTCCCGGTTACGACCAGGAAACCGTGCTCCAGACCGCCGTCGAGGCGTTCAACGAGTACGGCTACGATGCAACCTCGATGGGCAAGCTCGCCGACCGGCTGGGCATCAGCAAGTCGGCGATCTACCACCACGTCCCCTCCAAGGAGGATCTGCTGCGCCTGGCGCTGGACGAGGCGCTGATCCCGCTGGAATCCATGATCGAGCAGGTGCACGGGCATGAGGGAAACGCCGACGAGCGCCTGGAATTCTTCCTGCGCTCCACGGTGCGCATCCTGATCGCCAAGCGTTCCTACGTGACCTTGCTGCTGCGCCTGCGCGGGAACACGGAGCTTGAGCGCGCCGCGCTGCAGCGCCGACGCCAGATGGACCGCGAACTCTCGCAGTTGGTGACCTTGGCGCAGCGCGAGGGTCAGCTGCGCGAGGACCTGGAGCCTCGCGCCACCGCCCGCCTGCTGTTCGGCATGATCAACTCGGTGGTGGATTGGTACCGCCTGGACGGCGTGATCGATGCGGTGACCTTGGAGAACCAGGCGATTTCGCTGCTGTTCAACGGCCTGCATGCGCTGCCCAAGGACCAGACCTCCTGAACCCCGGCGCTATCGGCCCCGGTTCGCCCTGCGGGGCGGGCCGGGGCCTTTGCCGTGCATCGAGGTGCACCGGGTTCCTGCGGACCGGACTGGCTGCCGCGCTTGTGTTCCTCACAGGATTCACAGCTAGCATCGTAGGGGTGCGTTTTGCGCCCGCGCAGCCGTATACAACTCAACACAAAGAAGCATCGTGGAATCAATTATTGATAGTCTCTTCCAGCTGTCCTTGAGCACCAGCTCTGGCGTGCAGATCCTGCTGTTCGCGATCAGCGCCCTGTTCGTGGTCATCGCCGCGTTGCTGCTGGCGCACCGCAACGACCTGGGCTGGTGGGCCCTGATCATGGCGGTATTCTCCGGACCGACCATCAGCGCCATGAAGTACGACCTGTACGCGCTGTTCTACGGCGTCCCGCTGCTTCTGCTGGCGATCTTCGGACTGTGGCGCTTCTCCCGATTCGAGCTCAAGGGCAAGTTCATCCGCATGGTGACCCGCACCCAGCTCACCGTGACCTCAGTGGTCGGCCTGCTGGCCGGCATCATCCTGCTGGTGGCCCTGCACTTCAACGTCTTCCTGTTCAACGGCAGCTACCTGAGCGCCACCCCGGAAGTCTGGGCCATGTACGTTTCCGACGCAGTGATCTTCGCGTCCTTCGTGCTGATCGCCCGCGGCGTGCGCAGTGGCTGGCTGCTGCTGGCCGCCGGCGCGATCTCCTATGTCGTGGTGTATTTCCTGGTCAGCCCGATGCTGGGCATGTTGGGCCTGTACGTGTTCACCGCCCTGGCGGCACTGTACGGCTGGTATCAGTGGCGAGCGCTGCCCGAGGCCTCGCAGCCGGAACCGACCCAGGAAGAGATCGCCCTGGAAGCAGCCGCCAAGGCCGCCTTGGACAAGCTGAACTCCGCAGACGACAAGTAAATACTTCCCGGAACAACACCACGCCGGCCTTCGAGAATTCTCGAAGGCCGGCGTGGTGTTTATGGCGCTACCGCGGAGCGGGGCTCAGCCCTGCCAGTTGGCGTAGGTGGAATCGGTCTTCTCCACCAGGGTCAGCACGTCGTAGGTGGCCACGATCTCGTCGTTCTGGTTGTGCAGCACGGCGTCCCAGGCGACCTCTCCGTACTCGTCGGTCACGCGTGGGGTGATCTTCTTGGCGGTCAGGGTCACGCGGATCGAGTCCCCGGCACCGACCGGGGTGATGAAGCGCAGGCTCTCCAAGCCGTAGTTGGCCAGCACGGGTCCCGGAGCGGGCTCCACGAACAGCCCCGCGGCCCAGGAGACCAGCAAGTAGCCGTGCGCCACGATGCCCGGGAAGAACGGGTTGGCTTCGGCGGCCTTCGCGTCGGTGTGCGCGTAGAAGGTATCGCCGGTTTCATTCGCGAACGCGGTGATTTCCTCGAGGCTCACCTCGCGCAGGTCCGAAACGAAGCCGTCGCCGATCTTCAGCTCGGCCAGCGACTTGCGGAACGGGTGCACGTTCGAGGCCTGGCCGCCGAACTTCTCGCAGCCGGCCAGCGACTGGGCCGCGCCGGTGTGCCACACGCCGGTCAGGGCAGTGAGCATGTTCGGGGAGCCCTGCACCGCGGTGCGCTGCATGTGGTGCTTGACCGAGCGCACGCCGCCCAGTTCCTCGCCGCCGCCGGCGCGGCCCGGGCCGCCGTGGACCAGGTGCGGCACCGGCGAGCCGTGGCCCGTGGTGCTGCGCGCGGTTTCGCGGTTCAGGATGTGCACGCGGCCGTGGTGGCCTGCAATGCCCAGCGAGAGCTGGCGCATGGCTTCGGCGTCATTGGTGCAGACGGTGGCGACCAGCGAGCCGGCGCCCAGCGCGGCCAGGGCCACAGCCTCGTCCACGGTGTCGTAGCCGACCACGGAGCTGACCGGGCCGAAGGCTTCGCGGGAGTGCAGGATCGGGTTGCGGGCGTCGTCCCAGCGCAGCACCATCGGGGCCATGAAGGCGCCCTGCTCGGCCACTGCGTCGGTGTCCGGGGCCACGCGGACCTTTGGCGCGTCCAGCGCGCCGTAGGCCAGCTCGCCGCCGGCGGCCAGCATATCCTCGACCGCGGCGCGCACGTCGCGCAGCTGGTCAAGGGAGGCCAGCGCGCCCATGGTCACGCCTTCGACGCGCGGGTCGCCGACGACCACGCGCTCGTCGATGCGCTTGCCGATGGCTGCGATGACCGCGTCCACCTGGCTGGCCGGAACGATGTTGCGGCGGATGGCGGTGCACTTCTGGCCAGCCTTGGTAGTCATCTCGTTGACGACGACCTTGATGAAGGCGTCGAACTCCGGGGTGCCTTCCACTGCGTCAGGGCCAAGGATGGCGGCGTTCAGCGAGTCGGTCTCGGCGCTGAAGCGTACGCCACCGTCGATGACGTTCGGATGGGCCTTCAGCTTGCTGGCGGTGGCCGCCGAGCCGGTGAAGGCGAACATGTCGCGGTAGTCCAGGTGGTCCATCAGGTCGCGGGCCGAGCCGGAGAGCAGCTGCAGCGAGCCGTCCGGCAGCAGGCCGGAGTCGAGCATCAGGCGCACCACGGCTTCGGTCAGGTAGCCGGTCGGGGTGGCCGGCTTGACGATGGTCGGCACGCCGGCGATGAAGGCCGGGGCGAACTTCTCCAGCATTCCCCAGACCGGGAAGTTGAAGGCGTTGACCTGGACCACAACACCGGTCAGCGCGGTGTAGATGTGGGTGCCCAGGAACGAGCCGTCCTTGCTCAACGGCTCGGTCGGGCCGTCGAGGATGACATTGCTGTTGGGCAGTTCGCGGCGGCCCTTGCCGGAGAAGGTGAACAGCACGCCGATGCCGCCATCGATGTCCACCATGGAGTCGATTTTGGTGGCGCCGGTCTTGTAGGAGATCTCGTAGAGGTCCTTGCGGTGCTCGTTGAGGTGCAGGGCCAGCTCCTTGAGCTTCAGCGCACGCTCATGCAGCGAGAGCTTGGCCAGTTCGCGCTGGCCGGTGGTGCGGCCGTAGGCTACGGCGCCGGCCACATCGAGGCGGTCCTTGGTGACGGTGGCGAGCAGTTCGCCGGTGTTGGCATCAAGTACTTCGGTGCCTCCCTCGGCTGCTGGGGTCTGCCATTGACCGGCAATGAAACTTGGGACTACACCAATCTGGGCTGTCGTCATCGACGCAATTCCTTCCTGAACGGTCGGTCAGTATTAGTGTTAACCATAACAGCAATGACGTGATCGACGACACCCGTAAAGGACCGTGAAAATGACCGACGTACAGCACCAGGCCCGGAACCTCGAACCGTGGACGATTGAGCTGGGCGAATTGGACCGCAAGATGGGTGTGCGCATCATCGAGGAGTCCGTGGACAAGGTGGTGGCCACCATGCCGGTGGAAGGCAACACCCAGTCCTTCGGGCTGCTGCACGGCGGCGCCTCGCTGGCAGTGGGTGAAGCGGTGGGCTCCTGGGCCGCCGTGAAATTCGCCTCGACCTTCGGCAAGGTCGTGGTGGGAGTCGACGTCAACGCGACGCACCACCGCTCGGCCACCGAAGGGCTGGTCACCATCACGGCCACGCCGATCAAGCTGGGCCGGCGCATGACCAGCCACGAAGTGCTCATCACCGACGAGCAGCAGCGCCGCATCTGCACCCTGCGCATCACCAACCTGGTGGTGGATAAGCCCAAACACTAGGCTCCTGCGCTCGGTTTACGCCGAGACAAGGAAAGAACGGCTGGCTGCTCCGGGAAACGGAATCCCACGAACAAGCGGGCTCGCCATCGGCGGGCCCGCTTTCAGATGAAATCCGCGTGGAGTCCCAACACCTCAAGTTTTCCGAAGAGCAACAAGATCACCTAGGAATGGCGCGGAATATTTCCGCGGAGACTCTGGATTTCATCCCTTCTGCAAACCGCGGTGGAAACTACCCATCCACAACTCGGCCGAGGTGCTCGGGCAAGCGAATTTGGGAAAGCTCAATGACTGACTCGGACGTCTTGCGACCCAATCGGCGATCAAGCGCAACCTTAAGCTTGGCTGCCTCGATTTCCTCGCCCAGCACCCTGAAGACTTCTTCGGCGTTATTGGGGTCGTAAGTCCGCGCCCTAGGTGCGGTTGCCGGCTCCGACATGTTTTCCTCCTTTCACTCTTGGTCCCCATTGTCCCGCTCGGTTGATTTCTGGTCTACAGTTTCTTCCGACGCGGGATCCCCACCCCCGAGAAAACCAAACCTATTGGCATCCTGCAAAAGTAGCTGAATCTTGGATTCAACCAAACCCGTGTTGCCACCCTTCCAAACGGCATCAAGCAATATCTTGTCTGAATCGCTGGTAAGGGGACTGTCTACAAGTTGCTCCAGTACTTCCTTCCCGAACTTTTTCATCGAAGGGTCCCGAGATGTGCTGGCTTCCAGCGCCCATTGGGTTCGCCGCCACCATTCGGAGCGGGACTCATTGGCATTGGACGAGGCGAGAACTTTTCGTTGATGCGCAAGATTCAGCAAAGCAACCACCGCAACTACGGCCGCAGCAAGGAATGCGGCCCACGGAGCCAAGGCTTGCACGACAGTCCAGAAATTCGGCCCACCCGGTTCAAGTGCTTCCAAAGCGACCACGCCTCTGTCAGCGATATCTCTCCAGAATGCCTCGTCGTCTTGGCCCAGAGACACGATCAGATCATCACCGCCGCGCGGGATTGAGTCACCAATGCCCATTTCCCGTGCTCCTTTCTTTACGATCATCCGCCGGTCAGCGAAGCTGATGGATCGAAATAGTGCCATTGATCGTGCTGGATCAAGGCCATGGGTGCCACGTTCCTATGCGGAGGCCCAAACTCCCAGCTCGTTTCCGGAAGGATCGGTGAAATGCAGCCGGCGGCCTCCGGGGAACGGATAGGCAGGCTCGTCGATCCAGCCTCCGGCGGCCGCGATGGCGCGCGCCGTGGCGTCCAGGTTTTCGGAATACAGCAGCACGACGGGCCCGCCGACGGGCCGCGGCTTGTCGGCCAACAGCAGTCCCCCGGACTCCTCCGCAGTAGCTTCCGGCATGAGGATGCCGGCGTATTGGTCGCCGTAGTCGACGAACTTCCAGCCGAAGGCGGCCGCGTAGAAGTCCTTGGCCGCCTGCAGGTCGGTGACGGTCAGTTCAACATAGTTCAAGGCATGATGCCGCAGCTTTCCATCCATGCCCCGAGCCTACAGTTCGATTGCGGCTCTGTCATGGGTTTTCGCGACGTGCCAGCTGTCGCAATGCAGCCAAGCTGCTTTCGCCCACGCCCTGCCCGCGCAAGTAGTCCTCGGCATAGCCGAGCCAGTCGAGGAACTTCTCCAGTTCGGCGGCGCGGCCGCGGATGATCGAGTCCAGCTCGCCGTCCGCCTGGTGGGACTCATAGGGGTGCTTGCGCGGCGAGACCCGATGCCATTCGTTGATGCCGCGCACCGCCGCTTCGTCGTGGGCCAGGATCTCGTCGCGCCGCCCGGCCAAATCCAGCAGCAGCGTTGCCACAAGTCCGGAGCGGTCCCGTCCGGCGGAACAGTGGATCACCGCGCCGCTACGCGTTGCGGCCAGGTTCTCGAAGACCGAGGCCAGATGCCCGCCGAATTCCTCGCAGACCAGCCGGAACATTCCGGTGTGGTTCATGTACGGCACCGCGATCGCCTCGAAGCGCTTGTTGCCCGGGGATTCCAGCGGGAGGTTGAACAGCTCGATGCCCTGCATGCTCAACTCATCCACCACCGGGTCGTGCTCGCGGCGGCTGATCTCCCCCGGGTTGCGCAGGTCGATCACCCGGTCGATACCGTCCGCCTGCAGCTGCCGCCAGCCTTGGGCGGTGAGCCATTCGTGGCGGCCCATGCGGTAGAAGACTCCGCAGATGTGGCGGGCATTGATCGCGCCGTCCCAGTGGACGTCCATCGACTGCTTGCGGTACTCGGGGGCGTGGCTCATGAGTCCATTGCAACACATTCGCCATCTGCTGTAAGGTATTAGTCATTGGCAAATGCCAATGAGTCTATCTAAGGAGGGGTACCGATGAATGTCCGTGACCTTGCTATGCCATCTCCCCTTCTCACCAAGGACTCATTGTGTCTCATTACCCCGGCGGCAACACCGCCTTTTCTCCCCTAGCGCGCAACGGCTATGACGAGGCCGACACCCAGCTGAAAACCCGCCGCGGCCAGCCGACCTGGGACGAAACCACCCAGGACGATCTAATCGAGGGCCAGCGCTACTCCACCTGGCCGTCCATCGAAAAGGGCTGTCGCGGACCGCAGCCCTACCCCTCGTGGCTCATCGAGGACGCCGCGGCCTTGGATACCGAGCTCGGAATCCTCAAAACCGGCAAGGAAGGCGATGTCTTCCTCGTGGAGCGGGCCACCGAAACACGCAGCACGCTGCTGGCGGCCAAACGCTACCGCGGCCGGGAGCACCTGCAGTTCAGCCGTTCGCAGGCCTACAGCGAGGGCCGCTCGGCCCGGCGCTCGCGCGATAACCGCGCGGTGAAAAACAACTCCAGCTACGGCCGCGAGGTGGCGGCCCTGCAGTGGGCGAGCGCCGAGTGGTCCTATCTGCGGCGCTGCCACGAAGCGGGGATCCCGGTCCCCTATCCCGTGCAGATCGACGGCACTGAAATCCTCATGGAATTCATTGCGGACCCGGAGATCCCCCGGGCCGCCGCGCCCCGGCTGCAGCAGATCTCCCGCAACGATCCGCGGCTTCCGGCCCTCTGGGACCAGCTGGCCGACGCCCTGGAGAAGTTCGCCGCGCTGGGCATCGCACACGGCGACCTGTCGGCCTACAACCTGCTGGTTGCGGGCGACCGGCTGGTGGTCATCGATGTGCCGCAATGCGTGGATCTGGCCGGCAACGTGCAGGGCCTGGATTACCTGCACCGCGACTGCGTCAACATGTGCGACTGGTTTACCGCCAAGGGCCTGCCGCGCGACGCCGAGGCGCTGTTCACCTCGCTGCTGGCCAGCATGTTCGCTTAGCCCCAGACGGACGGCAGCCCGCCGACCCGGGATCCTCCGGGTCGGCGGGCTGCCGTTGTTTGCGCTCTGCTCAGCTGCGGGCTACTTGGCCCACATCGGCAGCACCTCGCGCTTCCAAGTGGCGTTGGTGACGACGGCGAAGGAACCGTACGCGGCCAGTGCCGCGGTGACCAGGCCCAGCCAGCCGCCGAGCTCGTGGATCAGCTGGTTGCCGGTGAACGCGCCGATGGTCAGCGCGACGAAGGCGGTGCACAGCACAATGAACACGGTAACCAGGACCCCATTGGTTTTCAGCGAGGCGATGGTCATGTAGATGGTGAAGAGGGTCCACCCCAGCAGGTAGACGCCCATGCCGACGGATCCCACGGCGGCGGCGATTTCAGGGTTGCTCTCGATCCACCAGAAGCCCATCCAGAACATTCCGTAGGAGGTGAAGGCGGTGGCCCCGAAGACGTTGCCCTTGAAGAATTCAATGACGCCGGCAATGATCTGTGCAATGCCGCCGTAGAAGAACGCCAGCGCCAGGACCGCGAAACCGGCCTCGGGAATCAGCCCGGCATTGGCCAGGCTCAGCACGAAGGTGGTCATGGCGAAGGCGCCCAGGCCGAGGGCCGCCGGATCGGCAATAGCGGTCGTGGCGGCTGGCTGTTCGCGCAGCGGCAACTCCAGGTCCGGGCGAGTCAGGGTCGCAGTCATGGGGCACACTCCGATGTGTAGTTGTACGGAACAATCGTCGACCGGTGACCTGCGTCACCAACTCTCCTGCAGGTATCCCAGGGAGGCAGTGAGACGCGTCACTACCATCTAAAGGAGGTAGCAGTTGACCACCGATTCCTTGCCCCAGGTGGCCCTGCTGGAGCGTACGCTGAACACCCTGGCCGCCCGCACCGGCTTCCCCGTGGCCTTCGGCGGCTTCGCGGAATCCGGCGGCACGGTGCTGACAAGTTTCGCCGGCACCCGCACCGGCGCGTTGCGCGGATTGGTGATCCAGCCCGGACAGGGGCTGGGCGGGCTTGCCCTTGCCCGCCGGGAGCTGACGGCCACCGGGGCTTACCACCAGTCCCCCGACATCATCCACAGCTACGACCGGGAGATCGGCGTGGAAGGGATCATCACCCTGCTGGCGATCCCCGTGGTGGTCGACAACCAGGTGCGCGCATTGATCTACGCCGGGCTGCGCGACCGTTCCCAGCTCACGGATGAAACGCTGGCCGCCGCGGCCGGCGAGGCGCGGCGCCTGGCCTGGGAACTGTCGGTCCACGAGGAGACCGAACGTCGTCTGGCGGTGCTGTCCGCCTCGGAGGCCCACGCCACCCACGCCTCGGATCTGGCGTTGAGCCAGGAGGACCTGACAGTGCTGTACACCGAGCTGCGCGACATCGCCCGGCTGATCGAGGATCCGGAATTGGCGCAGCGATTGAGCACCGCGGGATCCATGCTGCGCGCCAGGCAGCCGCGCGAGGTCGCCGGTTCACGCGGCGCGGGCCCGCTGTCGACCCGGGAGCTGGATGTCCTCACCCACTTGGCGCTGGGCAAGCGCAACGCGCTGATCGGTGCGCACCTTGACCTGGCCGAGAGCACGGTCAAGAGCTATATCGCCTCGGCGATGCGCAAGCTGGAGGCGGCCAACCGCTTCGATTTGGTGCTGCGGGCCCGAAGCCGCGGCCTGATTCCCTGAAACGCCCGCCGGATATGCGAAAAGGGCCGCTTGCGCAGCCCTTTCCATCGGTTGTCGTGCTCTTGGGTTCCTACCAGGTGTAGAAGCCCTGTCCGGTCTTGCGGCCCAGCTTGCCCTCGGCCACCAGGTCCTTGAGGATCTGCGGCGGAGCGAAGCGGTCGCCAAGGGTTTCGTGAAGGTATTCGGCAATGCCCAGGCGCACATCCAAGCCCACGATGTCGGTGGTCTTCAGCGGGCCAGTCGGGTGCTTGTAACCCAGCACCATCGCGTTGTCGATGTCCTCGGCGCTGGCCACGCCCTCTTCGACCATGCGCATGGCTTCCAGCGCGATGGCCACGCCCAGGCGGGAGGAGGCGAAGCCCGGGGCGTCGTTGACCACCACTGCGGTCTTGCCCAGCGCGGAGACCCAGCCGCGCGAGGCGTCAACCAGCTGCGGGTTGGTCTGCTTGCCGATGACGACCTCGATCAGCGTGGACGCCGGGACCGGGTTGAAGAAGTGCAGGCCCAGGAAGTTCTGCGGGCGCGCCAGTTTCTCGGCCATGCCGGACACGGACAGCGAGGAGGTGTTGGAGGCCAGCACGGCGTCCTGGGACAGCTCGGCTTCCACCGCCTGCAGCGAGGAGATCTTCAGGTCCCAGATTTCCGGGACGGCTTCGATGACCAGCTGTGCCGAGGCGAAGTCGGCGTAGTTGGTGCTCACGGCGAAGCGCGCCAGCAGCTGCTCGCGGGTTTCGCTGACCGCGCCGCGGGCGATGGATTTGTCCACGGACTCCACCACGCGCTCGTAGGCGCCCTTGGCGGATTCCTCGTCGCGCTCAACCACGGTCACGGCGCTGCCGCTGACCAAAAAGCCGTGGGCGATGCCAGCGCCCATGCGCCCGCCGCCGAGCACGCCCATGGTGGCAGGCAGTGCGCCGTCGATAAAGTTTGTCGCTTCACTCATGCTTACTTCTTCTTTCGGTCTAGGAATGCCTGCATGCGGTCGAACTTGGCCTGGGACTCGAAGAGCATGCCCTGGGCCAGGTTGTCGATGATCGGGTGCACCTCGCGCGGGGTGTGGAAGACCGACTTGCTGATGCGCACTGCCAGCGGGTCCTGCGCGGCGATGCGGTCGGCCAACGCGTCGGCGGCGGCGTCCAGCTCGGCGGCGGGGTGCAGCTCGGTGATCAGCTGGACTTCCAGGCACTGCGCTCCGGTGAGCACCTTGCCGGCCAGCAGGATCTCCTTGGCCAGCGGCTCGCCGACCAGTTCCTTCAGGCGCCAGGTCGCGCCGGCGGCGGCCATGATGCCCAAGTTGGTTTCAGGGTTGCCCATGCGCAGATCCTCGGTGCCGATGCGGAAGTCTGCCGCGTAGGCCAGTTCCGCGCCGCCGCCCAGAGCGAAGCCGTCAAGCGCGGCCACCACGGGCATCGGCAGCTTGGCGATGCGGTCGAAGATGCCGGAGTTGATGCCTGCCAGCGCGTCGTCGCGGCGGCGCTCGCGCAGCTGCGCGATGTCGGCGCCGGAGGCGAAGATGCCCTTGGAGCCGCGCGGTTTTTCCTCGGTCGGCGCGGTGCCGGGGGTGCCGGCCAGGATCATGATCTTCGGGGTGCGCTCAAGGTAGGCGCAGACCGCGTGCAGTTCGTCGACCATGACCTGGTCGATCGCGTTGCGGACCTCGGGGCGGTGCAGGCGCACCCACACGCGGTCATCGGTCTCGGTGATCTGCAAGGTAGTGAAGTCTTCGGGAGTCAGGCTCATGGAGTTAGACGCCCTCCACCAGCAGGGCGGTGCCCTGGCCGACTCCCACGCACATGGTGGCCACGCCGAGCTTGCGCTCGGCTCCGGCCAGTTCGCGCTCCATGCGGCCCAGCAGGGTGATCACGATGCGCGAGCCCGAGGAGCCCAGCGGGTGGCCCAGGGCGATGGCGCCGCCGTCGCGGTTCACGATGGACGGGTCCACGCCCAGCTCGTTCATGCTGGCCAGCGACTGGCTGGCGAAGGCCTCGTTGATTTCCATGGCGCCGATGTCCGAGATGGACAGGCCCGCGCGGGAAAGCACCTTGTTGGTGGCCGGGACCGGGCCCATGCCCATGATCTCCTGTGCCAGGCCGGCGGCCTGGCCGTCGACGATGCGGGCGCGCGGGGTCAGCCCGTACTTCTGGATGGCACGTTCGGAAACCACCAGGATGGCCGAAGCGCCGTCGTTCAGGGTCGAGGCGTTGCCGGCGGTGACCACCGAGCCGCCCTTGACGACCGGGCGCAGACCGGCCAGCACCTCGGCGGTGGTGCCCGGGCGCGGGCCCTCGTCGGTGTCCACGATCGTGTCGCTCTTGCGGCCCTTGACGGTCACCGGGACGATCTCGTCCTTGAAGCGTCCGGCCTCGATGGCGGCGATGGACTTGGCGTGCGATTCCACGGCGAACTGGTCGGCGTCCTCGCGGGAGATGTTGTAGACGCGGGCGACTTCCTCGGCCGTCTCCGGCATGGAGTAGGTGGCCTTGCCGTCGCGGGAAAGCTCCCCGGACAGGAAGGCGGGGTTGGTGAAGCGCCAGCCGATGGAGGTGTCGAAGGTGGCGCCCGGCTTGGCGAAGGCCTTGGCAGGCTTCTCCATGACCCATGGGGCGCGGGACATGGATTCCACGCCGCCGGCTACCACGATGTCCGCGGCGCCGGACTTGACCATGTGGCTTGCCATGGTGATGGCGCTCATGCCAGAGGCGCATAGGCGGTTCACGGTGATGCCCGGAACCGTGTTCGGCAGGCCGGCCAGCAGCCATGCCATGCGGGCCACGTTGCGGTTTTCTTCGCCGGCGCCGTTGGCGTTGCCGAAGATGACTTCGTCAACCAGCTCCGGATCGATGCCTGCGTCGTCGATGACGCGGCGGATCGTCAACGCCGCTAGGTCGTCCGGACGCACGCTGCTCAGCGCTCCGCCGTACCGTCCAACTGGGGTACGTGCTCCGCCTACGAGAAATGCCTCGGCCATGATTGCTCCTTGCGACAAAAAGTAGTGATGCTCAGCACTCTAACTTACCGACCATTCGTTCAATAATACAAGCTCGGCTCGACACAAACTGTACGTGAAACCCGCGGCTGTTTAGGAGCTCCGTCTGTTGATCACGTGATACCCGATCGAATATGTCCGTGGGGAGTTCCAATGAATTCCATGTCAAACATTGAATTTCGATTGATGACGGCGTAGCCTCGGTCACTTGACCGACTCCGGGCCTGCCCGGATCGTGGACCGTAACCGGGACGGCAAAGTTTTCCATTGCCAGCCCGGGCATCCGGTCGACGGAAAGCTGAGACGCATCGGAGCAGTTGTGCAACCGGAAAACAGCCAACCACAAGACAATTCGAATACCGCCTCCTTCTCCCCGGACCTGACCCAGGACATCGGCCCGGACATGTCCACCGTGGAAGGCCGGCAGGAAGTCCGCAAGGCCACCGCCGCCTCGGCCATGGGCAACATGACCGAATGGTTCGACTACGGCGTCTACGCGGTCGCCGTCACTTATATCACCGCCCATTTCTTCCCCACCGAGGGCGGCACCGTGATGGCGCTGGCCACCTTCGCCCTGTCCTTCCTGGTTCGCCCCTTGGGCGGATTCGTCTGGGGCCCGCTGGGCGACAAGCTCGGACGCAAGAAGATCCTGGCCCTGACGATCCTCATGATGTCCGGCGCGACGTTCCTGATCGGCGTGCTGCCGACCTATCAAATGGTCGGCGTGCTGGCCCCGGTGCTGCTGGTGCTGCTGCGCATGATCCAGGGCTTCTCCACCGGCGGCGAATACGGCGGCGCGGCGACCTTCATGGCCGAATACGCCCCTGACCGCAAACGCGGATTCTTCGGCTCCTTCCTTGAATTCGGCACCCTGGGCGGTTTCGCGCTGGGTACCGCGGTCATGCTGTTCCTGCAGCTGGGCCTTGGCGAGGAAGCCATGATGGCCTACGGCTGGCGCATCCCGTTCTTCCTGGCGCTTCCCATGGGCCTGATCGGCCTGTACCTGCGAAGCAAGCTGGAGGACACCCCGGTCTTCCAGGAGCTGGAGGAATCCGGCGAAAACCAGCAGGGCGGCTCGCTGAAGGAACTGCTCACCACCTACTGGCGCCCCATCCTGACCATGGGCGGACTGGTCATCGCGCTGAACGTCGTGAACTACACGTTGCTCAGCTACATGCCGACCTACCTGGAAACCCAGCTGGGCCTGGATTCCACCGCTTCGCTGGCGACCATCCTGATCGGCGAGGTGGCCATGATGGCGGTCATCCCCTTCGCCGGATCGCTCTCTGACAAGATCGGGCGAAAACCCATGTGGTACACCTCGGTGATCGGATTGTTCGTCCTGGCGCTGCCGATGTTCTGGCTCATGGGCCAGTCCTTCGCCTGGGCCATCGTGGGCTTCGCGGTGCTGGGCCTGCTCTACATCCCGCAGCTGGCCACCATCACCGCGACGTTCCCGGCGATGTTCCCCTCGCATGTGCGCTTCGCCGGCTTCGCCATCACCTACAACGTGGCCACCGCGATCTTCGGCGGCACCGCGGCCATGGTCAACGAGGCGGCCATCAACTCCACCGGCTTCCTGCTGTTCCCCGCCGTGTACATGATGGCCTCCTGCGTGATCGGCGTGATCGCCGTCAAGTTCATGCCGGAGACCGCCGGCGCCTCGCTGCGTGGCACCGAGATCCCTGATGCCCACGACACCGGCATCCTGGCCACGGTCCCTCCGGCGGGCGACAGCCCGCGTTCCTAGCGCCTGAGCCAATGTCCCGGCCACGGCGGCGGTGC
Organism: Arthrobacter sp. 'calajunan'; assembly: GCF_046940185.1. Taxonomy (NCBI): domain Bacteria; kingdom Bacillati; phylum Actinomycetota; class Actinomycetes; order Micrococcales; family Micrococcaceae; genus Arthrobacter; species Arthrobacter sp. 'calajunan'. The sequence continues at coordinate 315,894 of NZ_JBKZDY010000005.1, forward strand.
TTCCCATTGGGGAAGCGCCGCCGCCGTTGTTTGCGCCGAACGGGCAACAAAGCCGGCCCGGCGGTCGAAGTGCTGAAGAACGCGCGGCAAACGGCTAGCATTTACAGGGTGAGTAGCCAGAATAATTCCGCATTGCCCCGCAAGGTTTCCGATATCTTCGACCCGACCCGGTGGCGGGTCATCGAGGGATTCGACTTCACCGACATCACCTACCACCGCCAGGTCGAGCGCGACGCCTCCGGTGCGATCCTGCGCGACCTGCCCACCGTGCGCATCGCCTTCGACCGGCCCGAGGTGCGCAACGCGTTCCGCCCGCATACCGTGGACGAGCTCTACCGCGCCATGGACCACGCGCGCATGACCGGGGACGTGGCCACCGTGCTGCTCACCGGCAACGGCCCCTCCCCCAAGGACGGCGGCCACGCCTTCTGCTCGGGCGGCGACCAGCGCATCCGCGGGCGCGACGGCTACCGCTACGCCGAGGGCGAGACCCGCGAGACCATCGACCCGGCCCGCGCCGGCCGCCTGCACATCCTGGAGGTGCAGCGCCTGATGCGCACCATGCCAAAGGTCGTGGTGTGCGTGGTCAACGGCTGGGCCGCCGGCGGAGGGCACTCGCTGCACGTGGTCTCCGATCTGACCATCGCCTCCAAGCAGCACGGCAAGTTCAAGCAGACCGACGCGACCGTGGGCTCCTTCGACGCCGGCTACGGCTCGGCGCTGCTGGCCCGCCAGGTCGGGCAGAAGACCGCCCGCGAAATCTTCTTCCTGGCCCGCGAGTACTCGGCCGAGGACATGGTGCGCATGGGCGCTGTCAACGAGTCGGTGGAGCATGAGCGCCTCGAGGAAGTGGCCCTGGAATACGCGGCGGACATCGCCGCCCAGTCCCCGCAGGCCATCCGCATGCTCAAGTTCGCCTTCAACCTGGCCGACGACGGCCTGGCCGGCCAGCAGGTCTTCGCCGGCGAGGCCACCCGCATGGCCTACATGACCGACGAAGCGGTGGAGGGGCGCGACGCGTTCCTGGGCAAGCGCGACCCTGACTGGTCCAACTACCCGTACTACTTCTAGCCGCGCACCGCACCACCACCGATCCACCCATCGACCCGAGCTAGGAGACGGCTTTGGACGCACCCCATCTGGCACTGTTGGAGGCGCTGGCCGCCGTCGTGAACGAGGACGGCCCGGCCGTGGAGGTCGTGGTGGATCCCGGCGCCCCGGAGGGCTGGGTCCTGAACCGGCTGGATCGCTCCGAGCTCGCGGGCTTCGAGGAGCCGATGGTGGTGGTGCGCACCTCCGGGTCCACCGGGCGCGCCAAGCGCACGGTGCTCAGCGTCTCGGCGATGGCCTCCAGCGCGCAGGCCACCGCCGAGTTCCTGGGCTTCGAGGGCCAGTGGCTGCTGGCCCTGCCGGTGCACTACGTCGCCGGGCTCAGCGTGCTCACCCGCTCGCTGTTCGCCGGAACCAAGCCGGTTCTCATGAAGCAGAACGGCAGCTTCTCCGCCGAGGAGTTCACCGCGGCGGCCGAGCAGATGGTGGACACCCGCCGGCTGACCTCGCTGGTCCCCACCCAGCTGGCCCGGCTGCTGGACCACCCCAGCGAGCGGACCGTCGCCGCGCTCAAGCGCTTCGACGCGATCCTGCTGGGCGGGGCGCGCGCCAGCAAGGACCTGCTGGCCAGCGCCCGGCACCACGGGCTGAAGATCTTCCAGACCTACGGCTCGGCGGAGACCTCCGGCGGCCTGGTCTACAACGGCACCGCCCTGCCCGGGGTGAAGCTGCGCGAGCAGGACGGGCGCATCCTGGTTTCCGGCCCCATGCTGGCCGACGGCTACGCCAACGACCCGCAGGCCACCGCCGAGCACTTCGTGGAGCACGACGGGCAGCGCTGGTACCTGACCGACGACCTGGGCAGCGTGGACGGCTCCCGGCTGCGCATCGCCGGACGCATCGACGACGTGATCAACACCGGAGGCGTGAAACTCTCCGCGGCGAAGATCGAGGGACTGCTGGAGGAGTTCTTCACCCAGGCGCTCGTGGTAGCAGTTCCGGACGCGCAGTGGGGCCAGGCCGTGGGGCTTGCCTACTCCGGGCCCACCCGGACCGAGGACGCCTTCGAAGCGGTGCGCCGCACCCTGGGCAAGGAAGCGGTGCCGAAATACGTGCTGCACTACCCGCAGGGGCTGCCGTTGCTGGCCAACGGCAAGTTCGACCGCCGGCTGGTCGTGACCCGGCTGGCCGAGGCCCGCTAGCCGCCCGATTCGCCTTGCCCGCCGATTCGCGGGAAACTAGAGGGTACGGATTTTTGTGTTCGCCCGAAAGGACTGAAAGTGGCCACACTTTCCCAATGGGTTGCCGGCGCGCGCCTGCGCACCCTTCCCATCGTCATTGCCCCGGTCGTCATCGGAACCGCCGCAGCAGTGGGCGAAACCGGTCTCTTCCACTGGTTCCGCTTCCTTTTGGCGCTGTGCGTCGGGCTGCTGCTGCAGATCGGCGTGAACTATTCCAACGACTACTCGGACGGCATCCGCGGCACGGACGACGAGCGCGTCGGGCCGCTGCGCTTGACCGGCTCGAAGCTGACCGATCCGAAGAACGTGCGCAACGCCGCGTTCACCTGCTTCGGCCTGGCCGCCGTGCTGGGCCTGGTCCTGGTGATCCTCTCCCAAGCCTGGCCGCTGCTGCTGATCGGCGTGGCGGCGATCTTCGCCGCCTGGGGCTACACCGGCGGCAAGAACCCCTACGGCTACCGCGGCTGGGGCGATGTCTACGTGTTCATCTTCTTCGGCCTGGTGGCCACCTTGGGCACCACCTTCACCCAGAGCGGCACGTTGACCCTGACGGCGCTGCTCGGCGCGGTGGGCACCGGCCTGATCGGCTGCGCGCTGCTGATGGCCAACAACGTGCGCGACATCCCCACGGACACCGAGGTTGGCAAGATCACCCTCGCCGTGCGCCTGGGCGAGCACAACGCCCGGCTGAGCTACGTGCTGATGCTCGCCGTGGCGATCCTGCTGCCGCTGCTGGTCACCGGAACCTTCCCGTGGATGTGGCTGATCCTGGTCACGTTCCTGCCGGCGGTGGCCCCGAGCCTGACCATGCTGCGCCAGGCCGAGCTGTCCAAGCTGGTCATCGTGCTCAAGCAGACCGGCATCGTGAACATGGTCTATGCGGTGCTCTTCGCCGGCGCCATCCTGGTCCCCATGTGGCTGCGCTGAGCCCGGCACACCACGCTTAAAACCCAACGCCCCCTCCGCCAGCATGCTGGCGGATGGGGCGTTGGGTTTCCCGGCGGTCAGGTACCGGGTTACGCGCTGGGATCCTGCGGGCGGCGCTGGGATTCGTCGTAGGAATCCTCGGCGGCCTCGTCCGCCAGCTGCTTTTCGGACTTGCTGGCGGTCGTCTTGTTGAACGCCTTGCCCACGTCCTGGTTCGCACGCAGGCGCAGGTCATTGAAGAACAGGTAGGACACCGCGAAGGCGATGGCCAGGCCCACGAGGCCCGCCACAAAAATCGGCCATTTCAGGCCCCACCAGAGGCCAAGGAAAACGACCAGGAAAATTCCCAGTCGAAGCACGGTATATTTCAGAAGCTGCATAGCTTAAAGTCTACCGATGAACCTGTGAAGAGAGTTTGCCGATGAACCAGCGGGGAAAATAGTCACTAGACTGGAGTCATGGTCCGCTTCATTATTTTCGCCGCATTGATTTCGGTAGCGCTGATGATCTACACGGTCATCGAATGCGCTCGGTCCGAGGCACATCAGGTGCGCTCGCTGCCCAAGGCTGCCTGGTTTGCAGTGATCGTCTTCCTTCCGCTAATCGGAGCCGCTTTGTGGTTCACCCTGGGCCGCCCGCTGAGTGCCGAGACGAGCACCGCCCAAACCTCGCGGGCCCCGGACGATGACGAGGACTTCCTGCGCCAGCTGGAGGTGTGGCGCCGCCAGCAGCAGCGTGATGCCGAGCTGACCGCACGTGAGGAAGAGCTCAAGCGCCGCGAGGCAGATCAGCAAAAGAACCAATCCACGGAGCGTCCTTCCAAGGAAACCAAGGACCACAAGAACAAGTCCGACGGAAACGGCACCGCCGCTCCCGAAAGCTAGCGGAAAACGCTGCACAACCTGCAGCCGACAGCCCTTCAACCCTCGCCAGATCACAGCTGGCGGGGGTTGTGTTTTGCCTTGGCCAGGGCGGGCCGGACAATGCGCTCCGTGCCCCGTGCTCAAAGCTTCAATGGGCCACGGAGGGAAAGCCTTCGCTCCGGTTCGCGCCAGCGGGCATGCGGCAGTTGGATTGCTGGCGCTCCCGCGGATCCGCAGACAGCGTCCTGGAGCTTCCAGAGGCCCTGTCCAACGCATGTCAGGCTCTGGGAAGCCGTGGAAGCCCCGTCAAGGCGCATAAAACAGGGATCCGGCGGCCCACCAGTTGGCAGGTCGCCGGATCCCTGTTGACGCTTCTGCGCTGTTTAGACGCCGGCGTAGGAGTGCAGGCCGTTGAAGAAGATGTTCACGATGGTGAAGTTGAAGACCACGCACAGGAAGCCGATGATCGACAGCCATGCAGAGCGCGGGCCGGTCCAGCCGCCGGTGGCGCGGGCGTGCAGGTAGCCTGCGTAGACAACCCAGATCACGAACGACCAGACTTCTTTCGGGTCCCAGCCCCAGTAGCGGCCCCAGGCGGCTTCAGCCCAGATCGCTCCGGCGATCACGGTGAAGGTCCACATGGCGAAGCCGATGGTGTTCAGGCGGTAGGCGAAGTTCTCCAGCGCGCCGGCGCCCGGCACCACGCGCATGAACGGCATCTTGTCCGGCTGGCCGTCGGCAATGCGCTTCATGCGGGAGTGCTGCATCAGCTGCAGGACGTTCATGGCGAAGCTGATGGCGAACAGGGCCGAGGCGAAGACCGCGATGGACACGTGGATGACGATCCACGGCGACTGCAGGGCAGGCACCAAGTGGCCGACCGGGGTCGGGAAGCCGATGGTGGCGCCGCAGAGCATCAGGGTCACCAGACCCGAGATAAACGCACCCATGAAACGCAGGTCCTTGAAGAACAGCGCGACGAGGTACACTACGGAAACCACCAGCGCGCCGGTGGACATGAACTCGTACATGTTGCCCCACGGCACGCGGTTCGCGGCGAACGCGCGGGCGAAGACGGCGAAGCCGTGCAGCGCGACGGCCAGGCACATCAGGACCACGGCGATGCGTGCCATCTTGCGGTTCGACGAGAGCTTGGTGTACTCCATCTTGTCGGTCACGATGTGCTCGCCGACGTTGTCCGCGCGGACCTCCTGGCCACGGCGGCCGCGGGCCGGACGGGTCACCGCGCCGGCGGAGACCAGGAGCTTCTCGTCTTCCTTCAGCGCCGCGGCGTCCATCTCGCTGATGGACTTGTTGGTCTTGGCCAGATCCAGCGCGAAGAAGATGAAGACGACCATGTAGACCATGGCTGCCAGCAGCATGAACAGCTGGCTGTAAACGCCCAGCGTTTCATTGATTGGCTCAAGTGCAGCGTTGCTACCCATTTACGGCTCCTAGGTCCTGTTCCTGGCTTGCCAGCGGCCAAGCCTTGTCAAAGATTTTCTGCAATTCATCGGATTCACGTTCAAGCCTCGGATCCTCGCCACGGGCCAAGAGCGCGTATTCGATACTACGCCTGCCGTCCTCGTTGCGGAGCTTCACCCAGACGCGGCGGCGCGGAGTGAACATCGAGATGATCAAGCCCAGCAGCGCCAAGCCGGAGAAGATCGCGATCGGCATCTTGCCCGGATCGTAGTTCACGTCCAGGGCAATATAGCGCTTGAGGTCGTCGAAGGTGATGCTGCCCATGTTGTTGGGCAGCTCGTAGGTGTCTCCCGCACCGAGCACGATGCCGCCGGCATCGAGATTTCGGTTGTTCAGCTCCGTCATCTTTTCGGTGTCCAGCACGTACACGTTCTGCGGCTCGCCCGAGTCAAGTCCCAGGTCGCCGTAGTAGGAGTTCAGCTGGAGCTGCGGGTTGATGGCGTTCGGGTCTCCGGAGAATGCCACGTTGTCCTCGCCGACCAGGGCGGTCGGCAGCAGGAAGCCCTGGAAGCCCAGCTGCTCGGGCTTGGCGTCGGGGACCTTGATGACCATCAGCGAGGTGTATACGGAGTCCTGAGGGACGGCTACCAGCGGGCCCGAGTAGGACACGTTGCCGTCGCCGTCGCGCACGGTGACCACCGGCGCATAGCCGTTGCCCACGAGATAGACGTCCGCGCCGTCGATGCGCAGCGGGTGGTTGACCTTCAGCTCCTGCTTGACCGGTTCGGCGTCGGGATTCTCGCGGACTTGGACATGCGCGGTGAAGTCCAGCGGCTGGCCGAAGTAGTCCTTCGAATCGCGGTCGAAGATGATGTCGAACTTGTCCAGCTTCACCGAGTAGCCTTGGAGGTCGTCGGCGGAGAAATTGCTGCCGGGGCTGAAGGAGTCGTAGGAGACCAGCGAGTTCACGAAGGTCTCGCCTTCGACAACCACGCGCTGGCCTCCGTAGCCGTAGGCCTGGCCGAGGCCGGCGGACGCGAGGATGCCCAGCAGCGAGATGTGGAAGAGCAGGTTGCCGATCTCACGGGTGTAGCCGCGTTCGGCGGCGACCGAGCGGCCGGTCGCGTCTTCACGGCGTTCCACGCGGTAGCCGCGCTTCTTCAGGATCTTGTAGGCGTCGTCGATCAGCTCGTCGTCGGTAGGCGTATCCGGCTGGCCCTCCATGACGTCCATGGAATGGTACTGCGGCAGCCGCTGCAGCCGGGCAGGGGTGCGCGGAGGCGGGGTGCGCAGGGCCTTGGCATGCTTCTTGATGCGCGGGGTGATGCAGCCGACCAGCGAGATGAACAGCAAGATGTAGATGGCTGAGAACCAGGCCGAGGAGTACACCTCGAACATCTGGAAGCGGTCAAGCCACGGGCCGGCTACCGGGTGCTGGTCCAGGTACTGTGCGACGAGTTCGGGGTTGACCGAACGCTGGGGGAAAATCGATCCCGGCACGGCGGCGACCGCCAGCATCAGCAACAGGAACAGCGCCGTCGGCATCGACGTCAGCTGCGTCCAAATCCACCGCAGGGATCCGACAAGGCCAAGGGCCGGGGCGTCGCCCCGGTTCTTGGCCTTCTGCTTGTTCTTCGCCATTAGATTGGCAACCTCACTTCATTGGCAAACCAGTTTTGCAGTTCAGTTACCCAGGTGCCCCACAGGCCGGTAACCATAACAAGACCCAATAGAATCAGGAGTCCACCGCCCAGCCGCATGATCAGCAGCTGGTGGCGGCGGAAGAAGTTCAACGCCTGCATGCCGCGCTGCAGACCCAGCGCGATCAGGATGAACGGCAGCCCCAGGCCCAGGCAGTAGAACGCGGTCAGCAGCGTTCCGCGCCCGACGTTCGCATCCACGCCGGTGGACATGATCAGCACGGCGCTCAGGGTCGGGCCGATGCACGGAGCCCAGCCCAGCCCGAAGGTCAGGCCCAGCACCGGTGCGCCCCACAGGCCTGCCGGCGGCTTCCGGTGGATCTTGCGGTCGCGTTGCATGAAGGAGAATCCGCCCATGAACACGACGCCCATGAACATCACCACCAGACCCAGGACCTGGGTGACCCAGCCGCCGTTGAAGCGAAGCCATGCGGTCGCTTGGCTGAACAGCACTCCCACGGCAATGAACACCACCGAGAAGCCCAAGACGAACAGCAGCACGCCTGCCAGCACGCGTCCGCGGCGGTGGTCCTTTAGATCGGCGCCGGTCAGTCCGGTGACATAGCCCAGGTACCCGGGCACCAGCGGAAGCACGCAGGGCGAAAGGAAGGAGACCAGTCCGGCCAGCAGCGCTACCGGCGCAGCCAGCAGCAGCGAACCGTCCAGAACGATGTCCGCGAATGGATTAGAGGTCAATGCTCAGCTCACAACTCTTCGGTCAGAGCGGTGCCGATCAGCGATTTCAGGGTGCTCGGCTCGACGGCCCCGATGACGCGGGCACGGACCCGGCCCTTGCGGTCCAGGATCAGCGTGGACGGGACGGCCTGCAATGGGACGTACTTGGTCATGGCCAGCTGGATGTCGCCGCTGGTGTCCTGGACTGATTCGTACGGGATCTCGAAGGTGCGTTCGAAAGCCTTGGCAGCTTCCGCTTCGTCTCGGACGTTGACGCCGAGGAAATTGACCTTGCCCTTGAATTCCTCGGCCAGTTCCTTTAGGTGAGGTGCTTCGATACGGCATGGTGCGCACGCGGCGTACCAGAAGTTCAAGACCACCGGCTGGCCCTGCCAGTCAGCGGTAGCCACCGCAGTTCCCTGATAGGTCTTGGCTTCGATTTTCACTGGATCCGTGCGCAGGTCAGGGGTGTATTCCTGCACTGCCCCGTCGCCTGCGATGTAGTTCTTGCCGTCGCCGCTGTTGGCCTGAGCGGTGAGATTATCCTCCTTGGCCGAACACGCCGCCAACGGCACCACAGCCGCCGCCACTATCAACGTACGCAACATGGTGCGCCGAGACAGCGGACGAGAATTCTGCACGGGATCAATCATTTTGCTTCAGGCTCCAGGGATGTTTGCCGCGCCCGCAAGAAGCTCGGGGCTCGGTTCGGTGTAACGCACGGAGAGGATGTCATCTCCATCGAATTCAAAGCTGGTAATTGAGGTCAGCGTGCACTCGCGCTTGCGCGGATCGTGCCACAGCGGCTTGCCTTCGGCGGCGCGCCGGGTGACCCAGATGGGAAGCTGGTGGCTGACAATCACGATTTCGACACCGTCGCCGTGCTCTTCGAGCGCGGCCTTGCGGTGGAAGTCCATGGCCTCGCGCATGCGGGCGACCTGCTCGACGTAGGGTTCGCCCCAGGACGGCTTGAGGGGGTTGACCAGCAGCGGCCAGTAGCGAGGGCTCTTCAGATGTTGCGCGACCTTGGACAGTCCCTGCAGTTGGTTGTCTGCCTCGATGACCCGGTCATCGGTGAGAATCGGCAGCTCCAGCGCCTGCGCCGTGGGGGCTGCGGTCTGCTGGGCCCGGACTAGTGGCGAGGCGACGATCCGGACGATGTTTCCACCGGAGGCCTGGTGCTTGGCGAAGTAGTCGCCGGCCCCATCGGCCATCTTGAATCCCAGCTCTGACAGGCCGAAACCGGGGATTCGTCCATAAAGAACGCGATCCGGGTTGAAAACTTCCCCGTGGCGCAGCAAATGAACAGTCGAGATTGGCATGTTTCCAGTGTCTCAAAGAATCAACCTAAAAGATGAATAATGTGCTCACCGTCAACGATTCACAGGGCTTGCATGGGAATCGCAAATGGAAAACCATCCTTTCGGATGGGGTGTATCACAAAGCTCGGCGACTAGTCTTGAGAGTACGAGAATGCACACGGAATCAGGCATGTGGAACCTTCGTGATTTCCTGCCGGTTCAACCTTTGAGGACACAGATGAGCAACTACGATCCGAACCAGCCGGGCCAGCCCTACGACCCCAATTCCGGGTCCAACGCTTCGAACCCGAATCCCTATGGACAAAACCCCTACGGCCAGAACCAGCCAGGCGGGAATCCCTATGGCCAGAACCCGTACGGGCAGCCGCAATCCCCTGCGCCGTCGTTCGACCCCTACGGCCAGCAACAGGGAGGCTACACGCCGGTCCAGCCTCCGGCGCAGCGTCCCAAGACCCTGCAGTGGGCCTTCTTGCTGATCCTGCTCTCGGGAATCGTCAATGCCATTGCCACCTGGTTCATGTTCAATTCGAACATGTTCGCCAACATGATCACCTCGCAGTGGTCGCTGTTGCAGGAGCAGATGCAGAACGACCTGCAGGCGAATCCGCAGTTGGCCGATGACCCGTTCCTCGAGCAGATGCTCAGCAGCCCCGAAGCATTCATGGCCGAGTTCAACTCCGTGATGTCCGGCTTCATGATCACCTCCGCTGTCGTCAGCATTGCCCTGTACTTCCTGGTGGGCTTCTTCGTGGGCCGCGGCGTGAGCGCCATGCGCATCATCGCCACCGTGCTGGCAGTGCTTTCGCTGCTGGGACTGTCGATGTCCATTGCCACGGTGTCCATGTTCGGTGATGCCCAGGCAGGCTTGCTGAACGCGCTGATCGTGCTGGCAGTCGGTCTCGGCGTAGCCGGCGTGGTCTTCTCCTGGTTGCGTCCATCCTCGGAATACATCGTTGCCCGACGCATGTCGCGTCGGGCCGGCTACCGCTAAAAGCGGCAGCGCAGACAACGCAGAGGCGGCCTGAACCCGGAAGGGTTCAGGCCCGTATCTTATTAAAATAAAAACCTGACCCCCACCAGGAGATATTATAAATATAGTTGTGGCGGGT
>NZ_JBKZDY010000006.1:0-250315 GCF_046940185.1 Arthrobacter sp. 'calajunan'
CCTGCATCACGGCCTGGGCCGTGTGGTTTTCCGAGGCGATCATTTCCAGGCCGCGCTGCTGGCGGGCCAGCTCAGCATCGATCCGCTGCGCCACCTCCGGATCCAGCGAAGCAAGGGACTCGGTCAGTGAATCTACGACAAGTGATTGGGTGTGAAGCAAAGCATTCTCCCTAAATGTACGAATTGCCGACGGTTGATATATCAATGTTTGAACACTAGCGTATGATCTAACTCACAGCGCGTCAACGGGTCGACCAAAATATTTCTCCCCGGCTTCATATCGGGGCAGAATTGAAACGAAGGGAGCATGGGAATGACAAGCACGACCGAACTGATAGCTGGCAGCGAGTCCATGGCGGAACGCTCGTATCGCGTCCTGCGAGACCGGCTGATCATGATGGACATCGGCCCCGGCGATCCAATTAACGAGGCGGCATTGGCAGCGGACCTGGGCATGGGACGCACGCCCATCCGCGAGGCGCTCAAGCGCCTTGAGGTGGACCACCTCGTGGTTTCCTACCCGCGCCGCGGAACCTTCGTCACCAACGTGGACATCACCGAGCTGGCGGCCATCTCGGAGATGCGCATGGTGCTCGAGCCGCTGGCCTCGCGCAAGGCGGCGGAGAACCGCGGAGGCATCCACCGCACCGAGCTGGAACGCACCATGCAGGCCATCTTGTCGCTGGACCCCAAGGGGAACCGCCGCGAACTGATGGAATACGACCTGGAGGTGCACCGCCTGATCTACCGGGCGACGCAGAACCACCACCTGGAGGAAACGCTGGTCCGGCTGGACAATCTGGCCACCCGGATCTGGTGCATGGTGCTGGACCGGCTGCCCGATATCCACGAGCACATTTCAGAGCACGCCACGCTCATCCGGCTCATCCTGGAGGGCGACGACCTGGAGGCTTCGCGCCTGGCCGCCGAGCATGTGGTCAGCTTCGAGCAGACGGTGCGCGCAGTCCTCTAGCGACCGGCTCATGGCCCCGCGGCACCCCCAGGGCCAACCGGCAGGCCAGGTGCACAACCAGGATCCGCCCGTCCTCGCGCGGGTCGCCTCCGATGAGCGCAAAGATCTTGCCCAGGCGCTTGTGCAGCGTCTGGCGTTCCAGGTACAGCTTGGCGGCGGTGGCAGTCGTATTGCATCCGGTGTCCAGCCAGGTCAGCAACGTGGTTACCAGTTGTCGGCTGCGCGGCTGGCCCAGCTCCAGCAGCCCGTTCAGTTGCTCGCGCACATACTCGCCCAGTTCCGAGGCGTCGGGGAATTTCACCGCAAGCCGCTCCAGCGCGTAGTCGCTGGCATCGCGCACCCGCCCCTCGGCCGGATTCAACGCGGCAAATGACTCCAGCTGCAGCGCCTCTTCCAGCGAGCGAGCGGCGCGGCCCACGCCGTCCACGACCGGCCCCACGCAGCATTCGACGGAGATCCCGGACAGCGCATTGCGCAGGGTTTCGACCAGCGCCGTCCGGGTGGCGCGCGGCTCGTCGCCGGCCAGGACCTGCAGCGCATAGAGCCGGCTTCCCTCCAGGTAGGTGCGGATTGACGGCACATGCTGGCGCAGCACGCGCTCCATGCTGGCCCTGATGCGCGACATGTCGTAACTCTGGAACACCATCAGGCATACCGGCATCTCGACATCCAACTGCGCCTGGTGCGCCAATTCCACGACGTAGTTCTCCCCCGCGCCATTCACCACCGCCTGGAGCAGCGAGGTGGTGGCCAGCTGCACCGCGCTGGGGCGGTAATGCTGCGCATAGGCCAGCCCCACGATGCTGCCCAGCCGGTCCGCGATCACCTCCAGGCGCTCGCGCGTGAACCCCCCGCTGCTGCGCAGGACCAGCTGCGCGGCCACATCGCTGCCGACGAACAGGTCCGTGGCCACCTCGACGCCCTCGTCCTCGGACGCAGCGGTGCCCGGCATGGCAGATTCCAACATCACCCTGCCGGCCAGGTCGACCAGACTCGCGCGCACCGAGAGCGCGTGAGCGATCATGTCCAGCAGCGGACGCAGGTTGGGGCCGACCGAGGCGATGTGCCGGGCCAGGTACTGCGAGACCTCGTCGGCCTGCTGCAGCGTGACGGCCTGGTCCGAGACGATGCGCCGGTTCACCTTCTCCGCCAGTTCCACAAAGGGCACCGTGGATTGCAATCGGTACAGCGGCAGTGACAGCCGGTCGGCCTCGGCAATGAAATCGGCCGGAATCAGCGTCTCGGGTACCAGCGGTTCCAGCACCAGCGCGGCGACCCCGCGCTCTGCCAGCGACTGCAGGTAGGCGTGCTGCGCCTCGGGCCGCAGCTTGAACACCGCCTCACCGGTGGTCAGTAACATTTCGTTGCCGTGCAGCAGGCTCGCAATTTGCACCACCTCGCTGGGATGCACCCAGCGGACCTGGGATTCCGCGACTTTTGCGGCGCCGGCAAGCAGCTTCGGACGGGCGCTGCGGAATAGCGGCTCGTTAATAATTGAGCCCAGTGATACGAGCATGAATACCTCTAAAACTGCAGGTCAGAAACTTTATTCGATGAAGTAGGTGTCAGTTTGTCACCTTTTTGATGACAAAATACGACGATATGAGTGTATCGCCGATCACATTCAATCCCTAGGCTTTGTAGCGATCCACTAACCACTAGGTAGCCGCAAACTCGCTGCGGCATGGAATGAGGAGACATGCACGTGCAAAGTCCCAAGGGTTCCGAAGAGGCAACCCATGAAGTTGAGGACATGCTCCAGCCAATTCCCGAATCGGTACGCACCACCAAGCTGTCCGGACAGTTCTGGATCTGGGCCGGCGCCAACGTCGCCCCGATCAACTGGATCCTCGGAGCACTGGGCATCCAATTGGGCCTGGGCTTCGCCGACACCATCACCGTTCTGGTCATCGGCAACGTCATCGGCATGCTCGGCTTCGGCTGCTTCGTCCTGCTCGGACAGAAGACCGGCGCGACCGGCATGCTGCTCGCCCGCGGAGCCTTCGGCCGCCGCGGCGCCTACCTGCCGGCAGCCATCCAGGCGGTCATCGCCATCGGCTGGTCGGCCATCAACACCTGGGTCATCCTCGACCTGGTGCTGGCACTCTTCGGCAAGATCGGATGGGTCGACCCGGAGCAGGAAAACATGCTCATTCGCATCGCCGTTGCTGCGGTCATCATGACCCTGCAGGTCATCATCTGCTACCGCGGCTACCGCGCCATCTCGCGTTTCGAACGCCTGACCATGCCGCCGACCGTGATCGTACTGGTTGCCATGTCGATCATCGCCTGGACGCAGCTGGACATCGACTGGAGCTACGCAGGCCCGGAAGGCGCCGTGCTGACCGGCATGCCGCGCATTGCCGCCATGAGCTCGATCATGACCGCCATCGGCATCGGCTGGGGCATCGGCTGGTTCACCTACGCACCCGACTACTCGCGCTTTGTCTCCAAGAGCATCAAGCCGCACAAGCTGTACATCGTCTCGGTGCTCGGTCAGTTCCTGCCGGTGGTCTGGCTCGGCGTACTGGGTGCCTCGCTGGCAACCAAGCACGGCACCGCCGATCCGGGCGAGCTGGTCGTCGAGAGCTTCGGCGCCCTGTCCATCCCGGTGATCCTGCTGGTCATCCACGGACCGATCGCCACCAATATCATTAACATGTACACCTTCGGCGTGGCGGTCCAGGCCCTGGACATCGAGGTCTCGCGCAAGAAGATCTCCATCCTGGTCGGCGTGCTGGCCATGGGTGCGGTCATCGCCTTCCTCTACGCGCACGACTTCGCCGAACTGCTGCACAACTTCATCGCCTCCATCGCAGCCTGGGTCGCCACCTGGGGCGGCATCATGGCGGTGCACTACTTCATCTTCGAGCGCAAGCACAAGGACTTCTCCTACCTGTTCCTCGATCCGAAGTCCTCGCGCCTGAAATCGGTCAACTGGTCGGCATTCATCGCGTTCGCCGCCGGCATCGTGATGACGTGGATGTGCATGTACGGCTCGGTTCCCGCACTGCAGGGCCCGATCGCCAGCGCCGTGGGAGGCATCGACTTCTCCTGGCTGGGCGGCACGCTGACCAGCGCCGCGGTCTACTTCGCCCTGGGCTACCCACGCTTCCGCGCCCGCATCAACGCCGGGGTCCCGCTGGGGCTGAAGATGGACCTATCCGAGGGTGAATTCCTCAAGGAGTTCGGCAGCGCCGAGGACCTGCGCCTCGAACAGCGTTACGACCTGGGCACCGCCCAGGCCCCGGATGCCGCGGCCCCGCCGGTGAACCGGCCAGAGGCCCCGGGTGCCACGGAGTCCACCAAGGCCACCGTCGACAGTTGAACCCAATCAATAATCCCCATTCCATGGCGCCGACCCCGAGTTCTCGGGATCGGCGCCGTGGCGCACCCACCGAAAAGGACAACCCATGAACCTGACGAGCATCGACCACGAAGGCTACCGCGCGGCGCTGGACGCTGCCCGTGCCGGCGCAGCTGAGGGTGGGGTCCCGATCGGCTCATCGCTCGCCGACTCCCGGGGAGTCATCGCCGCGGGTCACAACCGCCGCGTGCAGCAGGCGGATCCGACCGCGCACGCCGAGATTGACGCGCTGCGTGCCGCCGGGCGTCGCGCGGACTACCGCGACACCACGCTCTACACCACCCTGGCCCCCTGCGCCCTGTGCTCCGGGGCCATCGTGCAGTTCAAGATCCCTCGGGTCGTGATCGGAGAGGCCGAGAATTTCCCTGGCGAGCTGGACTGGCTGCGCCAGCGCGGCATCCAGGTGTTGGTCTTGGATGACCCGGAAGCCACGGGGCTGATGGAACGCTTCATCCGCGAGCAGCCGGCGCTCTGGCACGAGGATATCGCCGAGGAGGCTCCAACGCGGGTCGAGCCGCGCAGCTGAGCACCAACCCCTTGACTGTGACTGGTGTCACTGGCAAGATTTTGCACAACCCTGTTGCACTGGACGCAACACAACGCTGCGTCCCCGCGTAAATAGTTCCCGCGGCCTTCGGCCGCCATCACCGAGGAGAGCCCAGTGCCCGCCATTTTCCTTGAAGATCTTGACGCCGAGACCTTCGCCGCCCGAGTCGCCCAAGAGGGCTCGACGGTCATCATTCCCACCGGCGCCACCGAGCAGCATGGCCCGCACATGCCGCTGGGCGTGGATGCCATGCTGTCCCGGGCCATCGCCGGCCAGATCGCAGAAAAGATCGGCGCCCTGGTGGCCCCGGTCTTCTCCTACGGCTACAAGTCCCAGCCGCGCTCCGGCGGCGGCAACCACCGCATCGGAACCACCAGCCTGGGCGCCGCAGCGCTAACCGGAATGGTCGACGACGTGGTCTCCTCCTTCATTGCCCAGGGCTTCACGAACGTCGTGGTGCTCAACGGGCACTTCGAGAACTACCAGTTCATCTACGAGGGACTGGACAACGCCGTGGCCCGCTCGCGGCGCGACGGCTCCGGATCCCGCGCCGTGCTGCTGTCCTACTGGGACTTCGTCAACGAAGACACCTTGCAGAAGGTCTTCCCGGATGGGTTCCTGGGCTGGGACATCGAGCACGGCGGGGTGCTGGAAACCTCGCTAATGCTGCTGCTGCACCCGGAGAAGGTCGACATGTCGCGCGTGGTGGACCACCCGCCGGCCAAGCTGACCCCATACGATATCTTCCCCGAGGACCCGGCACGGACCCCGGCCAGCGGCTGCCTGTCCAGCGCTGTGGGCGCCAGCGCCGAGAAGGGCAGGCTGCTGCTGGACGCGGTCACCACCGCGGTCAGCGAATCGCTGCAGGCCGAGCTGATCCTCGGCTCGCTGCCGGCGGAGGTCAAGTAGCATGTCCCGCAACGACATAGACCAACGCGACAACCGCGAACCCCTCACCACTGCGAAGAATGACCTGCCCCCTCCGGCGGTGGAGGTGCCGCGCTTCATGGGGCGCAACATCCCGCCGCTGGACCGCCTGCTCATCCGCCTAATCCCGCCCACGCTGATCATCGGCGTGCTCGTCTGGGTGCTGCTGCAGCCAGCAGCGGCCGCGGAGACCATCTCGCAGCTGCGCACCTTCGTCACCGGTCGCTTCACCTGGCTGTTCATCCTATATTCGGTGTTCACCGTGGCGGTGTGCATCTGGCTGTCCACCAGCAAGGTCGGCCGCATCCGCCTAGGCGGGCCGAAGGCCAAGCCCGAGCACAGCAAGTTCGCCTGGTACTCGATGCTCTTCGCCTGCGGCCAGGGCATCGGGCTGATTTTCTGGTCAGTCGCCGAGCCGATCATGCTGCGTGACGAGAACCCGGTGATCCCCGCGGCCGATGGGCAGGGCGCGGCCGAGGGAGCCATCGTGTGGACCTATTTCCACTGGGGCCTGACCGCCTGGGCCATGTACTGCGCCGTGGCGGTGTGCCTGGCCTATTCGCACCACAACCTGGGCAAGACGCTGACCTTCCGCGAGGCCACCGTGGACATCCTGCCGCGCTGGTCCCAACGCGGGGCTGGGGTCATCGTCGAACTGCTGGCGATCATCGCCACCGTGCTGGGGCTGGCCACCTCCTTCGGCTTCGCCGCGCTGCAGTTCACCTCCGGGCTGGCCTCCTTCACCGGGCTGTCCTCGACCCCCATGATCTGGCTGATGGTCATCGCGATCTTCGCCGGCATCACCTGCATTTCCGCGATCGTGGGCATCAGCAAGGGCATGGCTCGCATCTCCAGCCTGAACTCGATCCTGAGCATCGTGCTGGTTGCCGGCGTGCTGATCTTCGGCCCCACCCTGTACATCATCTCGATGATCTCGCAGACTTTCGGCAGCTTCATGGCCAACTTCGTGAACATGAGCCTGTGGACCGATGCGGGGATCACCGCGAACCCGCTGGCCAGCTGGCAGGACAGCTGGAACGGCTGGTGGACGGTCTTCATTTGGTGCTGGGTCATCGCCTTCTCCCCCTTCGTGGCCGGGTTCATCGCACGGATTTCCCGCGGGCGCACCATCCGCGAATTCGTGCTCGGCGTGACCGTCATCCCGACCCTGATCGTGATGATCTGGGTTGGAGTGATCGGCGCCAGCGCCATCTACTACGACGACCAGACCAACCGCGCGGTCAGCAACGCTGTCGGCGAGGATACCTCGGCCGGGCTGTTCGCGATGCTGGAGCACCTGCCCTGGGTGGGCACCATCCTCATGGTGGTGGCCACGATCCTGGTGGCGACCTATTACGTCACCTCGCTGGACTCGGGCATCTACGCCCTGAGCGAGTTCGTCTCCGCACCGCACAAGTCCGGCCCGGTGTTCCGCGTCGTGCTGGTGCTGAGCATCGGCACCGTGGCCACCGTGCTGCTGACGCTGGGCGGCACCGCAGTGGTGGATACCGTGCAGACCGGCACCATCATCGGCGCATTCCCGTTCTCCTTCGTGATCATCCTGATGATCATTAACCTGATACGACGCCTGATCAAGCGAGACAAGGCGATCAAGCAACTGGAGAAGGACATCAACAACCCTGACCCGTCGCTGACCTTCGTCCCGGATCCCGATGGGACCCAGGCATTACGCGCCCCGCAGGACCGCGGCTCAACGGAGCAGTAACCGCGCTTCAACGACACCGGGGTCGCCGCCGAAAGGTTGGCGGCCCCGGTGTCGTATTTAATTCCCGCGGATGACGCCGGAGCGGCGTGTGAAGTGCCCGCGAAAATTCTTTTCCTGCAGCCCTTGACAGTGACGTGAACCACAAATAGTCTAGGTGCAACAGCGTTGCAGACAATGCAACTTTGATCTGAATAAGTTGACTGAAAGCGCTGACCACTTTTCTTCTTCAAGCTCTATTTGAGCCCTAGACTCCAGGAGATTTCGACATGACCACTACCGCAAACAACGCAACCAACGTCTCCGAGCTGGAGCGCCTGAAGACCCTGCACAACGGCACCAAGCAGCAGCTGACCTTCTCGGACGCCGAGTTCGAGCGCCGCCTGACCGGCCTGCGCCAGATCATGGCCGCCAAGAACCTGGACGCCGCGATCCTGACCAGCTACCACGGCATCAAGTACTACTCGGACTTCCTCTACACCACCTTCGGCCGCAACTACGCGCTGGTGGTCACCGCGAACAACACCACCACCATCACCGCCAACATCGACGCCGGCATGCCATGGCGCACCAGCTACGGCGACAACATCGTGTACACCGACTGGCGTCGTGACAACTTCTACTTCGGCCTGCAGGAGGCCCTGCGCCGCGATGGCGTCAAGGCCCGCCGCATCGGCGTCGAGGACGACTTCCTGCCGGGCCTGACCCGCGAGAAGATCGCCGCCGCCTTCGACGGCGCCGAGCTGGTCGACGTCTCGCAGGACGCCATGCGCCAGCGCATGATCAAGTCCGCCGAGGAGATCGAGGTCATCAAGCACGGCGCACGCATCGGCGACCTGGGCGGCGAGGCCATCAAGGCAGCGATCCGCGAGGGCATCACCGAGTACGAGGTCGCGCTGATCGGCACCGAGGCCATGGTCCACGAGATCGCCAAGACCTTCCCGCACCGCGAAGTGCGCGACACCTGGGTCTGGTTCCAGTCCGGCATCAACACCGACGGCGCCCACAACTGGGCCACCACCCGCAAGCTGGAGCGCGGCGACATCCTGTCGCTGAACTGCTTCCCGATGACCTCCGGCTACTACACCGCACTGGAGCGCACCCTGTTCCTGGGCGAGCCGGATGCCCGCAGCCTGGAGCTGTGGAACATCAACGTCGAGGTGCACAAGCGCGGCCTGGAGCTGATCAAGCCGGGTGCAGTCTGCAAGGACATCGCCGCAGAACTGAACGAAATCTACATCTCCCACGGCCTGCTGCCCAACCGCACCTTCGGCTACGGCCACTCCTTCGGCGTCCTGTCGCACTACTACGGCCGCGAAGCGGGCCTGGAGCTGCGCGAGGACATCGACACCGTGCTGCAGCCGGGCATGGTCGTCTCGATGGAGCCGATGATCACCGTCGCCGATGGCGAGCCGGGCGCCGGCGGCTACCGCGAGCACGACATCCTGGTGATCAACGAGGATAACACCGTTGAGAACATCACCAAGTTCGGCTTCGGTCCGGAAAACAACATCATCGATGCCTAAGGCCCCGCAGGCCTGAAGCCCCAGTGCCGGGACGCCGTTCAGCGTCCCGGCACTGGGGCGTTAAAAGCCCCCGCAGACCCCCAGGAGTAACCCACCATGTTTGAGCGGCGCGATGACTCGGCGTTCGACTACTGCATGCACGAAGGCACGCCCCTACAGGTCAGCCACCACTTCCTCGGCAGCACCGGGCTACCGGTGGCGATCCAGACCTGGAGCATCCCGCCCGGCGGCTTCGAGGGATTCCACCGCCACGAGGGCGAGGAAGCCCTGACCGAGTTCTACCAGGTGCTCAGCGGCACCGCACGCATGCGCATCGGCGAGGACACCCGCATCCTGGGCCCCGGCGACAGCGCACTGGCCCTGCCCGGGGTGGACCACGACCTGGTGAATCCCGGCCCGGAGGAGCTACGCGTCCTGGTGGTCTGGGGGCCGCCGGGAGAACTCGACCTATCGGGCTTCGGCTCCCACCGGGCGGCCCTCGCGGCCCGCAAAACCGCGGAAAAATGACCCCCGGCGCACGCACCGGTCACATTCCACAAAACCCTTGACCGTGAGCCAAATCACCCATAGCTTTAAGCAACGAAGTTGCAATCACTGCAACCAATATTCCTTCGACACCAATGGCGGTGGCACATGACAACCCCCGAGCATTCACCGGCACCCAGCGCGGTGCGCACCTCTTCCGAACCGCAGCAGGCACCGCGCAGCATCGACAGCGCCACCCGGCGCAAGGTCGTGGCCGCCAGCTTCATCGGCAACTTTGTTGAGTGGTTCGACTATGCCGCGTACGGCTACCTGGCGGTGACCATCGCCGCGGTCTTCTTCCCGTCCGAGGACCGCCAGCTGGCGCTGATGATGACCTTTGGCGTGTTCGCCATCTCCTTCCTGGTCCGTCCGCTGGGCGGCTTCATCTGGGGCCACCTGGGCGACAAGATCGGCCGCCGCGAGGCGCTGTCCTGGTCGATCCTGCTGATGACCGGCGCCACCGCCTGCATCGCCCTGCTGCCGGGCTACGCCAGCATTGGCTTCGGCGCACCGCTGCTGCTGCTGGGCCTGCGCCTGATCCAGGGCTTCTCCGCGGCCGGCGAATACGCCGGCGCCTCCGCGTTCCTGGTCGAATACGCCCCGGCCAATCGCCGCGGGCTGTACGCCGCGGTCGTGCCCGCCAGCACCGCCACAGGCCTGCTGCTCGGTTCGCTGATGGCCGCGGTACTCACCGGCGTGCTGGAGCCGGCGCAGATGGAAAGCTGGGGCTGGCGTATTCCGTTCCTGCTGGCAGCGCCGATGGGCCTGATCGGCCGCTACATCCGCACCAAGCTGGAAGATTCGCCCGCCTTCCTCGAGGCCTCCGAGGAATCCGAGACGCAGGAAGCCTCCCCGGTGCGCGATCTGTTCCGCAACTACTGGCGCCAGCTGTTGCAGGCCGCCGGCGCGGTGCTGCTGAACGCCGTGGGCTTCTACGTGATCCTGTCCTACATGCCGACCTACCTCTCCGAGGAACTCGGCCTGGACGCCACCCGCTCCTACCTGGCCACCACGGTGGCACTGGCCACCTACATCGGCTTCATCTTCCTCACCGGCATGCTGTCGGACCGCTTCGGGCGCAAGCGGGTGCTGATGAGCGCTTCGGTCGTGTTCGTGCTGTTCACCGTGCCGGCCTTCATGCTACTGGACACCGGCAACTTCCTGGTGATCATCCTGGTGCAGGTCCTGCTTGGCGGCATGCTGACCCTGAACGACGGTACGTTGCCCAGTTTCCTTGCCGAAATGTTCCCGACCAAGGTTCGCTACTCGGGCTTCGCGGTCTCGTTCAACCTATCGAATGCGCTGTTCGGCGGCACCGCGCCGTTCGTGGCGACGCTGCTCATCGCTACCTCGGGCAACCTCCTCGCCCCGGGCTGGTACCTGATGGGCGCCGCGGTCATCTCGCTGATCGCTGTGGCCTGCTCGATGGAAACCAGCCGCAAGCCGCTGGCCTAGCAACTGTCCGCCGAGTGCCTAGCGCACCCGGCTAGGATGATTTGTAGTTGAAGACAACCCCTCAGGAGTCCGAATGACCACCATCGAGAACGAAAGCTCCGCCAAGGCGCGCACCGAGAGTGCCGGCGAGGGCCGCGGGGCCTCGGTCATCGTCAACGTGATCGATGTCCTGCGCTGCTTCACCGTGGACCGCTCGCTGGTGGGAGTCACCGAGATCGCCGCCGAGGTGGGCCTGCACAAGTCCAGCGTCTCGCGCATCCTGGCGACCCTGGAGCAGGAGCGCATCGTGGAACGCGACGAGCAGTCGCGCAAGTACAAGCTCGGCCTGGGGCTGATCGCGATCACCGGTCCGCTGCTGGCCAACCTGGACGTGCGCCAGGTCGCCTACCCGCTGCTCAAGGACCTGCGCGACAGCACCGACGAAAGCGCCGCGCTGACCATCTGGGACGGCGGGGAGTCGGTCACCGTGGAGCAGATCCCCTCCACCCGCCTGGTCAAGCACACCTCGGTCATGGGCAGCCGCTACCGCACCGCGCTGAGCGCCACCGTCCAGGTGTTCCTCTCCGCCCAGCCGCACGAGCTGGTGCGCGAGCTGCTGGACTCCGGGAAGATCGAACTGCCACAGGTGATGGCCCCGGAGGACTACCTGACCCGGCTGGAGGTGGCGCAGCGCCGCGGCTACGCGTTCAACTACGGGGAAACCTCGCGCGATGAGGTAGGCGTGGCGGCCCCGGTGTACGACCACCGCGGCGAGGTGATCGCCAGCGTCATGGTGGCCGCCCCGTACTACCGCATTTCCTCCGAGGACCTGGAGCGCCTGTGCACCGAGGTGGTGCGCACCGCGCGGAGAATCAGCGCACGGCTGGGCTACCAGAACAACTCCTAATTCTCCGGGCAAGAAGTTCGGCCCCAACCCCGTGACGGGGGTGGGGCCGAACTTCTGGGTTCAGGCGCTGTTCCGGCCGGGACTATCCGGCGCGGTCCACCTTGACCGTCTGGGTGGCGGTCTTCTTGCTTCCCGCCTCATTGACCAGCACGCCCTGGAAACGGTGGTTGCCCTTGGACAGGCCGGGCACCTCCACGAGCGCCTGTTGTACGCCGCCGGTGGCGGCAGTCAGCTCCTGGCGCGCGATGTCCTTGCCGTCCTGCAGGAGGATGAACTCGGTGGCGTTCGCTCCCGAGCGCAACTGCATGCGGATGGCGAAGGTATCGCTGCCCGGCTCGCCCTCGCTGGAGAGCACTGCCTTGCCCGGCTTGGCGGAAGCCTGCCCGGCAGGGGCCAGGGTGAGCGTGGTCTCGGCCAGCCGCACCTGAGTGGCAGCCTGCTTCAACCCGTTGGCACCTCCCAGCGGCACGGTCTGCGCTGCGAGCACGCCGGCCTCCAGGTCCGCGGCGCCCAGCTGGCGGGTGAGGGTGCCGGTGGCGCTGGCCCCGGCGGCCAGGTCACCGAGCTCCAGGCCGTTGCCGGCGACGCCGGTCAGCCGGACGTTGCCGGTATTGGTGGCGGTGACCTCGTAGCTGACGGTGTCGCCCTGGGAGGCGTAGCCGTCCCCGTCCAGGTCGTGGAAGACCGGCTCCGCGGACCGCGCATCCAGTGCCGGACGGCGGGTGAGCAGGTCGACCTCGCCGCCGTTGACCTGGTAGTCATTGACCACGGCGCGGTAGTCGCTGAGCTTTCCTGCGGTCCAGGTGCTCAGCGGGGTGAAGAAGCCGTCGGCCAGCTCCTGGGCGGTGACGGTGTGCCGTGGGGTGGTGCAGCGGTAGGAGGCCCCGGCGGCCAGGTTGGAGTAGCGGCAGTTGCCTGCATCGCTCGGCTCACCGACCGGGCGCGCGGCGAAGGGCGCGAAGTTGCCTTCGGTAGGGACCACCCACTGGTTGATATTGCCGGTGTTCTTCACCGAGAAGGTGTAGGGAAGCTTCTCCCCGGCCGTGTACGGGTTGGTGCCCAGGTCGCGGCCCGTGTCGGCGCGTTCGCCCTCGACGCTCAGGCCGGTGACTTCCTTGCCGGCGATGGACGCATCGATGAGCGACTGCGACATGGTGCCGTCCGCGGCGGTGAATTCGAGCTGGATACGGTGCTTGCCATTGGCCAGCGCCGACACTGCCACCGGGAGGGTGAGCGTGCGCTGCCCGCCGGCGGGCACGCTGTCCACGCGCAACGGCTCGGAGCTGATCGGCTGGCCCGCGGCAACCTGCAGCGTGCCCTCGATCGCGTGCTCCTCCTGGTTGCTGATGGTGACTTCCAGCTGGCTGTTGGCGCCTGCCTGGGCATTCAGTTGCGGGGCGCTCAGCGGTGCGCAGACGTAGTTGAGCCATTCCTCGTCGAAAGCGGCGAACTGCATCGAGTCCGTGTAATTGCCCTCGTAGAAGACACCGAAGCGCCCGTGATCCAGCGCGGTGGCCACCGAGTAGGCGGAGAAGCCGCGGCGGATGGTGCGCAGTCCCGGCCAGGTCTTGCCGTCGTCGCAGGACACCCGGGCCGACACGTTTTCGCGTCCGGTCTGCGAGTTGGCGCCGGTGTACAGCAGTTTCCTGGCGTCGTCGCTGCCGGCCTGCGCCTGGGGGAACATCTGGGTCAGATGCGCGTTGTTGGTCGGGTCCGGCAGCTGGCGGTCTTGGTTCACGGCGGAGTAGCTATGGCCGCCGTCCTCGGAGATGGCGACCTTGCGGAAGCCGCCGCCGGCCGAATCCCGCGAGTTGAGCATGATCCTGCCGTCGGAAAGCTCGACCACTTTGTTTTCGTCCATGGAGGTTCCGGTGAACTCGCCGCGCCGCCAGGTGGCCCCGTGGTCGTCCGAGTACACGGAGTACGCCTGGTAGGTTCGCGAGCCGTTGGCCTGCACCACGTCGCCGGCGTACTGCTGGATCAGCCGGCCCTTGTAGTCTCCGCGGGCGACCTGGATGCCGGCGCCCGAGGTGGCGAAGGTGCTGCGCACCGCACCGGGAACTGGCCCGTCCCCGGGCTTGACCACTTCGGTGATCAACCGCGGCGCGCTCCAGGTCTCGCCGCCATCCGAGGATTCGACCACAGCGGCACTGATCACCTGCCGGTTGCTGTCGTCATGGCCCCAGGTGCTGCCATGGAAGCCCTGGTCCTTGGAATAGACGAAGAAGTTGAAGACCTTTCCGGATTCTTTGTCGAAAATGTAACTCGGATCAGAGTAGCCGTACTTGCCTTCGGCGGCGCTGCCGGGGAAGCCGGCGGCCACGGTGGTCATCGGACCCCAGGTCTTGCCGTTGTCGACGCTGCGGTGCTGGACGATGGAGTTCGGGTTCGGCGCATCGGCCGCACTGCCCGGTCGCGCGTCCCAGGAGGCCAGCACGACGCCGTCGCCCAGATGGACCAGGGCGGGGATGCGGTAGAAGAAGTTCGCGTCGGTGCGGTCCTGCGCGAGGTTCTGTTCCTCGAACTGGCCAGGGGCCGCGGCCGGGTTGGCTTCGCTGAGCGAGCCGGAGGCCTGGGCCGGGGCGGCCAGCGACAGCGGCACCAGCAGGGATGCTGCCACCGACAGGGCAAGGGATCGTCGGCGGGTACGGGTGGAAGGCTGCGACATGGGGGCATGTTCCTCTCATTGGGGGTGCACTGCGATGCCATCCCTCGTCGGAGATCAGACGTAGGATGTCACCCCAGCCTAGGTGTTCCGCGTCACCTTGAGAAGCCTTTTAATCTTAAATCATGAATATTTCATAACCAGTCATCGCATTATTCGCTTAAAAAGAGAAAACACCCCAGCGGGCGGAGCTGTGCGGGGCTCCACCCGCTGGGATGGGGGTCAGGGTGCGCTGCGCGCAATCCTAGCCGCCTCTTAGTGCGTCCCCGAACCAGGAGGTGATGGTCGCCGGGTGCGTGATGGCGGTGCCCACGACCACGGCGAAAGCGCCGGCGTCCACGGCCGCGCGCGCCTGGGCCGGGGTGTGGATACGTCCCTCCGCGACCAGCGGGCGGTCCAGCCCGGCACCAGCGATCTGGGAGATCAGCTCCAGGTCCGGGCCCTCGGTCTTCGCCCGTTCACCGGTGTATCCGGCCAGCGTGGTTCCGATCAAATCCGCTCCGGCCTCGGCCGCGGCCAGCGCATCGCCCAGTGAACCGCAGTCGGCCATGACCAGTGCGCCGCTGTTCTCGTGCACGGCGCGGATGGTCTGCTCCAGACTCAGCCCGTCGGGCCGCTCGCGGCGGGTGCCGTCCAGCGCCACGATGTGCGCCCCGGCCTGCGCCACTGCCAGCGCATGGTGCACGGTGGGCGTGATGAACACGCCCTCGTGGCCGTCCTTGAACAGGCCGATGACCGGGACTTCCACCGCGGAACGGGTGAACTGGATATCCGCCAGGCCCTGCACGCGCACCGCTGCCGCACCGCCGACGACCGCCGAGGCGGCCACCTGCGCCATGGTCTGCGGCAGCCGCATGGGTTCGCCGGGGTAGGCCTGCGCGGAAACGATGAGTTTGCCCCGCAGGCTTTCAAGTTGGGCTGGAGTCAGCAGCATCAGGGAGTTGTCCTTTCGGGGGTCCAGAACAGGCTCGCGGCGCCGTAGAAGGCGGCGCTGGTGCCCAGCTGCGCGGGCACCAGCTGCGTGCCCTGCAGTGAGTCGATCGCGGAGGCGGCGTAGCCTTCGCGCAGCCACTGCCACCAGGCGGCCCCGGCGTTGGCCATGCCGCCGGAGATGATGACCAGCTCGGGGTCGAGGATGTTCGCCAGCGACCCCGCGGCCATGCCCGCGGCCAGTGCGCCGGCGCGCAGCGCCGCCACGGCCAGCTCGTCGCCGGATTCGGCCCGGCGGGCCACCGCGCGGGTGTCGACCGCGCCCGGGTCGCCGCCCAGCCGCAGGTAGTGGCGGTGGATGGCGGGCCCGGCGGCGATGGCTTCCAGGTGCCCGGTGCGCCCGCAGGAGCACGGGATCCCGGCGGCCAGCGGGGAGTCGAGGTGGCCCATGTGCCCGGCCACGTGGTGCGCGCCGGAGTGCGCCTGCCCGTCGATGAGGTGGGATCCGCCGATGCCGGTACCGACGGCCAGCAGCAGCACCTCGCGGGCGCCGCGGCCAGCACCGAACCGGGCTTCGCCCAGCCCGTGCGCGTGCACGTCGTTGACCGCCCGGGTTTCCAGGCCCGTGCGCTCGCGCAGCTGGCCGGCCAGGTCGGTGCCCGCCCAGCCGGAGATGGTGTCCGTGGCCGAGAGCACGCGGGCGGTGGCCGGGTCGATGACCCCGGCCGCACCCAGGCCCAGGCCGTCGATGCGGCACCCGGTCCGCGAACGCAGGTCGGCGACCAGCCGGGCCATGGCCTCGAGCACCGCGCCGGCGCCCTGCGTGGCAGGGGTGGGCAGTTCGCTCGAGGCCAGGATGCCGGCCTGCGGGTCCATGACGGCGCCGGCGATCTTGGTGCCGCCCAGGTCCAGGGCGATCACCGCACCGGCGCCGCGGGGATTGTGCTGCATGCCGGGCGGACCTACTTGGCGCCCAGCAAGCCGGTCTCGGCCAGGATCTCGCGGATGGCGGCGGCCTCGGAGACGTTGAGGTCGGCCATCGGCGCGCTCATCGTGTTGCCGGCGATGATGCCCATTTCCACCAGGGCGGTCTTGAAGGCGCCCAGGCCTGCGGCACCGCCGGAGACGCGGGAGGAGTCCGGGGTGTAGACGATGTCGAAGACGCGGGCCAGGCGGTCCTGCTCCTTGGCCGCCTGCGCCCAGTCGCCGGCCACGGCGGCGTCGAACAGGCGGCGGTAGCCTGCCGGATCCACGTTGCCCAGGCCCGGCACCACGCCGTGCGCGCCACCGAGCAGCGCGCCGTCCACCACGACCTCGTGGCCGGTGAAGACCGAGAAGCCCTCAATGTCCTTGGTGGCCAGCAGCAGCTGGCGGAAGGAGACGTCGTCGCCGGAGGAGTCCTTCACGCCCACGATCACCCCGTCCTTGGCCAGGCGGACCGCAACGTCCAGCGGCAGCTTCACGTGGGTGCGCACCGGCACGTCGTAGGCGAAGATGTCGGTGTCCAGGGCGGCGTGGATGATGCGGAAGTGCGCCTCGATCTCCGCGGCGTTGGACAGCGCGTAGTACGGGGTGGTGACCACCAGCGCCTGGGCGCCGAGCTCGATCATGCGGCGGCCCTCCTCGATGACGCGCTGCGTGGTCTGCTCGTTGGCGCCGACGATCAGCGGCACGCGGCCGTTGTTGGCCTCGGCGATGGTGGAGACCGCCAGCTCGCGTTCGGCGTTGGTCATGTAGGGGACCTCGCCGGAGGAGCCGAGCACGAACAGGCCGGTCACTCCCCCAGTAACCAGGTGCTCCACGACCGAGCGCAGGCCCGGCACGTCGATGGCGCCCTCGGCGGTGCGCGGGGTGACTACCGGCGGGATGACGCCGGTGTACTTGGGGTTGTTCGCAAATGCCACGAAACTTGTTCTTTCTACTGATGATCCGGCGGACGCCGGGTCGAATTCTTCTGTGCCCGCAAGGATGCCGGCGGCTAGTGCTCCAGCAGCTCGGGGGCGGCGCCGAGCAGGGTGCGGGTATAGTCGTTGGTCGGGGTGTCGAAGACCTGCGCCGCGTCGCCCTCTTCCACGATCTGCCCGGCGTTCATCACGCAGATGCGGTCCGAAACGTAGCGCACGGTCTGGATGTCGTGGGAGATGAACACCATGCCCAGGTTCAGCTGCGCCTTCAGGTCGGTGAGCAGATTCAGCACCTGTGCGCGCACTGAGACGTCCAGCGCGCTGGTCGGCTCGTCCGCGACGATGACTTCGGGCTCAAGGGCCAGCGAGCGGGCGATGGCCACACGCTGGCGCTGGCCGCCGGAGACCTGGCTGGGCAGCGCGGAGGCGGCCGAGGGCGGCAGGCCCACCACGGAGAGCAGCTCCAGGGCCTTGGCCCGGCGGCTGGCCGCGGTGCCGATGCCGTGCACGCGCAGCGGATCGGTGAGCGTGTCCATGATGCTCATGCGCGGGTTCAGCGCGGTGGCCGGGTCCTGGAAGACCACGCCGACCGAGCGGCCGAAGCTCTTGCGCGCGGCGGCGTTGCGCCGGCCCACTTCCTTGCCCTGGAACAGGACGGTGCCGCTGGTCGGCTCCTGCAGGCCGACCAGCACGGAGGCCAGTGTGGACTTGCCGCAGCCTGACTCGCCCACGATGCCCACGGTTTCCCCGCGGCTCACCGAGAAGTCCACGCCGTTCACTGCCTTGACCAGCCGCGGGGAGAAGAGCTTTGACCCGCGGATCTTGTGGTGGACGTGGATGTCCTTCAGTTCGATGACCGGATGGCGATTGGTGGTGCTCATCGCGCTGCTCCTGACTGTTCTGCAACCGGGGTGTCGCCCGCGCCGCGGTGGCTTGCCCAACGGTGCTCGCTGCCGGCGGACACCGGCACGAAGGCCAGGTGCGCATCCGGGTCGGCATCCGGGCGCTGGGAGCGCTCGGCAAAGCGGTCGCCGTCGGCGAAGTCGTACGGGCTGGGGACGGTGCCGGGGATCTGGTGCAGGCGGTCGGCCTGCGACTCGATGGAGAGCACCGCGCCAAGCAGGCCGCGGGTGTATTCGTGGTGCGGGGCGATCAGCACGTCGCTGATCGGCCCGGATTCGACCACCTGTCCGGCGTACATCACGGTGACACGGTGCGCCAGCGAGGCCACCAGGGCCAGGTCGTGGGAGACGAAGACCATCGCGAAGCCTAGCTGCTCGCGCAGCTCGTTGAGCAGGTCCACGACCTGCTTCTGCACGGTGACGTCCAGCGCGGTGGTCGGCTCGTCGCAGACCACCAGCTTGGGGCTGCGCGAGAGGGCCATGGCGATCAGCACACGCTGGCGCTGTCCGCCGGAGAGCTCGTGCGGGTAGGACTTCATGGTCCGCGCCGCATCCAGCTTCACCAGGGTCAGCAGCTCCTCGGGGCTCTTGCGCCCGCCGCGGCGGGTCAGCTGGCGCAGCTGGTCGCCCACGAGCATCGAGGGGTTCAGGCTAGACAGCGCATCCTGGTAGACCATGGCGATCTGCTCGCCGCGCAGGCCCTTGTAGACCTTGTCGTCCCCGGCCAGGGTTCCGCCGTCGGCGGTGGCCGGCAGCAGCTCGCGGCCCTCGAAGGTGATGGAGCCCGACAACTTGGCGCTGGGGCCCAGCAGGCCCATGATGGCCAGCGAGGTGATGGACTTGCCGCAGCCGGATTCCCCGACCAGCGCCATGGTCTCGCCCTCGCGCACCGAGAATGACACGTTCTGCACGATCGGGGTGTCCTCGTAGCGTTCCGGGAAGCGGATGGACAGGTTCTTGACCTCGAGGATGGTGCGCGGGGCCCCGGAGGACTCGTCGAGCACCAGGCGGTCGGTGCGCGCGGCCTCGGTGCGGGCCAGCGCGGCGAGTTCGGCTTCCAGGCGTTCGGCTTCGGCGGTGTCAGCTGCCTGCTTGGCAACCTGCGCCTTTTCCTCGCCGGCGGCCTTCTTCTTGGCCGAGCCCTTGACGTTGACCAGCGCGTCGGTCATTCCTTCGGCCAGGATGTTCAGCGCCAGCACGGTCAGCAAGATGGTCAAACCGGCGAAGGTGGTGGCCCACCATGCGCCGTTGAGCACCAGGGTGCGGCCGTAGGAGATCACGTTGCCCCAGCTCGGGGCCGGGTCCTGGATGCCCGCTCCGAGGAAGGATAGCGAGGCTTCGAGGATGATCGCGTCGGCGACCATCACGGTGGCGAACACCAGCACCGGGGCGGCGCAGTTGCGCACCACGTGGGTGATGAGGATGAAGAAGCGTCCGGCGCCGATCACGCGTTCGGCGCGCACGTAGTCCTCGCCCCACTGGGCCAGCACGTTGGCGCGCACCACGCGGGCGATCTGCGGGGTGTAGATCACGGCGATGGAGATGATGATGACCGGCAGGGTGTTGCCCAGCGAAGCCAGCAGCGCGGCGGCCAGGGCGATGCCCGGGAACGCCATGAGCATGTCCATGATGCGCATGATGGTCTCGTTGGCCCACTTGGAGCCGGTGGCCGCCAGCGAGCCGAGCAGGCCGCCGGCCAGCAGGGCCAGCGCTACCGAGCCGAGGCCCACGAGCAGCGAGGACTGGGCGCCGTAGAGCAGGCGCGAGAAGATGTCTCGGCCCAGGCGGTCGGTGCCGAAGGGGTTCTCGGCGCTGGGCGGCTGGGCGGGGATTCCGGTGGCCAGCGGGTCGTGCGGGGCGATCAGCGGCGCGATGACCGCGATGATGCCGATGACCAGCAGGAAGGCCAGGGCGATTTTCGAACCCAGCGTCAGTGACTTGAAGCGTGCGCCCGAGTCGCTCAGGCGCGCCACGAGCTTGTTGCGCGGTGCCATGATGGTCATTTGCTACACCGTCCTAATACGCGGGTTGATCAGCAGGTAGAGCAGGTCGACGACGATGTTCACCAGCACGAAGGTGATCGCGATGGCCAGCACCACGCCCTGGACCAGGTTGGTGTCCTGGTTGGTGATGCCGTTCATGATCAGCTGGCCCATGCCGGGCAGCGAGAAGATCATTTCGATGACCACCGCGCCGCCGAGCAGGTAGCCGATGCGCAGGCCCAGCACGGTCACCGGGGTGACCAGCGCATTGCGCAGCACGTTGCGGCTGATGACCTCGTTGCGCGGCACTCCGTTGCCGATGGCGGTGCGGACATAGTCGCGGTCCAGCTCCTCCACCATCGAGGTGCGCACCACGCGGATCAGCGAGGCGGAGACCGGGATGGCCAGCGCGAGGGCCGGCAGCGCCATGTGCTGCAGCCAGGTTCCCGCACCGGATCCGGCCGGGGCCGCGCCGCCGGAGGGGAACAGCGGGTTCTCACCCAGGGCCAGCCACTGGATCAGCAGGATGCCAAGCCAGAAGGACGGGGTGGCAATGGCCGCGATGGAGAAGATGCGCACCAGCTGGTCCGGCCACTTGTCGCGGTACAGCGCGCCGATGACGCCGAAGATGAGGGAGATGACCACGGCGATGATGACGCCCAGGAAGGTCAGCTGCAGGGTCAGCGGGAACGCCTTGGCGATCATCTCGGAGACCGGCTGGGCCGGCGGAGTGGTCACGCCGAAGTCCAAGCGGATCAGGCGGCCCAGGAAGGAGAAGTACTGGATGAATAGCGGGTCGTCCAGGCCGCGCTCCTCGCGGTAGGCCTCTTTGGCCTCGGCGCTGGCGCCTTCGCCCAGCGCGCTGGTCGCCTCATCGCCGGGGGCGAGTTTGAGGATGATGAACACCAGCAGCGAGATGCCCAAAATCATCACCGGCAGCGC
Organism: Arthrobacter sp. 'calajunan'; assembly: GCF_046940185.1. Classification (NCBI taxonomy): domain Bacteria; kingdom Bacillati; phylum Actinomycetota; class Actinomycetes; order Micrococcales; family Micrococcaceae; genus Arthrobacter; species Arthrobacter sp. 'calajunan'. The sequence goes on from NZ_JBKZDY010000006.1 coordinate 21,255, forward strand.
CGCCAGGCGGCGCAGCAGCAAGTTCAGGAAATTTCCCACGCAATGACTCCGTTGGGTTTTGGGGAAGAATATTTCGGCGGGTGTGCAGGGCGCCGCACCCGGGTGCGGCCGGACGCGGCGCCCTGCACGAGGCCTTCATCGAAGCAGGAAGGCGCTAGCCCTTCGGTGCAACTCCGACGAAGGAGATTCCGGTGGTCGGCAGCGGCTGGAAGGCATCGAGCTTGGCCGAGTCCCAGGCCGTTGGCAGCTGGCGGTGCAGGATCGGGTACAGCGGCACCTGCGCGGCGACCAGGTTGATGGCCTTGGCCCAGGCGGCCTTGGCGCCGGCCTCGTCCTTGGCCTTCACCGCGGCGTCCAGGTTCTTCTGCAGTTCCTTGTACTCGGCGGTACCGGTCCAGCGGAAGCGGTTCTTCGGCCAGACGTCGCCGCGGTAGAACCAGGACAGCAACAGGTCCAGGTCGTTGCCGAAGACCGACGGGTCGCCCGGGGCGGCCACCACGGTGAACTTGCCGGCGTCCACGTTATCCGCGTACAGCGCGCCGGACTGCAGGTTCTGCATGGTCACGGTGACGCCCGGCAGCTTGTTCCAGGATTCGAGCATCAGCGGGGCGATGTCCTTGACCCAGGAGGTGTCGGTGGTCAGCAGCTCGAAGTTCAGCGAGGTGACGCCGGCTTCCTTGAGCAGCGACTCGGCCTTGGCCGGGTCGTAGGTGTAGACGGTGTCGGCTTTCACGTACTGCGGATGGGTGTCCTGCACGTAGGAGGTCGCGGCTTTGGCGTTGCCCAGCAGCGCGGTCTTGATGATCGATTCGGTGTCCAGCGCGTAGTGCAGGGCCTGGCGGACGCGGACGTCGGTGAACGGCTTCTGCTCGCAGTTGAACATCAGGAACAGCAGCCCGAAGGACTGCACGGACTCGACGTTGACCTTGGACTTCAGGCGGTCTACGTCCAGGTACGGCACGTCCTCGATGGCTGCGACGCGGCCGGACTCCATGGCGGTCACGCGGGCCGCGGCGTCCGAGAGCAGGAACCAGGTCATGGTGTCGGCCTTGGCGGCGTACTTGCCGTTGTAGTCAGCGAACTTGGCGAACTCGATCTTGTCGTCCTTGGTCGCCGAGACGAACTTGTACGGGCCGGAGCCGATTGGCTTGGCGTCGAAGCCTGCCTGATCTTTGGAGGCAACGGCCTTCGGGACGACCTTGACCACGGAGATGCGGGTCGGGAACAGCGGGAAGGCGTAGTTCAGCGTGAAGGTCACGGCGGAATCTCCCTTGGCCTTGACCGACTTGATGAACGGGATGAACTGGGCGAACAGCGAAGCGTTCTTCTCATCCAGCACGCGCTCGAAGGAGTAGACCACGTCGTCCACGGTCACCGGCTCGCCGTTGTGGAACTTCGCGTCCTTGCGCAGTTCGACTTCCCAGGTGGTGTCGTTGACCTGCTTCGGATCGGCCGCGGCGAGGGCCAGGTACGGCTCGCGGGTTGCCGGGTGGAGGTCGACCAGGCCTTCGAAGATGTGCATGTTGGCGGCGAACGGGGTCGCGCCCGACGAGGTCATCGGGTCGAAGCCGGTCGACAGCGCGTAGGAGATGCCGGCGGTGAGCGCCAGGGATCCTGCCGCGCCGCTGGCATCAGCGCCGGTGCTGGTGCCGGTGTCGCCCGAGGAGCAGGCGGCGAGGGTTGACGAGAAGACCGCCGCGGCACCGATCATGCCGCTGATCTTGAGGAAATTTCGACGTTCCATGGATTTGTTTGCCACGTCCTTGATCGGCATTGTTTTCCACCTCCGAGAGAAAAATGTCTGTTCGTCGGACGTGGGATGTCCGATCTATGGATTAGACTGTAATAGGAATCACGCAATTTCGTCAACAGCATCACATTCCGCACCGAAGCCCCCGGAAAGGAAACCCGAAATATGAGTACAGCCGCTCGGCGATCCGACGCCAGATCTCGCCTTCGCGCTCTGACGAACGACATCACGGGGATCATTCTCGATCGCAACCTGGCTCCGGGCGATCCCATGCCCACCGAGCAGGAACTCATGGCCGAGCTGGGCGTCGGACGCAACTCCCTGCGCGAGGCGATCAAGGTACTCCAGGCTCAGGGCATCATCGACACCCGCCACGGCTTCGGCATGTTCGTCGCCGAGGAAAATCTCAGCGCCCTCTACGACACGCTATCCTTCCGCGGCCAGATGTCGCTGCGCCAGAACGGCCAGAGCGCCAGCGAACTGGTCGACGTGCGCCAAGCCCTGGAAACCGGACTGATCGGCATCGCCATCGCCTCCGCCACCGAAAACCACCTGCAGCGCTTGGGCGACTGCGTGCAGCAGATGGAGCAGCACGCCGCCGCCGGCGAGGGATTCACCGAAGCGGACCGCCAGTTCCACCAGATCCTCTTCGAACCGCTGGACAACCGGCTGCTCTCCAACCTGATGGGCGTCTTCTGGGACGTCTACCACTCGATCCACGATTCAATCAGCAACTTCCCGCACGACCAGGAAATACTGGTCGAGACCGCCCGCGGCCACCGGCGCATCCTGGATGCGGTCATCGCCAAGGACGTCCAGACCGCCCAAGCGCTGATGGCACACCACTTCGACGGCATCCGCACCCTGCTGGAACAGCGTTCCGCGGCGACCTGAAGAAGCTAGCGGCTCCGAGCCCCGCGCGCCCCTCCTCCCCCTGCCGGCGATTCCCGCTTCACCTCGCCTTTTCCATGACATGACGGTGAACCACGACCCGCAATCCGACACCAGGCGGCATTAATCAGTATTGTGTTTTACAACACATGCTTCATTTGGCGGTCGGCATCCTCGACCGCCCGACAGCGGCCCGACAACCACCGGGCTGCGTGCAGCGCGTGGCGATTAGCTGAGGAGAGATTGATGAAGATCGCTGTTCTGATCAAGGAAGTCCCCGACACGGGGGCGGACCGGCTGCTGAATCTGGAAACCGGTTTGGCGGACAGAGTGGCATCCGAGGCAGTCCTCGATGAAATCGGCGAGCGCACCCTGGAAGTCGCGCTCAAGTACGCCGACGGCACCCCGGGAACGGAGATCACCGTGCTGACCATGGGCCCGGATTCCGCTCAGGCAACCCTGCGCAAGGCCCTGGCCATGGGGGCAGCGTCCGCAGTGCACATCAGTGACGAGCAGCTGCTCGGCGCCGACCTCCTGCTCACCGCAGACACCTTGGCCGCCGCGCTGCGCCGCGGGAACTACGATCTGGTCCTGACCGGCAACATGTCCACCGACGGCGCCGCCGGGGTGCTTCCCGCCATGCTGGCCGAGCTGCTGGACCTGCCGGCCGCCACGGGACTCTCCGAAGTCCGGATCAGCCCGGAGGCTGTGGAAGGATCCCGCGAATTCGACGGTGTCCGCGCCCAGATCAAGGTGCCCCTGCCGGCCATCGCCTCCATCACCGAGTCCCTGCCCGATGCGCGGTTCCCGAACTTCAAGGGCATCATGGCCGCCAAGAAGAAGCCGATCGAGGCCCTCGGCCTGGCGGACCTGGGCATCGACCCGCTGCCGGCGGACACAGCGAGGACCATCATGCTCTCGGTGGCCAAGAAGCCGCCACGCGAGGCCGGCACCGTCATCACCGATGACGGCGAGGCGGGCAACGCCCTGGCCGATTTCCTGGTCAAGAACAACCTGGCGTGAACGGAGAACACTCATGACAACTTTTGCCACCGATTCAATTCTCGTTCTCCTGGAAACCGCGCCGGGTCCCGCCTTGGCCAAGAACCATGCCGAGCTGCTGGGCGCCGCGGCGGCCGTGGGAACCCCCGTGGCACTGGTGTCCGGGCCGGCGCAGGCCCTGCCCGCGCTGGCGGCGCAGGCCAGCTCCTCCGGGGCCGTCCAGGTGCTGACGGTGCCGTTGGAGGGCCGGCCGACCGTCCCGCTGGTGGATGCCCTGCAGGCAGCCGCCGCTCTGGTCCAGCCGCAGGCGGTCCTGGCCGGCCACACCGACTCCAGCCGCGAGGTCGCGGCCCGTTTCGCCGTGCGCGCGCGGGCCTCGCTGAGCGTCGACGCCGTCGGAGTTTCCCGGGATGACCAGGGTGTTGTCGCATCGCATGCGATCTACGGCGGAAGCTTCTCCACCACCAGCGCCCCAACCTTCGGCGCTCCGGTGATCACCGTGCGGGTGGGCAGCATCGAGACCCGCGCCGACGCGCAGCCGGAGCAGTCCACCGCATTGGAGGTCGCCGCCAGCGGCAAGCCGGACATCGAGGTCACCAACCTGGAGACCATCGAGTCGACTTCCTCTCGCCCGGAACTGCGTTCTGCGGACCGGGTGGTCTCCGGCGGCCGCGGTCTGGGCAGCGCGGAGCAGTTCGCGCTGGTGGAGCAGCTGGCCGATGCATTGGGGGCCGCCGTGGGCGCATCCCGCGCCGCAGTGGATGCGGGCTTCGTTCCCCATGCAGCGCAGGTTGGCCAGACCGGCGTCTCGGTCTCCCCGCAGCTGTATGTGGCGCTGGGAATTTCCGGGGCCATCCAGCACAAGGCGGGGATGCAGACCGCCAAGACCATCGTGGCCATCAACAAGGACGCCGACGCACCGATCTTCGACATCGCCGACTTCGGCGTGGTCGGCGACGTGTTCAAGGTGGTTCCGCAGCTGATCGCGGCGCTGGAAGCCGCGAAGGGCCGGTAGCCATGAGCACCCCGACTCGTCTGCCGCGCCAGGGGCTGCCGCGCATTCCCGGCGGCGAACCGTGGCCTCCTGCCAAGTTCCTGGCCGCGGCCTCCGAAGCGCTCCCTGCCGATCCCGGCCAGCTCGATGCCGCGCAGCCATCCGCCACGGCTCCCGCTGTCGAAGGTCCCGCCGCCGAAAGTTCCACTGTGGACAGTCCTGCGGCCGGGAATCCGGTGGTTGAGGCTCCTGCGCCACCGGTGCAGTCCGCTTCCCCGGCGGCTGCAGTAGCAGGCACCCTGCGTCGCGGTCTGCCGCGTGTGCCGGGCGGGGAGTCTTGGCCTCCGGCGGAAAGGTCCGTGGCGTCGGCCGGTTTGGCCGATGCAACCGAAGCTGCCTCCCTGCCGGCGGAAGTCGCGCCCGCCGCAGAACCGGCCGTCGCCGCGTCAGCTGGCACGGTAGCTTCCGAACCATCTGCCCCTGAGGTCCAGGCATCGGCCGATCCGGCCGCTGAATCCGCTCCGGCGGAGAAGCTACGCCGCGGGCTGCCCCGGACACCCGGCGGCCAGCTATGGCCTCCGGTCTCGGCCGCTCCGGCCCACTCGGCTCCGGCGACTCCTGCCCCCAAGAGCACTGTACCCGCACAGCCCGCAGCCCCCGCTGCGCAGGAACCCGTCGCACCGGCAACGCCGACCAAACCTGCCGCGGCACGTGTGGCGAAGCCCGAAGCACCTGAACCCCAGGCTAAGTTGACCCAGCCCGTTGCGGCGGCAGCCTCGGTTGCCGAGCCCGCGCCAGCGCCTGCCCCAGCGGCGGCCGCATCGGCCAAGCCGACTGCGGCACCACAGCCGCGCAAGCCGCTCGCCCCGGCAACTGCCCCAGCAAGGCCTGCCGCGGCTGCCACGGCGGCACCCAGGAAGTCCGAGCCGAAGCGCCACGGCCCGCTGACCACCAGGCAGTGGGTGCTGGCCGGGGTGCTGGGCGCCTTCTGCGCACTGGGCATGGCCACCGCGGTCGTCCTGCTGGCCCGCTGGTTCGTCGGGTTCGACGCGATCTCCAGCTTCATCGCCCGCTACCCGGGCGAATACCACCTGCCCGAATCGGCACCCGTGGGGATCCCGGGATGGCTGGCCTGGAACCACTTCTTCAACCTGTTCCTGATGGTCTTGATCATCCGTACAGGGTTGCAGGTCCGGCACCAGCGCAAACCGCCTGCCTATTGGTCCTCGAAACGCAGCCCCAAGGTGAGCATCAACCTGTGGCTGCACCAGAGCCTGGACCTGCTCTGGCTGGTTAACGGCCTGGTGTTCGTGGTCCTGTTGTTCGCTTCCGGGCACTGGATGAGAATCATCCCGACCTCCTGGGAAGTTTTCCCGCACGCCATCTCCGCCGCACTGCAGTACATGACGCTGGATTGGCCCACGGAGAACGGCTGGGTGAACTACAACGCGTTGCAGCAGCTGGCCTACTTCGCGACGGTATTCATCGCCGCGCCGCTGGCGGCCGCCACCGGATTCCGCCTCAGCGCGTTCTGGCCCAAGAACGCGACGGCGCTGACCAAGCGCTATCCGATCGAAGTGGCCCGCGCGCTGCACTTCCCCACCATGCTCTACTTCGCGCTGTTCATCGTGGTGCATGTGGCGCTGGTGTTGTCCACTGGGGCCCTGCGCAACCTGAACCACATGTTCGCAGCCCAGGGTTCCACGGATCCGACCGCGTTCGCCGACAATTGGACCGGTCTGTGGCTGTTCGCCGTGGCCATCATGGCCACCGCGGCCGCCTGGGCTGCCTGCCGGCCGATGATCCTGGCGTCCATTGCCCGGCTCTTCGGAAAGGTCAGCGCACGGTAGGCAACGTATGGGTTTTTGCCGGTGGCGCAAACTGCCTCGCCCGGCCCGCCGCCTGCGCCTAGGATCGTTGATGACGACCCATCGGCTACGGACTAAGGGGAATGCAGGCATGGACCACCATCACGATACCGAGGAGCTTCGCGGAGTCGAGTTCTGGGAGAAGCACTACGGCGGTTCAGAGCGCGTCTGGTCAGGGAAGGTCAACCAGGTCATTGAGCGTCTGGTCGCACCGTTGGCCCCGGGCACCTCCCTGGACCTGGGCAGCGGCGAGGGCGGCGACGTGATGTGGATGGCATCGCGGGGATGGCAGGCCACCGGCGTCGACATCTCCCCGACCGCTGTGGAACGCGCCCGGCAGGACGCTACGAAGCACGGCTTCACCGAGCCGCAGGCCACCTTCATCGCCGCGGACCTGTCCGAATGGAATACCTCCCAGACCTTCGACCTAGTGACGCTGAGCTTCTTCCAAGCGCCGTTCGAGTTCGCGCGCGCCGAGATCCTGCGCAGAGCCGCACAGCTGGTGGCACCCGGCGGGCATCTGCTGGCGCTGTCCCACGCCGCACGCCCGTCCTTCGCCCCGGCCTTCGACGGCGACGTTCCTGCTTTCCCGCAGCCGGATACCGAGCTCGAAGCGCTGCAGCTGGATTCCGATGCTTGGAACATCCTGCAGGCGGAGGTCGTTGAACGGGAGATCACCGACCCGAATGGGAATCCGGCCACCCTTGAAGACACCGTGGTGTTCATCCAGCGCAAGCCGTAACGTCAACACCAAAGATCCCCTTGGACCTGCATCACAGCAGGTCCAAGGGGATCTTTTGCCGGCTTGAATACCGGGTCACAACGCGGCCCAAGGGAAGTTGGGCGCTGCGGGGCCAACGACGGCTTGGAGTCTTAGAACTCCGCCATCAGCCGTTCGTTGACCGATTCAATGGTGAACTCCGCAGGATCCGGGATCTCAAAATACGTGTCGGCCAGCCACTCCTGGACTTCCTCGTGTTCCGGATGCCCAGCGTCCCGGATGATGTCCATTTTGGCGTCCCACCCCTCGGTTCCGCCCGAGTTCTCCAGCGGCGAGAAGCGCCGGCCTCCGGTGCACCGCGGCAGGAATTCCCCGTCCCCGTCGAGGACCTTCTCCACGTCGATGCGCACCCGCCAGTCGTCGCCGAAGTCGTAGCTGTACTCCAGCCTGTCGTTCTCGGCCTTGAGCACCTCCGAAACCAGGGCCGCGGTTTCATCGACGTCGACTTCCAGCTCGGGGATGTCCGCCCCGTAGCTGGTTCCGTCGTAGAGTCCGGTGCGGAAGATGTGCAGGTGGGTGTTGTCCCAGTCGAAGGCGGCTTGGATGATGTCATGCAGGTCGCCGAGGTGCAGGTCCATAGGCACCAGCACCCGGCGCCAGATCGGCGGCTTGGTATCCCGCAGTCCGAGCTTCAGCTGCAGGACCTTCCCGGTATACGGCTCGGTGCGTGCGGGGCGGAACAGCTCTTCTTCCTCCCAGTCCGCGGCGTCGCCGTAGAGTGATTCCTCGTCGTCTTCGGGGCCCAGATCCTCGTCTTCCAGGTCTGCCAGAATGGTCTGCACCATGGGCGGCACCGTGTAGTAGTCGCCGGATTCGACGATTCCCAGATCAATCATTTCCCGCATTCGTGCGTGGGCCTTCGCCCAGACTTCCTCGCTGCGGTCCGGGTACCGATCTTCCGCCACCAAATGGGGCTCGCCGTCCTGGGCTGCGGTAAGCCAGCCCAGCGTCAGATCCCAAACTTCGTCGGCTTCCTCGTTGCCTTCTTCCGGCGTCGCGATCAGCAGCTGGACCATCGAACGCACCAGCAGATAGGTGGCACCCAGGCCCACGTCACCTTCGGCCGTCGCGAATCCCTCGGCATTCTCCATGAGCTGCGGCTGGCCGAAATCGAGGCTCAGCACCCCTGCCATAACCAGGCTCATGAAGACATAACCCATGATGATCTCACGGCGTTCGCCGGTAATTCCGGAGGGAATTGATGCTTCCAGCTCCTGCATGGCGGACTGGATGAAAGGCTGCGGATCATTGGAGTCCCACCGGCGTTCCGGCGATTGGACAACCCACGCGGCCATCGCGTGCCCGAGCGCGACTACCGGCATGGCATCGAACTGCGCTTTCGCAGCGGCCTCGCGTTCTTCCGTGCTCAGCTCGGCTTCTTCCTCGAAGATCCCGCCGATTCCAGGCCCCCCGTTGAACGAGAACTGCGTGCTGTGCAGGCCGTCGCGCAGCATCTCCAGCTCTCTGGCGTGATGCTTCCAGAGTCCGGACTCTTCGAGGAACAGGCTGTAGGAAATCCAGGCCTCGGACAGGATCATGCCGAGGTGCTTCTGGTCCTCGCGGTGCTCCTCGCGCTCAACCAAGCCGTGGACAATGGCCACGATTGCCTGGGGATCGAAATCCGTCACCGAATCCAAACCAACGAGATCCGCGTAGAAGCTCAGCGAATCGCGCACCGCCATCAGATCCATTTCCACCGCACCGGTGCCCTGGTAGGTCTGCTCGTACCACCGCACGTAGTCCGGCGTCAGCGCGTCGAGACCCCGCTTGACCTTTGCATGGGCCAGCGACATCACGTTGGCGTTGACCTTCGCCGGATGCCCCTGCTTGCGTTGCGGCTTCTTCTTTTTCTTGGCCATGGGGACCACCTCTTTCCAGCGTCACCTTGCTTTCTTCAAGGTTACGGTGGTTCGCGTCCCGTTATCGCCTTATTGCCCGCGCAAAATACCGAACGACTGGAAATGCTGCCAGACTTCCGTGGAGCAGGGGCTGGCAGCATACATGCGATGCCGGTCAACGAGCGGAGCGCCGCCGGGTGCGAGTCAGGCGGTCATGGAGGCCGGAGCGCTCAGCGCTTCGGAGATTCGATGCGCAGCCTGCTGGACCAGCGGAGCCACCAGCTCCATGGAGTCGCGGCCTCGCCCCACGAGCGACAAGGCGGCAACCGGCTTGCGGCGAACGCGGATGGCCGCTGCCACGCAGGTGATACCCTCATAGCTCTCGCCGGATTCGTAGGCCAGTCCCCCACGGCGTCGAATGCGGGCGAGTTCCGAGTACAGCAAGGTCGAGTCGGTCAGCGTCTTGCCGGTGACCCCGGGCAGGCCGTTGGCGAAAATCTCGTCCAGGTCCTCCGGGTCCATCCACGCCAGCATCGACTTGCCCAGTGCGGTTCCGTGGGCGGGGTTGACGCCGCCCACGCGGGACGGGATGTTCACCGCGGTCGGGCCGCCCAGCTTATCCAGATAGCGGATGTTCGCGCCCTCGAGCACCGCGAGGTGCACCACCTTGCCGGTGCGGATCTGCAGATCGTGCAGCAGCGGCGCAGCTTCAGCGCGGATGCGGCTGCTGATCGAGTCGTTGTTGCGGTACTTCAGCGAGCGCCACCCCATGCCATAGCCGTCGGGGGCGTGCTCCAGCCATCCGAGCTGCACCAGCTGGTCGAGGATGCGGTGGGTCGTGGACCGCGGAAGGCCTGCACGGACGGTGATCTCGTCCAGAAGCAAGCGAGCATCCTGCGGCTCGAAGGCCTCCATGATCATCGTCATCCGGGAGACCATGGACGGCGCCTGGGTGGTGGCCTGAACGGTCGGGACAAGGGTTGGGGCAGAGGTCAGAACGCTCATTTGGAAACCTTCCTGGGAAAAGGGATTCAGGTCTTCTACTGCGCTTCGCTGCGCAGGCCATGCTTGTGTCCACCTCGCGGAAGCTGCTGCAAAACTTCCATGTGATGTGAACCACGTCTTCGTTTTCATTCACTGTACACGTCACTACAGAGAAAAACTAGAACTAGTTTCAATTTATTTATCCCGCTCTCTGAGACAACAGAATCACGCCTCGAAGCGAGCTGTAGATACTGGAGTTTCACTTTGGAGGACGGATGACTACACACACTCAAACGGTTCGCGCACAGTCCACGGCACTGGCGGATCTCGCCCTGCGTCTGCGCGAGGCTGAACTCAACGGCGTTGCCATCAGCCCCATCCGCGACGAGCTGGCAGCCGGCGGCATCGAAGCCGCCTACGAGGTCCAGCGCCTGAATGAGGACCACGCGATCAGCGCCGGGCGCCGTGTCGTCGGCCGCAAGATCGGACTCACTTCGCCGGCCGTCCAGGCCCAAATGGGTGTGAACCAGCCTGATTTCGGGGTGCTGTTCGCAGACATGTGCCTGGCCGACGGCGAGCCGCTGGCCGCCAACGCGGTGCTGCAGCCGCGGGTCGAGGCGGAAATCGCGCTGGTCCTGAACAAGGACCTGCCGCACCCGGACACCACCATCAACGAGCTGATCTCCGCGGTGGACCACCTGCTTCCGGCCATTGAAATCGTCGGCTCCCGCATCGAGAACTGGGATATCTCGATTCTGGACACGATTGCGGACAACGCCTCCTGCGGGCAGATCGTCACCGGCACGGTGCCGGTGCTGCCCACGGCGCTGGACTTGTCGGCCGTCGGCATGGCCATGGAAGTCAACGGCAAGGTCCGCTCGGTCGGATCCGGCGCCGCCTGTCTAGGCCACCCGTACCGCGCCGCGCTCTGGCTGGTGCGCCGCATGGCTTCGCTCGGCCGGCCGCTGCGCGGCGGAGAAATCCTAATGACCGGGGCGCTGGGCCCCATGGTCGACTTCCCCGCCGGAGCCAACGCGGTGGCAACCATCCAGGGCCTGGGACAGGTCCGCATCACGCACGAGGAGAACTAATGGAACAGCACAATCGCTGGCCGGTGGCCATCATCGGCTCCGGCAACATCGGCACCGATTTGATGATCAAGGTCATGCGCGGCTCGACGCGCCTGGAAATGGGCGCCATGGTCGGCATCGACCCGGAATCCGACGGTCTGCGCCGCGCGGCCAAGTTCGGGGTGGCCACCACCGCTGAGGGCATCGACGGGCTGCTGGCGCTGCCGAACTTCAAGGACATCAAGATCGTTTTCGACGCGACCAGCGCCGGCGCGCACCGCGCCAATTGGGAGAAGCTGAAGGACACCGGGGTCCGCGTCCTTGACCTGACCCCTGCCGCCGTCGGCCCGTCCTGCATCCCGGTGGTCAACCTGGAAGACCACCTGGATGACTCGAACCTGAACATGGTCACCTGCGGCGGCCAGGCCACCGTGCCGATGGTCGCGGCCATCAGCGCCGTCGCCCCGGTGCGCTACGCGGAAATCGTTTCCTCGGTTTCCTCGCGCTCCGCAGGCCCGGGCACCCGCGCCAACATCGACGAATTCACCGAGACCACCTCGCAGGCGCTGGTGGACATCGGCGGCGCGGGCCGCGGCAAGGCCATCATGATCCTGAACCCGGCCGAGCCACCGATGCTCATGCGCAACACCGTCTACGCGCTGGTGGAGGGCGATCCGGACCTGGGCCAGATCGAATCCTCGATCCTTGAGATGGCCACCAAGGTGCAGGGCTACGTCCCGGGCTACCAGCTCAAGCAGGCTGTGCAGTTCGAGACCTTCACCGAGGAGAACCCGCTGCACCTGCCGGAATCGGGCAACTTCACCGGCGTGCGCGTCACCGTGATGCTCGAGGTCACCGGTGCGGCGCACTACCTGCCGGCCTACGCGGGCAACCTGGACATCATGACCTCGGCGGCCATGGCCGTGGCCGAACGCTGGGCGCAGCACCACTCAACCACCGCAGAAAACCCAGAACTCCAGGAGGCCCGGGCATGAGCAAGCTCTACATCTCAGATGTCACCCTGCGCGATGGCATGCACGCCATCCGCCACCAGTACAGCGTCGAGTCGGCAGTCGCCATCGCCACCGCCCTGGACAAGGCAGGGGTCGCCTCCATCGAGGTGGCGCACGGCGACGGCATCAACGGCTCCTCCTGCGTCTACGGCTTCGGCGCCCACACCGACCTGGAGTGGATCTCCGCGGTGGCCGCCGCGGTGAAGAACGCCAAGGTCGCCACCCTGGCGCTGCCGGGCATCGCCACCATCACGGATCTCAAGGCCGCCAACTCGGCCGGCGCCACCGTGGTGCGCATCGCGACCCACAGCACCGAAGCCGACGTCTCCGCGCAGCACATCGCCGCCGCGCGCGAGCTGGGCATGGACACCGTCGGCTTCCTGATGATGTCCCACATGACCGAGCCGGCCGAGCTGGCCCGCCAGGCCAAGCTCATGGAAAGCTACGGCGCGACCTGCGTGTACGTGGTGGACTCCGGCGGAGCGTTGACCCCGAAGGGCGTGGGCGAACGCGTCGACGCCTTCCGCCAGGTGCTGGATCCGACCACCGAGATCGGCATCCACGCGCATGAGAACCTGTCGCTGAGCATCGCGAACTCGCTGACCGCCGTGGAGCACGGCGCGAACCGGGTGGACGCGTCGCTGGCAGGCATGGGCGCAGGAGCGGGCAACGCCCCGCTGGAGGCGTTCATCGCCGCCGCGGACAAGTACGGCTTCGAGCACGGCTGCGATTTGCCAACCCTCATGGACGCCGCGGACGACCTGGTCCGCCCGCTGCAGGACCGCCCGGTGCGCGTGGACCGCGAGACCCTCTCGCTGGGCTACGCCGGGGTGTACTCCAGCTTCCTGCGCCATGCCGAAGCCGCCAGCGAGCGCTACGGCATCCCGACCACCGACATCCTCATGGAACTGGGCAAGCGCCGCATGGTCGGCGGCCAGGAAGACATGATCGTGGACGTCGCGCTGGACCTCATCGGCCAGAAGTAGCTGCGCCAGCGAAGTACTGAAAGGAAAAGACCGTGAATGCAGTAGCACTGGGGGCACAGACCCCGCCCGTCTCAGATCCGATGGCGTTCCGCAACGTCCTGGGACACTTCCCGACCGGCGTCGTGCTGATCACCGGCATCACCGAGGACGGCGAACCGGTCGGCATGATCGTCGGTTCCTTCACCTCGGTGTCGCTGGATCCGCCGCTGGTGGGCTTCCTGCCCACGGTGGCCTCCTCCACCTTCAAGAAGCTGCGCACCGCCAGCTCCTTCTGCGTGAACGTGCTGGCCGCCGACCAGGAAGAGCTGTGCCGCCGCTTCGCCGGCCGCGCGCCGAACAAGTTCGAGGACATCGAGTGGACCCCCGCTCCGTCCGGAGCCCCGGTGCTGGAGGGAGCGGTCGCCTACATCGACTGCACCTTCGAATCCATCACCGACGCCGGGGACCACTACATCGTGGTCGGCGCGGTGCAGGAGCTGCAGGTCTGCTCCCCGGTGGCCCCGCTGCTGTTCTTCCAGGGCGGCTACGGGCGCTTCGCCCCGCTGTCGCTGCATGCGCCGTTCGAGACCGACCTGATCCGCGGGGTGCGCCGCGCGGAACGCCACAGCTCGACGATGAAGCAGCTCGCGGCATCGCTGGACGCGGATATTTCCACCATGGCGGTCATCGGCGACGAGATGGCGGTGATCGTCTCCGGCACCGGCGAGTTCCACGACGGGCAGCGCCTGGGCGAACGCATCCCGCTGATGCCGCCCATGGGCGAAATGTGCCTGGCCTGGGAGGACGAGGAAACCATCGAGCGCTGGCTGGCCCGCGCCCTGCCGGCGGACGAATGCACCCCCCAGGACTACCGCGCCCGCCTGCAGGTGGCCCGCGACCGGGGCTGGTCGGTAACCATGCGCGGGGACTACGCGGATGAAGAGGTCTACTCGGTGCTGCGCGAATACTCCTCGGGCCTGTACACCCCGGCCCAGGAGCGCAGGCTGCGCGAGATCATCGCGCAGACCTCCTCCGGCTACGCCCCGGTGGACTTCGGCGCAGAGGGAAGCTACGACGTGGATTCGCTGCTGGCTCCGGTCCGCGACGCCGCCGGCAAGGTCCGTCTGGTGCTGCGCGCCTCCGGCCTGCCGCAGGGCGCTTCCGGCGCCCAGGTGCTGGCTTGGGCCCAGGAACTGGTGCGCACCGCGGAAGAAATGAGCGGCACCGAAGACTAGGCCGCCTCATCCTCCAGCCCGGGTAAGACCTCCGACGGAAATTTTCCGCCGGGGGTCTTCTCCGTCGCATTGCTCACAAGCGCCGAGCCGGATCGACCGCCGAGGGACAATCCGAACTCGCAGAGCGTATTATCCGTACATAGTGGTAGACAGCGAATGTGATATTCGGGATTATGGGCGTATTGTCAGAGGAATACTCCACGATGATCACCGAGCGCCGAAGGCGACACCCGGGGATTCCTGCGGGCACGAGCTGCCTCAGGATTTCGTGGGCAATCACCTTGCGGAGAGCTGCCGTCAGCGGAGGAAAATATGGAATACCCGGAGCTGCGCACATACGCCAGCCAGCGCGTCGAAGAGCTTCTCAGTTCTCCCGCCGCCAAACGGCATCTAGCTAGCTACGGTTGGGTCGAAGGCATGCCCGTGGTGCTGGCCGACCCCACCGAGCGGGTCGACGACGTGATGGGATTTGTATCCATCCACGGCCGCGCAGTGCTTCTCGCGTTATGCGACACGGACAGCGAGCATTTGGAGCTGTGGCACATTACCATCCCCAGCCCCATTTTCACCAGAGTCGAGCCCTTGCGGCCCGAAACCACCTTGGCCGAACTATGCGTCAGGAACGACCGCAGCCGGCTTTCGCCATTCCGGGTATCTTTTTGGGCCCATAGCGCTGCGATCCACGAGGTGCCGTGCTTCGTCCGCACGGATGCATGCTGGGCTAGGACAGCGACGCCCGCAGAGCCGCACTAGGATCGGAAATTCAGGCGGTCCGCCGCTAGGATTCCTCGTAGCCCGCCGTGCGCGAGCCGAGGTCATCTTCGCCGACCAGGCGATGCACCGTGTCGAGCAGGTTCTGCACATCATCCACCCGCCCCTGCCAATAGGTGGAATCCAAGCCGAAACCCAGGCTGGCTTCCGCAGCCAATTTCTTGAATCCGTCGCGATGCGCTTCCAACGCACTGACGAGATCGTCCAGCTGGTCGCTTGTCAGCGACAAGGGAATGGCGGTCTGCCGACCCATCATGATCTCCTCGGTAATCCAATAGATTCATGTTCCCTTGGCATTGAGCACTGCAATCATCGTCACGCGCTGTGGCCAGGCGCCGCATTCCACCAGCGTGATGGAGTATCGAGGAGCCTGCATTTCGTTACCTGCGGAAAAGCTCGACGGGGAATATGAACGTTCTTCCCTAAAGTATAAGCATCAGGGGCGAAGCGCGGAACATTGGCGTATGTATGACTCGGCGCACCGCGCTTCCGAGGTCCCCAATCGTCTGGTTCCGGCATCCGGACAGCCTTGCCTGATGCCGCCGGATGGAGCCATCCTGCGCCTCGGGCGCATACCTGCCAGGATCGGACCCCTGCGGGGTGGCACCGTTGCCGCGGCCAAACCGCCTGTAGGCAGCTTGTACGGAATTCTCCGGAAAACGATGCCCCGCGGAGGATTCACGCGGCTTGGGCGTCCCGTTGCGCAATCTGGACGATGGCGTTGCTGATCAACGTTGCCAGCAGCTGCGGATCATAGAACTGATCGTCAACCCGGCGTCCGATGAGCATCCCGTCAAGCATGCGGAACAGGCAGATGGCGACATCCTGGGCATGGCGGCGTTGCGGCCCGGCTGCGGAGCCCAGCAGCGCGGCGAACCATTCGACGGTCGCTTCGAATGTCTCCTGCAGTACTCCTTCAAGCTCGCTGCGGCCTGCGTGGACGTGCTCGGCACGCTGCAGGAGCAGCAATAGGCTCATCGGCACCGCGCTCTGGCCGTGCTCCGAGCCCTTAAGCGATGGCAGGATGAACGAGCGGATCTGTTCGGCCCAGTGCTCGCCCGGGGGCAGCGCGAATTCCTTTTCGCGCAGCTGCTTCCACCCAGCGCAGGCGTTGGATATCACCGTGGACAGCAGCTCGTCCTTGTCCTTGAAAGACCAATACAGGGAGCTGGCGGGAAGCCCGGCACGTTCGCAGACCTTGGAGATGCTCACCCCGTCATATCCGGACTGGCCAATGACCTCCTGCGCAGCCCGCAATAAGGCTTCACGCCCCGATTCCGCGTCTTCGGCGGATACCAGCACCGCCATCTGCGGCGGGGTCGGCGTGGATGGCGTGAGGTCATGGGTCTCGGCCAGCACCGGCAGCTGCTCTGCCACCGTGTCCAGCGCGGCGGCGATCATCCGGGTCAGCCGGGCGGTATCGGTGGTGCGCGGGCCGCGCAGCTTCAGGAAGCTGCCTTCGCGCTCGGCGACCGTGAAGTTCCCCATCAGGCGGGCCGCGTCCCGGCGTTGCGGCATGTTTTCCGGCAGCGTGCGCTCCCACCAGTCAGCCGTCCATTCGATGGCTTCTGCGCGGATTTGCAGGAAGCGGTCGCGGGCCGGGATCGGTTCTTCGGGTTTGGTCAGCGCCAGCTGGAGGCCAACGCGCCAGTAGCCCATTTCACCTTCGCCATTGGGCAAGTGCATGAGCTGCGAATACAAGTCGTGCGCGCGCGAGGAGGATGGCGGGGTGTCCAGCCAGTTCGGCAGCCGCTGGGCCTGGGAACGGTAGGCGTGCTCGAGGGCGGCCGCGACCAGCTCATCCTTGCCCGAATAGTGCCAGTAGATGGAGCTTGCGGATACGTTGCAGGTCCTGCGCACCATGCTGAGGCTGGTTCCAGAGTATCCGTGGACCGCGACCAGTCGCATGGTCTTTTCAAGAATTCTGGTTCGGGTTTCTTCGCCCTGCAGGTTCTTTCGTTCTGTCTTGCGCTGTGCCAAACGTCTACTCGTTTCTCAATCCTGCCCGGTCCCCAACCCGAAATGATGGACTCTCGATATTCAAGTGAACCCCGCGCGAGGGAACCCTGCAAGGGCAGTCCCACTTTCGCACTCTCAAGGATCAATTAATCGCTTATCATCCCGTTGGAAACCACGAAGGACCGCCCCGTCGCAGAAATGCGCGGAGCGGTCCTTCCAGAGTGCAGCAGCTAGCGCCCGACCTTGCCGAACAGCGAGGCCAGCGGGGCCAGCAGGATCGGCCGGGCGGCGAACCAGCCGCCGACGATGACCAGCAGCGAAGCGAAGAAGATCCAGAATCCGGTCCAGTTCACCGCGTCCTGCGCCGCGTACATGTGGTTCAGGTTGCGCAGCGCCCCGGTGGAGAAGACCAGGGCCACGTGCACCACGATGAATGCCGCGAAGTAGAACATCACCGGCAGGTGGATCGCCCGGGCTACCTCGATCGGGTAGGCGCGCGACAGCTTCTCGGCCCTCGTAGGCCAGGCTCCGGACATCCGGAATCCCGTGATCGCGGCCAGCGGCGCGGCCAGGAAAATGGTCGCGAAGTAGGCCAGCACCTGCAGGCTGTTGTAATTCACCCAGCCGTTCTCGGTCGGCCAGTCCAGGGACAGGTACTGCAGCGCGGCCGAGAGCGCGTTCGGGAAGACTTCCCAGCTGGTCGGCACCACGCGCATCCACTGGCCGGTGGTCAGCAGCAGGATGACAAACACCGCGCCGTTGACCAGCCAGAGGATGTCGAGGAATTGGTGGAACCACAGGTTGATACCGATCTTCTTGGGGTTCTTGCCGAATTTCGCGGTCCAGCTGGCTGGCGGGCGGCGCTGCGTGCGCACCTGCCATCCCGAACGGATGATCAGCACCATCAGGAAGATGTTGAAGAAGTGCTGCCATCCCATCCACGCCGGCAGCCCGACCGGAGCTCCTTCGGGCAAGTGGGTCTCTCCCGGGTAGCGGGCCAGGAAGGATTGCACCGAGTCCAGCGAGACCAGCCAGCGGGCAGCAAGCACCGCGGCGCCCAGCAGCACCAGCAGTCCCACGGCCAGCAGCAGCGTTTTGCCGCGGGCGGTGGCCCAGAGCTTGGCCAGGGCGCCGGGCGCGCTCGGAGCCGGCTTGGCCGGCGCCGCAGACGGCTTGGCGGCAGGCTGGGCCTGCGTCTTCGCCGCCGCGGGTTGCGGCGCGGCAGGGACCTGCGCTTGCTCCGGAGCCGGTGCAATAGGCGCGGCGGGTGCCGATTCCGCAGCGGCCGGGGTGCTTGCGGCACCCGGGCGCGGAAGCCCGCGACGTCCGGACGCGGCGGCCAGCGGCGCGGACACCGGCTCGGCGGGCTGCTCAGCCTGTTCAGCTGCCGCCGAAGCGGCCTGCTGCGCCGGAGCTTGGCCGGCCGCCGCCTGCGTGGCGCCTGTACGCGGCAACCCGCGGCGCACGCCGCCCGAGGCCGCCGGCGCCGAGGTGGCGGCAACGGGCTCGGCGGCCTGCTGGGGCTGTTCGTTTTCCTGCACCGGAGCCGGAGGCTGGGCCGGGGCGGCCCCGGGGGTGCGCGGTAGTCCCTGCCGTGCCATTAGTTAGCCCGCTTCCCCTCGATAGCCTCGACCAGCTGGGGAACCACCGTGAACAGGTCTCCGACCACGCCGAAGTCGGCGACGTCGAAGATCGGCGCCTCCGGGTCCTTGTTGATGGCGATGATGGTCTTGGAGGTCTGCATGCCGGCCCGGTGCTGGATGGCACCGGAGATTCCCAGTGCGATGTACAGCTGCGGGGCAACGGTGACGCCGGTCTGGCCCACCTGCATGGTCTGCGGCACGTAGCCGGCGTCCACCGCGGCGCGGGAGGCGCCAATGGCACCGCCCAGGGCGTCGGCCAGCGACTCGACCAGGGAGAAGTTCTCCCCCGAGCCCAGCCCGCGTCCGCCTGAGACCACGATGTCAGCTCCGCGCAGGTCGGGGCGCGAGGACTCGATAACCGCTTCTTCGCGGGAGGTGATCACGGCGTCCGGCGCGCCCGAGGACTGCACGGCCAGCAGCTCGAGCTGGGCCGGCTGCGCGGTGGCGCGGGCATCGCTGGAGCCCTGACGCAGGGTGATGACCAGGGCGCCGGTGGTGGCTGCCGAATCAACCAGGTAGGCGCCGCCGTACACCGAGTGGTGCGCGATGATGCCCTCCTCGTCGCGGTCGATGCCCACGGTGTCCACTGCCAGCGCCAGGCAGGCGCGGGCGGCGAAACGCGCGGCGGCGTCGCGGCCGCGGATGGAGTTCGGGGCCAGCACCGCCTCGGGCTGCACCTGTGCGTAGGCGGCGGCCAGCGCATCTACCAGGGGCGCGATGACCGCGTTGCCGGCGGCCGCGGAGTCGGCGACCAGTACGCGCGTCGCGCCCAGTTCAGCCAGCTCCTGCGACAGGCGCTCGCCCTGTGCGGCGGGGGCCAGGGCCAGCGCCACGGCGCTGCCCACCGAGGCGGCCGCGCCGAGCAGTTCGCCCGCGCCTGCGCGCAGCTGCCCCTCCGGCGAGGTGTCCACCAGGACCAGGATCGGGTTCCCGGAATTGCTGCTCATCTTAGTGCCCCTTGATCAGTTGGTTCTTGGCCAGGAATTCGGCGATCTGCTCGCCGGCGTCGCCTTCGTCGACGATCCGCGTACCGGCGCTGCGCGCCGGGCGGGCGGCGGCGGAGATCACGATGGACCGCGCTTCCTCTTCGCCCGGGGCCATGCCCAGGGCTTGCAGGTCCAAGGTCTCGAACGGCTTCTTCTTGGCCGCCATGATGCCCTTGAAGTTCGGGAAGCGGGCATCGGGCAGCGCCTCGGTGATGGAGATGACGGCCGGCAGGTCAGCGCTGGCTTCGTAGCGCTCCACGTCGGTGTTGACCTGGCCTGCCACGGTCAGCTCGTCGATCTGCACGCTGGACAGCGTCGCCAGCCCGGCCACGCCGAGCAGTTCGGCCAGCATGGACGGCAGTGCGCCGCCTCCGCCGTCCGTTGACACGTTGCCGGCGATCACCAGGTCGAACCCGATCTGCTTGGCCGCGGCGGCGATCACCTGGGCGGTCTGCGTCAGGTCCGCGCCGAGCAGCGCCGGATCCTGCACGTGCACCGCGCGGTCCGCGCCCATGGCCAGGCCCTTGCGCAGGGTGGTCGGCAGGCTGCCTTCCGGACCCACGCTCAGCAGCACCACTTCGGTGCCCGGCTGCGCTTCGCGGTGGCGCAATGCCACCTCCAGCGCGCGCTCGGTGATCTCGTCGAGCACCGGCTCGGCGTCCGCGCGCTTCAGCAGCCCGGTTTCCAGATCTATGGCGCGTTCGCCGTAGGTATCCGGGACTTCCTTCATCAAGACGATGACTCTCATGTGTTCCCTCTATCTAGCTGTCGTGGCGCTGCCGCGCCCCGGTCTGCGGCTGTGCTTAGCCGAAGACCGCCAATCCGTCGGCGATTACCGTACGGTCGGCCACTGCGGCCTCGAATCGTCCGTTGTCCCAGGTCTTGACCTCGATGCGGTCCCCGGGGAAAACGACCCCGGAGAAGCGTCCGCCGAATTGAACCAGGTCCGCCGGGTGCGCCCCGGCCAGTTCGGCCAGCGGCAGCGTGGTTGCGGCCAGCGAGGACAGCCCGTGCAGGATCGGGCGGTCCTGCCCGATGCGCTTGGCTGCCTGCGGATCGATGTGGATGTGGTGCTTGTCCCCCAGCAGCCGGTAGAGCGCTGCCTGGTTCGGCGCGGTCTGCATGCTGGCGGTGCCCGTGGCCGGGGTCTCGGGGGCGGCGGCGCGGGCCGGGCCGCGATCGCCGTCGAAACCGCCGAAGCCGGGGGCGAAGATCTGCCAGGTGGCCTGGAAGTAGTCGCATTCGACGATGATGTTGAAGACGGCGGCGCCGCCCTTGTCCCAGACCTCGCCCACGCGGGCGTTCAGCGCCAGCTCCCCGCTGCGCGGCAGCGGCTTGGAGACCAGCAGCTCCTGGGCCCCGTGCACGGCGCGGTTGTCGAAGGCGCCGCGGTCGGCCAGCAGGTCCGGGGCCCACTGGGCCAGGGTCAGGCCGAAGGACGGCAGCACGCGCAGCCGGTCCTCGAAGATCAGGTCGAGGTCGGTGGGCCGGGCGCCGACGGCGAGCGCGTACAGGATCGCCTGGTCCTGGGTGTAGCCGACGGTCTTCTCGCCCAGATGCTGGCCGGCCCAGGCGCCGGCGGTCATCGGGTCCACTGCTGCGGTGCTCATGATCCGTACACCGGTTCCGGGACGGCGGCCTGGGCCAGCAGCTGCTCGATCTGGGCGCCGACGGCCGCGGCCTCCCAGCGGGCTCCGGAGTCGACCTGCGGGCCGTGGTTCCAGCCTTCCTCGATGCATACGCGGCCGCCTTCGACCTCGATGACGCGGCCGGTGACTTCACTGCCGGCGCTGGCCAGCCAAGCCACGACCGGGGAGACGTTGGCCGGGTTCATGGCGTCGAAGCCCTCTTCCGGGGCGGCCATGGTCTCGCCGAAGGCGTCTTCGGTCATGCGGGTGCGGGCGGCCGGGGCGATGGCGTTCACGTTGACGCCATAGCGGGCCAGTTCGTGGGCGGCGACCAGGGTCAGGCCGGTGATGCCCGCCTTGGCGGCCGAGTAGCTGGCCTGGCCGACGCTGCCCTTCAGGCCTGCGCCGGAGGTGGTGTTGATGACGCGGGCCTGCGGGGTGCGCCCGGCCTTGGCCTCGTCGCGCCAGTACTTGGAGGCGTGGCGCAGCGGGGCGAAGTGGCCTTTGAGGTGCACGCGGATGACCGCGTCCCATTCCTCTTCGGTGGTGTTCACCAGCATGCGGTCGCGCACGAATCCGGCGTTGTTGACCAGGATGTCCAGCCGGCCGTAGGTGTCGATGGCCTGCTGCACCATGGCGCCGGCCTGCTCGAAGTTCGCCACATCGGCTCCGTTGGCCACGGCCTGCCCGCCCTCGGCGCGGATGGCCGCGACCACTTCGTGGGCCGGGTTCGCCGGGTCGATGGCGCCGCCCAGGGTGGTGCCGAAGTCGTTGACCACGACCATCGCTCCCTGGCGGGCCAGTTCTAGTGCATGTTCGCGTCCGAGTCCGCGGCCTGCGCCGGTCACGATGGCGACGCGGCCGCTCAAAATGCCAGTCATGGGCTTTTTCCTTTCGTCGATGTGGTGCTTATGGATTGCCAGTGTACCTGAAACCAAGCAAGTGCTAGGGTAACAAACAAGCAAACGTTTGGTACAGGGAGGTCCCAATGTCGATCACTTCAGCAATGCACTCCAACGGAGTCCGAGTCATCACCATGAACTACCCGCCGGTCAACGCGCTGCCGGTCGCCGGATGGTTCGGCGTCGCGGACGCCATGAACGAAGCCACCAAGGACGCCAAGACCCGCGCGGTCATCCTGCGCGCCGAGGGCCGCGGCTTCAACGCCGGCGTGGACATCAAGGAAATGCAGTCCACCGAGGACTTCAACGCCATCCTCGGCGCCAACCGCGGCTGCTTCGCCGCATTCAAGTCCATCTACGAGTGCGCGGTGCCGGTCATCGCCGCGGTCAACGGCTTCTGCCTGGGCGGCGGCGTGGGGCTGGTGGGCAACGCGGACACCATCGTGGCCAGCGACACCGCCTACTTCGGCGTGCCGGAGGTGGACCGCGGCGCGCTGGGCGCAGCCACCCATCTGGCCCGGCTGGTCCCGGCCCACATGCTGCGCACCTTGTACTTCACCAGCAAGAACATCAGCGCCCAGCGCCTGGCGGAGCTGGGCTCCGTGGCCGAGGTGGTCAGCGCCGACAAGCTCGACGAGACCGCGTTCTCCTACGCCAACGAGATCGCCGCCAAGGACCCGCGCGTCATCCGCGCGGCCAAGGAGGCGCTGAACTGCATCGACCCGATCGACGTGAACCGCAGCTACCGCTTCGAGCAGGGCTTCACCTTCGAGCTGAACCTCGGCGGCGTCGCCGACGAGCTGCGCGACGACTTCGTCGCCACCGGAGCCTAGGCATGACCGGCAAGGTCATCGAGGCGCAGTCGCTGCAGGGCTTGTTCCAGGACGGGATGACCATCGGCATCGGCGGCTGGGGGTCCCGGCGCAAGCCCATGGCCCTGGTCGCCGCGCTGGTGCGCTCCGGAGCCAAGGACCTGCGCATCGTCAGCTTCGGCGGCCCGGACGTCGGCACGCTGTGCGCCACCGGGCAGGTGCGCGAGGTCGTCCACGGGTTCGTCACCCTGGATTCCATCGCGGTTGACCCGCACTTCGCGGCCGCCCGCCAATCCGGGGCCATCGCCACCACGGAACTTGACGAATCGATGCTGGTCTCCGGGCTGCGCGCGGCCGGCCGGCGCCTGCCCTTCGAGGTCACCCGCACCGGACTGGGCTCGGACGTGCTGACAGTCAACCCGCAGATCCGCACCATCACCTCACCCTACGAGGACGGCGAAACGCTGGTGGCGATGCCGGCGGTGCCGCTGGATCTGGCGCTGATCCACCTGAACCGCGCCGACGCGCTGGGCAACGGGCAGTGCCTGGGCCCCGACCCCTACGTGGACGACCTGTTCGCCCGGGCCGCCGCGCGCACCGTCCTCAGCGCCGAATCGGTGGTTAGCACCCGGGAACTGACCGAGGGCGCGCACCCTTCCACGCTGCTGCTGAACCGCACCATGGTGGACCACGTCTACGAGGCCCCCGGCGGCGCCCACTTCACCACCTGCCTGCCGGCGTACCCGCGCAACGAGGAGCTGCAGCGCGAGTACGCCCGCGCGGCGTCCGATCCCGCACTGTGGGAGCGCTACCGCGCCGGGTATCTGGAAAATGAGACCATCTGGCGGAAGGAGGCCGTACATGCCTGAGACCCTGAGCACCGCCACCCGCGCGGAGATCGCCGTGGCAGCCTGCAGCGACCTGTTCCGCGGGCAGCACGACATCCTCGCCAGCCCGGCCGGCATCATTCCCACGCTCGGCGCCCGGCTGGCCGCGCTGACCCACGCGCCCTCGCTCATGCTCAGCGACGGCGAGTCCACCATCTACGGGGACGTCCCGGCCCTGGGCGGGGTAAGCGAGTTCAGCGCCGGCTACCTGCCCTACCGCGAGCTCTTCGAGCTGATCGCCGCCGGCAAGCGCCATGTGGTGATGGGCGGAGCGCAGATCGACCGGGAGGGAAACCACAACTTCTCGGCCATCGGGGACCACTTCCAGCCGCACCGCCAGCTGCTCGGCTCCCGGGCCGCGGCCACCAACACCATCAACCACGCCACCAGCTACTGGATCGCCCGGCAGTCCACGCGCAGCTTCGTGCGCGACGTCGACTTCGTGACCGGGGTCGGCGCGAACCGCGCCAAGGCCGCCGGCCCCGGGGCGGCGCGCTTCCACCACGTGCACCGGGTGGTCACCAACCTCGGAGTCTACGACTTCAGCGGGCCGGGCGGCACCATGGCGCTGCTCAGCCTGCACCCCGGGGTTCCCCTGGACGAGGTGCTGGACGCAACCGGCTTCGAGCTGCACGTGCCGGAAACGATCCCTGCCACCCGCCTGCCCGACGAGCAGGAGCTTCGACTGATTCGCGAGGTCCTGGACCCCGCCCACCGCAGAGAACAAGAGGTCAGCCCTTGAGCACCACGAACCGCATCCGCACCTCCCTGACCGAGCTCACCGGAATCCAGCACCCAGTGGTGCAGACCGGCATGGGCTGGGTCGCCGGGCCAAGCCTGGTCACCGCCACCGCCGAGGCCGGCGGCCTGGGCATCCTCGCCTCGGCGACCATGACCTACGACGAGCTTGAAAAGGCCATCGTGGAGACCAAGTCCCGCACCGACAAGCCCTTCGGCGTCAATCTGCGCGCCGATGCGGCCGACGCCATGGACCGGGTGAATCTGCTGATCAAGTACGGCGTGAAGGTGGCCTCCTTCGCACTGGCGCCCAAGCGCGAGCTGATCGACAAGCTCAAGGAAAACGACGCGGTGGTCATCCCCTCGGTCGGCCTGCCGCGCCATGCGGAAAAGGTCGCCTCCTGGGGGGCCGACGCGGTGATGATCCAGGGTGGCGAAGGCGGCGGCCACACCGGCGCCACCCCGACCACCCTGCTGCTGCCCACCGTGCTGGATGCGGTGGACATCCCGGTGATCGCGGCCGGCGGGTTCTTCGACGGGCGCGGCCTGGCCGCCGCGCTGTCCTACGGCGCGGCCGGCATCGGCATGGGCACCCGCTTCCTGCTCACCAGCGACAGCGCCGTGCCCGAGCACATCAAGAAGCGCTACCTCGAATTCGGGCTGGACGGCACCGTGGTGACCACCAAGGCCGACGGCATGCCGCACCGCCTGCTGCGCACCGAGTTCATCGACAGCCTGGAATCCGGCTCGCCGCTGGGCCGAATGCTGGGCACCGCGCGGCGCACCCTGCAGTTCAAGGAACTTTCCGGGCAGACCTGGCTGGGACTGGCCCGCGACGGACTGCGCATGAAGCGCAGCACCGGGCGCAGCTGGGGCCAGATGATGCTCGCCGCCAACACCCCGATGCTGCTCAAGGCAGGTCTGGTCAATGGCGATACGCAGGCCGGCATGCTGGCTTCCGGACAGGTAGTCGGCGTCATCGACGACCTGCCGACCTGCGAGCAGCTCGTGGACCGCATCATCGATGACGCTGTTGAACGCCTCTCGGTGCTTCCGGGCTTCGTGCAGAACAGCAAGGACGCCCTCGCGTAGGACAGTCCCTCAGGCCATGCAGCCCGCCGTGCGGGCAGCGAGTTATCGCTGCCGGCACGGCGGTTTTTGCGTGCCGCCGCGTCCGCGCGGCAGTTCCAGCGACCGGACCGCGGGATGCGCGCTCTGGAATCACTCGAATTCTGGCAGGGCCCGATAGTTCTTGCCAGGCGATTCGACATGTTTGCGCCAGTGCAGCGCACCCTGGATTCGAAAAACAATTACCAGCCCGCTGAGGGAACCAGTCCGACTTTGTCGCGAAGCTCCGGGCGCTTTGCATGGGAAATCCCCGGCGCGAACTTCACCGTCCACCGGAACATTCACGTGGGGCTTCGCGCAAGTTCCTCGAAAAGTGGACTACTTTTTCCCATGGTATTTCTTGGACACTGCGCAGCATCGCGAATCCACGCCGAAACCTGCGTTGGCGAGGTGTGCGCCGTGACTGATGTGACCGCTCGGAAAGATACAAACAAGGTGGAGCCAGTACACATGCCGGTTGCCATGATTGGAGCCAAGGAATCCGTCACCGATGCCATGGGCCTGGTGTGAATGCGCGGGAAAACGGTCCTCGTGGCCATCATCGACCCAGCTTCCGATGAGCTCAAGCTACTGAGTTGCCAGGCCCAATCAGGCATTGAAACCGTTGACGTTGAAGCGGATGCCATGCAGATCGGATCGCTGTTCGCGCGAGCCGAGCTCGAAGTCATGCTCACCTGCCGGGTGAAGTATTGGAAGCACAGCGCAGTCGCGCATCTGGTCCCGAGTTTCCGGGTACGCCGGCACCAGGATGCCGCAATACGTGCGGCGGCTCGCCATCTAGTCCGACACGGCCATTGCGGAGCGTCGGTACGCCGCCCGCGCATGATTGAGGCCGTTCCATCAAGATGGAACGGCCTCAACTCTTGTGCCAAGCAATCCTGCTCCGGAAAGCTCGGACGCCGCGAATACAGCTGGCAACTCGAATCGCCCTTTCGACTATCAATATGAACTGCCCGTCATTTCGGAGGGAAGCGCCTCGACGAATTACCTGAAGCATCATTGACTCCGGAGGAATTTTCGCCTTGCGCAAGCCGGCGCACACAGCTCAAAAGCTCCTGGACTTCCTCGGCCCGCCCATTCCAGTATCCGGAACCCAGACCGAAGCCGTTGGCGGCTTGGCCGGCGATGCGGCGCAAGCCGTCACGATGCGCTTCCAGCGCGGTTGTCAGGTCGTCATATTGATCCGTTGTCAGGGACAGTGACAAGTTGTAGTTTTTGCTTTCGCATCCATCCATTGTTCACTCCTCGCTGGTCCAAACGTTCAACGGTCGTCCCGAGACTACGCTTCAATACACCGATCTTCGATGCATCCAAGGTTTCATTCAGACTTCGTGCCCGTCTGGCCATGGTCGAGATGGCAGCTGGAAAAGCCCCGCACGCGGCTACCGCGGGGGTCAACGTGAATTCTTGACGTCCCGGAACTCCTCGATGGCCCCGTTGTAGCGCCGCAGCAGTTCGGCAAAAGTGTTGACGTCCTCCGCCGACCAGTCTGCAGTGATGGCGTCGAGGTCCTGGATATATCCGTCACGATCGGTTTCCAGCATGTCGCGGCCATGCGAGGTCATCGTCAGCTTTCGGGCGGCGCTTCCGTTCGGGTCCAAGCCCCGCTCCAGCAACCCGTCGCGCACAATCGCGGCCACTTGCCGCTGCAAGGTCGAGGCGTCCAGACGCAGCGCGGAGCTCAGCTCGCCGATCGTCATCGGCCCGCGCGCATCGATGTGGCTCAGGATCAGGTACGCGCTGCGGTCCAATCCGTTTCCCCGCCGATGCTGCGCCACGAAATAGCGGCTGAGAAGCATCTGCTCGTACTCGATATCTGCAGTGTGTCGCTTGATGGTATTCACGCCCTTTCAGGCCTTCCATCGTACCCCGGAATGTGTATTATGAATACTGTATGTATCTTACACATCACCCTGAAAGGACCCCTTGACGCATCGCGCCAAAAAATCCGCCACTCCTCCGGGAACCGCCGTCGGCATCCTGGCAACTGCCGGCATCGCTTCTGCACTGACGCAGACGATGGTTGCGCCCCTGATCCCGCAACTGCCCGAGATCTTCAATACCTCCGCCGACAACACCGCCTGGATCGTGACGGCCACGCTGCTCGCCGGAGCGGTGGCCGTCCCGATTTCCGGACGCCTGGGTGACCTCTTCGGCAAGCGCCGGATGATCCTGATCCTCGCTCTGCCTTTGATTCTCGGCGGATTGGTCTGCGCCTTCGCCCCCAACGTCACGATCATGATCATCGGCCGCGCCCTGCAGGGCTTCGGTTCGGGCATGATCCCGCTGGGCATCGCCATGCTGCGCGACCTCGTGCCCAAGGAACAGCTCTCCTCCGCCATCGCCACAGTCAGCGCCACCCTGGGAGCTGGCGGCGCCATCGGGCTGCCGATTTCCGCCGCGGTCATCGAATTCTCCGATTGGCGCGCATTGTTCGTCGGCGGCTCCGTGGTCACCTTGATCGTCGCATTGCTGATCTGGAAGTTCATCCCGGGCATGAAGGCCGGAGCCGCCGGCCAGCGCTTCGACTGGCTCGGCGCCATCGGCCTGTCCACGGGCATCCTGGCGCTGATGCTGGCCATCTCCAAGGGCTCTTTCTGGGGCTGGGCCTCGCCGCTGACCCTGTGCCTCTTCGGCCTGTCGCTGCTGGCGCTGGTCTTCTGGGGCTTCTGGGAGCTGCGGACCACCGACCCCCTGGTTGACCTGCGCACCGCGGTCATCCCCCGCGTATTGCTGACCAACATCGCCTCGATCTTCGTCGGCTTCGGCATGTACGTCAGCATGCTGCTCATGCCGCAGATCCTGCAGCTGCCATCCAGCACCGGATACGGCTTGGGCCAGTCCGTCCTGGCCGCCGGTCTGTGGGTCGCCCCAGCCGGCTTCATGATGCTGATCCTCTCCCCGGTGGGCGGCAAGCTCTCCGACAAGCTGGGCGCCAAGTTCACGCTGATGCTGGGCATCTCCATCCTGGCCGTCGGCTACGTGGTGGGCCTGTGGGGCATGGGAAGCACCTGGGGCCTGCTGCTCACCGCGACCCTGGTCAACAGCGGCGTGGCCTTCGCCTACGGAGCCATGCCGTCGATCATCATGAGCTCGGTGCCGCGCAGCGAAACCGCCGCGGCCAACGGCTTCAACACGCTGATGCGTTCGCTGGGCACCACCGCCAGCGCCGCGGTCATCGGCCTGGTGCTGGCCCAGATGTCCACCGACTTCCATGGCGCCATGATCCCGACCGAGCAGGGTTTCCGCGCGGCACTGCTGCTCGGCGCCGGGTTCTCCGTGGCCGCCGTGATCCTGGCCGGCTTCATTCCGAAGAACCCGCCGCATGGCGAGCTGGAACCTGTCGACGTTCCGTTGTCGGTCAACGCCAAGTAGTTCCCCGGGCAGTGCCGATGCCCTGCATAGGGCAGGCACAGTTTCGGGTCCTACAGTTATAAGTACCTCATAAAGGTGCGAGTGATGATCGAAAAGATCCCCGCCGGGTCTACCCGGCGGGGATCTTTGGTTAATGGGCTTGCGGGCCGAAGGCTAGAGCCGCTCGATGATCGTGACGTTAGCCTGGCCGCCGCCCTCGCACATCGTCTGCAGGCCGTAGCGGCCGCCGGTGCGTTCCAGCTCGTTGAGCAGCGTGGTCATCAGCCGGGTGCCGGTGGCGCCGATCGGGTGGCCCAGGGCGATGCCGCCGCCGTTGACGTTGACCTTCTCGCGGTCGATACCCAGCTCGTCCATCCAGGCCAGCACGACCGGGGCGAAGGCCTCGTTGCATTCGAACAGGTCGATCTCGTCCACGCCCATGCCTGCGCGCTCCAGCGCATACTTCGTTGCGCGGATCGGGCCGGTGAGCATCCACACCGGGTCGTCGGCGCGCACCGACATGTGGTGGATGCGGGCACGCGGGGTCAGCCCGTGCTCTTCCACCGCCTTCTTGGAGGCGATCAGCACGGCGCTGGCGCCGTCGCAGATCTGCGAGGCCACCGCGGCGGTCAGCCGGCCGTCCTCGGTGAGCGTGTTCAGCGTCGCCATCTTTTCCAGCGTGGTGCCGCGGCGGATGGTCTCGTCCTGCTCCAGGCCGTTCAGCGGAACAACCTGCGAGTCGAAGCGGCCCTCGTCCACGGCGGCGGCTGCGCGCTCATGGCTTTCCAGCGCGAACTGCTCCATGCGCTCGCGGGTGATGTCCCACTTCTCGGCGATCATCTCCGCCCCGCGGAACTGCGAGACCTCCTGGTCGCCGTAGCGGGCGACCCAGCCAGGGGACTCGGCGAAGGGCGTGGTGAATCCGAACTCAGCGCCGGCGATCATGGCCGCAGAGATCGGGATCTTGGACATGTTCTGCACACCGCCGGCGATGATCAAATCTGCGGTGCCGGACATGACGCCCTGCGCCGCGAAGTGCACCGCCTGCTGGCTGGAACCGCACTGGCGGTCGATGGTCACGCCCGGCACATGGTCCGGCAGCCCGGCCACCAGCCATGCGGTGCGGGCGATGTCGCCGGCCTGGGAGCCCAGGGTGTCGGTGCATCCGAAGATCACGTCGTCCACCGCGCCGGGGTCGATGCCGGTGCGCTCGACCAGCGCCGAGATCACGTGGGCGCCCAGGTCGGCCGAGTGGATTTCGGCCAGCGAACCGCCGCGGCGGCCCACCGGGGTGCGCACGGCGTCAATAATGTAAGCCTCAGTCATCTGTTCTCTCCTTTAGGCCTGCTGGCTGCTGACGGGGACCACTTCACCGGTCATGTACGAGGAATAGTCGCTGGCCAGGAAGACCATGACGTTGGCGATTTCCCAGGGCTCGGCGGCGCGGCCGAAGGCCTCGCGGGAGGTCAGCTCCTCCAGCAGCTCGTCCGAGGTGACCTTGGCCAGGAACGGGTGCATGGCCAGCGACGGGGCGACCGCGTTGATGCGGATGCCGTGCGGGGCCACGTCCATGGCTGCCGAGCGAGTCAGTGCCATGACGCCTGCCTTCGCGGCGGCGTAGTGGGCCTGCCCTTCCTGGGCGCGCCAGCCGATCACCGAAGCGTTGTTGATGATGACGCCCTTGGTGCCGTTCTTCACCATGCGCTGGCTGGCGGCGCGCACGGAGCGGAAGGTGCCGGTGAGGGTCACGTTCACGACCTTCTCCCACTGCTCGTCTTCCATGTCCAGGATGGAGGCGGTGCCGCCCAGCCCGGCGTTGTTGATCATGACGTCCACGCCGCCGGCTTCCTCGGCGACGTCCAGCAGCGCCTGGACCTGCTCCTCGTTGGTCACGTCGCAGACGGCGAAGCGCACACGCTCGGCGCCGAACTCAGCGCCGAGTTCATTGGCGGAGGCCTCGAGCCGGCCGGCGTGGGTATCGCCCAGCACCACCAGGTCCGCACCTTCCTCCAGGCAGCGGCGTGCCGCCGCGGCCCCAATGCCGGCTCCGGCTGCAGCGGTCACGACAACGCGTCGTCCGGCGAGCAGACCATGGGCGGGAACGTATTCTGGCGCCGGCTGTGCGATGCGCTGGATGGTCATACTCGTGCCTCCTTGGGCAGGCCGAGCACGCGCTCGGCGATTACGTTGCGTTGGATTTCGTCCGATCCCCCGTAGAGGGTATCGGCGCGGCTGAAGAGATACAGGGCCTGCAGCTCGTCGAGCTCATACGGCGCCTGCGCGACGGTCAGCCCGCCAGCGCCGGCTACGGCCATGGCCAGCTCGCCCAGCGAGCGGTGCCATGGAGCCCACAGCAGCTTGGTGATCGAGGCCTCGATACCCTGCTCGCCGCTGAGCGTGCGCAGCCCGTGCATGCGAAGCATATCCAGCCCCATCTGGGACTTGACGATCTGGTCTTGGATAATGGGATCCTCGATCGCTCCGTTGGTGCGCGCCAGGTCGATGATCAGCTGCAGCTCGCGCTGGAAGGCGATCTGCTGGGCGAGCGTGGAGACGCCGCGTTCGAAGCCCAGGGTGCCCATGGCCACCGACCAGCCCGCGCCGGGCTCGCCCACCACCAGGTCCTCATCAGTGGTGGCGCCGTCGAAGAAGACCTCGTTGAACTCCGAGGTTCCGGTCAGCTGCAGGATCGGGCGGATCTCCACGCCGGGCTGGTCCATCGGAACCAGCAGGTAGGACAGGCCGCGATGCTTCACGGATCCCGGCTCGGTGCGGGCGATGACGAAGCACCAGTCAGCGGTGTGCGCCAGCGAGGTCCACACCTTCTGGCCGTCGACAACCCACTTTCCGTCTTCCAGCCGGGCCTTGGTCTTCACCCCGGCCAGGTCGGAGCCTGCTCCCGGCTCCGAGTAGCCTTGGCACCATAGTTCCTCGACCGCGATGATCTTGGGCAGGAACCGGGCCTGCTGCTCGGGAGTGCCGAAGGCGATCAGGGTCGGGCCCAGCAGTTCCTCGCCCAGGTGGTTCACGCGAGCCGGTGCATTGGCCCGGGCGTACTCCTCGTGGAAGATGACCTGCTGCTGCAGGCTCAGCCCGCGGCCGCCGTGCTCCTTGGGCCAGCTGACGCAGCTCCAGCCGTGGGCGGCCATGTGCTGGTTCCACTCCAGGCGTTCCTCGAAGGCTTCGTGCTCGCGCCCCGAGCCGCCCAGTCCGCGCAGTGCGGCGAACTTGCCGACGAGGTTTGCTTCAAGCCAAGCCCGGAATTCCTGACGAAACGCGTCATCTTCCGCCGAATAATTCAGATCCACGACATCTCCCTCACTCTCGATATCCATTGGTCTCTCGGTTGATCTTCGCTTATGCTAGCAAACCAAGCACTTGTTTGGTTACTGTAGTCCCAAGCAAGTTTTCACGGCTGGGTTCCCAGCCGAAATGCGACACAGGATAAGGAGGCCCGCGATGACTCTGAACGACAGTGACGGCGTCGTAACCTACGAAGTGCGCGGCACCACGGCGATCATTCGACTGAACCGCCCCGAGTACCGCAACGCACAGAACTCGAAAATGACCTATGCCCTGGACGCCGCGTTCACCCGCGCCGTCGAGGACGACGCGGTCAAGGCCATCGTGCTGGCGGGCAACGGCAAGCACTTCAGCGCAGGCCACGACATCGGCACCCCGGAGCGCGACGCCGACCAGAGCTTCGAGCGCAAGGCAGTGGTCTGGTGGGACCACGTCGGCGCCGAGGGCGTCGACTCCCGCTTCGCCCGCGAATCCGAGGTCTACCTGGGCATGTGCCGCCGCTGGCGCGAACTGCCCAAGCCCGTCATCGCCATGGTCCACGGCGCCTGCATCGCTGGCGGCCTGATGCTGGCCTGGTCTTGCGACTTCATCGTGGCCAGCGAAGACGCATTCTTCTCGGACCCGGTGGTCCGCATGGGTATTCCCGGCGTGGAATACTTCGCCCACCCGTGGGTCACCAACCCCCGCGCGGCCAAGGAAATGCTGTTCACCGGCGACCGCTTCACGGCCCGCCGCGCCTACGAGCTGGGCATGGTCAACCACGTCGTTGACCGCGAACTGCTCGAGGAGCACACGCTGAATTTGGCCGAGCGCATCGGCGCCATGCCCCGCCTCGGCCTGGCCCTGGCCAAGAAGGCGGTCAACCAATCCGAGGACCTGCAGGGCCTGCGCGCCGGCATGGACTCGGTCTTCGGGCTGCACCACGCAGCCCACGCACACAACGCAGAGGTCGGCAAGGATTCCCTGGCCGGCATGGGAGCCAAGAACATGGCGGAGGCGGCAAAATAAATGGATCTTGACCTGACAGAAGAGCAGCTCGCGTTCGCTGCCGAAGCACGCGCCTGGCTGGCCGAAAACGTGCCGGCCACCCCGCTGCCCTCCATGGACACCGAGGAGGGCTTCGCCGCCCACCGTCAGTGGGAAGCCAAGCTGGCCGAAGGACGCTGGTCCGTCGTGTCCTGGCCGGAGGAATACGGGGGCCGCGGCGCCGGGCTGATCGAGTGGGTGCTCTTCGAGGAGGAGTACTACCGCGCCGGAGCCCCGACCCGCGTGGCGCAGAACGGCATCTCGCTGCTGGCCCCGATCCTGTTCGGGCACGGCACCGTGGCGCAGCATGAGCGTTTCCTGCGCGACATGACCGACGGCACCCTGATCTGGGCCCAGGCCTGGTCCGAACCGGGCGCCGGCAGCGACCTGGCCTCCATCCGCAGCACCGCCAAGCGCGACGACGAGCGCGGCGGCTGGATCCTGAACGGCCAGAAGACCTGGAGCTCGCGCGCCCCGTGGGCCGACCGCGGCTTCGGCCTGTTCCGCTCGGATCCCGAGGCGCAGCGCCACCGCGGCCTGACCTACTTCCTGTTCCCGCTGGATGCGCCGGGCCTGACGGTCCGCCCGATCACCCAGCTGGATGGCACCACCGGGTTCGCGGAGCTGTTCTTCGACGACGTGTTCGTCGCGGACGAGGATGTGCTCGGCGCCCCGGGCGACGGCTGGCGCGTGGCCATGAGCACCGCCGGCAACGAGCGCGGCCTGTCGCTGCGCTCCCCCGGCCGCTTCTGCGCCGCCACCGACCGCCTGATCGACTTGTGGCAGCGCAACCAGGAGCAGGATCCATTCGCCCAGGACGCGGTGGTGGACGCCTGGATCAAGTCCGAGGCCTACCGCCTGTACACCTGGGGCACCGTCAGCACGCTGCAGGAAGGCGGCGACATCGGCGCCGAGGGCAGCGTGAACAAGGTCTTCTGGTCCGAACTGGACATCGCGATCCACCAGACCGGCCTGGACCTGCTCGGCCCGGCCGCGGAACTGCGCTCCGCCTCCGCGGAGGCCGGCGGACGCTGGGTGGATGACTACATCTTCGCCCTGGGCGGCCCGATCTACGCGGGCACCAACGAAATCCAGCGCAACATCATTGCAGAACGCATACTTGGCCTGCCACGCGGCGGCGACGGACGGAAGGCGTCATGAAATTCGTAATCAGTGAGGAACAGCGGGCGCTGGCCGAGGCCATCGACCAGGTCATCGAATCCGTGGGCGGCACCGCCGTGGCCCGCGCGGCCTCGGAAGGCGATGCGGCTCCGGCCCGCGCACTGTGGGAGCAGCTTGCCGAGCTCGGCCTGCTGGGCCTGTGCATCGACGAGGCCGACGGCGGCATGGGCGGCACCCCGGTGGACCTGATCGTCGCCTTCGAGCGCCTGGGCTACCACGCAGCCCCGGGCCCCTACCTGGAATCCGCGGCATTGCTGCCGGATCTGGTGGACCCAGCCCTGCGCGAATCCCTGGCCGACGGTTCGGTGATCGCCACCGCCGCGATCCCTGGCTTCGTGCCTTACGCGCTGGATGCGCAGCTGTGCTCGCAGCAGTTCATCGTCACCGAGGATTCCATCACCCCTGCCGAGGCAGGGGAAGGCCAGGAGTCCATCGACGCGGCCCGCACCCTGCATGAGCTGGCCCCTGCCGGACCGGCCTCCGCGCTGGATCCGCAGGCCGTGGCGCTGGCCATCGACCGCGCCACTCTGGGCAGCGCCGCCATGCTGCTCGGCGCCGGCGAACGCCTGCTGGAAGAGGCAGTGGCCTACGCCAAGCTGCGCGAGCAGTTCGGCCGCGTCATTGGCGAATACCAGGGGCTGAAGCACCAGCTGGCCAACGTCCGCGTGGCGCTGACCTTCGCCCGCCCGCTGCTCAAGGGCGCGGCCTTGGATCTGGGCACCCCGGCCGGCGAACGCAGCGTGTCCGCCGCCAAGGTGGCCGCCTCGGACGCCGCAATCCTGGCCGCCCGCACCGCACTGCAGGTGCACGGCGCCATCGGCTACACCCAGGAGCACGACCTGAGCCTGTGGCTCACCCGGGTGCACGCGCTGGCTTCGGCCTGGGGCACCGGCCGCTACCACCGTTCACGCATCGCCGCGTCGATCCTGGCTCCCGCCGCGATCCTGTCGCCTGCCAGCTAGAGGACATCATGGACTTCTCATTAACCGACGAACAAAACGAACTGGCCAAGACCCTGCACGCGGTACTGGCCCGCCATGCCGACCCGCTGGCAGTGCGCAGCGCGGCCGAATCCGAGCGCGGCTACGACCCGCAGCTGTGGCAGGTGCTCGCCCAGGAAATCGGCGTCGCCTCCCTGGCGATCCCGGAGGAATTCGGCGGGGCAGGCTGCGGCTGGCTGGAGACCGGACTGGTCCTGGAGACCCTCGGCTACCACCTGGCTCCGTCCCCGCTGCTCTCCTCGGCCGTGCTGGCCACCGCGGCCATCCTCGAATCCGGGAACACCGAGGCCTGCGAGCGACTGCTGCCGGGCATCGCCGAAGGCAAAACCCTGGCCACGCTCGCCTGGGCGGACTCCAAGGGCCGCTGGGATCCCGCATCCAACGACCTTGCCGCCGCCCCGCAGGGCGAGGACTGGGTGCTGAACGGCGAGGCAACCCTGGTGATCGACGGATTGGGCGCCAACCTGGTGCTGGCCGTGGCCCAGACCGAGAACGGACCAGGCATCTTCGAGATCCTGGATCCGGAAGCGATCGGGCGGATCTCCACCCCTGCGGTGGACACCACCCTGCGTTTCGCCACCTACACCCTGGACCAGGTGCCGGCCCGCGCACTGGCCCTGGACGCCGAAGCCGCCCTGGCCAAGGTCCGCGACATCGCCCTGGTGTCGCTGGCCTGCTGGCAGGCGGGCACCGCCCGGCGCGGACTGGACATGACGGTTGAATACTCCAAGCAGCGCGAGCAGTTCGGACGCGCCATCGGATCCTTCCAGGCGCTCAAGCACCGCATGGCCGACATGCTGGTGCAGGTGGAGACCGCGCGCACCGCGGCCTGGGCCGCCGCATGGTCCGCCGGCACCGGAGCCGACGACCTGCCGCAGCGTGCGGCATCCGCCGCGGCCTGGTGCTCGGACGCGCTGGACCACATCGCCGCGGAGTGCGTGCAGCTGCATGGCGGCATCGCCATCACCTGGGAGCACGATGCCCAGCTGGTCTTCAAGCGCGCCCATGCCACCAGCCAGCTCTTCGGGCAAGCCCGGACGCACCGCCAGCGTCTCGGCGAACTGCTGGGCCTGACCGCGGCCTAACCGCATCGGCCTCGCAGCAGCCATCCCGTCCGCCGCAGATTCTCGGCGGACGGGATGGCGTCTTTTTTTGCCTCATGCCGGAGCCATAGCCGGCCCATCGTTCAAATTGTGCACACAGGAGCACCCGTTAGACTTTGGTGGGTTCTAAACGGAGAACCGACTTATTCGCAATCCCGAGGGACAGAAATCAAGTTATGTCACCACGCACCCTATTCCGCATCGTTGCCCGGGCCGAGGCTGTCACCTGGACGCTTCTGATCATCGCCATGCTGTTGAAGTACGTCGTGAAGGTGGGCGACTGGCCGGTTTCCATTGCCGGATTCATGCACGGTTTCGTGTTCCTGTCCTACGTTGCCACCGGCGTGCTCGTCGGCATCAACCAGCGCTGGACCAAGCGCTCCATCGTGCTTGCCGCAGCCACCTCGATCGTCCCTTACCTGACGATTCCCTATGAACGCCGCTTGGAGAAGCAGGGACGCCTGGAAGGCGAATGGCGCACCACCAAGAGCGATCACCCGGACGATGACAAGTGGATTGACACCCTGTTCCGCTGGATGGTCGGCCGCCCAATCCTGACCGCGGTGATCGCAGTCGTGAGCGTCGCACTGATCTTCACCGTCATGCTGATCCTGGGCCCTCCAGGAGGCCGCGCCTAGCCCCGGCTTTCCCCGGCAACAGCGCCTAACTACGACAAAGCCCCGTCATTTGGCGGGGCTTTTCGTTATGCAGTTCTTGGTCCGGGAGGAACGTAATTTGCCAGGGCAATAATCGCGTCGCTTGGCCTCTTACCGTCCAAGGTAGCCAGTTGGTAGGCTGACTTCGCCCCGTCCGTTATGTATCGAAAGCTGTCAGCGGGATACCTTGCAGTCAGTGGCTCATTGTTCTGGCCGAGCACAATGTAATTGTCCCCAAGTTTAACCACGCGAGCCTTGGTCGTCAGCTGAATATCCGTATCCGTCGCCTTCTTTTTTGGGCTCATCTGCTACCTCCTCTCCCATGCTCATTCTACGGCCGGACCCATGATTCGGCTGAGAAGTTTTGTTTTTGGCAGTTGACGTTTCTATCGTCGCATCACTTGGATCGGCGTTCTCCAACTGGGCGGCACACGATCTCTTACCCTCTTTCTCCTTAGCTTCTAATTCTTCGAGCTCCTTGTCGGTCAGGGAGTCCGGGGCGCTCCCTTCCAAAGCTCTTTGAAGAATTCGATTCAGCATCTCTTTCTCATCCTCCGACACCCGCCATCCGTAGGCTCCAGCTCGCTTGCGCGCTTTCCTTGCCTTTTTCACCGGGGCACCGTCCTCGGCGTTTTTGAGCCAAGGACCGAGAAGCGTCTTGATGAGGTCACTCCCCGCAGCCTTCTGCGCGGCAGTCCCGTGAACCAGATCGATTCCGTATTGCGCTCGTTTCCACCACTGATCCGCGTCGTCAACACGGGTCCTGTAGCGAAGTGTTCGATAAGCGAGGAATGATGCCGTGCCTACAGCTACCAAGGTGCCAATGGGTGCGACCGCCGCCAATGCCTGAGCACCGGGGTGCATCCATTGGAACACCCCGTTTACATAGTCGGCAGGCCTCGTAAAAAACCAAAACAGCCCACACACCGTCAGTGTTCCTGCCACCAGCCAAGCAATTTTTCCTCTGCCCATGCGCAAATCGTAGTTTGTTCTCCGTCATGCCGGCAGCACTCTCCACAGGCAAAACACGCAACCGTCGGCCAGATAATTTCGGCAATTGGCCTACTTCTCGTGGTCAGCCACGCAGCGATGCAATCTACGGAGATGAATACAACGGAGCACCCAAGAGAATGAACCGCAGTGCAGGAAATGAACC
The DNA here is from genome assembly GCF_046940185.1 of Arthrobacter sp. 'calajunan'. Classification (NCBI taxonomy): domain Bacteria; kingdom Bacillati; phylum Actinomycetota; class Actinomycetes; order Micrococcales; family Micrococcaceae; genus Arthrobacter; species Arthrobacter sp. 'calajunan'. The sequence goes on from NZ_JBKZDY010000006.1 coordinate 59,881, forward strand.
CACTCTTGGGCAAAAGCGGATTATGTTCGCAATTCCGGATCCGTCCCGCACAGAATGCCCAGCTCGGGCTCGACAGAAATCGTCCGGGACATGCCAATAAGTTTTCACGGGCGATGACGTGCCAAATCCTTCGATCCAGCCGTTCGGCCTGCAGATCGCTTGGCCGACCCAACCAACGTTGGAATGTCTACTCGGGATTCAAGCACCGCTTGGTACCTTGCTAGCGCTTGCCGCAGCTGGCCAAACTGGGGCAACTACGTTGCGACCGCAGGCTTCACACTGATGCGAACCTCATGAACCATGAATCAAGTCAACATGCATCACGGTTGCTGACCGATGGGACTGCCCTGACTAATTCATTTCATTCATGCTAGCCTTACAACCAAGCGAGCGCTAGGTTTATTATTCGGTGAAGAAATGAGGGAAACCCAATGCCTGACAAGCGATTGGAACTCAGTGACGCGGTAGCGTCCATCAAGTCTGGAATGACCATCGGCATCGGCGGCTGGGGCTCGCGGCGCAAGCCCATGGCCTTCGTCCGCGAACTGTTGCGGACCGACGTCAAGGACCTGACCGTGGTCTCCTTGGGCGGCCCGGACGTCGGATTGCTGGTCGCAGCCGGCAAGGTCAAGAAGCTGATCTACGGCTTCGTCACCCTGGACAGCATCCCGCTGGATCCTCTGTTCACGGCAGCCCGTGAACGCGGCGAGCTGGAGCTGCAGGAATACGATGAGGGCATGTTCGTGACCGGCCTGCGCGCCGGCGCCGCACGTCTGTCCTTCCTGCCAACCCTTGCAGGTCTTGGCTCCGATGTCCTGCCAGCCAACAAGCATCTGAAGACGGTCAAGTCTCCGTATTCGGACGACGAGTACGTTGCGGTTCCGGCCATCCGCATGGATGTCGCGCTGATCCACGTCAACCGTGCCGACGCAGCCGGCAACGTCCAGTTCCTGGGCCCGGACCCGTACTTCGACGACCTCTACGCAATGGCCGCCGACCGCACCTTCGTGAGCACCGAGAAAATCGTTCCGACCGAAAATCTGCTCGATGAAGGTTCGTACCACACGTTGATGCTCAGCCGCATGTACGTCACCGGCGTCGTCGAGACCCCGCGCGGTGCGCACTTCACCACCTGCGAGCCCGACTACGGCCGCGACGAAGTCTTCCAGAAGCACTACGCTGCATCCGCCAAGGACCCGGCGGCGTGGGATGCCTTCACCGCAGAATTCCTGGCAGGCGACGAGGCGGCATTCCATGCAGCCGTCGAGCGCTTCCACGCAGAAAAGGAGAAAGCCAATGTCTAACGACGCCACCATTGCCGAGATCTGCGTTGCAGCCTGCTCGGACATCTACCGCGAATCCGGCGAGCTGCTCGCCCATGCGGTGGGCATTGTCCCATCCATTGGCGCACGCCTGGCCAAGCTGACCCATTCGCCGGACATCATCCTCAGCGACGGCGAAGCCTTCATGATGAGCGAAGCCTCCCCACTAGGCAAGCCGGCCTCCGCCGGTGGTGTCATCGAGGGCTGGGCTCCGTTCCGCCGCATCTTCGACATCGTGGCCACCGGCCGCCGCCAGAGCATCATGGGCGCGAGCCAGATCGACCAGTACGGCAACCAGAACATTTCGCTGATCGGCGACTGGGACAAGCCGAAGCGCCAGCTCATCGGCGTGCGCGGGGCGCCTGGCAATACCGCCAACCACCGCGTGGACTACTGGATTGCACGCCACAGCGCACGCTTGTTCGTCCCTTCAGTGGACATGGTCTCCGGCGTGGGCAACGACCGCGCCAAGGCGGCCGGCCTCAAGCATCACCATCTGGGTGTCATCATCACCAACCTCGCCGTGCTCGGCTACGACGAGGACGGCCGCGTGAAGGTGCTCTCGGTGCACCCGGGCGTGGATCCGCAGGAAGTCACCGACAACACCGGATTCCCGCTGGATGCCTCCAACGCGCCGGAAACGCGCCTGCCAACCGACGAGGAGTTGCGCCTGATCCGCGAGGTCATCGACCCGCGCGCGGTACGCAATCGTGAGGTACCGGTACCGCAGCCAGTAGGCTAGTCAATCGAATGATCGAGCCGGGCCGGGGAGCTGTTTCACAGCTTCCCGGCCCGGCTTTTAACGTGTCGGAACTCCGTGGGAACATTCGATAAGTAGACAGTTTCAAGGAGGACAATGGATCCGCAACTCCCCCCTCAGGATTTTGGAAGCAGTCAGGCTGCTTCACCGTCTCGGGTACCGGGGCTTGAGAATCTTGCCCGGATGGAATGCCTCGGGCACCGCTTGACGCATTATCATCTTCAACGTCACCGAGTGGCACGTCGGCGATGAGTTTGGCGCTCCCTACGACGCGGAAGAGTCATGTCGGTATACAACTGCCGACGGAAATGTCTTCAACGAATCTATTCAATTCCCCGCCGATGTGAGCCACGTCGACGTTGCCGAGGCCATTGTCGATGCGATGCCTTCCCTGAAGCGAAGTGGCTTCGAAGAAACCGGAAACCGCGCCTACGTGGACTGGTCTTCACAACTCATGAGCCAGGTCAGCATACCTACGGATCTACCCATCGCCTACGGCGATTACGGGGACTTCGACGAAGCTTGGGGGTTGGATTCGGGAACAGACCGGTATTTCCCCAAACCACCAAAGTACACACCCGAACCGCAGCCGACATCGAAACGGGCAAAGAGCGATGAGTACTATGTACTCAAACTATGCAATGAAGTGCTAGGTTCTGGTTGCGAGCAGCAGAAAACATTCGATTGGCTTCTGGGACTGCCTTCGAAAAAGACCGGGCTCCGAGCGCCGCTCCCGGTCGATGGCTATTGGGAAGACAGGGGACTCGTGGTCGAGTACCACGAGAAACAGCACTCAGAAGCCGTCCCATTCTTCGACAACAAGGTCACCGCATCGGGGCACCTGCGCGGTGAACAGCGCAAGCTATATGACGCCCAAAAGGCGACAATGATTCCTGAGCAAGGATTGACGCTGCTCATCATTGACTACCGTGATTTCCAGAACGTCAAGAGGAAAATTGTTCGCAATTACGAAAAGGATCTACTTGTCGTGGCAAGAATGATCGAGGATGTATTACCGCAGCCCGTTGGCGATCAGCGTTAGCCGTATTCGCAAGAACCTTGAATTGCCATAGATTCAAAGCCACAAAACTTCAGCGTGACTTTGGATCACCACAAAAAGCAGGGCCGGGCTATTGCATGAAGACGGAACCGCGCATGCCTCGGGAATTTCCTCCCCAGACATGCGCGGTTCTGTCGGTTCTCGTGGATTGGTGTTAGTTCAAGCGCTCCAGCACCAGCGCCATGCCCTGGCCGCCGGCCACGCACATGGTTTCGACGGCGAACTGCTCGTCGCGTTCCTGCAGCGCGTGGATCGCGGTGGTGGTCATGCGGGCGCCGGTCATGCCAAACGGGTGACCCAAGGCGATCGCGCCGCCGTTGACGTTGACCTTGTTCGGGTCGATGCCGATGTCGTCGATGGACGGCAGCACCTGGGCGGCGAAGGCCTCGTTGAGCTCCATGATGTCCATGTCCTTGATCGACATCTTGGCGTTGGCCAGGGCGCGCTTGACTGCATCGACCGGCCCCAGACCCATCAGCTCGGGAGTCATCGCGGCCACGCCGGTGGACACAATGCGTGCCAGGGGCTTCAGGCCCAGTTCCTTGGCTTTGGTATCACTCATGATCACCAGTGCTGCGGCACCGTCGTTCAGCGGGCAGCAGTTCGCAGCGGTCACGGTCCCGTGTTCGCGGAATACCGGGGCCATGGTGGCGAGCTTCTCCAGCTTCACGCCGGCGCGCGGTCCGTCATCGGTGGACACTACGGTGCCGTCGCCCAGGGTGACCGGGGTGATGTCCTTTTCCCAGAATCCGCGAAGCCCTGCTGCTTCGGCGAGGTTCTGGCTGCGCACTGCCCATTCGTCCTGGGCTTCGCGGGAGACGCCGCGCAGCTGCGCGACATTCTCCGCGGTGTCCCCCATGGCGATGTATATGTCCGGCAGCTCGCCCTTGGCGCGAGGGTCGCTCCAGCGCGAGGAAGCATCCTCATTCAGCGCCTTCGTGCGGTCCATGGCCGCGAGGAAGGCAGGGTTCTTGGTGTCCGGCATGCCGTCGGACTTGCCCAGGCCGAAGCGCGATACGGTTTCCACGCCGGCCGAGATGAAGACGTCGCCTTCGCCGGCCTTGATGGCGTGGAAAGCCATGCGGGTGGTCTGCAGCGAGGACGAGCAGTAGCGGTGCACGGTGGTGCCTGGAACCGAGTCCAGGCCCAGCTGCATGGCGACCATGCGGGCGATGTTGTAGCCCTGCTCGCCGGCTGGCTGCGCGCAGCCCATCATCAGGTCGTTGATGGTGTTCGGGTCCAGTTCCGGCACCGCGCTGAGCGCTGCCTGCACCATCTGCGCGGCCAGGTCGTCGCCGCGCATTTCGCGCAGCGAGCCCTTGTAGGCTCGGCCGATCGGCGAACGCGCCGCTGAAACAATAACTGCCTCTGCCATTAGAGTGCTCCTTCTACTTCAAGTTCAAGTGGTTTCAGTTCATCGGCGTTCGGGGTGTGCGCCAGGAAGGCCGGCCATTCTCCGCCGCCGTCCACGTCCAGCACCGCGCCGGTAATGTGGGATGCCATATCCGAGGCGAGCATGACGCAGGCGGCGCCGATCTCGCTTGGCGCTGCGAGCTGTCCGCGCGGGATGGTTGCCGCAACGCGCTCGAAGCTTTCCTCGTCGCCGTAGTGGTCTACGGCGCCTTCGGTGGCCACCAGGCCGCAGCTGACTGCGTTCACGCGGATGTGCGGCGCCCACTCCACCGCGAGGCTTCCAGTCAGGCTTTCCAGCGCGGCCTTGGCCGCGCCGTACACCGCGGTGCCCGGGCTCGGACGACGGGCACTGATGGAGGTGATGTTCACGATGGAACCCTTCTCCGGCTGGCGCATCATCACCGGCAGCACAGCACTGGCGACGTGCGCGGCCGAGAGGAAGTTCAGTTCCGTGATCGCCTGCAGGTAGCGGGCCGAACCCTTTTCGAAACGCCCGAAAGGCGAACCACCGGCATTGTTGACGGCAACGTCAATGCGGCCGCGGCGGCTGTGCACGTCGGCAACCCAGTCCTGAACCTGCTCTGCGTTGCGCACATCCAGCTGGGTGAAGTGTACCGAAGGATGTTCGCTGATTCCGTCGGCCGCCGGGAGGCTGCGGCCGCAGATCTCCACGATTGCCCCGGCGTCGAGAAATGCCTGGGTGATTCCGGCACCGACTCCGCGGGCGCCGCCCGTAACGAGCACCACCCGATCCTTAAGGTCAATAACGACTGACATCGCTTTCCCACCTTTCTCCTTGCCGCGAGACAATGTGCGACAACCAAGCAAATGCTTGTTTTTATGTTGACATGATTATAGTTTTATCGCCAATTGGCACGACGGCTCAATGGGATTGAGTAGCAATTCTTATCTACTCCGACATCTGCTTCGCAGGCACTGATTCACTGGTGCCGAAGTACGCTTCTTGGAGTTGCTCAAGGGTCATTGACGAGGCCGGGCCAGCTAGGGATGTCCGACCCATATCAAGCACGGAAACTTCATCAGAAATCTCCAGCGATTCCTGAACGGCCTGCTCAACGAGCAGAATCCCGAGCCCTGTGGCTTTGAGCGAGTGCACGCGCTCCATGACTTCTTTCATGATGGCAGGAGCCAGGCCCTGACTCGGTTCGTCAAGGATGAGAAGTTTTGGCTTGGCCATTAAGGCTTGGCCGATGGCTAGCATCTGTTGCTGCCCACCAGACATGCTGGACGCTGGGAGGCTTCTCTTGTCGCCGAGGATCGGGAAGAACTCGTAGATCTCCTGAACGGCCTCCAGCAGCGCACGCTTCTTCGACTTCGTTGAAAAACCGCCAAGCAACAGGTTCTGTTCAATCGTCAGTTCGTGGAAGACCCTTTTACCTTCTTGAACATATGACATGCCCTGTGCAACACGTCGATGAGCAACGGTCTCACCCAACTTCTTTCCAAGGTACCGGACCTCACCGCCGTAAGTTCGGTTCAGTCCCGTTATTGCTCGCAGGGTAGTAGTTTTTCCGGCACCGTTGCGTCCCAGGAGGACCGTGATCTGGCCACTGCGAACGGTCAAGGAAACATCACGCACGACTTTCAGGTCGCCGTAGCCAGTCTGCAGGTGTTCGACTTCGAGCAGGATATTCTCTTCAGTCATTTCATGCTCCTACCAAGCTAGTTCCATCAGAGTCCGAAACAATGCCCAGGTACTCTTCCATGACCCGCGGGTTCTTCTCAATCTCGGCAGGTGCGCCGTGAGCCATCACCGAGCCTTGGGCAAGAACGTAAATAACATCCGCTAGCCTCAGTACTAACTGGAAGTTGTGCTCGACGATGACAACGGTCAAGCCTGCCTCGCGAAGCCGCAGAATGAGATCAGCAAGGACATCAAGCTCGTCTTCATCCAGCCCCGAGGCAACCTCGTCCAACAAGATAACCTTGGGCGAGCCAATCAAACTACGGGCAACTTCCAACAACCGACGGTTGCCGAGCGGGAGCGAATCGGCATCAGCATTGAGCTGCGATCCGAGACCCACGAGGTTAAGCACACGTTGCGCTTCGGAACGATCCTCACGGCGAATACGGCGGAATTTTGGAGTGCGAAGGACTGCTTGAAGGATCGAAGCCCTCTGGGTCGAGTACCTGCCAGATTCGACCGTTTCAATGACGCTCAGATTCTTCGGGATATTGGGCGTCTGGAAAGTTCTCGAAACGCCGGATCGAGCGACCTTATAGGAAGGCAGTCCCTGGATCTGCAAATCGTCCAGCGCGATAACGCCTTCATCTGTTTCGTAGTATCCAGAAATCATATTCAGCAGTGTGGTTTTGCCAGAACCGTTCGGACCAATAATCGCTGTAACGGCTCCGGGCTTTGCCTCGAGACTGACCTGAGACAACGCCTTGTTACCACCAAATGCCTTTGAGACCGTTTGCACAGACAAATTTGCACCTTGCAGCACTTCCACATCCGCAACGGCATTCTCCGCAGAGTTTCCCTTTGAACGTCCGACCTGCTCGGCTGCCTTGTAGTCCAGCTTGCGGACAATCTTCTGCGCCACACCGGCGATTCCTCCGCTAAAGAGGACTCCGCCAAAGAGCAGGAATCCACCAGTGATAATCAGCCCATATTCTTGGAAGTTGGTTGCTTGGTTCAACCCGAATTGGAGAACCCCAGCGCCCACCAAGGCACCGTATACACTGGCCGAGCCTCCGAATACGGACGCGGCCAGAACGGTCATGGCCACGGTGAAGGTAAAGGCTTCTGGGGAAATGAACATGTCAAGATTGGCAAAGAGAACGCCGGCCAAGCCTGCCGGAATTGCACCCAGTGCGTAGGCAGAAAGTTTCATACGGAACACAGAAATGCCTACAGATGAAGCAAGCACGGGGCTTTGCTTGAGCACTTGAAATGCGGTTCCGTGCCGGGAAACCACAACGTTGCGCGTGAAAGCAAACCATAGAATCGCTATTACGACAACGAGAATGTAGTACTGATTCTCCGTTACCGGCTCCCCGAAAAGCGTGGGAATGGCGATTCCCGTCAGTCCATTGCGTCCACCGGTCGACTCCTTGAAAATCGAGAGGACGTCCGGAATCAGAAGGATCAGGAAGAATGATGTCATGGCCAAGGACCAGCCGCCGAGTCGCAGGCCCGGAATTCCCGAAACCAGTCCAACGACTAACGCAGCCAGGGCTCCGGCAAGAAGCTGGGCCCAGATTTCGGTGATTCCAGCCTTACTAATAAGGCCAGCCGTGTAGGCACCCGCCGCGTACATTGCGATATGCCCCATCGCCAATTCCCCGGCATAGCCCAAGTTGAGGTTCAGCCCCGAGACAATGAGAGCCAGCAACAAAGTGAGGATGACCTGTCGGGTCATTCCATAGTTCAGACCCAGGGAGGGCAATAGCAACAGCACGATTCCGAGAAGGAGCGGCAACGCCCATGTCGGCAGTGCCCGGATTTTCAGCCAAAGTGCTAACACGTCATACCGTCCGTTCTTTTTGCCGGCTAAACAGCCCCGAAGGCTTCGCCATTAGAATCACGACCAAGATCAGGAATACGCTCAGGTTCGCAAAGTCAGCACCGATGTATCGGCTGGCGAGCGCTTCTGTGAGTCCTACGATCAGTCCGCCAGCGAGAGTGCCGGTCAACGATCCAAAACCACCGATGGCAAGTACCACGAATCCTTTGAGTGCCAGTGACGCACCCAGCGTTGCTACCGCATAAGTTTTCGGGCCGACAAAGAGTCCCAGAAATCCTGCCAGAACACCAGTGAAGGCAAAAGCCAGGAATGCGAAACGTCGAACATCCACACCGCGCAACTGCGCAGCTTCACGGTCTTCGCTCATCCCCATAAGGGCAATGCCGATCAGGCTGTGCTTGGAGAACTGGTTCAGGCCGATGACCAGGAGAATCACCACTGCAACCAGCACAAGTTCTACGGGGTAAACGTTGCCGCCAAACAAGCTGATGACCTGATCACCAGCAAAGAAGGGAACTCGGTAGGGCTCTCCGCCCCAAATCAGCTGCGCGACTCCCTGCAGAATAATCGAAGCACCCAAAGTGGTCACCAGCAGATTATGCATGTCCTTCACAGGACGAATCGCAATCCGCTCTTCAAGGGCCGCTATAAGTCCAACAATGATGGCCGCCATGATGCCAACCAACCACCATGGCAGCTGCATGACTACGATGCCCACATAGGTGATGAAGGCACCGAGCATCATGAGAGAAGCTTGAGCAAAGTTGAATGTTTTCTGCGAAATAAAAACAATGTTGTATCCGATGGCAACCAGTGCATAGACGGCACCAATCGCCATACCCGACCAAATGATTGTCATGAGCGCTCCTGTTCTAAAACCGGATCAGGCAGGGGCCACGCCATTTTTGCAGCGTGGCCCCTGACGATTTGAATCGTTACTGGAACTGGCCGTTGACCATTTTTGACGGGGAGATAAAGATCAGATGTTCTGGTTCCATATGCGGGGCGTGGGATTCGCTCGTAAATGCGTACTTGGGAAGAATCTGCGTTTGCGCGGCTTCTTGGACTTTGCTATCCAAAAGTGCTTCGGCGATGTTTTTGGCCTCAAGGGAGTTCGAGGACTCCGCAGCCGACTTCAGCAGCCACATCGCATCGTAGTTGTAAGCAAGAATAAGCGAGGAGCCAATGGTGCCCGTCTCGGCCATCAGCTTTACCGCCGCGTTGAGCTTTTCGTTCTTTGGATCGAATTTGGTGCTCTCAAAGACCTGCATTGTCAGGTTTTTGACCTGGGACGTACCTAGGACTCCTGCGGGTGGGTCCGTGGCTACCAAGCTAGTGGCAGCTACCGAGTTGTTGCCAATTACTGGAACATCCCAGCCAAGCTTTTCAATTCCCTGCAGCACATATGCCAGTGGCGCACCATAGGAGTCAAGGACCAGCGCGTCAGGATTACTGCTCTTGAGCTTTTCCAGTTGGGGCGTCATGTCCAGGGCCGCATTGTCATAGCCCTCGTTACCCGTGACCTTCAGCCCCGAAGAGGTGAACGTTTGTTCGGTAAGTTTGCCGAACAGCTCGCCTGTCGCACTGGAGCCATGAAGAACAGCAACTTTTTCATACTTTTTGCTCTGGATTTCCGGGACAAAACCATCGATATAGTCCTGCACACTCGGTGAGAGATCAAAGTTGAGCGGGTTGACCGATGGATCTGTCGACGTTTCGGTTGGCCCGATGTTAAACGAGAGAATCTGCTTCTGCGTTAGAACCGGCAAGATTGCCTCCGCTACCGTTGACGGACCGGAGTTCATGACTGCAACGGGCTTTTCGCCTTCAGCAAGCTTCTCACGCAATTTTGTCACAGCCACGGTAGGGTCAGCGCGATCATCGATGACTTCGATCTCAAGCTTCTTGCCCAAGATTCCGCCGGCTTCGTTCACAGCTGCAACGGATGCTTCCGCGGCTGTTACCGAAGTCGCCGCGTTGTTCGCAAGAATGCCTTCAGCGCCAAGGCCTCCCAGAACCAGCACCTTCAGCGTACCGTCACCGTCGCCTGCACCGTCGGCAGAAGATGCCGAATTGGCGCAGCCAGTGAGCGCCAAACCCAGCACTGCCATGGATGCAACCAACGATTTTGCCTTGCCAAAACGCATAGCGCTCTCCTTACATAACAATCAGATAATCAACAACCTAACGCTTGCTACATAGAGCATAAGGCCTAGCGACACAGATACCAAGCATTCGCTTGCTTGGAACTATTCATCCAAAGCTGGTAGCTTGCACGGCATGACAAGAAAAGCTGCCGCCGGCACCAGGCAATCGGGAATTTCACTCGTCACGGGAGGCTCCGGAGGAATCGGTACGGCGATTGTCCGCCGCCTGATTAGGGGAGGAAAAAAGGTTGCATTCACCTTCCAGCACTCTGACCCGTCTGCACTCGTGGAACAGATGGGAAACAAGGCGACGGCGCACCGTGTCGACCTCCTAGATCCGCAGGCTTGCAGGAATCTGGCCGAAGACCTCATTGCACAGCACGGTGCAATTGAAAACTTCATCCACGCCGCAGGACCGCACGTCCCAATGGTGCACCTTTCGAAAGTCTCCCCCGAGAATTTCGCCGAACAAGTCAACGCTGATCTCGTTGGATTCTTCAACATCACTCATGCGGTACTCCCTTCCCTCCGAGCCGCATCTGGATCGATCACCGCTGTAACTTCGGCAGCCACTACTCGCTACCCCAAAAGAGATGGCCTGTCGGCGATTCCCAAAGGCGGGGTCGAGTCCATGATTCGCGCATTAGCTGCCGAAGAAGGCCGCTACGGTGTACGAGCAAACTCGGTTGCTCCGGGCATGCTGAGTGACGGGATGGCCGCGCGGCTTATCGATACTGGCGAACTGGATAGCAACGCCCTGCAGGTCACCATGGATAACATCCCCTTGAGAAAATTTGGCACTGCGGCAGATATCGCCGAGGCTGTCGCCTTCCTAGTTTCAGAAAAGGCAAATTTTATATCCGGCCAGAAGCTGAACGTGGACGGCGGATATAGCGTCTAGGATCGGTTCTTCCCGTTCACTCGGATCCGGCAAACTCCACCGAGCAAATGCTGGGTAATGTTTGCTTGCGCTCCATACAAATCGAATTCAGGAGGGACTTCCAGCTATGTCGCTCAATTTTGATACCGAACTTTCCACACCGGTCCACGAACATACCCAACGATTGAGCTACGCGGACACGGACCCCGCCGGAATCCTCTACTACGCCACCTGGTTCCCTCGCATGGAAGCGCTGCAGACCGAGTGGCTGCTGCTGAACGGATTCCGCCAGGACACCTTGCTGGAACGCTTCGGCTGGTGGACCGTCTCACGGGCCACCCACTGCGACTACCTGCAAGCGGCGCGGCTCTTCGAGGAAATCACCATCGAGCTGCGGGTCGGTGAAATCGGGAATTGCTCGGTCCGCTTCGACTTCCAGATGTGGAGGCGCAGCGACCAGACCTTGGTTGCGACCGCCTCCAATTGGCTGGTGACCGTCAGCCCCGAACAGAAAGCCATCCGCCTGCCGGAAGTCTTCCGCACCTTCCTTGAATCCGGCGCCGCCCAATGACTTCCATTGTCGTTGCCAGCCCAACCGCCGGCGAGCGCCGGTTGCTGCCATGAGCGCTACCCACAGCCTCGAAACCGGCGAGCCCCAGGCCAAGTGGGCCGCCGCCCGGTGGCCCACTGTCCTCCTGCTTGCCGTCAGCGGCATGCTCTCCTCTATGCAGTTCACGCTGATCGTCCCCTCGCTGCCCAGCTTCTCCGAAGACCTCGGGGTCTCGGCGGAGGATGCTTCGTGGCTGGTGACGATTACCCTGCTCGCCGGGGCCGTGGGCACCCCAGTGCTCTCGCGCATGGCGGACATGTACGGCAGGCGGCGCCTGCTGCTGGCCGCCTTGGGACTGCTGGTGGCCGGTTCGCTGACGGCCGCGGTGGGGCCGGGCTTCGGCTGGGTGCTGGCGGGCCGTGCCCTGCAGGGCTGCGCCTCCTCCATTGTTCCCATCGGCATCAGCCTGCTGCGCGACATCATGCCGGCGGGCCGTGCCGGTACCGCGATCGCCGTCATGAGCGCCACCGTCGGACTGGGGTCGGCCACCGGGCTGTTGCTCTCCGGGATCCTTGGCAGCAGCGCCCTGGGCACCTCGGGGATCTTCGTATTCTCCGCCGCCGGAGGGCTTCTGGCCATGGCCGGCGCACTGGCATTGGTCCGCGATGCCGGATCCTATCCGGGCGGCCGGTTCGACATGCTCGGTGCGCTGGGATTGTCGGTGGTGCTGGGCAGCGTTCTGTTTGTCCTCTCGAAGTCCGGCTGGTGGGGCACGCATCCGCTGCCGCTTGCGGTGATTTCAGGCCTCGGGATCCTGGCAGCCTGCCTGTGGATTCCGCAGCAGCTGCGCAGCGCCCGCCCGGTCGTCGATCTGCGCACCGCCTTCCGCCGTCCGGTGCTGCTGACCAACATCGCCACCTTCTTCGCCACCGCCGGAATGTTCGCCAACCACCTGCTGACCGCCCACGAGGTGCAGGCCCCGGCGGGCCTCGGCTCCGGGCTGGGCCTCAGCCCGGTGGACGCCGGGCTGGTCATGATCCCGGCATCGCTGACCATGGCCGGGCTTTCACCGGTGGCCGGCATGCTGCTCAACCGCATCGACGGCCGCAAGGTGCTGGCCTTGGGCGCGCTGGTCATGTCGCTGTCCTTCGTCTTCCGCCTGTTCACGCACGGCTCGCTCACCGCCATCGTGGTTGGCACGGCGCTGGTGGGCGTGGGCACGGCCCTGAGTTTCGCGGCCATGCCCGCACTGGTCATGGGGTACAGCCCGGCGCAGGATGCCGCGGCGGCGAACGGCATCAACTCGCTGATCCGCACCTTCTCCGGGGCCGCCGCCAGCGCCCTGTTCGCCGTCCTGCTCTCCGGCTTCGCGGTGTCCGCCGGAGGGTCGCAGTTCCTGACCCAGGCCGGCCTGGCGCTTGCCTTCGCAGCCGTCGCCGCAAGCTGCCTGTTCGCCTCGGTGCTGGCCCTGCTGCTTCCTTCGTCGCGGGACACCGCACGGCGCTGAGCTGGCGGTTCCGGGAAATGGGACTGGCGGCCCGGGCCGCCCGGCTGCTCGGTAGAGTGCTGGCATGACTATTGACGCGCGCACAGCAAACCCCGAGGAGCGGGCGCTCTTCACGCCCCTGACCATCCGCGGCACCACGCTGTCGTTGCGGGCCGGGGTCTCGCCCATGTGCATGTACGCGGCTGTCGACGGCTTCGTCAGCGACTTCCATCTGGCCCATCTGGGGCGCTTCGCCCTGGGCGGCGCGGGGCTGGTCATCGTCGAGGCGACGGCCATCGAGCCGCGCGGCCGCATCTCCCATTTCGACCTGGGCCTGTGGGACGACGCCCACGTGGAGGGCATGGCCCGCATCGCCAACCTTCTGGACGCCCACGGTTCGGTCCCCGGCATCCAACTGAGCCATGCAGGCCGCCGCGCTTCGGTGCGCGAGCCGTGGCATGCCGGCGCCCCGCTGGATGAGACGGACGCCCAGGCGGGCAACCCGCCGTGGCAGACCGTCGGCCCCTCGGCCTTGCCCGCCGGCCCGAACTGGCCGGTGCCGCACGAGCCGAGCGAGGCGGAGATCGCCGAGTCGGTGGCCCAGTGGGCATCCGCAGCGCGCCGCGCCGCCGAGGCGGGCTTCCGCTACATCGAGCTGCATGGCGCCCACGGCTACCTGCTGCATTCCTTCCTCTCCCCCATTTCCAACACCCGCACCGACGGCTACGGCGGGGACACCGCCGGGCGCATGCGCTACCCGCTGGAGGTCATCCGCGCCATCCGCGAGGTGATCGGCGACGAGATCATCCTGGCCTACCGGGTGTCCTCGGTGGACGGCGTGTTGGACGGCGGCTTGGGCATCGAGGACATCGTCGAATTCTCCCGGCATGCGAACGCCGCCGGCGTGGACGTCATCGACACCTCTTCCGGGGGCATCACCACCGACCGCTCCAGCGACACCCGCGTGCGCCGCGGCTTCGGCTTCCATGCGGACTTCGCCCGGGCCATCAAGGCGGAAACCGACGTGGTCGTGGCCTGCGTGGGCTTCATCGTGGATCCGGAGCAGGCCAGCCGGATGATCGAAGACCAGGACGCGGACATCGTGCTGCTGGGACGCGAGATGCTGGACAACCCGAACTGGGTGCACCATGCCCGGCGCGCGCTGGCATCCGATGAGTTCGACCACTGGGACCAGCGCTTCGGCAGCGCCCTGGGCCCGCGTTTGTCTACTCTGCAGCGGCTGGCGGAGTCCGGGGAAACCCCGCTGACGCGCTTCGAGCAGTACAGCGGTGCCTAGCGAAACTCGGCTAATACTTGTGATGCTCCTGGAAAACCAGGAGCATCACCTGCTTAATACGAATGCCTGTCGTTGAGTGTCTCTGATGAACCTATATGGTGGGCATGACCCGTGGCCCGCGTGCTCACGTGGGCACCGTCTGTGTGCATGACGTGCAGGGCCTCATCAGAGAAGAACCCTCCTGGTGGTGGAATCCCCTCTCCTTCGTGACTGATATGAAAACCGCTGAAAAGCTCACAGAAGATCCCAGCCGCCGACGGCCCCCTCTATAGCTGCCGCGAAGAAAGTTTTGTTTGGTGGAAGCGAGAAATGCAACGGGACAAGCTCGGTTGATTTCCGACTTGTGCATAATTACGAAAACTTGACAGATGTTCGTGTGAAGAACGTAAACATCATTGGTAAAAATCACTCGTACCACGGTACGACTTGTGATAATGGTACTAGGACGACAGAGTACTACTCGGAAATCGCTCTGCGTGGACTAAGCAAGGCTGTGCAGCGCCTGAGCAACTTAGACCCTGACCCACTGCTGATTGGCAATTTGAAGTTGACACCGGTTCAAGACCAAACATCGATACTGAGCGCTGAAGCGCTTAGCGCTAGACGAGGGCGGCGCCTGATTTACGATGGTCTTGATACATCGTTCGGCCCAGGAATTACTGCAATCCTTGGGCCGAACGGTGCTGGTAAAACCACCTTGTTTGAAAGCCTGCTCGAACCAACGAGTTTGCACGCCGGTAGCGTCGCGCTCAATGGCGAGACAATCAATACCCCAAGCCAGCTTCGCCAGTACTATTCCCGCATTGGGTATATGCCGCAAAACTGGCAATATTTTCCCGACTTTACAGTTCGTGAAATGATCGAATACGGTGCCTGGCTCAAAGGCGTACCGTCGAAAAGCCTAAGTCACCTCGCAGAACAAGCTATTGAATGGGTTGACCTTACGAGTTCAGCCGACACCAGAATTAGGAAGCTATCTGGCGGTTCCCGCCAACGTGTAGGTTTGGCCGAAGCGTTCGTCCACAACCCCGACGTCGTTCTGTTGGATGAACCTACTGTGGGATTGGACCCCGCGCAGAGGGCCCTGTTCCGCAAATTCCTAAAATCTCGTTCCGAGAACCGAGCAATTGTCCTCAGCACTCACTTGACAGACGACGTGGTGGCGATCGCCGACCGGGTCTGCGTAGTAAACCACGGAAGAATTCTGTTTAATGGGACGCCAACGGAACTTTCTGAAAAATCAACGGATTCTTCTAGCGCGGTGTCTGCAGTGGAATCGGGATACCTAACCGTGATTTCTGCAAGCGACGAAGGACATCAACACTAGTGCGGCACTTTTACCTGTTCATGAGGCAGAGCTTCGCCCTTTTTGGTGGGCTTTTAGTGTTCATCGTCAGTTTCTCCCTACCGCTGATGACCTTAACACCTGGGCTGAAACTGTGGCCGGATTTGGTCAACGGGCTCTCGGTGGCGTCGGTGTACAACGGAGTCGTAGTTTCGGGTATTGCAGCCTATGAGGCGGCGAAGTGGCGAACTAGCAACCGGGATCGTGTTCGCTTATCTTCAAAATCGCCGCTGGCCATCCAAGCCCAGCATCTATGTGCCATCGTGATGGCCCAGCTAGTCGGCTTCGTTCTAGCCGTGGTCGCACTGACCATTTACGCACAAATCAACGGATTCTACGGTTCCCCTTCAATCCCCTGGCTTGGAGCCATCGCGGCAGCACTCGTGGTCTCAGCGGTCTTCGGGTACGTTATAGGTTTCGTCCTAGGTACAGCATGGTTCGTGCCCCCGCTGGTTGCCGTCGGGTATTTCGTCACTTATATGATGGTGCGCGCCTCGGCACTTCCCAACGGGGTCAAAGCGATGTACCCGTCGATCACTGAAAATGATCATGTCTTCGTCAAACACCTGAATTCACCGATGTATGGGCAAATTTTGCTGTGGATTGGGCTATCGTTGCTGCTGCTATTGATCATTACACGGAGCACCGGGGCCGGATCTCGAGTCCAGCCGTCAATGATGTCGTTGGGAGGTCTTGCAATAGCTATGGCGATTGGTGGCGCCGGAACCCTCGTGGTCTCGAACGGTCAATACACTACCGGTTTCAATTCACGCGATTTCGCCTGTGAAGGGCAGCAAGTCGTCATTTGCCTCAACAAGGGATACCAAGCAGCCTACGAACCACTCAGCGAAGCCATCGACTACATGAACCTACGAGTGGCTGGAACCCCCGTAGAAGCTAGGCTCCTTGAGCAAAATGTTGAAGGATACGGGGACGAACCGTCCCCCAACGCACGAAGCATCTATCTCGAACAGCTGGATACACCTAACGACATCAGTTTCGTCGTGGAGCGTTATCTGCAAGCTTATGGCTCTCCCAACTGCATGTTTTCTACCGGTTCCGAGGCGACCGTAAACCTGTTCGTCAACAGCTGGCTATCTGAATCCCATTTCTACGATGAAGCCATTGCCAACGATGCCCGCTACCAATCCCTGTTGGCGCTAGACGCCAAAGAGGGAGCTGAATGGTTCAAGAAAAACTATGCGAAATATGCTTCATGTGACCTGAAATTCAAGGATTTACCATAGCGTGGGATTCTTCTTATTCACCCGGACCCGGCACTGGATCCAATGCTTAGGGATCACCGTTCTCAGCGGACTTTTGATCGTGTTATGCGGTCCTGTGAGCTACGAGCTCAACCCCCAAGGTGGCTATCTCATCGCAATTGCTGCTCAGATTCCGCTCATCCCTGCCATCGCCATTCAATCGTCGGCTAATGCCGGGCTTGGAGAACGTGAACGCTACGCCGTCCGCTCCACGCGCAAACTCAGGCTGCTACACCTCATCACGCTAGCAGGCGCGGCTCTCCTGCTCTTGGGAATTGCATCAAGATGGCTGGAAGCACCCGAATCGATCATGTCCAACGGCTACGCTGATCTGGGCCCGCTGGCAATCGGCCGAAATCTCATAGCGCTACTAGGCGCGGCATTGATCGGGGCGTCCATTTTCGGGCAGGCCTTCGGATGGATCATTCCATTGGCCTGGGCAATTCTTCCTTATTTGGTCCTGCCGGACCCACGCGACGACGATTTAGGACTACTCACGCTCATTATGCAGGGTGAAGAAGCCTTTTTACCGCTTATTTTTGCCATGGGAATTTGCGCTCTAGGTGTCTTGCTGGCAATAAACAACGTTGGCAGTCGCAGATCTTGACGACCAAGGCGATGTATAGCCGGCCGTGAAACAACAGCTGTGTATACCCCATTCTTCGGAAATTTCGGTCAGATGGTATGGCACGGTAGCGGAGTAAAGAAGACCGTTGTCGTGCCCTAGACTTCCTGCTTGTTGATCCGCCGGTAGAGGGTCGCCCGAGACATCCCCATGTCTTTAACGACTTGGGTTGCTGGTTCGCCGGCCTGGAGGAGTTTCGCTGCGGCGCGGATTTGGGATTCGGTGAAGGTGGGGCGCCGGCCGCCCAGGTCCCCGCCGGTGGTACGGCGTTTGGTCACCGAGTCGGTGATGCGTTCACGTTTGATCTCCAACTCCATTTGGGCCAGTGCTGCCATGACGGTAAAGACCATGGTGCCCATGGGTGTTTTGGTGTCTACGTCGCCGCCGCCGAGGTTCAGCACTCGCAGTCCGATATTGCGTTCGCGTAGATCTTCGGCCAGTTCGAGCATTTTCTGGGTGGAACGCCCGAGTCGATCCAGGGTAGTGATGACGAGGGTGTCATCCGGATGCAGCGCGTGAAGGGCTTTATCCAACCCCGGGCGCTTGGCGAGTGCTCCGGATTGGCCATGGTCGATATAGAGGTCATCGCGCCGGACACCGGCCGCCAGAAGATCTTGGATTTGCCGGTCGGCATCTTGGGCTTTGGTTGATACGCGGGCGTAGCCGATCAGTTTGTGCATTCGCCCTTCAGGAAGTGTCTCGCAACTAATGGTGTTGACATGATTTTACGGCATTGGTTGCGACACATAGTTGCGAGAATTTTGAACCGTTGAGTTTCCGCGGATTTTTCAGCAGGGGAGTGGTATCCGTTGAGACGTCTTGCAACTCTTCGTTAACGATACTCAACCAATAGTTCATTGATTGCTGTATAGTTCACTACATGATGACCATTGATACTAGGATTGATGCGATGAACCGGCTGGGCCGGGCTATGGCCGATCCCACCCGCTCCAAAATTCTCCTGTCCTTGCTCAATGCTCCGGGGTATCCCGCTGAGCTGGCCAGTGATCTGGGGATTTCACGCACCAACGTTTCGAACCACCTGACCTGCCTGCGTGGATGCGGCATTATCGTCGCAGAACCAGAAGGACGTAAAACCCGATATGAGATCGCCGATCCACACCTGAGTGCAGCGCTACTGGCTTTGGTGAACGTGACTCTAGCGGTGGACGAGCAGGTACCCTGCATTGACTCCGCCTGCACTGTGCCAGGGTGCTGCGCCACTTCCACCACGGAGAACGCATCATGAGTTCAGCATGCGGTTGCGAAGAGACCACTTCGACAGGCATTGAAGAGAACGAGGTCGAACGTCCCTGGCGGCGTGATCCAGCAATTCTTATCCCTTTAGCCTCCGGTGTCTTTTTCCTTGCAGGGCTGATTATTGAGTGGAGCAGTGCAGAGGCAAGCGGCGCGCATACAGTCGCGCTCGTCTTATTCTGGGTTGGCCTGTTGCTGGGGGCTTCGACTTTTGTTCCAGGAGCACTTCGAAGGCTTTTCACCCAGGGCAAGCTGGGCATTGCGCTGCTGATGACTATCAGTGCCACCGGAGCGGTCATCCTTGGCTATGTGGAAGAAGCCGCCGCCTTGGCATTCCTGTATTCCATCGCCGAAGCCTTGGAAGACAAAGCCATGGACCGGGCCCGTACCGGGTTGCGCGCATTACTCAAGCTTGTTCCCGAAACAGCTACGGTCTTGCGTCAGCAGCATGCAGTGGAAGTGCCCGCTAACGAAATCCGTGCTGGCGAAATCCTTCGGGTTCGTCCCGGTGAGCGGATTGCTACCGACGGCGTGGTGTCTGCCGGCAGCAGTAGCCTTGATACTTCGGCCATCACCGGTGAATCAATTCCTGTGGAAGTCACCACGGGTGATCAGGTGGCAGCAGGAGCCATCAACACCTCCAGCGCGTTGGAAGTGACCGCCACGGCGGCAGGGTCTGATAACTCGTTGACAACCTTGGTTTCCCTGGTCGAGCAGGCCCAGAATGATCGTGGTCAACGAGCGCGTCTGGCGGACCGCATCGCCCGGCCACTCGTCCCGGGGGTCATGATTCTTGCCGTCCTGGTCGGTATCCTCGGCTCCATTTTCGGCGACCCGGAAACATGGATCACCCGCGCATTGGTCGTACTTGTCGCCGCGTCTCCCTGTGCCTTGGCCATTGCGGTGCCTGTGACTGTTGTTTCAGCGATTGGTGCGGCTAGCAAATTCGGTGTCATCATCAAAAGCGGTGCAGCTTTCGAACAACTCGGCACGCTGCGCCGCGTGGCCTTGGATAAAACCGGAACGCTCACCCGCAATGAACCAACCGTCACCTCCATACACACACTAGGCGACGTCTCGAAGGCGGAAGTCCTGGCCCTGGCCGCAGCCTTGGAAGAACACAGCACACATCCCCTCGCGCGCGCCATCACCCACGCCGCAACCAACATTCCTCCGGCATTGAACATCACCGAGGAACCAGGCCATGGAGTGAAAGGGTGGGTCGATGGCGCGGAAATCGCTGTGGGCAGCCCCCGCTGGATCACCCCTGGGCCACTGGCTCAGGCAGTGGAAACCATGGAGAACCAGGGACAGACGTGCGTATTGGTGACCCGAAATTCCCGCATCATCGGTGCTATCGGTGTTCGCGATGAACTGCGCCCCGAAGCAAAGGAAGCCATCGAGCAGCTCCAAGCCCAAGGTGTGGACGTGGCCATGCTGACCGGCGATAACCAGCGCACCGCCCAAGCATTGGCGGAGCTGGCCGGGATTACCGAGGTTCATGCGCAGCTGCGACCTGAAGACAAGGCCGCATTGATCGCTGAATCGGTCAATCAACGGCCCACGGGAATGATCGGCGATGGCATCAATGACGCGCCCGCCCTGGCCACCGCAACCGTGGGCATCGCTATGGGCGCCAGCGGATCGGATGCCGCCATAGAGTCCGCCGAAGTCGCCTTCACCGGCCACGATCTCAGGCTCATCCCGCAAGCGTTAGGCCATGCGCGGCGCGGACGAAACATCATGAACCAGAACATCGTCCTGTCCTTGGCGATTATTGCGGTGCTTTTGCCCCTGGCGATCACCGGAACCCTCGGGTTAGCAGCTGTGGTGTTGGTACATGAAGTCGCCGAAGTCGTGGTCATTGGCAACGGGCTACGTGCTGCACGAGCTAAACGCACCGAGCACAACAACTAAAAGCGCGCTTGAGCCGGCAATAAGTTTGAACAGAACCAACAAAGGAAGTTGAGCAGTGAATACCACCGCAACCAACAAAGGAAGTTGAGCAGTGAATACCACCGCACGGAAACGAATCAAACCTACAACGATCGTCTGGATCGTGATTACCGTTTTGGTTCTTGGAGCCCTGACCGGGATCTTGATCGCCAAGAATTCCGCCCAGAATAAAACGGGCCTCGCCGCCGCACCGGGGCCAGAGGCAGTTCAAGGTCAAGTAGTCCGCCCTAACAGCCACGTATTATCCAAAGCACCGGAAGAGAAAGCAGTACTGGTCGAATTCCTGGACTTCGAGTGCGAAGCCTGCGGCTCCATATATCCCTTCGTTGAAGAACTCAGAAAAGAATACGGGCAGAACGTCACCTTCGTTCAACGCTACTTCCCACTCCCAGGGCACCGTAACTCAATGAACGCTGCGGTCGCGGTCGAGGCCGCAGCGGAGCAGGGCAAGTATGAGCAGATGTATCAAAAAATGTTTGACACCCAAAAACAATGGGGCGAATCGCAAGATGACTACAGCGAACTATTCCGTGACTATGCCAAAGAGTTGGGATTAGATATGAAGGCCTACGACGCATCCATCGCCGACCCGGCAACTCAACAACGCGTTTCTCAAGATCTTACCGACGGGAAAGCGCTAGGCATCACCGGCACCCCAACGTTCTTCCTCGACGGTCAACTACTGCAAATCCAGACGGCGGAACAGTTCGAGGCTGCGATTAAATCAGCGATCTCGAAGTAAGTTTTATGGATGATGCCGACCTCAGCAAATACTTATTTGCCGAGGTCGGCATCGAATGCTGCGAACACAGCGACACTTATTTCCGATATTCACCCCTGGCGTCGTCGGTTGTTACGACGACGCGTCGGATTTCTCGGATAGGCCGGTCTAGCATCACCGGGATTCTACTAAGTTCCTCAAAGGGGTGTTCTGCACGTTCCCGAGCAATTAGTCTGCAGAAGGGTGGTGTGGAGTTGCCGGGCCGCCCTCCTGGAATGGAAGGAGAAGGACCATGACACATGTGACTGCAATGATTAAAGCCCATTCGAAGGATCTGGCTGGGGTTGATCACGACAAGTTAGCCGCTTGCATCGAAGCATGTTTTGAGTGCGCGCAAGTGTGTACTGCCTGCGCTGATGCATGCTTAGGCGAGCAGATGGTAGAGAAGCTGACGACCTGCATTCGAACGGACTTGGATTGCGCGGATGTCTGTGCCGCGACGGGAAATGTTCTTTCCCGTCTTGCCAACTCGAACACCGCTGTTCTCCGTTCGATGCTCGAAACATGCCAGAAGGTTTGCCAGGTCTGCGCCGAGGAATGCGACCAGCACGCTCAAATGCATGAACATTGCCGGATCTGCGCGGAAGCATGTCGCCGGTGTGCGCAAGCCTGCGCTGAATTGCTGGCTTCCTTGGTTTAGACACGCACCAACTCTTGATGAGGATCTCCTGCGCCAACAAGATAAGTGGGTAGGTCATGTACCTGGTCGTTGATACCCACTTACGCCAGCGAGCCTTGCTGGTCCGGGACCTTGGAAGCTCCAGAACGATACCGTTCACTGGATTTTAAATCGGCAGACAGCACCAAAGCTAAAAGTAGTGATCGACTGGCTTTTAGCCTCTGTGCTGGACTTCGCTTCTAACGGCTTGTGGTTGGTCACTTCCATATCGTTCAATCGCTGGACCACCGGGTAAACGGCCATAGGTGAAGCACGAGCCAGCGACTCCTTGGTGGAGGATTCTGAAAGGACATGGTGCCCATGATCAAGGCCGTAATGGCTAGAGATCATGGGCACTACCCCGTCGCCGACAGAAGGAAGGCCTCACCCAGGGCTGGCTAGTGCAGGTATCGGTGATAGGTATGGGTTAGCGTTCCATCCTTGGAGAACCGTTGTTTGACGCGCCTCCATCCGAGTTGCTCGTAGAATTTTCCCGCGCCATCTTCCCCGGCCGTCGTGGCGAGTTCAGCCAAAGGGGCCTGCGCTGCTGCGGCACGCTTAAGGAATTCATCCACAAGGAGCCGTCCAAACCCTTCCCTGCGCATTGTTGGAAGCACCACCAGCGAGGTGATGACAGCAGGTGATACATCCGAACCGCTGCTGGAGGAAATTGGATTGGTCGTCGTCCGTCCGAGGAGACGACGTGCGTAGGGGCGGGCACGAGTGTACAGAAAGTGAAGCAGAACCCGTGGCCGGATAGCCAGCGCCGCGAGTCCCGAGAAGAGCAGTACCCACTTCTGATTGGCAAGAACGTCAGAGACATGGCGGATCTGATTGGTGGAGCCAATCAAGAAACCTGCGTATTGCCCCTCGTTCGTCACCGCTACAAGGGCAACCCCGTGCTGCTCGGTAAGAAATGTCTTCATCCAACGCCGCACGAAGCGTTTTCCCAAGTGGGGAAATAGGCCGTCGGGAAGGTATTGGATCATATCCGACGCCATTCGGTTAAGATCCTGCTCTGTGGCACCCCTAATGACCGAAAGTGAACCGGTGTCGGAATCCCTAGGGGTCATCGAGCTCATTTGGTTCCTTTGCTGAAAGTTGCTCCAGTGTCTGCGGAGTATTCGATGCCAGTATCGGTGGCTACCCAGATCTTCAGTTGTCCTGTGTCCTCCGCGGCGGCAATCGCTGCAGGCTGTCCGGTAACACCGCCTCCGGTCTCCTGCCAGGTAAGTCCCCCGTCGCGGCTGAGCTGCACCGTCCCATCAGGTGTCACCCCCACGACGGCGGACTTGCTGGCAAAAGTGGTCAGCAACAAAAGCGGGGCACCCTGGGGCAGCACCCAGGTATTTCCACCATCTCCGGAGCGGCGGACCCCTTGTTCCGTGGTGGCCAGCACGACTTGGGACTGTGAGGTCCCGGCAAGGTTGTAAGGCTGAAAGCCAGAATCAAAGGTGTTCCATGACTCTCTGTCATCCGTCCGCCAGAATGCGCCGTCGTACCCGATGATGCTCTGGCCAGAGACGGCCAAGGCGTGAAAATCGGAAGCACCCTGCAAGGAGAGCGGCTTCCATGTTTCCCCTCCATCGGTAGAGCGGATCAATCCTGCAGGGTCAGGTAGCCCGGTTTCTGGCGAGGGGTGCCCGGAAGCGTAATAATTGCCATTTTGATCGGCGGCGAAGCCCATGAGATCAATGGTGGGTCCGATCTTCTTTGGTGTGTCCGTGGTGACATCGAAGAGCCCTTCATGGGTGGCCAGAAGGATGCGTCCGGTGTCCGGGTCGACGCTCATGCCGTGGATATGGCTGAGAGCGGCGACACCAGTAGTTTCTTGGGTGACAGGTTCCTGCGCCGGAGGTTGCGTACATCCGGCGAGCAGGACAATACAGAGAGTAACTGCGGTCAGGACTGCAGGTTTTTTGGCGCGCGAAAAAGCGGTCTGGGAAAGCATAGTAGTTCCTTGGATCAAGCAAGAGATTTGGTCAGATGGAGTCTGAGAGCCGGTTCCTCAAGCGGAACTGGTTCACTCTTGCCGGACACGGGGAGAATCCCCGCGCCCGGCGGCTGTGGCCTATGCCCTCTAGAGCTCAGCCAGCAGGGACTGCATCTTCTGGATCTCTGCGCCCTGGCTGGCGACCACGGTCCTTGCTAGGTCGACGGCCTCAGGATTGGAGCCATTGGCGACTTCCTCCTCCGCCATCTTGATAGCCCCCTCGTGATGGGCGATCATTTGGTTCAGGAATAACCGGGAAGCTTCGGCACCTTGCGCGGACTCAAGAGTGGAGAGATCCTCCGGGGTCATCATCCCGTCCATCTCATGGCCCCCGGACATTTTCGTAGGCTCACCCCACGCCTGCAACCAGTCAGTCATTTTCTTGATTTCCGGTCCCTGGGCTGCCTTGATGTCCTGGGCAAGCTGGATGACCTGAGGATCAAGATTCTCCTTGGCCAGCATGATATCGCTCATCTGTACGGCCTGCTCATGGTGGGGCGTCATCATCTGCGCAAACATGGCATCGGCACTATTGTGAGCGGCTGCAGCATCTGTGGTCGTCGGTGACATGCTGCCATGATCCATACCGGACATGGTGCTTTCAGGCTCAGAGTCGCCGGAGTCCGTGGAGCATCCGGACAAGACGAGCGCTGCTGCAAGAGCAGTTGCCGAAATAGCGGTCAGGTGTTTCATGTGTGTATTCCTTCAAAGGGTTCTCAAACGGAGTATCAGTCAATATCCGGTTAAACCCGCACACGAGCGTGCGCACGCATAGCCGGAGCTCTTCCCTGAAGCGGGAAAGGCTGCCGGCATTTTTAAGTGCGACTGATAGAGAGTTCGATGAGTGAAGGAGTCCACTGCAACCGCAGTTCTGGAAGACGCAAGGCCGGCGGGGCTCGCAACCCCTTGCCCGGGATGATGAACCAGCGTTTGGGTAGGAACCACAAGACGGAGACGACAACAACCATCAGCATGCACATGACGGCCATGAGGTGATGCTCGCCATTGCACGGCCCGGAACAGGCACCATCTGCATGGCCATCGGCCCCACCGGGAGCTGGCATCATAGTAGGGCTGTGGTCGTGGGAGACGGCGAGTTGCGCAGAGGCCGCGCCATGCCCTGCAGTATCTAGCCCCTGGTGCGATACTCCCATGACATGCATTGCCAGGATTCCGAGAATGATTCCGGCTAGACCCAGAAATACAACAATGGGGCGGCGGACCACGTGACCGTCCAGCTTCGGAACAAGCAGACGCGGGAAAAGACGAGGCGTCATGTTCCGAGCCATCGCATCCTGCCTTCCCTGCTGAAGTTCTTCATTTTAAGAGTACCCGCACCCAAAGTGAATGCGTTCTCTATCCGTTACCCTTCGCAATGACGCCGCTAACCGATGTGCCGGAACCCGTGCTCTAGACAGCAGGTAACTCTGACTGGTTTAGGGGTAGGTGCTTCTTTTGCATCCGTGTTTGACTCTAACTGCGTCGTGATGGAATGGTATTTGGGTGGACTTACTTTGAGGAAACTGAGTGAGTTCTCAGGTCACGCATCGCCCTACCCAGGTGTTGCGCTGGCTAGTTGTCTGGGGTACCTCAAGATGCCAGGCAATAGCATCCGGGATTCTCCCTCAGAATTTCCAGGTGTGCCGGAAAACTCTCAACGTGTTGCGTTGGGAGTTTTCTTATAGGTTCAAGTGAGCATGCCGTGCACATGCATTCGCTTTTGTGCAAACGTCGTTTCCCATTGTGTGGGGCTAGGTAGTGCTACACCATTTCAAACCTCTTAATCAAACACAGTGGCCACCGGACTGACGCAAACACTTGCGAGAGCCGCGACATTTAACTCTGCGATTCACACCGCGGTGCACGAAACCGGAGGAGAAGTGTCTCGCGAACGATCGTTACCGGACGCCGCACGGGCTTAGCATCGGATATTTGACGAATTCACGCCTAAACGCGCAATCCTGTTCCCGTACTACTCATACCCCAACCTGTGGTGGTTTTCCGCCGAATCGCTGCCCGACCGGGGCCCTGCTGGACTGGCCTGCGATTCGGCGGAAAATTCCCTGCTGGTGTTAGAACTGCTTGGGACAGGGCGCCATGCCGCTGCGGCGGCCGGTTCTACTTGAGGTAGGAGAAGACGCCCATCATGCCGCGTTCGGCGTGGTATGCGTTGTGGCAGTGTGTGAGCCATTGGCCGGGGTTGTCGGCGTCGAACTGGACGGTGACGGTTTCCCGGGGGCGGACGATGACGGTGTCCTTGCGTGCGCCGGTGGTTCTGATTTGGAAGGTGTGGCCGTGGATGTGCATCGGGTGCCACATCTCGGTGTCGTTGACGAATTTCACCTCCACCCGTTCGCCGGCCTGGATGTCAAAGGCGTTCTCGAATGGTTTGGCCATGTCGAAGCGGTGGCCGTTGATGCCCCAATCGTAGTTCTCCATCCCGCCGGTCAGCCGCAGCTCGTGGACCCGGTCAGGTGTCTTGGCCGTCAGGTTCACCGAGGGGTCGGCGGTGAGTTGGCCGCCGTCGAGGACCTTGCCCGTCAAGGTCTTAGGGAGGTCGACCCTCGCCGGGGCGGTCCCGGATCCGGTGGAGAGAACTCCGTAGGCCATTTGGGCCTTGCCCTCGGCCAGTGCCAGCACGGGGGTGTAGCCGTCGCGGACGGTCAGGATCGCGTCGATGCGTTCGCCCATGCCCAAGACGATGGCATCGGCCTCGGTGTGCTCGACGGGGAATCCGTCGGTGTGGGTCACGGTGAGTTTCTGGTTCGGGACCCCGACACGGTAGGCGGTGTCGCCCGCGGCGTTGATGATGCGCAGGCGGATTCTTTCACCCGGCTTGGCCGTGAAGGTCTCCGGCTTTTCGGCGGTGGTTCCGTTGAACAGATGCATCGGGTAGGCCGCATCCCCGGCGTCGCCGCCCAGGACGTCGCTGGTGGCACCCATGAGCATGTGGCCCATGACCATGGGGTCGGCGGTGTCACCGTGGTCCATGCCGCCCATGTCTCCCATGCCGCCGGACAGTTCCTTCAAGACGTCATCCGGGGTCCCGGTGATACCGTCCATCCAGTCATCCAGGACGATCACCCATTCCTTGTCGTACGTCAACGGTTCCTGGGGATCCTCGATGATCAGGGCTCCATAGAGGGCCCGTTCTCGTTGCATCTCCACGTGCGAGTGGTACCAATAGGTGCCCGGGTGCGGCAACTTGAAATCATAGGCAAAATTCGTGCCGGCACCGATGCCCTCCTGCGTGAGGCCCGGCACGCCGTCGGCATCGTTGCGCATGGCAAGCCCGTGCCAGTGGATGCTGGTGGATTCGGTGAGCTTGTTGGCGACGGTGACATTGAGCTGGTCGCCGACGGTGCCGCGCAGGGTGGGGGCGACGAGGGAACCGTTGTATCCCCACGTGGCGATGTCCCTCCCGGCCCGGGTGGTGGTCAAGGGCCCCGGGGTGAGTGTTTGGCTGACGGTTTTGCCGGTGCTGGCCCGCCGGGCTTCGTAGGTGGCGATGATCGGGTCGGTGGGCAGAATGCGAGCGGCCCCTACCTTGGCGGGGGGCGTGGGGGTACAGGCGGCCAGGGCAGCCACTGCGGTCGTGGCGACGGAGAGCCCGAGGAACGAACGGCGGTTGAGTTGGTGGGACATGAATGAATCCTTCAAGAATGTATGTTCAGACGAGGAACGAACGGGGAGATGCGGTAGCGACCGAGCGCTGGCACAGGGGTATCGTCCGGGCACAGCAAAGAGGCATGCGGGAACAAGCCCGGTCGTACCCGGCAGGGAAGAAGAGGTGCAGGTGGTGGTTCCGAAACATCTCGGAACCACCACAGCAAAAGGCAATGCCGAGGGCTGCTAGAGGGTGGCGAGCAGGTCCTGCATCTCCTTGATCTCGGATTCCTGGGAAGAGACGATGTCCTTGGCCAGGGCCACCGCGTCGGCGTTCTTGCCGTCGGTGACCTCTGTATCGGCCATCTTCACGGCCCCTTCGTGGTGGGCGATCATCTGGGTCAGGAACAGCTTGCTCAACTCGGTGCCCTGTGCGGCCGTGAGCTTGTCCAGGTCTGACTCGGTCATCATGCCGTCCATGCCGTGGCTTCCGGACGTGGCCGTCGGTTCGCCCCATCCGGTGAGCCAAGCGGTCATCTTTTGGATTTCCGGGGCCTGCGCGGCCTTGATCTCCTGGGACAATGTCTCGATCTTGGGATCGAGGCCGGTCTTGGCCAGCATGATCTCACTCATCTCCACCGCCTGCTCGTGGTGGGGAATCATCATCTGGGCGAACATCGTGTCGGCGGAATTGTGCTCCCCGCCGGTGACCGCCGTTGTCTGGCTGGTGGTCGCCGAGGCGCTGTGGTCCATGCCGGGCATGTCTTCACCGGTCCCGGTGGAGCAACCGGTCAGGGCAATGACGGCGGCGACGGCGGTGGCTGAAAGGGCTAGAAATTTCTTCAAGGGGATCATTCCTTCACTACAGGGGTTTCGAGAGGTAAACGGCGCTCCCTGGCGGGAGTGCACCGATGGTGCTTGCCATCACGGCGGCGGCGCAGGTCATCGGTTTACGTCCGGTTGATCGAAAGCTGAATCAGTGAAGGTGGATCGGGAACGCGGCCCATTGACTTGGGTCCGGGGGCGCTGGTGAAAGCGGTTTCCGCATGGGGCCAGGCGAGCATCCCCGGCAGGGGGACGCCCGGGAGGCCTGGTCCGAAGGAAGGGACGCAGCTGCCGTGCCCGGCCACGGAGGAATGGCCGTCGGCAGGCGAGCCCCCACACGTCGGCGTGCCCCCGGGGTGCTCGAGTGTGGCATGCCCTGCCACCGGCGAGGCATGTGGCGATGATGCGTGGTTCGACACCGCGGCATGCACGGTGGGAGGGGCCGGGGCGGACGGGCTGGCCATCGGCGCCGGAACCATCGACGCTGTGTGGATTCCACCGACGACATGCATGCCCAGCAGGCCCCCGATAATGGCCACCACGACGGCGAACAAACCGAGCCTGAACAGGAAGGAACCCTCCACGGGCTGGGTTTTGCTTGTACGCACGGCGGGGTCCTTCCTCTGGATGGCCGGAATTATCGGGTTCTTGCGGATTCTGCGGGTGCCGGCTGGGGTTCTTCTCAATTTCCCGAGGCTCAGCGGGCGTCGGTGGGGTTGAGCCTGAGCCGGCGCAGCAATTGGGCGTTCAGGGCGACCACGATGGTGGACAGGGACATCAGCACCGCGCCGACTGCAGGCGAGAGCACGATCCCGGCAAACGCGAACACCCCTGCTGCCAAGGGTACGGAAATGATGTTGTAGCCGGTGGCCCACACCAGGTTCTGCCACATTTTCCGGTAGCTCGCGTGGGAGAGATCCACCATGGAGAGTACGGCGCGGGGGTCGTTGCCGGCCAGCACCACTCCTGCAGATTCCATGGCGACGTCGGTGCCGGCACCGATCGCGATGCCGACCTCGGCGCGGGCCAGGGCCGGGGCATCGTTGACGCCGTCACCGACCATGGCCACTTTCAGGCCGCGGCCCTGCAGTTCGGCGACCTTCTGGTCCTTGTCCTGGGGCAGGACCTCGGCGAACACCTCATCGATGTGCAGTTCGGCGGCCACGGCCTGGGCTACCTGGCGTGCGTCTCCGGTGATCATGGCGACCTTGATGCCTCGGTTTTGCAGCGCTTGGACGGCCTGGCGGGATTCATCCCTGACCTTGTCTTCCAGGGCGAGGGCCCCGATCACGGCCCCGTCGCGAATCACGTGCAGCACCGAGGCGCCCCGGTTCTTCCAGCCCCGTGTTGCCGCGGAGATCTGTTCGGGTTCGGTCAGGTTCATCTCCGCCAGAAGTGCGGGTCCTCCCACGGCGAGGGTTGAGCCGTCAACGGTTGCCTGGACCCCGCGGCCGGTCATGGACCTGAAGTCCGTGGCCGTCGGCACGGGTGAACCCGTGAGGTGGGCGGCGTTGACGATGGCGCGGGCCACGGGGTGTTCGCTGTCGGATTCGGCGGCGGCGGCGAGGGCCAACAAATCATCGGTCAACAGGCCATGGATCGCCTCGATATCGGTGAGTGCCGGTTCTCCCTTGGTCAGGGTGCCGGTCTTGTCGAACAAGACGACGTCGATGGTGCGCATCCGTTCCAGGGCCATCCTGTTTTTAATCAGCACCCCGGCGCGGGCTGCCCGCTCGGTGGAGATCGCAATCACCAACGGGATGGCCAGCCCCAGGGCATGCGGGCAGGCAATGACCAGGACCGTCACCGTGCGGGTCACGGCATCCGGGATGCTGCCCAACAGGGACCAGACGATGAAGGTCATGACGCCGGCACCGGCCGCAAAGTAAAACAGGAACGCGGCGGCCCGGTCGGCCAGCGCCTGGGCCCGGGAGGTGGATGACTGGGCCTCGGCCACCAGACGCTGGATCCCGGCCAGTGCGGTGTCGTCCCCGACGGCGGTGACCTGCAGGCGCAGGGAACTGTCGGTGGCCACGGTCCCTGCCACCACCCGGTCCCCGATGGTGCGGGGGACGGTTTTTGACTCCCCGGTGATCATCGACTCATCCACCTCGGCGGACCCCTCGGTGACCACGCCGTCGGCAGGCATCCGTGCCCCCGAGCGCACCAGGACAATGTCCCCGGCCACCAGTTCGGTGATGCCGATGGTTTCGGTGCCGCCGTCGATGACCCGCTCGGCCTCATCGGGGAGCAGCGCTGCCAGTGCGTCCAGGGCGCCGCGGGCCGATCCCAGCGCCCGCATTTCGATCCAGTGCCCCAGCAGCATGATGGCCACCAGCAGGGCCAGTTCCCACCAGAAATCCAGATCGAATCCGCCGATCCCCAGGCTGGTCACCCAGGAGGCGATGAACGCGACGGCGATGGCCATGGAAATCAGCAGCATCATGCCCGGCTGGCGGACCTTGGTTTCCTGCCAACCGCCCCTGAGGAACGGTTGGCCGCCGTAGAAGAAGATGACCGTGCCCAGAATCGGTGCAATCCACGGTGAGCCGGGAAACTGCGGCGGGGTGTAGCCGAGCAGGTGCCCGACCATGGGGCTGAAATACACCACGGGAACAGACAGTGCCAGGGTCAACCAGAAGCGGTTCTTGAACATGGCGGTGCTGTGTCCGGCATGCTGGCCCTGGGTGTGGACCGCATGGTCATCGTGCCCCATGGCCGCGTGGTCCATGCCCGGCATTGCCTCCTGGCGGACGTGCCCGTGGCTGTGCTCTTCCATGATTCTCCTTCGTTGAGTACTGGACGGCCTCGGCGGCTGGACCCGTCAATGGCTGAACCGTGAGGCTTCACTGGGAACACCTCCAAACATACCCCCCCCTGGGGTATGTTTGTTCAAGTGTCGATCTCCACGGAAGTACTGGCTTTGGCCAGAGCCCGGTGCCGTGGACATGGTTTGGACGGGGCCCTGCGTTGTCACCTGCATCTTGCTATGGCAGGGAACGTTGGTAGGTGTGGATGGGTGTCCCGTCCTTGGAAGAGCGTTCCCCAACGCAGGTCCAGCCAAGCTTCTTGTAGAACGCCCCGGACCCTGCGGACCCTGCCGTGGTGACAAGCTCGGCCAGGGCTGCCCGGTCCGCCACGGCGCGGTCGAGGAATTCCTCCACGAGAAGCCCTCCGATGCCCCCGCCCCTCTCGGTCGGCAGCACCACGAGCGAGGTGATGACGGCCGTGGCCGGACGGGCCTCGACATTGTCCCCGGCGTTGGCCGTGCGACCCAAAACCCTGCGCAGGTACGGCCTGGCCCGGGTTCGCAGGAAGTGAAGAAGCACCCGCGGCCGGAGGGAAAGTGCCGCCAGCCCCGCGAACAGGAGGCTCCACTTGTGCTGGTGCAGGACGTCGGCCACGTGGTGGATCTGGTTGGTTGAACCGATGAGGAAACCCACTTGCTGACGCGGGTCATCGATGGTTACCGCCACTAGGGCCACCCCGTATTGTTCGGTGAGAAAGGTTTTCATCCATCGCCGCACGAAGCGTTTTCCCAGGCGCGGGAACAGCCCATCGGGCAGATACCGGATCATGTCGGAAGCCATCGAACGCAAGTCTTCTTCCGTGGCTTCCCTGATGACCACGAGGGGGCGGATGCTAGAAGGCTTCGGGATCGTTAGACTCATCGGGTTTCCTCGACGAAGGTTGTGCCGTCGTAGGTGAACTTCACCAGTCCGCGTTCCATGGCCATCCAGGCGGACAGCGCCCCGTCCGCGGTCCGGGTGGCTCCCATGGCCGCCGGTTGGCCCACCTCGGTGCCTGCTGCTTTCCAGGACAGGCCTGCATCGGCACTGAGGTAGACGCTGCCTTCGGGTGTGACACCCACGATGGTCATCGGATCCGCGAAGGCAGCCGTGAGGAGCCTCGGGCCTCCACTCGGCGCCGACCAGGTTCTGCCACTGCCGATGGATCGCCATACACCTTCCTCCGTGGTGGCCAGAACGACGGTATTGTCGGGGCTTCCCACCAACGCATACGGGGAGGGTGACATCGGCCCGACATCCGACCACTTTTGGCCATCAGCCGTCGACCGAAGGATCCCGTCGAATCCAACAATTTGGTCGCTGGTCACGGTCAGCGCATGAAAATCCGATTCTCCCTGCAAAGAGAGGGGGGTCCAGGATTCTCCGCCGTCGGTCGATTTCATCAAACCCAGGGGATTGGGCAGATCAACACCCGGACCGGGATGCCCGGAAGCGTAGAAGGACCCGTCCGCTGCGGCGGTGAAGCCCATGAGGTCAATCGTGGGGCCGATCTTTTGGGGAACAGTCGCGGTCGCGTCGAAAAGGCCGTTGTGGGTGGCGAGCAGGAGCCGTTGGATTGATTCTTCGATGCTGATGGCGTGGATGTGGCCATAGGGGTTGGCCTGTGGCACGTCGCCGGCACTGGACTTCGTGGGTTCACCGCACGCGGCAAGTCCCAGGGTGGCGAGCACGGCGATGGCCGTCGCCGTCCACGTTCGGGTACGACGGAAAATGGGCAGGGAGGAAGACATGGTTCTCCAAGGGAAAATGAGCAGGAATGAGCCTGCTGGAGTGATTTTGGGTGCCCGACACCCACTCAATGCGTGGATGGCGGCAGCGGGCCGCCGACCGAACACGTCGGTCGGGCCGGCAAATGCCACTCGTTGGGCAGAGGTGGTTTTCCCATGGCGTTCATCGCCGGTTCGTGGTGTCGCTCAACAGCCGGAACCACCGCGGCAACTACTGATGTGGAGCCGGTGAAGACAGGGCCGGTGGTCCCGGGGAGGAAACCCCGGTGGCGCCAAGGAGGTGCCGGTATTGGGGCTTCCCTGGCGGAACTGGGCACGAAAAAGGGGATGAATGACCCGGGGGCAATCCACGGCTTTTTACGTACGACTGATCGAAAGCTGCACCAGCGAAGGTGTTGTACGGGCGCGGCTTTGTGGAATCCGGGTCACCGGCGGGGCAGTCAGCCCGCGACCGGGGACCGGCCGGAAGGCCCGGGAAACCAGGTGGAAGAAGAGCCCACCCAGGGACAGTGCAAGGACACACATGCCGAGCACGGCGGATTCGATGCCGCCCAGGGAATCGGCCGCAAGAGATGCGAGGGACTCGTCGACTGGGGCGTGCTGCCCCGACGCCGACAGGTGGGTCAGGTCCGAGGAGGAATCCGGAATCAACTGGTCGGTGACCGCGGCGGGGGAACCATGGGTTCCGTGCGGTACCTGGTGATCCACGCCGAGGATGTGCATCGCGAGCAGGCCAAGGACCAGCGCCACCATGAGGAACGCAGGGCGAAACCCCGCGAGCAAGGGTGCTCGGCGTTTGTTCACGGCGGGCTCCCCTCCCTAAAAGTAGTGTCGTCCTGTTCATGTGGTGTTCCCGGGCTGAAACGCAGAGCCAGCGAAACCATGGTCAGGGGCAGGGTCGCCCCGGATGGCCCTGCATCATTTTACGGGAGCGCGTGCGAGAAAGGACAATCACGCAGTACCCTCACCCGGAGAGGCCGTCCAAGGCACAGAATTCATCATCCGGCGCTCCGGCTCGCGGCAGCGGCCCTCATCGGCGTCGGGATCACCATACCTCTTGGGTTCAACCACCTCGCAGCAATAACTCCTCCGGAACGAATGGGCGGCACCATGGAGTCGGCAGAACTCGGCCGGGAAATCGGTGACGCCGGAGGACACCTCCTTGTCGATTCGACAGCAATGGCCGTCAGCATCGCCGCGGAGTTCGAAGTGCTCGCGCTCCTCGCGGCCGTCGCATCGGGACCGTGCGCGATATTTCTGCGCACCCGACCCCCACCCGTGAACGCAGAAGTCCAATCCTCTGGGGAACCGAAATGACAGGAAGCTGCGACACTGAACTAATCCTTAGCGTCGGATATTCCACTTTTTCACAAGCCACCCCGTTATGTGCGTGGAAGCAAATAAAATCTTTTCTGCTTTACATAACGGAGGTTATCGGCGTGAAGAATTCACTCAGGGGAGTGGGCCCCAGGGATAAACCAAGAACGCCAAAAGGCGGTGTCAGTAGTGGTATTTCGCTTGAAGAATCGTCACTGCACGGTCATCAGCGATATACACCAGTCGGTTGACGTCATCGATGCGGCGCGACCACGCACCAGCTAATGCATGCTTCAACGGTTCAGGCTTTCCGATACCTTCAAAAGGATCGTCACGGAGCACGTCCTCGATCAGCAAGTCAATGCGTTTGAGTGTCTTACGATCCTGGGTCTGCCAGTAGACATAGTCTTCCCATCCACCAGTAGTCCAGGTCAGGAGTCTATCGCTCACGGTTCGATGAGCCCGTGTTCTGCAGTCTGGTCATTACGTGCCGCTTCCAAGGCTGCCAGCAGACGTACTGCGTTTTTGGGTGAGCGCAGTAGGTGGCTGGTTTCGACGAGGGAGTCGTACTCGTCTTTCGACATGAGCACTGCAGACCCACGCTTGGACATGATTTCAACCTCGGTGTGGTCCAGGTTCACTCGTTCAATAAGACCAAACAAGTCGCGTCGCGCTTCGCTGGTGGTGATTGCCATGCCGCCTCCTAGTGGTACTAGATATGGTACCACTTTAGTTATTCTCTCAGGCAACTTCAAGAATGAAACGGCAAACTCAGCAAAGCTGGAGACACCCTGAATTAGGGACTCACGCTTTTTCTACAGTACGTAAAATTCAGGCATGGAAAGCAGCAATCTAACCCCCTTCGACGCAGTCATCCTCATGTCCTTCGGCGGACCGGAGAAAGATGAAGATGTTCTTCCGTTTCTCCAGAATGTCACTGCGGGACGAGGCATCCCGGATGAGCGACTAGTCGAAGTAGGTGAACACTATTACGGCTTCGGCGGGAAGTCCCCCATCAACGACCAGAACCGCCAGCTACTAGAAGCCCTACGTCAAGAGTTCGAACAACGTGGAGTCACGACGCCAGTATTGTGGGGCAACCGCAACTGGGATCCTTACCTCACTGACACCGTGCGCGACTTCGCCAAAAGGACGGGAGGGTCGCGGTTCCTTGCCATCGATACTTCCGCGTATTCTTGCTATTCCTCGTGCCGGCAGTATCGCGAAGATTTCGCCCATACCCAAAATGTCCTGGCCCAGGAAGGTATCGAGGTATCTTTCGAGAAGATCCGACAGTATTATAACCATCCCGGCTTTGCCTATGCGGAATTGGATTGTGTGCATCGCGGACTCACCGAATTGATCCAGAAAGTCGGGGTACTGGATCCGCAGAAGCATCGTTTGCTCTATGTCACTCATTCGATCCCTCTAGCAATGCAAGAAGCCTCGGAGCGGCGCACTGTTGGGTATCGTGAACAGCATCTGCAACTGATCGAATGGATCAATCAAGAACTGGAAGAAAAGCAACCGTTGGATGCTGAGCTTGTCTTCTGTTCACGTTCTGGTTCACCCCGGACTCCGTGGTTGGAGCCTGATATCAATGATCGACTCGAGGAGCTCGCTAGCTCGGGCGTGGAAGGTGTAGTTGTTGTTCCGCTGGGATTCGTGTCCGATCATATGGAGGTGAAATACGATCTTGATACTGAGGCAGCGCAGACTGCCAAGGATCTTGGACTGGATTATGTGCGGGCCGCGACTGTTGGGGTAGATCCAATATTTGTGTCGGGGCTTGTTGATGCCGCCCTGGAGCGGACGGCTCAGTATCGCGGGGAACCGGTCGATTCTCCTGCGGTGACTCCCGAAGGTCCGTTGAGCCCAGGTAGCGGATCCTGTTCGACGACCTGCTGCATGGGAAGGGATGAGAAGCCGACAACACCTAACTGGGATTCCCTAACGGCGAGTAACCGATCCTAGCAACCCGAGGGGTATCTGCGGGTATGAGGGCTACTAAGAAGTGAAGACACTGCGGTTCTTGAATCTTGATGGCTTGGCCGGTTGCTTCATCGAAGAAAGAGCTTAACGAGTTACTCAAATGAAGAGGGGCGAGATGGGCCGTACACCCATCTCGCCCCTCTTCATAGAATTACTAGGTGCGTTTAGCGCACCTGAATTTCGGTAGCCTGGGGACCCTTAGCGCCCGCTTCAAGCTTGTATTCACCGGTTTGGCCTTCTTCAAAGTTCTTGAAACCGAAGCCCTTTTCGGAGTTGAATAGAGTGGATGGTTCAAGGTCTTGATGGCTTGCCAGTTCCTAGCGCATGGTTTCTGCTATTCGACACTGAATTGCAGCCGGTGCCAGCCGGAGGAACCGTTAGGAACAGGCGCTGCCGTGTCTTCTGTCTGCAGTTCGCCTTGGGCATTGGTCATGCGGACAGTTGCAGAGTGATTGCCCGCAGTAGCATCACTCCATTCGAACCGCCACTGACGCCAGGTGTCTGCAGAAAGCTCGGTGGCGAGTTCTACCTCTTGCCATGGCCCGTTATCAATACGGATCTCTACTTTGGAAACTCCCGTGGTTTGAGCCCAGGCGGTGCCACCGAAGACAACTTTTCCGGCGGGCAGCTTTGCGAAGGACCGTGGGGTGTCAATCCTGGATGACATCTTGATTGGTCCTCGTTCCGACCAGCCTCTAGTCGTCCAGTAGGCTGCTTTGTCTTGGAACCTTGTCACTTCTAGATCAACCACCCATTTGGTGGCCGAAACGTACCCGTAGAGTCCAGGAACCACCATGCGCACCGGAAAACCGTGTTCGAGTGGCAGGGGTTCGTTGTTCATTCCAATGGCCAGCAGGGCTTCGCGGCTATCGGTGAGCGCTTCTAGCGGCGTAGAGGCGCTGAAGCCGTCGATGGAGGTGGAAAGGACCATATCGGCACCCGGTAATGGTTTGGCTTGGGCTAGCAGTTCTCGTACCGGGTAGCCAAGCCATTTGGCGTTACCAACGAGATCGCCACCTACTGGGTTGGAAACACAGGTCAAGGTGAGGTAGTGCTCGACAAGGTCCATATCCAAGAGTTCATTGAATGTGAGTGTGAATTCTTTCTCGACCATTCCGTGAATCTTTAATGACCAGTCTTGGGGGTCGATCTGCGGCACGGACAGGGCTGTGTCGATCCGATAGAAGTCCTGGTTCGGTGTGACGAATCGGGCGGCGCCGGGGACGTCCAGTTCAGCGCCTGGGGGCGGAGCTTGAGCTTTCACTTTCGCGGGGGGAAGACCAAGGGCTGCGCGGGCTGACTCGGCGGTATTCCTAAGGGTCCGTAGGGCGTGGGTTGCGCCAACGGCGAGCAATCCAAGTGCCACGGTGCCGGCTGATCCGAGGAGAAATTTTCTTCGGGATGTTGTGTTTTCGGCCTGGGGCTTGTCCGTTGGTGCAGCGGCACCGGTAGCCATACTGGTAAGAAGTGTGAGTGTTCCCAGGCCTAATACGGTGCCAACGATCGTCGGTATTAGATCCAGGAAGTTTGTTGCTGAGCGGCTCAGCACCGAGGCACCTAATAGTACTGATAGCCCCAAAACCAAGATCATTCCGAGTTTCAGGCTCCGCGCTGCGGCAAGTCCTACGGCGGCGGCTAAGAGGGCGGCGGTGATCGATAGGGTGATGAATAGAAAAAGCTTGTCGTTGGTGCCGAATAAGCCGATGGCAAGATCTTTGAGCCATGGCGGGGTGAAGTCAATGATTGTTGACCCGAGGGCGACGAATGGTGCTGAAGCAGTCCCGAAAAATGTGGACACTGCTTGAGCGGTCGTGAAAAGGACAATGGCTGAGCAGATGCCAGCTATTGGATAGCGCCAGATACGACGCTTGTTTGTTCTTTGGCTTTGCTCCATGTCACTGAACCCCACACTTCGTTGCGGTGTGTTCGGATGCGTTACTCGAACACCGGATAAGTCCTATTCGGAGTCACCCTGCGTCTGGATTGGATTTCACGGAATTGTCCCGTGGGCGCTGTATGGTTGGCGGTCGTTTCTATAGGCTTTGCAAGAGGATTGGTTCGGTGGTCGGAGCAGGTGATCCCGTTGAGGGCTCCACTGTGATCCCGAAGTGGGTGATTCCTTCCATTGAACCGGTGATCAGTGCTGTTGCTGAAGCGTTTGAAAGGTCTAGCATGCCGGCAGGGGTGGCTTTCTCAGCGGAGATGAGCCACAGTTCATAGCCTTTCCCTACTGGAAGTTTGGGCATTGAGTGGGTTGACACGGCCATGGCGCCAAACTCTGCGGAGTAGGAAAGCCTAATTGTTGCACCGTCATCTAGCGTCTGGGATTTGGACTGCATGTCTGGGGCGCTCAAGATCTGCATCATGGTGTCCCGCTCACTCTTCATAGCCTGAATCAGGGTATTCATCTGCTGCTGCTGAGTATTCAGGTTCCACACCATCGCGCCAAGTGCACCAGAAGCGACAAGTAAGATCCCCGCGGCCAGCGCAAAGAACTTCTGCGACTTTTTGCGAGCCTTCTGCATGCTTTCGGCGGGTGCATTAGCAGGATATGGCTGAGCTTTTGCCTCCGTTGCGAAACGCACGGCCTGGGTTTCAGCGACGCTGGCAGGGATCTGTTCCACGGTGCGAATCGCATCCATGACGTTGGCCTTGATTCTCGGGGGCGGCTGGATCTCCGGAACAGTAAGACCGAGGTAGGCAGCAGTCTGTTGCAGCGAGTCAAGTTCTTGACTGGCCGTATCGGAGGTGGCCGCGTGCTGCAGCACCTTATCGCGTTCAGCCTGGCTCAGCGCGTTCAGTGCGAAGCCGCTGAACAGCTCACTCTTGTGCTTGTCCATCACGCGACTCCCATCAAATCTCGTAGTTTCTTCATTCCGTCTCGTATGCCGGATTGAACCGTGCCCACTGGTATTTGGAGATGCTCGGCGATCTCACAGTGCGTTAGACCTCCGAAATAGGCCAGTTGGATCGCCTCTCGCTGCGCTTTAGTCAGCTGGCGGAGGGCCGTAGTCATGCGTTCGCCCTCATTCTGGAATGCCGCCCCATCTTCCAAACGGTGATCGCTTTCTTGTGGGGTTCTAGAATCGATTATCAGGTCAGGTTCCGGACGCTGTGATGTTGAGTGGATCTGATCCACGGCGCATCGGTGGGCGATCGTCAACAGCCACGTTAGCGCGGTAGTTCGCCGGGGGTCGAAGCTAGCGGCATGCTGCCAAGCATCGACAAAGATTTTTTGGGTGACTTCCTCTTTATGACCCTCATCGCTTAGCAGACGGCTAACTAGACCGAAGACTTGAGGGGCAAATCGATCATATAGCTGCTCAAAAGCTGCCTCGTTTCCTCCAGCTATTTGAAGCACGAGAGCTTCATCCGGCGTATAACCGTCGGAGGGTTCGCTTGATCGATTCGGAATCATGGATTCAAGGATCTCACACCGCTAAGGATCATTTGTCTCCCCCTGCCATGCGTGCAGGCCGGGCCGTGGGTAGACAGAAGCCAGAGAACGAACAGTAGCTAGATTCCAACCGCTCATTCCCTGGCTTCTTCAAAGGGTGGTCCTGTGTTACTTCTTTGCTGGCGGCATCAGCACCGAATCCACGAGGTAAACGGTTGCGTTGGCAGTCTGGACTCCGCCGCAGATGACCTTGGCGTCGTTGACCATCAGATCATCGCCGCTGCCGCTGACCTTGACCGTGTCGCCTTCCACAGTTTTCAGGTCGCCGGAGAGTTCATCGGGGGTCATCTGCCCGGGCACCACGTGGTAAGTCAGCACCTTGGTGAGCATGTCAGCATCTTCGGTGACAGCCTTCAGATCCTTTTCCGGAATAGCCTTGAATGCATCGTCTACTGGGGCGAAGACCGTGAATTCATCGCCGTTGAGGGTATCGACGAGGTCAACGTCCTTGTTGAGTTCTCCTGAGACAGCCTTGGTCAGAGTAGTCAGCAAGGGGTTATTGGATGCGGCAACGGCTACCGGGTCTTTAGCCATGCCGGCGACTGAGCCATCGCCCTCGGGCACTGCTTCAGCGTATGCGGCACATCCTGGGCCGACCAGGTTAGCTGCTGGATCCATCGCGGACTCGCTCGACATCTCAGTCTCTTCCGGCATTGAGCTGCTTGGCGCCATGCTCGATGCCGAGGCCTCACTGCTTGGAGCGGATTCGGAGGCGTTGTCCATCGAGCAGGCACTCAGTCCGAATGCGGCCAACGCGGCAATCGAGAGCAGTCCAACCGTCTTGCGCTGCATGCTTTTCATGTCGTTCTCCTTGCCTGGTGACCCACGAGGGGTCAGTCGGTTTCCAAACCACGGGTTTGGTTTGTCATGAGGCATTCGACGCCATAGGCAGTACGGATTGGATTTCTCTGAAAAATTTTTTTTGCTCGATGGCCCAGCCATGCAAACAACGGCACGTTTCCCATTCAAAGGGTCAGTTCAAGAGAGGTTTCGGAAACCTGACCCTGTCCAAAAACAGGAATAATTCGATGCACATCTCATTTCTGTAGCCCTCGGCGTTGTTAACATCATGCTGATCAGGAACAACGAGATAGATCAGTTCGGCAACCAGATGCAAGAACTCATCGGCGACCTTTGCGAGCCGCGGGATGCCTACGAAGATATCTTGGCTTGCTACTTCTTCATCAATGACAGTTGGATCACTGTTACCGCACGCCAAGACGGCACCGAAAAACAGTTCCGGGACAAGTACCAAAACCTGGCAACGAAGTTCGCCGAACAAGCAGAATTCGGCATCAAGTAACGACGACATTCCGGTACTTTCCAACCAACCAAAGAATGGGCTGGCACTCACCTCACGGTGAGTACCAGCCCTTTCTTTTCGACCGTGGTTGCGTGTCCCGCCT
The DNA here is from genome assembly GCF_046940185.1 of Arthrobacter sp. 'calajunan'. NCBI lineage: Bacteria > Bacillati > Actinomycetota > Actinomycetes > Micrococcales > Micrococcaceae > Arthrobacter > Arthrobacter sp. 'calajunan'. The sequence continues at coordinate 101,307 of NZ_JBKZDY010000006.1, forward strand.
CCTGTCCACCTGTGCACAGCAAAAGCCCAATCCGCTCCGCTGCTTTTCCTGCACCCACGTGGACAGCAGGAACCAAACGAGCGCCCGCACACAAGCCACAAGCTGTGGTACCCGAGTTCACCTGCGATGGGGGATCGTGGCCCGTGCGCGGCCTCCATAATTGCGCGCAATGGCACAGAAATTCAGCGCTGCCTACCGGCCTCCCCTAATGCCTATACCCCCTCCGTCGAAGCCAACAGTACCGGGTGCTAGGGCCTTCAACTCAAGACTCATTTGCACGCCACAAAATCAACGATGGCCCTGAACGCGCGAGCGTTCAGGGCCATCCATCGAACTACTTGCCATAGTCCGGAAGATACGGTTCACACAATCCATCAATCTGCCTGAAATCCTGCGGATCCATCCCCTCCAAAGCCTCTGGACCATCTGACTGACCGCTCGCCCAGTACCAGAACGCTTCCCTGCTGATCGCCAGGTTTCGGGCCTCGCAACTGCGATACCAGCGCGCGGCCACATCACCTTCCACATAGGTGCAATACCCGAACAGCTGCCCCTTTTCATCACTCGCTACGGCGGCAGCGAAGATAATATATGGCCAAGATCCCAAGTCCCAACCATCGCGGCCCCACCCTGGAACCTCGTACCAACCGCTACCCTCCAACGACTGAATCCAGTCATACCCCTGGCCATACACATCACGCTCAACAGTCGCGGGAACAATCACAGTTTCGCCGGTGTCCTTAGTAGTTGTCTGCACAGGTTTTACCTTTCGCTTCACGCAGGAGGGGCAGGTTGCCAGCCACCCACCGAACTCCTCCCCCGGTTGTTTTTGCCTGCTGGCGAAATGCAATGAAGCGGGGCCATCCGGAAAACCCATCAACCCACCAGGGGTGCGCAACCCACGAAAATTTTGGGCCGAAACAAGCGACTTTGGAGCGCGGCCCAAAAATTTCTGGGTGAAGCACGCCCGAAGCGCAGCGAGCGGCTTGTGGGTTTGGAGATGGCCCGTACACTCCGAAGGACAGCAGCAAAAACCGGAAAAGAACGGCCGCCAGGCCGGTCCACAGCCGGCCGCGCCAGCGGACGCCAGCTTCCTGCCCAAACCCAGCCACCCCGCCTGGCCTAACCACACCGCGCCAGATCCAACAGTTACCTGACCGCATCTCAGTCTTGCACCCAAGGCAAGACAAGGACCCCTAGCTCTGACTACACCTGAGGCAAAAGCATCACAACATCACAAAGGATCAACACAGCTGACCGATAAACTGAGGTTCATGTCCTCGAAAGATGCATTGATACCAGATGGCTACGCCCAGTTTCTCGCAGACCTCAAAACCCGAGTCACTACCGCGCAGGTAGAAGCCAAACGAGTACTCAACACTGCCCTAGTAGATCTGTACTGGAACATCGGCCACCGCATCCTCGAAGAACAAGAACGCCAAGGATGGGGCAGCGCAGTCATCACCCGCCTAGCCGAAGACCTGCACCGAGAATTCCCCGAAATGACCGGCTTCTCCCGCAGCAACCTGCACTACATGCGATCCTTCGCCGCCGCCTGGCCACAATGGGATCCAAAAGTCCCACAGCCTGTGGGACATTTACCCTGGGGCCACATCCGAGTCCTACTCGACAAAAAACTCAGCCCCAACGCACGAGAATGGTACGCCGCCGAAGCAGTACAGCACGGATGGTCCCGCAACGTGCTCATGAACATGATCATGAACAAAACCTTGGAACGCACCGGCGCCGCACCATCCAACTTCGGACAGCACCTCTCCTCACCAGATTCAGAACTCGTCCAACAAATGGCCAAGGACCCCTACGCGCTCGAATTTCTCGGCCTCACCGGCGAAGTAGCCGAACGAGACCTAGAACAAGCGCTCATGGACCGCATCGTAGAAACCCTCCAAGAACTTGGCCCAGGATTCGCCTTTGTCGGACGCCAAGTCCACTTCGACGTCGACGGTGACGATTTCTACCTGGACCTGCTCTTCTTCCACGTCGAACAACTCCGCTACGTCGTTGTCGAACTCAAAACCGGCAAGTTCCAACCCGAATATGCCGGAAAACTCCAGTTCTACATCGCCCTAGTAGACGACAAACTACGCAGACCCGCACACGCACCCACCGTCGGTATCCTCATCTGCGGAAGCCGCAACGACCACACCGTACGCTACGCACTGAACCAATCCAACACCCCCATGGCAGTCTCCACCTACACCTACGAAACACTGCCCGCCACGGAACAACAAGCACTCCCCGACGCCGAAGATCTCGTCGCAGCCCTAGACTGGACCACCCCGAAAGAACACAACGAAGCACATCATCCCGACCAAAAACGCTCCGACACCCAGAAACCATAGACCGGGAAATTATCCAGTGAGCGCATCAACGAATAATGCCTTCATCCGCCTCCTGATACAAAACACGAAACATACCTAAGCAGGGAAGCTACAGTTTCAAGAAATGATCGTTCATGACACATCAATTGGCCGTTAGAGGCACACGCCTGCTACCCGAACCCGCCAGCGCTCATCAAGCCAACAAGGCCTGTCTACCAGCTAATGCAACCATCTGGAATCCCGGATCAAGGCTTGCAACTCGTCAACCAACCGCGCAACGTGAAATCCATCGACAACGGCATGATGAACTTGAACGGCCAAAGGGAGGATGGTTTGGCCATGCTTTTCAATGTATCTTCCGAGAGTAAAAATCGGAGCGAAATGATCGGTCACACCTACAACATTGAGGTTAAAACCCGTAAAGGATGCCCACGGGATACTCGATACATCAAACAAATTCGACGGCGGCGACCCCTGCGGGAAGAGAGTGGTTCCGCCACTGTATTCGCGAATGGCCGAAGCTGCGGCTGCGTGAAACAAAGAAAAATCAGTGTCGTAGGGAACCCACACACTTGAGAACGTTTCTTGCACACGATTAAAGATTGTGAAGGAAGGATGCACTTCTCCCCACACACCAAGTTGACCGTCCTCTGTAAGAGCCATTCTGAACTCATGATGCCTATTGACAATCGTTGCGATAGCCCAGATCTGCGCAATATATGTCTTCCAGGAAGTCTTCCTTAGCTCCTCGACAAAATCTGTTGCATCAAGTTCAACGCACATCGAATACGTACAAGGCACTACCTGGCGATAGTGATGGAAATGCTCACGACGAGACCACTTATCAACATCAAAAGGGATTAGGTTGCTCATCCCATCGAGCCTACCTGTTCCAAGAAACACGGTCGCACCGATAAATGCCATGCCGGCCTCCTCGCGGAAAGAGCGGCCTCCTCGCGGAAAGAGATTGATAAGACAACAAAGATATTCTGCACAAGCTCACGATGATGACAGTAGAACACTTGCGCCATCGGAGACGCCATGTAGCTGGCATAGATGGAACACCAAAAACGATTGTGTGTGGGACGAGTGACACGGCGCGCGCCTTAGCCGTGTATGGATTTTTATTGATGGATGTATGGGTTCCGTTAGGATCGATGATTTCGAGCGCGCGGAGTGCCACCGTAGTCGATGGACCCGCTGTGGATCACCGGCCGAACCGCGGCCGGCGGCGCGTCCCGAGGAGAATCCCGTGCTTGATCTCGTGTACCTGGCCGTGGGTGTCGCGGCCTTCGCAGCCTTCGCGCTGTTCGCTAAGGTGGTGGGCAAGCTATGACCTTCGTGCTGATTGCCACCAGCACCCTGGGCATCGCCTGCATCGTCTATCTGCTGTACGTGCTGGCCCACCCGGAGGAATTCTGATGGGCGCTTTTTCTGCTGCGGCGCAGTTCGCCGCGCTCGTGCTGGTGCTGGGGGTGCTGCACAAGCCCCTGGGCGACTATATGGCGCACGTGTATACCAGCGGGCGCCACCTGCGGGCGGAGCGGGCGGTCTACCGCGTGATCGGGGTCAACCCCGATGCGGTCCAGACTTGGCGCTCCTACCTGCGCGCGGTGGTGGGCTTTTCGCTCATCGGGCTGCTGGTGCTCTACGCGCTGCTGAGGCTGCAGCAGTTCCTGCCAGCCTCGCTGGGCATGGAGCCGATGGACCCGGCGCTGGCCTTCAATACCGCCGCCTCCTTCGTCACCAACACCAACTGGCAGGCGTACTCCGGGGAAAGCGCCCTGGGCTACACGGCGCAGATGGCAGGCCTGGCAGTGCAGAACTTCGCCTCCGCCGCGGTGGGCCTGTGCATCGCCGTCGCGCTGATCCGCGGGTTCACCGCCAAGGCGACCGGCACCCTGGGCAACTTCTGGGTCGATCTGACCCGCAGCATCTTCCGCCTGCTGCTCCCGCTGGCCTTCGTGGCGGCGCTGGGGCTGCTGGCAGGCGGGGTCATCCAGAACTTCAACGACCCGCTGGCGGTGCACACCCTGACCGGGCAGCTGCAGTCGATCCCGGGCGGGCCGGTTGCCTCCCAGGAAGCGATCAAGCTGCTGGGCACCAACGGCGGCGGGTTCTTCAACGCGAACTCCGCGCACCCCTTCGAGAACCCGAGCCCGATCACGAACTTCGCCGAAATCGTGCTGATGCTGCTGATCCCGTTCAGCCTGCCGCGCACGCTGGGCACGATGCTGGGCAGCGCCAAGCAGGGCTACGCGGTGCTGGCGGCCATGGGCGCGCTGTTCACCGTGAGCTTCGTGCTGCTGGCCCTGGCCGAGCACTCCACGGCGGGCACCGCCACCGCCGCGGCCGGTGCGGCCATGGAGGGCAAGGAGGTGCGCTTCGGCATCCCGGGCACCGTGCTGTTCGCCACCACCTCGACGGGCACCTCCACCGGCGCGGTCAACGCGGCGCACGATTCCTTCACCGCGCTGGGCGGCATGCTGCCGATGCTGAACATGATGCTCGGGGAGATCGCCCCGGGCGGCGTGGGTTCCGGGCTCTACGGCATGCTGGTCATCGCGATCCTCGCGGTGTTCATCGGCAGCCTGCTGATCGGGCGCACCGCGCAGCTGTTCGGCAAGAAGATCGGGCCGACGCAGATCAAGCTGGTCGCTCTGTACATCCTGGTGACCCCGGCGCTGATCCTCGGCGGTCTGGCAGTCTCGCTGGCTATCCCCGGCGCGCGCGACTCCGTGCTGGACTCGCGCGCGAACAACGGGCCGCACGGCCTGTCGGAGCTGATCTACGCGTTCACCTCCGCCGCGAACAACAACGGCTCGGCCTTCGCAGGCCTGTCCGCCGACACCCCGTGGCTGAACACCGTGCTGGGCCTGGCCATGCTGATCGGGCGTTTCGCGCCGATCGTGCTGGTGCTGGCCCTGGCCGGATCGCTGGCTACCAGCGCACCGGCCGCCGAGCACGGCAGCATGCTGCCCACGCACCGCCCGCAGTTCGTCGGGCTGCTGCTCGGCGCGGGCTTGCTGACCACTGTCCTCACCTATTTCCCGGTCCTCGCACTGGGACCACTCGCCGAAGGGCTGGGCTAGAAAAATGAGCATCCACCATTCAACCGTCGACCGCGTGCCGGATGCGCCCGAGCGGCCGCACGCGCCGTACCCCGAACCGGGCAGCGCGTCCAGCTTCTCCGCCCGCGCCATCGCGTCCGCGCTGAAGCTCGCGGTGCGCAAGCTGGACCCGAGGCTGATGTGGCGCAACCCGGTGATGTTCATCGTGTTGCTCGGCGCGGTGCTGCTCACCGGCATGGCCGCCGCCAGCGGCTGGCTGGGCGCCGAGCAGGCGCAGCTGGCGCCGCTGACCTGGGCGCTGGCCGCCTGGCTGTGGGCCACGGTGATCTTCGCGAACTTCGCCGACGCGATGGCCGAGGGGCGCGGCAAGGCGCAGGCCGAATCGCTGAAGGCCACCCGCCGCGACACCCTGGCCGAGGTGGTGCAGGACTACGACGAAGCCGGAGACCCTGGCGCTGTGCACGCGCGCGTGGACCGCGTGGGCAGCCAGCAGCTGGCCATCGGGCAGGTGGTGCGCGTGCGCGCCGGGGAACTGATCCCTGGCGACGGCGAGATCATCCACGGCATCGCCACGGTGGACGAATCGGCCATCACCGGCGAATCCGCCCCGGTGCTGCGCGAGGCGGGCACCGACCACAGTGCCGTCACCGGCGGCACCCGGGTGCTTTCCGATGAGATCCTGGTGCGCATCACCACGCGGCCCGGGGCCAGCTTCGTGGACCGCATGATCGCGCTGGTCGAGGGCGCCAACCGGCAGAAAACCCCCAACGAGATCGCGCTGAACCTGCTGCTGACCGGCCTGGGCATCGTGTTCCTGCTGGTGGTGCTGACGCTGAACCCGATCGCTTCGGCCAACGGGCACACGGTGTCCATCCCGGTGCTCGTCGCGCTGCTGGTCTGCCTGATCCCGACCACCATCGGGGCGCTGCTCTCGGCGATCGGCATCGCCGGCATGGACCGGCTGGTACAGCGCAATGTGCTGGCCACTTCCGGGCGCGCTGTGGAGGCCGCCGGGGACGTGAGCACGCTGTTGCTGGACAAGACCGGCACCATTACCTACGGCAACCGCATGGCCACCCAGGTCACCGCGCTGCCCGGCCTCGAGGAGCAGGAGGTCCTGCTGGCGGCCGTCCGCGCCTCGCAGGGCGACCCGACCCCGGAGGGCAAGTCCGTGATCGAGCTGGCCGCCCGCTGCGGTGTTGCCGCGCAGCCCGACGAACGTGCGCTGGTGGTCCCGTTCACCGCGCAGACCCGCATGTCTGGACTGGATTTGGCCGACGGCACGCAGATCCGCAAGGGTGCTGCCAGCGCCGTCGAGGCCTGGGCGGTCGGGCAGGGGTACAACCCGCAGGATGCCGACGCGCAGTTCTGGCGCGACGCGGTCTCCTCCATCGCCTCGGCCGGGGCCACCCCGCTGCTGCTGGCCGACTCCCGTCCCGGGCAGCCCGCGCGCATGCTCGGGATGATCGCGCTGGAGGACGTCATCAAGGACGGGCTGGTTGAGCGCTTCGAGCAGCTGCGCGCCATGGGCATCCGCACCGTGATGGTCACCGGCGACAATCCGCTCACCGCGGCGGCGATCGCCCGCAAGGCAGGCGTCGACGACTTCCTGGCCGAAGCCACCCCGGAGGAGAAGCTGGCGCTGATCCGCCGCGAGCAGGACGGCGGCCACCTGGTGGCGATGACCGGCGACGGCACGAACGACGCACCGGCGCTGGCCCAGGCGGACGTCGGGCTGGCGATGAACTCCGGCACCGCGGCGGCCAAGGAGGCGGGCAACATGGTGGACCTGGATTCGGACCCCACCAAGCTGATCGACGTGGTGCGCATCGGCAAGCAGCTGCTGATCACCCGCGGGGCGCTGACCACGTTCTCCATCGCCAACGACCTGGCCAAGTACTTCGCGATCATCCCGGCGATGTTCACGGTGTTCTACCCGGGGCTGGGCGCGCTGAACATCATGGGCCTGCACTCGGCCTCCTCGGCCATCCTCTCTGCGGTGATCTTCAACGCGCTGGTGATCATCGGGCTGATCCCGCTGGCTCTGCGCGGGGTGCGCTACCGGCCGATGAGCCCCTCGCGCATGCTCACCCGCAACCTGTGGATCTACGGCCTGGGCGGGGTGATCGCCCCGTTCATCGGGATCAAGCTGATCGACCTGCTGATCTCCTGGCTGCCGGGCCTCTAGCACTTCAACGAAGGAGAACGACATGAAGCTTTCAACCTCGATCCTGCGCCAGTTGTGGACCGCGGCGCGCGCCACGGCGCTGCTGGTGGCGCTGCTGGGTGTCGCCTACCCGCTGGTGGTGACGGCCGCCGGACAGGTGGTGTTCCCGGCGCAGGCCAACGGTTCGCTGCTGGAGCACCACGGGCAAACGGTGGGCTCGGCCCTGATCGGCCAGGCGTACCTGAAGCCCGACGGCTCCCCGGACCCGCGCTACTTCCAGCCGCGGTCCTCGGCCGGGGACTTCGACGCGCTGGCCTCCGGCGGCAGCAACCTCGGTCCGAACGACCCGGAGCTGACCAAGCAGATCACCGAGCGCCGCGCGCAGATCGCGCAATTCAACGGCGTGCCCGCGGCGCAGGTCCCGGCCGACGCGGTGACCGCCTCCTTCTCCGGGCTGGACCCGGACATCAGCCCTGACTACGCGCAGCTGCAGGTCAACCGGGTGGCGGCGGCGCGCGCGCTGAACCCGGCGCAGGTGCAAGAATTGGTGCACAGCCTGACCAAGGGCCCGGATGCGGGGTTCCTGGGCGCGGGCAGGGTGAATGTGCTGGAGCTGAATCTCCAGCTGGATGCGATCAAGGAGTAGCCGCGTGGGCGCTGCCGGCCGATTGAAGGTGTTCCTAGGGGCGGCCCCCGGGGTGGGCAAGAGCTACGCCATGTTCCGCGAGGGGCACCGGCTGGCGGCGGAGGGCCGGGACGTGGTGGTGGCGCTGGCAGAAACCCACGGCCGCACCGAGACCGAGCGCATGCTGGGCGGGCTGGAAATCGTCGAGCGCCAAGAGGTCGAGCACCGCGGGATGACGCTCACGGAAATGGACACCGACGCGGTGCTGGCCCGCCGCCCCGAGGTGGCGCTGGTGGACGAGCTGGCCCATTCGAACCCGGCCGGCTGCCGCAACGCCAAGCGCTACCAGGACGTGCAGCGGCTGCTGGAGGCGGGGATCGACGTGCTGAGCACGGTGAACATCCAGCACGTGGATTCGCTGAACGACGTGATCGAGAAGATCACCGGGGTCAGCCAGCGCGAGACCCTGCCCGATGCGGTGCTGCGCGCGGCCGACGAGATCGAGGTGGTGGACCTGGCCCCGCAGGCGCTGCGCGGCCGGCTGGCCGAGGGCTCGGTCTACCCGGCCGAGCGCATCGACGCGGCCATGTCCAACTACTTCCGGCTGGGCAACCTGACGGCGCTGCGCGAGCTGACCCTGCTGTGGATGGCCGACGAGGTGGACCACGCGCTGCTTGACTACCGGCGGCTGCACGGCATCGACAGCTCCTGGCAGGCGCGCGAGAACGTGCTGGTCTCGCTCTCCGGCGGACCCGAGGGCCAAGCGCTGATCCGCCGCGGCGCACGCATCGCCGCCCGCTCCGCCGGAGGCACGCTGATCGTGGTGCATGTGAGCACCCAGGACGGGCTGCGGCGCAGCGACCCGCACGAGCTCGGCGCCCAGCGCCTGCTCGCCGAGTCGCTGGGCGGCAGCTACCACCAGGTCGTGGGGGAGGACATCCCCGCGGCGCTGCTGGAATTCGCCCGGGAGGTCAACGCCAGCCAGGTGGTCATCGGCCAATCCCGGCGCAGCCGGCTGCAGGCGCTGTTCACCGGCGAGGGCATGGGCGCCGGCATCATCCGCGCCGCCGGGGACATCGACGTGCACATCGTCAGCCACGCCGCGGCCCACGGCCACCGGGTGCTGCCGCGGCCCGGCCCGCCGCTGTCGCTGCGCCGCCGGCTGCTGGGTTTCGCGGTGGCGCTGGTCGGAGGGCCGCTGCTGACCATGCTGCTGACCGCATTCTTCAGCACCGACACGCTCAGCGCGGCCGCCCTGGGCTACCAGCTGCTGGTCACCCTGGCCGCGGTCGCCGGCGGCAAGTGGCCGGCGCTGTGCACCGCGATCGGCTCCGGGGTCAGCCTGAACTTCTTTTTCATCGAGCCGCTGTACACCGTCACAGTTTATGAGCCGGTGCACGTGCTGACCCTAGGGCTTTATGTGCTCACCGGGCTGATCACATCCTACGTGGTGGACCTGGCCGCCCGGCAGACCCGCAACGCGCGCCGCTCGGCCAGCGAATCGCAAATGCTGCAGGCCGTGGCAGGCAACGTGCTGCGCGGCCAGGACGCGCAGCACGCCCTGCTCGAGCGCACCCGCGAGGCCTTCGGCCTCAAGGCCGCGCGGCTGGTGGACGCGGGCCGCGAAATCGATCTCGTGGGCGCCGCCGACGGCGCCCCGGACCAAGTTCTGAGCGTGGACGACGCCGCGGTATTGGAACTGTACGGATCGGTGCCGAACACCGGGCGACGGCTGCTTCAGGTGGTCACCGCGCAGCTCGCGGCGCTGCGCGAACTACGCGCACTAGAGGACACCGCCAGCCAGCTGGAGCCGCTGGCCGAAACCGACCGGGTGCGCTCGGCCCTGCTCTCGGCGGTCAGCCACGACCTGCGCCGCCCGCTGGCCGCCGCGATGGCCGCGGTGGGCAGCCTGAAGGCCACCGACATCCAGTTCTCCGAGGAGGACCGCGGCGAGCTGCTCAGCACCGCCGACCAGTCCCTGCATGCGCTGGCCGAGCTGGTGACCGACCTGCTGGATGTGTCCCGGCTGCAGGCCGGAGCGCTGGCAGTGCATCCTCAGCGGATCTACGTGGACGAGGTCATCCTGGCCTCGCTGGACGAGCTGGGCGCCGGCCCGGCGCAGATCCAGCTGGACCTGGACGCGGACCTGCCGGCAGTGGACGCCGACCCGGTGCTGCTGCAGCGCGCGCTGGTGAACGTGCTGGCCAATGCGCTGCGCTTCAATGCCGGCAAGCCGGTGCTGGTGGGCAGCAGCGCGCTGGGGGATACCGTGCAGATCCGCGTCGCTGACAGCGGGCCCGGGGTGGACGAGGGCCGCAAGAAGACCATGTTCCTGCCCTTCCAGCGCTTGGGCGACACCGACAACCAGACAGGGCTGGGGCTCGGGCTGGCGGTGGCCAAGGGATTCATCGAAGGCATGGGCGGGGCGCTGTACGCTGAAGACACCCCCGGCGGCGGGCTGACCATGGTGGTTGACCTGTTGGTTTCCGCCACGCAGAAGGACGGCTGATGAAGATTTTGATTGCGGACGACGACCCGCAGATCCTGCGGGCGCTGCACGTGATCCTGCGCGCCCGCGGCTACCAGGCGCTCGGCGCGGCCAACGGGGCCGACGCGCTGAACCTGGCCATCGAGCACCGTCCGGACCTGTACGTGATCGACCTGGGTATGCCGGGGCTGACCGGGCTGGAGCTGATCGCCGGCATCCGCGGCTGGAGCCGGGCGCCGATCCTGGTGGTTTCCGGGCGCACCGACGCGGTGGACAAGGTGCAGGCGCTGGATGCCGGGGCGGACGACTACCTGACCAAGCCCTTCGACATCGACGAGCTGCTCGCCCGGCTGCGGGCCCTGGGCCGGAGGCACGGCGCGGTGGAAACCCAGGCAGTGCTGCGCCTGGGCAAGGTCGTCGTGGACCTGAGCAGCAAGCGGGTGCTGGACGAACACGGCGCTGAAATCCGCATGACCCCCACCGAATGGAAGGTACTGGAAATCCTCGCGCGCAACGAGGGCAAGCTGGTCACCAGGCAGATGCTGCTCACCGAGATCTGGGGTTCGGAGCACGTCGCGGACACCGGCTACCTGCGGCTATACATTTCCCAGCTGCGCCGCAAGATCGAGGCCGACCCGGCGAACCCGGTGCACCTGCTGACCTCCCCGGGCATGGGGTACCGCCTAGAGATCAATTAGTGAATAAACCGGGTCAGATACGGTCGTTTATGGGAATGTGAAGACCGCTGGTGAAGAATGACTCTTCACCTGCGGTCTTCTACTTTCTACATGTCCCGATACTGGGGACCGAAACGTCGCTTCTCGTAGACACCAGCGGACGGTTTTTGGGAAGTCTCAAGGCGGTCAGTTTTCGTCGCTGGCCGCACCTGCCGCCGACAAAACCCCATCCGCGCCTGTGCCTAAGGAATCAGCCGCAGCAGAAGGTACGCCCGGACCGGAGGAACCAGCAATGCAACCCGCGCCAGCTGACCAGCAGGCGAAAGCCACCCCACCGGCCCCAGTCGCCCCAGCCCCCGCAACCAAGGTTCAGCAGCCTAACCCGTTCGCGGCCAAAACCCAAGACCAGGCGGCAGCAGTCCAGGAGAAGGCTCCAGCGACCCGCCGCGAAGCCCGCCAAAGCTTCCTCACCCAAGAACAAATCGAAGAACCCGCCACCAAGGGCTGGCGCGGCACCATGACCCGCCTGGGCCTACGCATGGCTCCCGGCGAGGACGAACGCGCCGGGAGCGCCGACGTACAGGCCGTGAGCCAGCACTGGCCAGGGCCACGCACCATCGCCATTGTGAACGGTAAAGGCGGGGCAGGAAAGACCCCGACCACAGTTCTACTCAGTGCAATCTTCGCCCGCTACGGCGGTGCCGGAGTGCTGGCCTGGGATAACAACCAAACCCGAGGCGCCCTCGGGTGGCGCACCGAACAAGGCCCACACGAAGCGACCTTGTTAGAGTTGCTGCCCGAATCCGAAAAACTCTTAGGCACCAGGGCACAATCCGCCGACCTTGACCACTTCGTCCACCACCAGAACCGCGACCGGTTCGACGTGCTGCGCTCCAAACCCATGGAACTGGCCAGCGCCCAACGCGTCGACGCCGAGGACGTGGACGCAATCCACCGCGTAGCCTCAAAGTACTACCGGCTGATCTTCATCGACTCCGGCAATGACGAATCAGATCCCATGTGGCGACGCATGATCGACCACACCGACCAGCTCGTCATGGCCACCACGACCCGCGATGATCATGCCGAAGCCGGCGCACTGCTGCTCGAAGCACTCGCTCAGCAAAACAACAAAGCCCGCGCCTTGGCGCAGAACGCCGTAGCCGTAGTGACCCAGGCAGATTCCAAGGCGACCGTAGCTGATGTGAATCGAGTGGCCGACGGCTACAAGACCCTCGCCCGTGACGTGGCAACGATTCCGTTTGATCCGGCCATGGTTGACGGGCTGCTACGCTACGAAGCTTTACGCCCAACCACGCAGCGCGCGTGGCTTGCAGCTGGGGCAGCGGTAGCGCGAGGACTATAAACCATTCGAGTTCCTTACTGGCCAACTGGATAGCCGCGGTGTAATAGCGCATTGAGGGCTTTCTATCCGTAGTGCCAGGCAAGCATGCCGCTCGGTACTATCGAGTTTCCTCCCGTATTTTAGTCGTCGCGTTTGGAAGATTTCTCGGTAGGGGCGTTCTGGCGTCGACGTACTGCTATCCATTGCAGAGCGATGATTGCCCCCGCTACTGCTGCCGTCACAACAATCGTCAGCAGGTTAGTCTGGAGTTTCACCAAGGCAAAGGGCACTAAAACAATCAAATCCAGAATGATAGCCACGCCAGGAATCCAGATCTTAGCGTTTACCTCATCCTTTAGATGACGAATAATGCCCCAGTGGATGGCAATATCCATACTCAGATACAAAATCGCCCCCAGAGACGCGATCTGTGACAGATCGAAGAACGCGGCCATCACGATGGCCAGTAACGCCGTGAGGATCAGGGACTGATGGTTTTTGCCGAATGGAAGCCCTGGAGCCTGCCCCATCTCACGGAGCATGTCGTAAAGGCGAGACACGGAAAAGAGGCTAGCGATGAGCCCAGATAAAGTTGCCACGACGGCGATAACTACCGTGATCAAAACTCCCCAGTGACCAAACAGGGGTTCAGAAGCTTCGGCAAGAGCGTAATCTCTAGCCTCAGTAATTTCCTGAACACTGAGGCTGCTGGTGACCGCCACGGTAATCAATAAGTAGAGCACCGTGCATAAACTGATAGCGATGATAATCGACCGGGCAATATTACGTTTAGGGTCACGTAGATCCGCACCTTGGTTAGTGATCGTGGTGAAACCCTTGTACGCCAAAATGCACAATGCTGTCCCAGCTGGTACCCCTAGCCACCCCATCGCCAGAGAAGATTCCTGGGACGTAGTCAACAACTGACCAAGAGCTGAAGAGCCTGCCGCAATAATTCCCGCGACTGCAAGTAGGGCGATACCCAATATTTTGACTGCAGCGGTGATAGTTGCGGATCTCTCAACCCAGCGGTTCCCGAAAAGATTCACCGCTGCCGCCGAAGCGATTGCTACTACGGCAAGTACAGGTACCCACACTGCTGAATCCTGCATCCCAAACAGACGTAAAAAATATGTGCCGAACGTGCGTCCCAGTAAGCTTTCTGCCAGAACCATAGAAACATACATAAAAAGCGAAAATGAACCAGCGATAACACCAGGACCGTAAGCAGCTTTTAGAAGCATCGCAATACCACCCGAGGATGGATTTGTGGCTGAATAGCGGATGTACGAGTACGCACTGAACCCCACTACTATTGCCCCAGCGAGAAACGCCCACGGTAGATACCCGCCGGCAATTTCCGCTACCTGACCTACCAGGGCAAAGATCCCCGCACCGATCATTACCCCTGTTCCCAGGGCTACCGATCCAACCAGTGTCAGCTTCGGGCTCTTTCCCTCGGTCATGTCGCCCCAATCGTTGCTCATTCATGCCAGACATCAATGTTCGTGAGTATACCGATCTTGGAGCTACTTGAAGAAGGGGCGGGCCTAGCGTTCAGAAGCCTCCCATTCCCCGAGACACGGGAGTTCCCGCAGCTACTGAAACTCCCGTAGTTTAAGAGCCCATAATTTTGATTATGTAAAGTTTGGAATACTAATGTTTCTTGGCGGATGACGTTGGCCTTAGCCCTAACAGGTCCTTGCGGGTTCTGACATTTCCTTAAGATGCCCTGGGCCTCTTAGCCAGTGGGTTCCCCATGCATCCGTGAATCTTACCTGCACACAGTCGATTAATAGTGAGAACGGAATATCGGCATTATCGACCCAGTCAGATTTTTCAGGAATCCGCTCTCCGGGCAAAACAGTGCCGATGACCATTTCTATATTGTGATAATCTTCCGTCTCCATACCTCCCGAAGGGATCAGGAGAACTACTCCATCAATCGGGTATGGAGACGCATTGATTAGCTCTAGCTCTACTCGCATGCGTGTAGGCTTCGATTTGTCTTCAGTCCATCGGGAGCTCACTGCAACTTCGCGTGCGTGCGCAAGTCTACGGTTCTGTTCGTCCTCGATATGCCTCAGGGCCTCAGCTTCGCGTTGCTTAGTCTGCCCTTGCAAGGACAAGCTAGCGTAAATCAAGCCCCCCAGGGTTGCAAGGCCTGCCACCCAGGTCCCAACATCGCCCCAGACTGTCGCCATGGGAGCTATGCTCCAGCGCCAAAGGATAAAAATCGTTACAAGAGGGATGGCGAGAGTCCAGAAGTAACCATGCTCTCGACCTGTTTTGGGCCATAGCAAAGCCAAAAAATTTCGTCCTTCTCGCCAGGCTTGCTTCCACCAGCTAGTAGTGTGCCCCGATTCATCATGTCCCTTCATGGATAATAGTCATACCCTATGCGTGCTCTCTTGATGAGTCTCCGTAATATCGAAGCATGACGATCAACGCTTTCCCCTTTCCTGTCGATGCCAATGGTGAAGCCAAACCTAGGCCTGCTCTCTGCTGGTGGGTGCCATTGCCGGACCCTATAGGCCTAGCGGATGGCATGGAGTTGCATTTTGCTACGAGCAAGCCACAGGCGCACTTATTGAATGGAACTCCTGATTCGTCAAAAGCGCCTCCTGCCCATGAATATGACATAACCTTCTTGGTCCAACAGGTCGATGTTTCCTGGGACCAATCTCCCGGGGAGCTTGCCGCATTTCAAATGGCGAAATTGGAACAAAAGCCGACTGGTGAGAGCGTCTCCGTAAAGAAGCCAGGAAGCCACTCTGAAGCCCTTACTCGACGCATCAGTATCATACGGGCAGCCGTCAGCAACGCCACGGGAGTCGAATTCGATTCTGATTCCATTAGTAGCGCCTTTGACACCGTCATACGCCAGATAAGACGAGTGCAAGCTTCTTACTCATTAGTGTCTCAGTGGCCCATGACTTTCGCAGCTCGGGAAGTACTGCCGATGATCATACCGTTTGAAACTTTTTCGCCTGACGCAGAGGAAAACCATGAAAGAAACTTGAGCCTCTACCACCTGCATACAAACGGTTTAGAGCAAGCCGCTACCCCAGAGCCGCTGACGGACCAACAAGAACAGATGCTTCACATCGCTATAGATCGTGATCATGCTGCGTTCGCAAGCTACCATCGATTGCGTCATGACGCATTAGTTAGTCTGCGCCGTCGTGGTGACTACCGTTCATCGCTTCTATCATCTGCTAGCGCGGCAGAAGTTTATCTGGACGAGCTTTTGCTGCACATGATGTGGGAAGAGGGGATACGCCCAGAAGATGCAGGAGAGACATTCGCTGATCCTCGAACTGGGACCATAAAGCGACTCAAAACCGAATATGTGCCTCGCTTGCACGGAATATGGAATCCCACCCAAAGCGGTCCGACTCAAGCATGGCGAGATAACATTGCACGAGTTCGGAACCGCACGATTCATGCCGGTCATGAACCGGGAATCCGTGAGGCAGAGCTTGCCTATGAATCGCTCATCGATCTAGAACGTCATGGAGCCGATCTAGTAGCGGCACGTAATAGCAAGTATCCTCGCACGGCTCTGGCGATTTGCGGTGAAGAGGGCCTGCGTCGCCGCGGCAAGTTTACTCAGCGAATTCAGCGATTGATGCAAGATCCGTCGGAGCCGAGGTGGGTCGAGACTTTTGTGCGGTGGAAAAGCGAGACTATGAGGGAACGAAATCGTAGTGACGGTTTTGGTGAGGAACCAGTGGTCAATCGTGCCTCACTCCTGATGGTTGGACATCAGGAGGGCCCCGATTGGGTGCTTCACGATCCCGTTGCAGCAATGGCCGCGCGAGTGACACCAGATCTTTCTGCTTTTCCGGAAGAGCAAGCCACTGGGATCGAGTCAATGCTTGAAAACCTACATGATGGAGTAGCCCATATTCTGGATGTTCACGGATTCGTACCCAATGAAGAATGGGTTGGGCAACATCGCCGTATTCCCGGTCTCGGCACCATGGTAAATTGGGAGGATTTTTACTAACCCATGCTGTCAGCATGGGGCCATTCGCCACCTCATTGTTACTTATTGGTACGAGGAGCGCAGAGGGCCTGCCGAACTACCCGTCCGGTGAGATGTCTTGCAATCTATAGGTTGCAAGACGTCTCACCGCACGCCACTCCCTGGCAAAAAATCCACAGAATCTCAACGGTCCAAAATTCTCACAACTATGTATCGCAACCAATGGCGTAAAATCATGTCTGCACCATTAGTTGCGAGACACTTCTTGAAGGACCGATGACTAAACTGATCGGCTACGCCCGCGTATCCACCAATTCGTTCGTTGGGGTCCATGGATGTCCCGGGCCCCGGGTTGCTCGCCGTGGTGGTGGGGATGGGCATCGGCCTCCTGAGTCAGGGGATGAGGACGAGCCGTCCGCGCAGGCTACCTTCAGCCAACCTGGCGTGGGCTGCCGTTACCTCATCGAGCGGGTAGGTCTGTGCGACGCGGGCCCTAATTTCACCTTGGTCGGCGAGGCGGGAAAGCTCGGCGAGCTGGGCGCCGTCGGCCCGCACGTCGAGCGCATCGACACGGACGCCGCGTTCCGAATCCGGTTCCTGTCCCGGCCACAAGCCGACGTAGGAGCCACCGTCCTGGACTGCGGCGATCGCCTCGTTCCCCAGGCCTGCGGCGTCGAGCACACCGTCGAAGCCGGC
Source organism: Arthrobacter sp. 'calajunan' (assembly GCF_046940185.1). Classification (NCBI taxonomy): domain Bacteria; kingdom Bacillati; phylum Actinomycetota; class Actinomycetes; order Micrococcales; family Micrococcaceae; genus Arthrobacter; species Arthrobacter sp. 'calajunan'. The sequence continues at coordinate 118,709 of NZ_JBKZDY010000006.1, forward strand.
AGGTGCAAGGTTCGCCCCGCGGGTCAGGAAGTGGTTGGCGCCGCGAGAGACGAGGAACGGTATGTCGCCGGCGGAGGCCAGCGCGGTGACCTCCAGGCCCTGTCGGTGGGCCAACTCCACTGTGTGCCCCCCGACCCCGCCGGCCGCTCCCGTGACGAGCAGGCTTTGCCCCGGCCGCACCGCCAGCAGGCCCAGGGCCTGCGCTGCGGACAGCGCGTTCAGGGGCAGCGCCGCGGCATGGACATCGTCGAGGGAGGCAGGGGCCGGGGCGATGGCTTCTGCGTCAAGCACGACGTAATCGGCATGTGTGCCCAGCGGCTCATTGTGGCCCGTGGCCAGGCCTATGACCCGGTCCCCGACAGGCCAGTTGACCCCGGCCCCCACGGCATCAATCGTGCCGGCAACATCCCAGCCGAGGCCGATCCGTTCCCCCTCACCGCCGAAGACCCCCGAACGCATGGCAGCGTCCACCGGATTCAGCGCAGCCGCGCTGACCTTGATCCTCACCTGCCCGGGTCCCGGTACAGGTACCGGGACCTCTGTGATCTCGACTGCCTCGGGTCCACCGAAGTGGGAAACTGTTGCGGCGCGCATGAACATGGCCTTCCTATGGTTTGGGTGTGGGCGGTCGTTTCTGCCGCATCGGCTGAACCTTCCGCTGTTGGGTGCGTGCGAAGCCGAACGTCAAACGTGACGGCCCGGGGTGATGGTCTCGACCGTGCAGGTCCTGTCGGTCTCGGCCAAATGATTGAAAACGAAGATGGCCATTCTTTTCAAGTGCCTTGGTCGGATGGCCCTAAACCGGTTTCTTACACATGGTGCGTAACTCCATAATGGGACAGTATTGAATTCGATACAAAAGGCACACGCGTGTGCGTAACAGGAAGGGCAGGTGCGCCATGGAATCCGACCCGAGCATCCGGCAGGCTGGGGCACTGTCCGGGCCGTGTTCCCGCTGGCCGGCGGAACACGGGGAAACCATCCGGCAGATCATCGAGCGGGCGGGCAACAAGTGGGCCGTGCTCGTGGTCAGTTCGCTTCAGGGCGGGCCCCTGCGCTACACCGACTTGCTTCACTCCATCCCGGGTCTCTCCCAGCGAATGCTCACCCACACCCTCCACCAGCTGCGGCGTGACGGTCTCCTCACCAGAACCGCCTATCCCGAGGTGCCCCCACGGGTGGTGTATGCACTGACTGATCTGGGCACCACCCTGCTCATCGCCATCACCACTCTGATCGACTGGGCCGGAACCCACCACAACGAGATCCAGGACAACCGCACCCGATTCGACACGGCAGAGGCCATCACCTGACGCCCCGTGCCGGCCGGACACCAAAAGCATGCAGGGCAAGGCCGATCGGGGGCAAGAGGGCACTTCCTTATCTACCACCGGAGTCCGCGTCCGCCCGCGCTCCATGGACCCGTCGGGATACAGACAACCCGCCGCGGAGCCGGCATCACCGGACCAACCCGTCACCTATTATCGGCTGTAGGCCGACCTGAGGCACCGGCGGCTGCCCTGAAGAGCTAACAGGATCGCCTCCAAAGCAGGAATGCCAGGGCTGGCTCGCGCCAGGTGCTCACGACCAACCAGCCACAGCCGGGTCCGAGACAGCGCAAGAGTACAGTCCATTTGAATAACGGCTGATACCAGTACTAAGCCCGGGACCGGGCCCCCTGTCTGTCAGGGTTTGAATAGAGGGTCAGCAATCACCGGGTAAGTATTATCTGAACTGTGTTCGACCTTCTGGACTACGAGATTGTCTCTGATCTCATAAGTAGTCCGAACTGGGCGTCCAGCACTGTCTACAGCCCAGGGTGCTGCAACAGTTCCATAAATTTCTTCGTTCGCATCCTGAATAAGGACATGCTCTTCGACAATCTCAGCAGACCCGTTACCTTGTTGATAGCTCCCTCACCCGAGGATGATGGGAGCTGTCGGCCGGCCAATCCCGGCATGGTGTCTTGCCCCTGCATATCCAATAGTCCGGGGGGTGTTGCCACCGGGATTGGATGGCAGCGAGGTGATTGCTAATCAGGGGCACGGCGCCAGGAACACTGGACGCCAGTCGTAACGTGGGTGTAAGGCTTTGCTACCGACGGTTGGTCGACCGTGAACAAATCATCGGTTCAAAGGAGCACCGGTCATGAACACCACGGAAATCGATATTGTCCTCGGGCTCGACGTCGGAAAGACCGACCATTGGGGCTGCGCCGTGACGGTGGAGGGCACCACCATCTGGAATAAAACTCTGCCCAACGACGAAGCAAAGCTCACCAAGGTCTACCAGGATCTCAGCGCTAAGGGCGCCGTACTGGTGGTCGTGGACCAGCCTGCGACCATCGGTGCCCTGGCCGTCGCGGTCGCCCAGCACCTGTGCATCACCGTGGCCTACCTGCCCGGGCTGACCATGCGACGGATCGCGGACATGTATCCGGGCACGGCCAAAACTGACGAAAAGGACTCGTTCATTATCGCCGACGCGGCCCGCACCATGCCGCATACGCTGCGCAGCCTGCAGGTCTCGGACGAGGAAGAAGCAGCCCTGGGCATGCTCACCGGCTTCGACTTGGATCTGTCTCGCCAGATCACCCAGACCAGTAACCGGATCCGCGGGCTGTTCACCCAGATCCATCCCTGCCTGGAGCGGGTGGTGGGCCCGTGGCTGGAGCATGATGCGGTGCTCGAAGTCCTCGCCGCTTGGCCTATCCCAGCAGCGCTGAAGCATGCCGGCAAAGCACGGATCGACGCGAAACTGACAAAGCACGGAGCCCGCCGGCACACCGCCTGGGCCGGCGCCATTCTGGACGCCGTGGATGAGCAAACAGTGGTCGTGGTCGGCACTGAGGCGGCCGGGATGGTCATTCCCCACTTGGCCCGGCAGCTAATCGCCCTGCATGCCCAGCGAGCCGACGTAGCCTCCCATCTTGAAGCTATGGTGGAGTTCCGCCCTCTTTGCCCGGTCCTGACGTCCATGCCAGGGGTTGCGGTCAGGACCACTGCGGTATTCATTGCCGAGACCTCCGGCAAGATCTTTGATAGTGCCGCCGCCTTGGCTTCCAATGCTGGGTTGGCGCCCGTCACCCACCAGTCGGGCACCTCGATCAAATCCGAACGCGTCAGCCATTGAAGGCAACAAGAGATTGAAGCGAGCGTTGTTCCTTTCGGCCTTTGCGTCCATCCGTTTCGACCCTGCCAGCCGCGCTTACTATGACCGGAAACGGGCCCAGGGAAAACGTCATAACCAGGCGCTCATCGCGTTGGCCCATCGCAGGCTGACAGTGTTGTTCGCGATGATCCGCGACGGGTCACTTTACGATGCTCCGGTGGCGGATGCTGCTTGACAAAATACATAGGGGCACCCCCCATCAGGGATTAGATCGTAGAAAATTCCTGGGGCTGTGAAGCATCTGTAATCGCTACGGATAACCGAACCGAAGCATCTTGCAGAGGTTGAGCAATCAGCCTCGTTCCGTCTTCAACTTCATAATGGACAGAGCCCTCCGATGATTCTTTACCCTCGGAGAGACTCTTATTGGGCAGAGGAACTAATCGGGCCGTTCCGCTAGAGTCAGTAATCTCAATTTTTGCAGATGATCCTGAATCGATAGCCACCTCAGTGCGGTCAATTTTCGCCTCGAATCGGCCACTTTCCATATCCGTCTCAGCCATCGGTATCTCTTCAGGAGCATAATCAGTGATCAGTTGCTCTCAGGAGCTGCTTGGTGTTTCTTCACTCGCGTATGCCGGGAAAGCAAGTGTCGAACTACACACGATACCGAGCACAGTTACAGAAGAAATATGCCGCCAGCGTCTCATGTCACCTTTACTTTTGAATTGATGAAGAACTTCAACAAAGAAGCAATAAACTGCTTCTGTCTGAATAAATTAAATCAAACAGTAGCATGTATAAACTTCACTTCGGCAAACGAGGAAGTTGAGCCAGCATTAATCGTGCTCCAGCGCCTCTGCAGTAGCTATTGAAGCAGTTTCCTTATCTTCCCGTTGGTTCGTTCCTGCGACAACAGCCCTATTGCACGGATGACCGGAAGTACCCCTCCGGAGCCTCAGCCACAGGGAACATCTCCGGTAGCTGCGGGTGCATGACCTTGTCATACGCGTGGAACGGGCCATCCTGCGCGGTGAGCCGATCCATCAGCGGGTAGAAGTAGTCCCGGTAGAACACCAGGATCTGCTGCGGGCCGTCCCACCGCATCTGCTCCCACGTCTCCTACAACGCGGTAATCACCGAATACACTTCAGGGTACTCATGCCAGTTCGGCGCCCACGCACGCCCCGAAGGCCCATACTTCCGCAGGTAACGCGGCAGCGCGTAGCCGCGCAACCTCTGCTGCGCATCCTCATACACGAAAGGCCGCTCCGGCTCCGCGTGCCCGGTGTCCCGCGACGGGGCCGCTGGCCGTGCCGTCTGCTCCTGGGTCTCGTCGCCGTCCAGATCCAGCTCATCGTTATTCGGTGGGATGCCGATCATCGCGACAGCTCCTGTCCTTGGATTCGAGCCGGGGCCGCCGCGGACACAACGCGTTTGCGGTGCTTCATCGCCGGCTGCGGATTCTGCGTGCTCGGCGGCAACGGGAAATCAGCATCCTTACCACCCTTCTGCTTCCACACAGCGATCACCCGTTCAGAGGCGGCACTGTGCTGATCTAACGGCAGCTTGCCCGCATCCTCCGGGCCAGCCCCAGCCGGGGCCGGCTTACCGGCTTCTTCGGCTTCGGCAGTTTTAGCGTTCGCCCGGTCAAGGTGTTCTTCGCCCTCGAACCGTTCAGCTTGCCCCTGATGAGCGGCCTCATCCTGCTGGGCTTCCGCCGCCTCGGCAGTAGCGGTCTGCGGTGGCAGCTTCGCGCCTTCGGGCACCAGGTGCGGGAACTTCCCGGCAATCGCCCGGTCTACCTCATCGTCGTTCCCATACCAGGACGGCACATGACTGATGGTGTCGCGTCCATTAATAGACCGGTCACTCACCGTATCCGCTGGCATGCTATCAAGCAGACGCAACGCTTCCTGCTTGCTGATCTCCACATCACGTTCCAGAGCGTTGTTGTAGTCGTAATTCCGGAACGTTCCCTGCGGCTGCGCAAACCACGGCTCCTGACCCATGGGTGGCGGCTCCGCGGTGGCTCGCTGACCAGCCAAATAGTCGTCCAGGGCATCATGCAAAGCCCGGTGCCGGTCGGTGGCCGCCGTGGGATGATCCCGGTTCAGATCCTCCACATTGATCCCGAACTGGTTCCGGATACGATCAGCACCAGTCATGAACACGCGACTGGTGCTATTGTTTGCGCCGTGTTTAGTAACCAACGCCAAAAGAGTCACCTGTCCAGCACTTGCCTCAGAACCGGTTGCATGCCAGAACTTATCGAGTACTGATTCATTGCCGGTTATCTAAGTTACGGCGCTTCAGCCTTCGCTCCGTCTTGTGTCAGCACGGAAAAACTGAACGCACCACAGCGTCATGAATGTAGCAAATACAACTTGGTTAAATCGATCGCTTCGAACCCTTGTCTCGGCTCATGCCGCGATAGTTCCCATGTCTGCCGCATCACGAGCACCACTAGTTGCTGAACAACTGTCGCGCCCATTCGCTGCCGGTCAGCAGCCGGTTCTCGCGCTTGGACACTTTCCAGCCCTCGGCGGTGCGGACGAACTCCCAGCGGTTGGCGCTGACGCGCTCGGCGGTCCACGGCTCGCCGCGGCGGGCGAAAACCAACGAGTGGTTCGTGGCCACTGCGGCGTCCCCGTCGATGCGCAGCGACGGCGCGGTGCCGACGTGCGCGCATCCAGCGGCCATGAAGTCCTTGTGGGTGTCGAATTCGACCAGCCCTGCCAGGTCTTCGTACTGCAGCGTGATGGTGTCGAAGGAGTAGGTCCCGCCTTCCGCCCAGAGCCTCTCGATGGCCTGGCCGTTGCCGGAGTCTGCAAACGGTCCGTAGCTTGCGATCAAGTCCAGGATTTCAGCCCGGTCTTCCAGCGCTTGCAGGCGCTCTTCAATGCTTTTCACCAGTCCCTCCAAGGAATGATTGTGCTCAGTGTCGAGGAGAAGAGGACTTCTCCGGCCTGTGGTGCCGAGGGTTCGGCGGCAAGCTGATGTTCGGTGCTGCGGATGGCGGAACCGGTCATTCGCGGTTCCCCGTCCAGATACAGCAGGCGGATGCGCAGCTCACCCGGCTGGTGGCTGACGGTGTCCGCAAAAGGCAGCGTGGTGTGCTGCTGGGCGTGGCTGAAGGAGAACGTCCAGCCGCCGGCAACCCCGGGGACCTTCAGCAGTTCCGGCATCAGTTCGGTGTCTTCCCAGCGGAAGCTGTCGTGCGCGTCCAGCCCGTGCGGCTCCGGGTAGCGGGTGAGCGTGATGTGCATGCCCTGGTTCGGGCGGAACGGCAGCACGTCGGGGCTGACCAGTGCGTGCGGCGCGGAGTAGCCCTTGACCGGGCGGAAGAAGGCCAGCAGTTTGCGCTCGACTCCCGGGATGATCGGGCCGCGACCCCACTGGAACGACGCTTCGCCCAGGCGGTCCCAGGCGTCGACGCTCTGCTCTACCGGGTCACGGAACCAGTACATCGCCACGAAGTCGGTGTCCGCAAACGTCGAGTCCGCCGCGTGCGCGGGGTCCTGCTCGCGCACCCGCGCCCAGCGGTCTCCCCAGGCCACGCCGGGCAGGGCCAGGTTCTCGGGGCGGTGGTCCAGTTGGTGCCAGCGGTTGTACTCGCCATGCAGCGAGGCATCGGCCAGCTGCACGAAGGAGAAGAACGCCAAATCGGAGAACATGAAAACCCTTACTCCGGAAGCTTCCGGGTCGCCGCGCGGGCCCGGTGAGGGTCCCCGCCCTCCATGCTCGCCCAGCCCCAGCCGCCGGCGCCCGAAGGATCCCGGAGAACGGGATCATCTCACGCCTGCCACTAGGACTTTTTTGTAACGTGACAGGCAAGAGGCACGCCGCGGGCCTGCCCCAGTAAACCCTGAGCTAAGGAAGCCGATTTGTCTACAGAAAAGATCGCCATTCTCGACGGCGCACGCACGCCCGTAGGCCGCTACGGCGGAAGCCTCAATTCGGTTCCGGCCCATGAGCTGGGCCAAGTTGCAGCCCGCGAGGCGCTGTCCCGCAGCGGGGTCTCCGCGGAGCAGGTCGACGAGGTCGTTATGGGCTGCGTGGGCCAGGTCGGACCCGACGCCTACCTGGCCAGACGCGTGGCCCTCGGCGCCGGACTGCCCGACTCCACGCCTGCCTTCACCGTCAACCGGCTGTGCGGCAGCGGGCTGCAGGCCATTTGGTCCGGAGCCCAGCAGCTGGCCTGGGGCGGCTCGCAGTTCATCCTCGCCGGCGGGGCCGAGTCCATGTCCCGCATGCCGTTTCTGGACTATGACGCCCGCGGCAACTCGCGGCTGGGCAACCGCACGGTGCTGGACGGCACCGTGGCCATGCTCACCGACCCGTTCTCCGGGCAGCACATGGGTGTCACCGCGGAGAACGTGGCGGACAAGTACGGCATCAGCCGCGAGCAGCAGGACGAGTTCGCCGCCGAAAGCCAGCGCCGCTCGGGCACCAGCGAAGCCCTAGCCGCGTTCGCCGAGGAAATCACGGAGGTCACCACGGGCGGGCGCAAGCCGGTGACCGTCAGCCTCGACGAGCACCCGCGCCCGGACACCACGGCGGAAAGCCTGTCGCTGCTCAAGCCCGCCTTCCGGAAGGACGGCAGCGTGACCGCCGGCAACGCCTCGGGCATCAACGACGGCGCCGCCGCGGTGCTGCTGGCCAAGCAGTCCACCGCGCAGGAACACGGCCTGCGTTCGCTGGCCACCATTGAACATGTCACCACCGCCGCACTCGACCCGGCCTACATGGGCTATGCCCCGACCTTGGCCCTGCACAAGCTGTTCTCCGAAACCGGCCTGTCTCCGCAGGACATCGACACCTTCGAAGTCAACGAGGCCTTCGCCGCGCAGGCGTTGGCAGTGATCCGGGACGCCAAGCTGGATCCGTCGCGCGTGAACCCCTACGGCGGGGCCATCGCCCTGGGCCACCCGATCGGCGCGACCGGAGCCATCCTCACGCTGCGTGCGGTCAAGGACCTGGTGCGCCGCGACCTGACCTATGCGGTGGTCACCATGTGCATCGGCGGCGGGCAGGCGCTGGCCGCGCTGATCAAGCGCAGCGGCGCCTGAGAGACCGCCGCACCGCGAAAAGAGAAGCCGGGGAGGGAACCGAATGATGGTTCCCTCCCCGGCTTCTTGCCTTCAGGTGCTCAGGTGTTTAGCCTTCGACGGCTCCGACCAGATCCTCGTCACCGGCGGCGGCCTGCGCGTTCTTCTTGTCGCGGATCAGCCAGGAAACCACGAAGCCGATCAGGCTGGTGACCAGGACGATCGTGTAGGTCAGCGTGTAGGCGGACTCGCTCGGCACCCCGGTGCCCTCCACGGTGGAGGAAGCCAGCGCCATGGTGGTCACGGTGGTGCCCACGCCCATGAAGATGGTGCGGGTGACCGTGTTGATGCCCATGCCCTCGCTGGTGTTCTCCACCGGCACCGACTCGGCGACCAGGTTCGGGAACGCGGTGTAGGCGAACATGGTGCCGATGAACACCACGTTGATCGCGATAATGTAGCTCAGCACGCTGTACTGCGCCCAGAACAGCGCCCCGTAGCCGATCACGCAGATGACCACGCCGATCAGCAGCGAACGGCGGGCACCCACCTTCGCGGCGATCTTCCCGCTGATCGGCGAGCAGATGAACGCCACGGACGCGGCGCCGAAGATGACCAGTCCGCCCATGGTCGGCGACAGACCCAGGCCCACGCCGAAACCGGCCGGGGAGAGCATGATCATCGGGCCGATGATCTGCGCGGCGACCAGCGGGCCCACGCTCAGGATCGCGGTGGCCAGCTGGGTCAACGCCATCTTGTTGGTCTTCAGCAGGCGCAGGTTGATCATCGGGTTCTGGACCCGCAGTTCCCACCAGATCCAGATCGCGGCGAGGGCCAGGCCGCCGAGCACGAACTGCAAGGTGCGGGCGCTGGTGATGCCCCAGGCGGCCGCGTTCGAAACTCCGTAGAGCACCAGTGCCACGGCCGGGGCGAAGAGCAAGCCTCCGATGTAGTCGATCCTCCGGTCGTCCTTGCTCAGTCCGGTGGAACGGTCAAGCATAGTCATGGCCATGACCGCTGCGATCAGGCCCAGGATGCCGGAGACCATGAACAGGCCGTGCCAGTTGCCCAGGTCCAGCAGCACGCCGGCCACCAGGCTGCCGCCTGCACCGGCGATGAAGGATACCGCGGCGACCAACGCGATGGCGCCGGGGACCTTGTCCTTCTCGATCCCCGCACGGGCGATGCCCAGGCCCAGCGGCAGCGTTGCGCCCGCCGCGCCCTGGAATGCGCGGCCGATGATGACCCCGATGATGGAGCCTGCCGTGAAGCTGATGATCGAACCGACCACCGAGATGCACAGCACGATCACCAGCATCTTCTTGCGTCCGTAGATGTCTCCCAGGCGGCCGCAGATCGCGGCGGAGGCCGCGGCGACGAGCAGGAAGGAGGTGGCCGCCCAGCCGGCGGTGGCCGCGTCCGTCTGGAACTCGGCCATTAGGCTGGGCAGGGCGATGAAGATCATCGCGGATTCAAAGGTGCCGACCAGTTCCGTGGCGATCAGCACGGTGATGATCTTTGCATAGCTTGACCGAGTGGTCGCGGCTTGCTGCTTGTCTAGAAACGACGCCATCGTGTTTCCTTTGCTGTTGTCAGTGCATGGTTGCGACAGCGCCCGGGGAACCGGGCGCTGGGTAATGCGTACTGAAAGAAAGTCCGGAACGGCGCGCGAGATTTGGGATGCGCCACCGGCGGACAGGTCCCCGCCCCGGACCGCTCGATGCGTCGAGCAAGCCGGGGCGGGTGGAATATGGCGGGTCCGGGCGGTGCCGGACCCGCTGCGCGCGGGGCCTAGCGTCCCTGGACGCTCAGGGTGGAATCCTGCGGATCCGCGGCGTCGGTGCGCGGCGCATCCTTGATGCGCAGCGCCAGCAGGAAGCCGATCACGCAGGAAGCGCAGATGATGATGTAGGCGGTGTTGAACGCTGACTCGGTGGAGACCATGGTTCCCTCCACGGTGGAGGAGGCCAGCGCGACGGTCAGCACCGTGGTGCCCACGGCCATGAAGATCGTGCGGGTCACCGTGTTGATGCCCATGCCCTCGCTGGTGTTCTCCAGCGGCACCGATTCGGCGACCAGGTTCGGGAACGCGGTGTAGGAGAACATGACGCCGATGGAGATCACATAGGTGTTGATGATGAAGGTGAGCAGGTTGTTGTCGGCCCAGAACATCATCGAGTAGCCAATAAAGCTGATCACGATGCCGATCAGCAGCGCACGCCTGGCGCCCACGGCCGCGGCGACCTTGCCGCTGAACGGGGAGCCGACGAAGCTGAGCGTCGCGGCGCTGAAGATGATCAGGCCGCCCACGGCAGGCGAGACGCCCAGGCCGGCCGGGTCGGTGGCCGGGGCCAGCAGGATCAGCGGGGTCAGGATGCCCACCGCCACCAGCGGGCCGATGCCCAGCACCGCGGTGCACAGCTGGGTCAAGGCCATCTTGTTGACCTTGAGCAGGCGCAGGTTGATCATCGGGTTGGAAACGCGCAGCTCCCACGCGACCCAGAGGGCCGCCACTGCCAGGCCGCCGAGCACGAAGCCCAGGGTCCGTCCACTGAATACGCCCCAGGCGCTGGCGTTGGTCAGGCCGTAGAGCACCAGGGCCACGGCCGGCGCGAAGAGCAGGCCGCCGACGTAGTCGATGCCGCGGACTTCGCCGCGGGCCACCGGTGAGGTCTTCAGCATGGTGATGACCATCAGCGCGGCGATCAGGCCCATGGCGCCGGAAACGATGAACAGCGCCTTCCAGTTGCCCAGCTGCAGCAGCACGCCGGCAATCAGGTTGCCGCCAGCGCCGGCCAGGAACGAGGACCCGGCGATCAGCGCGATCACGTTCGGCACCTTTTGAGTGGGCAGTTCCTGGCGGGCCAGGCCCAGGCACAGCGGCAGCGTCGCCCCGGCCACGCCCTGCAGCGCACGGCCCAGGATCACGCCTTCCAGCGAACCGAAGGTGAAGCTGATAATCGAGCCGACCACGGAGATCGCCAGCACGATCGCCAGCAGCTTCTTGCGCCCGTACATGTCGCCCAGGCGTCCGCAGACCGCGGCGGAAGCAGCGGCCACCAGCAGGAAGGCCGTCGCGGCCCAGCCGATGGCGGCTGCGTCGACGTTGAACTCGTGCATCATGCTGGGCAGCGCGATGAAGATCATCGCCGATTCAAATGTGCCGACGAATTCGGCGACCAGCAGGACGCTGACAATTTTCGCGTAGCCAGGGAACTTGGCCGTTTTCGGTGAGGCATGCTGCCCGGAGGACGCCATGGCGCTTCCTTTTCTGTGCGGTGTGAGTGATGTACGCCCGCGGTGCATCGGTGGTTCCCGGGGCTTCCTTCCCGGGAGTGCGCGGATCGCCAAGCGTCCTGCGCGACGCAGTTAACTGCGTGGATCGGGGGCCGGATGCCGGCCGCCCTGCGCGAGCGTGAAATTAGTATGTTGCCGATCCGAAACCCGCTCCGCGCAAAGTCCCAGACAGTGGGATATGAGGAGATCCTCGTCACATCCGCTTGGCACACTGGGTGCGGAAGCGTTGGCAACGAATAGGAGCAGGCATGGGTGTACTCGACGGCCGGGTGGCTTTGATCACCGGAGCGGGCCAGGGCATAGGCCGCGGCATCGCCCGCGCACTGGCGTTCGAAGGAGCGAGCGTAGCGCTCGCCGGACGCACCGCGCAGAAGGTGGAAGACACTGCCGCCCAGATCCGCGCCGAAGGCGGCGACGCCCACGCGTTCACATGCGACGTCATCGACCCGGAACAGATCGAAAAGCTGGTCGGGGACGTGGTGGAGCATTTCGGCTCCCTGTCCATCCTGGTCAACAACGCGCAGACCACCGTGCACGGACAGCTGCTGGATTTGCCGGAGCAGGACTACCTGCGCGGCATGGAATCCGGCCCGCTGGCCACCTGGCGCTTGATGCGCGCCTGCCACCCGCACATGCAGGGCAATGGCGCCATCGTGAACCTGGGATCCGCCGCCGGCGTGCGGTGGAACCCGACCGGCTACGGCGGCTACGCGGCCGCCAAGGAAGCGATCCGCGTGCTGACTCGCACGGCGGCCTGCGAATGGGCAGCCGACGGCATCCGGGTCAACGCAATTCTTCCGCTGGCCACCTCGCCCTCCCTTGAGCATTGGGAGCGCATCAACCCGGAGGAAGCCCGCGAGTACATCGCGACGATTCCGCTGGGGCGCATGGGTGACACCGAGAAGGACATCGGCCCGGCGGTCGTGTTCCTCTGCTCGGAAAACTCCCGCTACATCACCGGGCATTCCCTGCCGGTGGACGGCGGGCAAGTGCTCATGCGCTGAGCAACCCTGCAAGACCCCCAGCTCGCTGCACCAAACAGGCCTTCACCGATGATGGCCCTGCCATCGGTGCGCAGCTACCCTTCGGCGGCACCTTACGGATCGCCGGCACCACACCAACGCAAAGGAGAAGCCATGTCCATTGACATGACCGAAATCACCGATTCCGAGCAGTTCGACGAAGTCCGCCTGATCGACGCGGGCAGCAACCCGACCCGCTTCGCCCGCGGCTGGCACTGCCTGGGCCGCTCCAAGGACTTCCGCGACGGCAAGCCGCACACCATCAAGGTCTTCGGCACCAAGGTCGTCATCTGGGCCGACACCAAGGGCAAGCTCAACGTGCTGGACGCCTACTGCCGCCACATGGGTGGCGACCTGTCCAAGGGTGAAATCAAGGGCGACGAGATCTCCTGCCCGTTCCACGACTGGCGCTGGGGCGGCGACGGCAAGTGCAAGGACGTGCCGTACGCACAGCGCGTGCCGCTGCGCGCCCGCACCGCCGCCTGGGAAACCATGGAGGTCAACGGCCTGCTGTTCGTCTGGAACGACCCGCAGGGCAACCCTCCTCCGGCTGACGTGACCATCCCGGAGATTCCGGGCTTCGGCACCGACGAGTGGAGCGACTGGTCCTGGAACACCTTCCTGGTCGAGGGCTCGAACTGCCGCGAGATCGTGGACAACGTGGTGGACATGGCGCACTTCTTCTACGTGCACTACCAGATGCCGCAGTACTTCAAGAACATCTTCGAGGGCCACGTCGCCGCGCAGCACATGCGCTCGACCGGCCGCGACGACATCCACACCGGCGTGCAGCTGGACATGCCTGACTCGGAGACCATCTCCGACGCCGCCTACTACGGCCCGTCCTTCATGCTGGACACCGTGTACACCGTTGCCGGCGACACCACCGTTGAAACCAAGCTGGTCAACTGCCACTACCCGATCTCGCAGGACTCGTTCGTGCTGATGTTCGGCACCTCGGTGCACACCATCGACGGCGTCACCCAGGAGCAGGCCGACGCGATGGCCGACATGTTCACCGAAGGCGTCGAGACCCAGTTCAAGCAGGACGTGGAGATCTGGAAGCACAAGACCCGCATCGAGAACCCGCTGCTGACCGCCGAAGACGGCCCGGTCTACCAGCTGCGCCGCTGGTACGAGCAGTTCTTCGTGGATGTCGAGGACATCACCGAGGACATGGTCGCCCGCTTCGAGTTCGAAGTGGACACCACCAAGGCACTGGAAACCTGGAAGGTCGAGGTCGCTGAAAACGTGGCCAAGGGCATCGTTCCGGAACAGGATCCAACCAAGGCCAAGGCCTAGCCTTTACCGACTAACCACGCACCCGGCGCATCGATGCAGGGGAAAAGTACTATCGGCCCGGAAACGGGCCAGCGAGGAGCACCTCATGAAACAGATCGATTGCCAGCAGTGCGGGACCGCCGTCCTGGTGGAGAAGTTCAGCATCCCGCACACCAGTGTGCAGTGGGTCAGCGATGCGGCGACCTCGTGCCCCCGCTTCGCCGAAGCCACGGCCGATGCCCGGGACAGCGTGTGCGGCACCACCGCACTGAGCTGCTCGTCATTGAGCCAGAGCATCGATGACGCGGTGCGCGAGGGCCGCCTGCCTATCAAGTCCCGCGTGGAGCCGGTCATCGGCGACGCGCTTGTCGCCGACGCCCTCTAGGAATTTCGGCGGCGCACCCGGCAAAGGGGCTCCCACCACGGTCCGCACCATGGTGGGGGCCCCTTGTCTCTGTTTGTTATCCCCTATCCCACCACCCGGCCTCGTGCCGCGAAAAGGATGAGCATGACCACGACAATTCCCGATCCGTTCGCCCCGGTCACCCTGGGCCCGGTGACGCTGCGCAACCGCATCATCAAGGCCGCCACCTCCGAGGGGCGCTCCCCCAAGGGCCTGGTCACCGACGACCTAATCGACTTCCACTTGGGCTTCATCCGCGGCGGCGCGGGCATGACCACGGTGGCCTACTGCTGCGTCTCCCCCGAGGGCGCCTCGGCGCCGGGCCAGATCCTGATGAGCGAGAAGTCGCTGCCAGGGCTCAAGCGGCTCACCGACGCGATCCACGCCGAGGGCGGGGCGATCTCCGCGCAGCTGGGCCACGCGGGCATGGTCGCCTCCAAGAAGATCACCGGCGTGACCTCCATGGGGCCGAGCAAGTTCGTGAACCCCTCCTCCATGGAATACTGCCGCGCCATCCGCCGCGAGGAAATCACCATGGTCATCGAGCAATTCGGGGCGGCCGCCCGGATCGCGGTGGAAGCCGGCTTCGACGCCGTGGAGCTGCACTTCGGGCACAACTACCTGCCCAGCTCCTTCCTCTCCCCGCTGCTGAACCGCCGCAAGGACGAATACGGCGGCAGCATCGAGAACCGTTCGCGCTTCGTGCGCGAGATCGCCCAGCGCGTGCGTGCGGAGGTCGGGGACAAGATCGCGGTCATCGCCAAGATCAGCATGGACGACGGGCTGCCGGGCAGCATCTGGCTGAACGACTCGATCCGCACCGCGCAGCTGCTGGACGAGGACCGCAACCTTGACGCGATTGAGCTGACCCAGGGGTCCTCGATCATCCGTCAGATGTACCTGTTCCGCGGCGACGTGCCGGTCTCTGACTTCGCGGCGGTGGTGAAGGAACCGATGAAAACCGGCGTGCGGCTGTTCGGCAAGTTCGCCCTGGGCAGCTTCCCGTACAAGGACCTGTACATGCTGGACGCGGCGCGCCAGTTCGTGCCGGTCATGAAGCACACCAAGCTGATCCTGCTCGGCGGCATCAACAACCGCGAGCACATCGACACCGGCATGCGCGAGGGCTTCGACTTCGTGGCCATGGGCCGCGGGTTGCTGCGCGAGCCCGACCTGGTCAACCGCATCCGCGAGGATTCCACGGTCACCAGCCGCTGCATCCACTGCAACAAGTGCATGTACACGGTCTACGGGCGCACGCACTGCGTCATGGAGCCGAACAGCCACCACGGTGCGCTGCCGGAAGCCGACTCGCCGTATGCGGTTGACCGCGAGCGGTTGCTGCCGCTGAGCAGCGTCGGCTAACCGCCCGCTCTGAAAGCATCGTGCGGCTGCCGCGGGATTCCTACCGCGGCAGCTGCACGAAGCCCTTCATCAAGACCCTCGCGGTGCGCAGCAGCGAGGTGTGCGCCAGCTTTCCCGCGTTGTCGAAGTGCGCGGCGGCGGACACCGAGCCCGACGGCGTGCCCAGGCGGATAACCTCGCCCTGCAGGCCGCTGGCCAGCGCGGCGGGGATGCTGCCGGGAACCTGCGCCGCGGCCGCCAGGCACATGGCCCCGGTGCCCGGAACCGCCTTGTGCGTCTGCCCCATGGAAATCACCCGGATCACCAGATCCGACTCCGCGGCATCGCTCAGCGTCCCGTCCAGCAGCATCGCGGGAGCGGGAGCCGCGGCGAGCACGATCTTCGGCATCACCAACGCGGCATCTTCAGACGTCGCGCACAGCCCCATGGCCGCGGAGCCGGCCCGGCGGATCTTCTCCAGCAGTTCCATCACCGGTTTGTTCGCGTCGATCTGCTCCGGGCTTTCGGTGCCTTCCAACCCCAGCCGGGACGCCTCGATGACCACCGTGGGCAGCGCGGCGTCGACCAGGGTGACAGGGTAGTCGTGCCCCTCGACGCGCAGCGTATCCACCGGGTTGCCGGTGGGCAGCAGCCCCGCGCTGCGGCTTCCCGCCGGGTCGGGGTAGCTCAGTTCAATGGGCGCGGCGGTGCCGTGCACCCCGGGCAGCGACAGCTCGCCGCCTACCGCGGCGCGCCCTTCAATGACAGTGAGGACCACCCGGACGATTTTCGCGGTATTCGTGTTGTACAGCGTGAATTCCCGCCGACCGTCCCGGGCTTTGACCAGCCCTGCTTCCAGGGCGAAGGGAACCACACCGGAGGACAAGTTGCCGCAGTTCCCGGCGTAGTCCGTTTCACCGGTATCCACCGCGACCTGCCCGAAGGTGTAGTCCAGGTCCACCCCCTCGCGCTGCGAGCGGGAAACCACCATGACCTTGGACAGCGAGGAGATCCCGCCGCCCAGGCCGTCCAACTGGCGGCCGAAGCGGTCCGGGGAGCCCAGCGCCTCGGCGAAGGCCCGGTTCCGGTCGGATTCATCCTCAGGAAGCCAGTCCTGAGCGAAAAACAGGCCCTTGCTGGTTCCGCCGCGGACGAATGCCGCCTCAATCCACTGCACGCAAACTCCTCATTGCCGTCCTCGCAGACCGCAACGCGGCCCCTGCGGCAATTCTAGGTGGGCATCAGCCTCAGGCGTTCACCCGGTCCATGTCGTGCAGGAATTCAAGGAACTTGTCGGTGACCTGCGCGGCGCGCTCCATGGCGATCAGGTAGCCGCCCCCGGGCACGGTCTGCACCGAGCGCACGTCCTCGTGCTGCGCGTCGAGCTGCGCCTGGATGCCGTCGCCGTACTGTTCGGCCAGCTGCAGGTCGGTCTCCGAGCCCAGGAAGTAGTACGGGACATTGGTGCGTCCGGCCGCGCGGGCATTGCGGTATTCCCAGTTCAAATCCGCCACCCGGTACCAATTGATGCCGCCGCCGAAACCGCTGCGGGAGAAGTCGCTGACATAAGTTTCCAGCTCCCATTCATCCAGCCAGGACCAGGGCAGGGCCGGCGGCTGCGGCAGCGCCTGGCGGTAAGCGGTTCCCGGCGGGTTGGCGTACACCGCGGCGAAGTCTCCGTCGGTGGACAGCACGTGGAAAATCTTGGCGATGATCTCGCGCGGGTGCGCGTCGTAGTCCGCCCGGGCGCCCTGCGGGTCCACATGGTAATAGGCCATGTGGTTGAATGCTTCCTTGCCGCGCTCGATCTCGGTCTGCGATGGCAGCGCGTCGTAGTGCGGCAGGCCGGCGTATTGCAGGCCGATCAGCGCGCGCACCCGTTCGGGGTGTTCGGCGGCCAGGTCGTAGGCGGCGAACATGCCGTAGTCGGTGCCGGAGACCACCGCCTGCTCCGCGCCCAGGTGGTCCAGCAGGCCAACCAGGTCCGCGGTGATGACATCGGCCCGGTAGGCCGCAAGCTCCTCGGGTGCTTCGGTCTGCCCCATGCCGCGCAGGTCCGGTGCCACCACGCGGTAGCCGGCCTCGGCGAGCGCGGTGATCTGGTGGCGCCAGCTGAACCAGGTGTGCGGGAAACCGTGCAGCAGCAGCACCAGCGGGCCCTGGCCTTCTTCCACGTAGTGCATCTGGATGCCGTTGATCCGGGCGTAGTGGTGGGTCCAGTTCCTCATGGGCTGCTCCTTCGGGGAAAGAAATCGACGGCGGTCCGTTCGCGCCGCCCACCATTACATCCCGGCGCCATGGCGGGCCGAGCGGTGCATCCCGGTGGCCGGGACGCGCCCCGCGCCAATAACGAGCGCTTGGTTAGTTGTTAGGATGGAATTCGACCCCGCAGCGCCCGGCGCGCGGCGAATACCCGGAACCTCCTGCACCTGCACCTTCTGCGAAAGAGCGACATATGGCTGAAAAGACCGCCCCGGCCCGACGGACTGTCATCCTCGACAACGCTGCCCGGCTCTTCGCCGAGCAGGGCATCGGAGGCACCTCGGTGCGCGAAATCTCCGCCTCGGTGGGCATGCTTTCGGGCAGCCTCTACCACCACTTCGCTTCCAAGGACGAAATGGTCGAGGAGATCCTGACCGAGTTCCTCGAGGAGCTGCAGGGCCGCTACCGCAGCGTCACCGATTCGGGCACCGAACCGCGCGAGGCGCTGAACCAGCTGATCCGCATCACCCTGGAAATCATCCGCGACTTCCCGTACGCCACGCAGATCTACCAGAACGAGGTCGCGTACATCCAGAAGCTGCCCAAGTCCACCGGTGCGCGCGCCATCAGCAGCGACATCGCCAAGCTCTGGGTGGAAGTCATCGAGCAGGGCATCGCCTCCGGCGTGTTCAAGAAGGACCTGGATGCCCACGTGGTGCACCGCCTGATCCGCGACGCCCTGTGGCTGACCGCCCGCTGGTTCTCCCCGTCCAAGAAGTACACGCTGGACCAGCTGACCAAGGACTGCAGCGCGCTGTTCCTCGACGGAATCGTGGCCTAGGTTTCCGCTGCTGCGCCCGGCTCCAGGCGCAGCTCGTACAGGACCGTGTCGATCCACTGGCCCGCCAGGGGGCCTGCCGGCGCTTGGGCAATGCGCTCCCGGTAGCCCACTTCGCGGAATCCCGCCTTGCGGTGCAGCGCCCTGCTCGCGTGGTTCTCCGCGAAGATGGCGCACTGGATCGTCCAATAACCCCGCGCCCGGGCCCGGGCGCCCAGCGCTCCGAGCAGGGCGGTGCCCACGCCCCGGCCCGCCTGCGCTGCGTCGACGTATACCGAATGCTCGATCACGCCGCGATAGGCCCAGCGTGCGGACACCGGCGACGCGGCAATCCACCCGATCACGGCACCGTCCCGGTCGACCGCGACCAGGCCCAGCTGTGCAATTTTTCGCGCCGAGAAGTCCTCCCAGGAAGGGACGGTGCCCTCGAAGGTGGCCAGCCCGCCGGCGACGCCCTGGCGGTAGATGCGTTCCACGCCCGGCCACTGCCCAACGGCCATCGGGCGCAGCTGAACACCGGCGGGCGGCTTCACGTTCAAAGCTCCGAGATCAGCGCGGCGGCTTTGTCCAACGACCCCGGAACCAGGGTGTAATAGGCCCAGGTCCCGCGCTTCTCGCGGGCGAGCAGCCCGGAATCCACCAGGATCTTCAGGTGGTGCGAGACCGTGGGCTGGCCCAGCTGCAGCAGTTCGGTCAGATCGCACACGCAGGTGCCGTCCGCGGGCCCGTGCTTGACGATGGACAGCAGCCGCAGGCGGTTCGGGTCGGCAATCGCCTTCAGCAGCCGCGCGGCCTCGCGCGCCGCGGCTTCGGCCAGCGCCGGCGCGGCACAGGTGGCACAGCAGGCTGCGCTCGCGGCGTCGTCCGCCACCGGGGTTGCCGTCATCTGGAGCACCTACCTAAATTGACATTCTTCGATATAAGTCATCATACTCGAACCGGAAACATATATCGATGAACATCAATATTGCCTAAGGATGCTTCGTGCCACCAACGACAACTCCCGCTGCGCGCCGGGCTCCGGGGAAGCTCTCCACCCTGGACCGCTACCTGGCGGTCTGGATCCTGCTGGCCATGGCCCTGGGCCTCGGCCTGGGCCGGCTGGTCCCGCAGCTCGGCCAGATCGTGGATTCCGTTCAGGTCGCCGGCGTCTCGCTGCCCATCGCGCTGGGACTGCTGGTCATGATGTACCCGGTCCTCGCCAAGGTCCGCTACAACGAAACCGGGCGCGTGCTGGCCGACAAGAAGCTGATGATCACCTCGCTGGTGCTCAACTGGCTGCTGGCCCCGGCCTTCATGTTCCTGCTGGCCTGGCTGTTCCTCCCCGACCTGCCCGAATACCGCACGGGACTGATCATCGTGGGATTGGCCCGCTGCATCGCCATGGTGATGATCTGGAATGACCTGGCCTGCGGCGACCGCGAGGCCGCCGCTGTGCTCGTTGCGGTCAACGCGATCTTCCAGGTCGTGGCCTTCGGCGTCCTGGGCTGGTTCTACCTGCAGGTCCTTCCCGCCTGGCTGGGCCTGCCGACCACCAGCGCGGAGTTCTCCGTCGGCGCGATCACGCTCTCGGTCCTGGTGTTCCTGGGCATCCCGCTGCTGGCCGGATTCCTCACCCGCACCGTGGGCGAAAGGGCCAAGGGCCGCGACTGGTACGAGGGCGCCTTCCTTCCCAAGATCGGCCCGTGGGCGCTGTACGGGCTGCTGTTCACCATCGTGCTGCTCTTCGCCCTGCAGGGGGATGCGATCATCAGCAACCCCTGGGACGTGGCCCGCATGGCCCTGCCGCTGCTGATCTACTTCGTTGTGGTGTTCGGCGCCGGGATGCTGATCGGGCGCGCCCTGAAGCTGGGCTACGAGCGCACCACCACCCTGGCCTTCACCGCCGCCGGCAACAACTTCGAGCTGGCCATTGCGGTCGCCATCGCCACCTTCGGCGCCACCAGCGGCCAGGCCCTGGCCGGGGTGGTCGGCCCGCTGATCGAGGTGCCGATCCTCGTCGCCCTGGTCTACGTGGCGCTCTGGTCGCGCAAGTACTTCCCCACCCCGGCACAAGAGCTGAAAGGCTAGCCCATGACCACTCCCAAGCCATCGGTCCTGTTTGTCTGCGTGCACAATGCGGGGCGTTCGCAAATGGCCGCCGCCTATCTGCAACGCCTTTCCGAAGGCCGGATCGAAGTCCGCTCGGCAGGTTCGGCCCCGGCCGACCAGGTGAACCCGGCCGCCGTCCAGGCGATGCGCGAAGAGGGCATCGACCTGTCCGCCCAGACCCCCAAGATCCTGACTACGGCGGCTGTGCAGGCCTCCGATGTGGTCATCACCATGGGCTGCGGGGACACCTGCCCCATCTTCCCCGGCAAGCGCTACGAGGACTGGACGCTGGATGATCCAGCAGGCCAGGGCATCGAGCCGGTGCGCAAGATCCGCGACGAGATCCGCACCCGCATCGAACATCTCATCAGCGAACTTCTCCCGCAGCGTTAGGAACCCGCCATGAAGAACGGCCATCCCATCGTGATCATCGGCGCAGGTCCCATCGGGCTGGCCGCCGCCGCGCACCTCAGCGAGCGCGGAGAACAGTTCCTGGTCCTCGAAGCAGGCGAAGCTGCCGGGGCGTCCATGCGCGAATGGGCGCACATCAAGCTGTTCTCCCCGTGGAAATTCAATGTCGACGCGGCCGCCCGGCGGCTGCTGGAAACCCCGGCGGGAAACTGCCTGGGCGACTGGGCCATGCCGCGGGAAACCTCCCTGCCCACCGGCGGCGAACTGGTGGAGCACTACCTGCTGCCGCTGGCCGCGCACCCCGCCCTGGCGCCCTCCATCCGCTACCTGCACCGCGTCATCGGCGTTTCGCGCGTCTTAGACGACGGGATCGGCCTGGACAAGACCCGCACGGCAGGTCGCGACCAGGCGCTGTTCCTTGTCCGCACCCAGTCCCCCGAAGGCATCCGTGACGTCACCGCCAGGGCGGTGATCGACGCCTCCGGCACCTGGAATACCCCCAATCCCGTCGGACGCGCGGGGCTCGAAGCCCCGGGCGAGGCAGAAGCCCGCTCCCGCGGCGCCGTCACCTCGCCGCTGCCCGATCCGCTGGGCGCGGACCGGGACGCCTTCGCGGGCAAAACGCTGCTGGTGCTCGGCGCCGGGCATTCGGCGGCGAACACCCTGATTTCCTTGGGCCGGCTGAAGAGCGCCCACGCGGACACGAAGATCCTGTGGGGACTGCGCGGAACCGCCAACCCGGTCAAGCTCTACGGCGGCGGCGCGGCGGACCAGCTCCCGGCCCGCGGGCAGCTGGGCACCAGCCTGCGCCGCCTGGTCGATACCGGGCAGGTCGACCTCATTGAAAACCTCTCCATCGTGCGCCTGGAAAATGGCGAGCGCACCCTGGTCGTAGGCGCCGACGGGCGGGAACTGCACGTGGACTACATCGTTCCGGCCACCGGCTTCCGCCCGGATCTGTCGATCCTCTCCGAGCTGCGCCTGGAGATGGACCCCGCGGTGGAAGCCCCGCGCGAGCTCGGGCCGCTGATCGATCCGGAGTTCCACAGCTGCGGCACCGTCAGCGCGCATGGGGAGCGCGTGCTGTCCCACCCGGAGCCGAACTTCTACATTGCCGGCATGAAGAGCTACGGCCGCGCCCCGACCTTCTTGATGGCCACTGGCTACGAACAGATCCGGTCCATCGCCGCCCATCTGGCCGGCGACCTGCAGGCCGCCGCGAGCGTCCAGCTCTCCTTGCCGGAGACCGGGGTCTGCTCCACGGATCTCGGCGGATCCTGCGATGCCCCGGCCCAGGACGCATCGGGCTGCGAAACTGGCCAGCCGGAGCCCGAATCCTGCTGCGGGACGCCGCAACCGGTTACCTCAGGGTGCCTACAAAGTCAGTGAGCAGCTACCAAACCAACCATGGCTAACACCGTTCCCGACTGATATCGAAGCTTCCGCATCACCCTGGCAAGGTTCCGGTATCCACGCTGCTTCAACAAGGTGATGACGATGTTCCGCAGAATTGCCATAACCTTCAGCGCGTTAGCCTTCCTCACCTGAGACTTATCCTCGTTCCAGTCATTTCCCGCCGCCAACGCAACCAGTTCTCAATGCCCCAGTGGTCACGGATGAGCCCGCCAATCTCCGCTGGGCCAGCCACATGAGTGGGCAACGACGTCAACGCCTGCACCGTTTCCGTATGCCACTTCGTTGAACCTGTCGCCCGGGATTTACGGGTGACCTGTAATGCCTGGGCTACGTGAGGGAAGCTGATTCCGGCCGTCACCGTCGCGCACTTGATAGTTTAGATCGTCCTGCGCCCATTCTTCGATTCCACGCTCTGGTTCCCAGCCGGCACTTGATCCCAAGGAATCTATACGAGCTCGTCATGCAGCTCGGGCTGGTTACCTTTCACCGTAAACACATCATGCGCCCCGCGACCATGCATATGGCGGGCATGGCGGTCTGCGTATGCAGCGCATCGACGGTGATCGCTTTGCCCTGCAGATCCAGAAAATGGTCAGGCAGGGTGGAGAACTGTGTGATCTCATTCGTCTTGGCACCGACGGGATCTTGGCCGCAAACGGCGCAGGTGCCTTGGTCCAAAGCGACCAAAAGGTGCGCGCTGAATCGCACCGGGTTTAATAGAGGCAAGGAAATTGGAAAAGGAACACTTCTCTCTTGCCGATCAAATACACCGACGAACTCAAGACCCGCGCCGTGGACCTTGTGATCCATGCGCAGGCCGAGCCAGGCACAGCTAATGGCGCCATCCGACGCGTGGCCAAGGCGCTGGTCCTGAGCAGTGAAACGCTGCGCACTTGGGTGCGCAACTACAAGAACAGCGGCGCGATGACGCCGGCCCAGTCCATTGACCTGGAAGCCGAGAATAAGCGCCTGCGCGCCGAGCTGGCCGAGACCAAGCGGGCCAATGAGATCCTGAAGAGGGCAGCGACTTTCTTCGCGGCGTGAGCTCGTATTATGCTGCGAAGCAACGGCCGCCGTCGGCCCGCAGCGTTCGCGACGAACAACTACTGCCTAAACTTCGTGCGGTCTATGAGGAGAACTATTCCTGCTACGGGGTACGGAAAATGTGGCATGCCATGAACAACCAGCATGGCGATCAGTTCGGGACGATTGCCCGGTGCACCGTGGAGCGGCTCATGAAGATCACCGGGATCGATGGGTGCGGCGCAAACGGAAGAAGCCTAAGACCCGTTCAGCGGACCCGGAATCGTGTCCGGTGGATCTGGTGAATCGCCAGTTCACCGCAGCAGCCCCCAATCGGCTCTGGGTCGCTGACATCACCTATGTTCCGACCCACGCGGGGTGGGTCTATGCCATGTTCATTCTTGATGTGTTCAGCCGTGAAATCGTGGGCTGGCAAGTGACCAACCACATGCGGGAATCCTTGGCCAGGGACGCTTTGATGACGGCCTTGGCAAGGAAATACAAGGATGGCGAGGACGTGACCGGCCTCGTGCATCATTCAGATCGTGGGGTGCAATTCCGGCCCATCAGATACGGGCAGGCGTTGGCCGAGTCCGACGCGATCGCTTCGGTGGGTTCCAAGGGCGATTCGTGCGATAATGCCATGGCCGAGGCGCTTAAATCGGTCTACAAGGCGAAGCTGATCGACCGGAAGCAATGGTCTGGACAGGTTGAGGTCATGGCCGAGACCTCCAGGTGGGTTGGCTGGTACAACTCCCAGCGGCTGCATTCGGCACTCGGATACAGGCCGCCGGCTCACGTGCATCAACAGTGGACCGAACGGACGCAGACGGACGTTGCGGCTGCTTAGAAAAACAAGTTAAAGAGTCTCTACAAAACCCGGGGCTTGACAGCTCTCAAAGAGTCAAATATTGACCATATCCGGTTAATTCTCGCGTGTTCCGGGTACTTTCCCCAGAAATATCCAGAGATTCCCGAACCTTAAGTTTTCCACGCGTAGATGGCAGGGTCCTATTCGAGACTGGCCAAACATGGACCATGCAACTTAATTGTCGCCCTGACGTAAGAGACAGTTTCTAACTGACAGATTTGAAGTTAAGTTGTTCGTTCAGCTAATACAGCACTGCTAGCGCGCACCTTGAGCTCTGGACGGATCAGTCTTCGTATACGTGGCCCTGAAGCTCCTGCTACTCGTTGAAGCAAGGTAGCTACCGCCAATTCTCCGACTAATGTTGCAGGCAGGTCTACGGTGCTGAGGGCAGGCGAGACCCACTCAGCAAAGGGAAGTCCCCCATATCCAACAACCATTACTTCCTCTGGCACACGCCGGCCCGATTCCTGCAGCGCTTTGAGAGCGCCAAGGGCAAAGAAGTCATCCCCAGTTATTACCGCGTCGTACGTGCGGTCCTCGCTAAGGCGATCGTTCACAATAAGGAATGCTTCGTGAGCCCGCCACTGGGGGCCAGTATTCTCAAAACGTCTGGTGTGTACATCTGCGAAGTCCACAGTGGCCTGAGGGGACTCCTCTAGGGCTCGTCTGATCCCCGACTTCCTGGCTTCCACTGTGCTGATCGCCAGATTCTCATCGATACTGAGGATCCTTTTCGCACCCGAGCCGATAAGGTGTCTTGCAGCTGCATAGCTTCCTGCTTCACTGTCCACGCCGATGAAATCGGTTGGGCTTTCAGCAATTTCACGAGTTGTTGCAACGACTGGGATTCCTGCTGCCTGTACAGCAGCCCAAGGATGGCTCCGCCCTTGGACGGGTATAGCAATGACACCGCTGGGTCGGGAAGCGATGATTTGCTCCGCAATCTGTTGCTCTTGCTCCGGCAGTTCCTCCGTCGCGTATAAATCCAGCGAGTATCCTGCTGCCCGCACTCCGGACTCAATCGCGGCTAAGAGTTGGGCTGCGAACGTGTGTGTTGCCGACGGCACTGTCACCGCGATGGTATCGACGCCGGTAGTCGGATGCTGTTGCGGGATAACGTACCCAACTTTAACCGCCTCGCTGAGGACAAGCTGGCGGGTTCGTTCACTTACTCCATCACGGCCTCGTAAGGCGCGCGAGACGGTATTGGGAGAAAGGCCAAGTGCAGTGGCGATGTCGTCCAATGTGTGACGAGTAGATTTCATTCCCGCTCCTCCCGCGCGCCTGAGTGCGCTCTAACTGATTATTCCTTAAGCACGAGGTAAACCCGTGTCAGGGGAGCCGAGGTAACTTCTTCCGGCGTGATGACGAGACGAAGCCAATGCCCGAAATCCCGCACAGAGGTGGTAATCACTCCCCTCATCTCGCCTACGGCTGGCTCGGACTCGTGATCGACCCAGGTCAGGCCATCGGCCGAGATCTGCGTCTTGGCTTGCACCCGGCCAGTATCGGACTCTAGGAATTGCACGAACCAGCGGGCTTCCGTCGCCCAGGCAGCTTCGAACGGTTCTGTTGCAATTTCTCCTTCAAGAACGACACCGCGTTCGAGGACTGCGGTTTGAGATTCACGCATGATTTTACCAATCTGCCGAGATAACGACGGAGTCGAGGAACAAGAAGTTTCGCTGGCCGCTCATCGAACGTACCGAGAAATAGAAATTCAGAAGATTTTCCAAAGATCCATAGCGTTCTTCGTAGATGGGCACTGGGACATCAGACCAATCCATGATCTGATCATTCAGCTGCAATTCAACATTGCGTCGAGTTTCGGTGTTGATGACCCATCGCAAATAATGCCAGTTCACTTTGGTCGGGACTTCGTTCATGCAAAGCTCTTGGGGCTCACCGTAGACTTCCCAATCTTCCGGGTTAGGAGCTGTGAAATCAGCCGCATAGGGGAAGTCCACTTTGCCCTCAAAGTGCTCGCGAGGAGTTGGTTCTGGAACGGTCGGGTACCTCCATTGACGAAGCATGTTCCCATCTTCGTCAGCATTCTGGTAGCGGGCGACTGTATGGTAGCGGATTCCATCATCTCCGCAGAGGTCAGTGGCGACAGTGAATGCGCCAAATTGCGCTTCTGAGGGATGGCTGTTGCCGTCGAACTTCATTTCCCCGAAGGCTTCATCTGCATCCGGGTCGACCACTGCTTCGGCTTTATATGCCAAGTAGGCTTCGATCTGCAGCAGGCCTCTCCCGCTCATGGTAAGCCGTCGGATAGCTGTCGCGGTGTGGCCAGGATAAGGCCTCGACGCCAACTTCAATGCATACGTTCCTGACATCGCTCCGTGTGTGCCAACATCGAAAAAGTCGCAGGACGAAAGCTGCGGTGGGCGAAAATCTCGGAAGTGCCTGTCTAGGGATTCGTACTCTCCCTTGCCGTTGTAGTTGCCGCCGAGTTCAACCCACCCGTGTAAGCCGGAGTTGAACTCATCATGCGCAAGGATGCGGGGCAAGGGTTTGAATTTGGATAATTTTGGATCCGCGCTCTGAACAGCTTTCCTGATCGTAGCGCTGAGATCTGTTTCTGGGGTGTTGTGCATATTTTGCATATTCCTAACGTTAGATCGTCATTGAAAAAAGTACAAGACTATTGAAAAAGAATAGTTTAGTTATAGAATCAATGTGACTCACACCACCGAAAGGGAATCATGGCACCCAAACGCCCTATTTCAAAAGCAACATTGGCATCGACTGTAGGTACTGCTCTCGAGTGGTACGACTTCTCGCTGTACGGCATAGCCTCAGCACTCGTACTGTCGCAGGTATTCTTTCCTGGAGAGAATCAAACATTGGCTGTGCTGGCATCGCTAGGAACATTTGCGGTCGGGTTCTTCGCCCGCCCTGTGGGCGGTGTCATTATCGGTATCCTCGGGGACCGCTTCGGACGAAGACTGATGCTTTTCGTCACCCTATTGCTCATGGCAGTGTCATCGACGCTCATCGGATTGCTCCCGAGCTACAGCCAGATCGGAGTATGGGCTCCCATCCTCCTGGTGTTCCTTCGAGTTCTCCAGGGCCTTGGCGCTGGAGGTGAATACGCCGGCGCTATGTTGTTATCCGCTGAGCACGCCCCCGCAAAGCGCCGAGGACTCAACGCCGCGATCCCTAGCGCGGGAAACGCGCTCGGCTCTCTCATGGCGACAGGTATCTATTTCTTGGTTCAGTCCGTCCTGCCTCATGAAGATTTCATTGCCTGGGGCTGGAGAGTCCCTTTCTTGCTCAGCATCATCCTTGCCGTCGCCGCCTTCATCATTAGGCTCCGGGTAAGCGAAAGTCCAGAGTTCGAACAAGGACACCAGGAAGAAAAGCCAGCGGTTCCTCGTTTCCGCGAAGTTTTCCGTCTCGGTGGCCGCCGCATTCCTCTAGCCATGGTCATGAGCATCTCGCCGAACGTGCTTTCATACCTCCCTTCGGTATATGCGCTGAGCTATCTGGCAACCACGGTGGGCGCTTCCGAATGGATAGGGCTCTTTGGCATCATCATCGCCAACCTTCTGAAACTCATCACCATTCCGTTAGCAGGGTTGCTTTGCGATCGTTTCGGCGGCAAAAGCCTGATGATCATTGGTTCTGTATCCGGCGCGGTACTTTTCTACCCCTTCTTCTGGATGCTCGATACCGGAACCCCAGTTTGGATCTGGGCCGCACTCGTCTTGATCTTCACTTTGTGTTGCGATCTAACCTTGGCCTCGCAAGCCACTATGCTTTCAGGGCTTTTCGATGTGCGCGTTCGTTACACCTCAGTGACGTTCAGCCGAGAAATCACAGGCGCCCTAGTCGGCGGAACCCTTCCCTTTGTCGCCGCGGCGCTGACCAGCAGCTCGGACGGTTCGCCATGGCTCGTGGCAATGTATTGCTCAGTGATGTGCTTACTGTGCGCTGGTGCAACCTACTTCCTGCCTTCTACTCGGCATATGGACCCCCACGCCATCGAGTCCCCCGCCCAAAGCGTGTCCAGATAATGCATGTCGACTCAGAATCGTTGAGCGTTTAAGAAAAGGATTGAAATGGCAAATTTCGCCGCAGTAATGACTGACCTCGGAACTATGGAACTTCGAGAAGTCGCAGAACCGACCCTTGAGCCGGGGCAAGCAATCATTGCCCCTCGCGCCGTGGGGGTATGCGGTTCAGACGTCTCCTATTTCGTCTCAGGAAAGGTCGGGCCCTTCGTCGTCTCCGGAGATTTCATCCTCGGACATGAGCTTTCCGGAGATGTTCTTGCCATCGCCCCGGATGTCACCAATGTCAAAGTTGGAGATCGGGTCGCCGTGGAGCCCGGAACCCCCTGCCGCGACTGCGCTCAATGCCGCGCCGGACGCTACCATCTATGTCCAGATCTCGAATTTCTGGCCACCCCGCCTTATGACGGCTGCCTCGTCCAGCGTCTGGCAGTCGATGCGCGTTCCCTACACGTCATGCCCGAATCCATGAGCTACGAAGCAGGAGCACTACTCGAACCGCTCTCCGTTGGACTGTGGGGATGCAGAAGAGCTGGGCTACTTCCAGGCGATAAGGTATTAGTCACCGGCGCAGGACCCGTCGGCATCCTCGCCGCGGAAGCAGCAAGGGCAGAAGGTGCCTTGGAAGTGGTAGTTTCGGATGTTTCAGAGACACGACTAGAACTCGCTCGAACCCACGGATTCCACACTTTCCACAGCAATGAAATCAAAAAGCATGATCCTAGTTTCGATGTCCTTCTAGAATGCAGTGGAGTGCCACAGGTACTTAACGCTGGGTTACACCTATTACGGCAAAATGGCAGAGCAGCTTCAATTGGCATCGGCAAGACCGACGTCGAATTACCTTTGCATACGCTGAATTGGAACGAAATCACCCTCGCCACGGTCAACCGCTATAACAACACCTGGCCTTTGGCAATGGCTCTAGTCGCCAGCGGAAGAGTCGACCTCTCAGGGCTGCACACGGGAAGCTTCCGACTCTCCGAATCCAGTCAAGCCCTACTGGCAGGTCGAGTCGACGAGCATGCAGTGAAGTCAATCATCTACCCGCAAGAAGTTTGATATGACTTCAGCAAACACAGGACAAGCATCAAAGGATACGCCGATATCCGTGACTCTCGGATTTGATGTGGGGACCTCTAGCAGCAAAGGAGTGCTGGTCGATTCGCAGGGGAATATCCTTGCGCAGGCAACAAGATCGCATGAGGTTTCACGGCCAGAACCTGGATGGCATGAGATGGATCCCGAACTCTGGTGGGAAGAATTTCAGGATATCTCGCGCGAGCTACTGGCACATGGACACTACAAAGTCGCTGCGGTAGGCGCTAGTGGCATGGGACCCTGCGTCGCCATCGCAGACCGCCACGGAGTGCCCTTACATCCAGCTATCCTCTATGGAGTAGACACCCGTGCAACCCAACAGATCCAAGCCCAAAATACACTGCTGGGTGCCGAAGATATTTACACTCGCTGCGGGTCCTTCCTGTCATCGCAATCTGTTGGGCCGAAGCTGCAATGGCTTGAGGAGAATGAATCCGAGTCATTTAAAGAAGCCCGCATGTTCTTCATGCCTTCGAGCTGGATCGTCTACCGTTTAACCGGCCAATACGTTTTGGACCATCATTCAGCGAGCCAATCCACACCTCTATATGATCTGTCTTCAGCAGGCTGGTACGAACCATGGTTTGAGAAGATCGCGCCTCAGATCAATAGGCCTCGCTTGCTCTGGCCCGATGAACAAGCAGGAACCATTACTGCTGAAGCGGAACTTCAAACTGGAATTCCTGCCGGAACTCCAGTGATCGCCGGCACCGTCGATGCCTGGGCCGAAGCCATTTCTGTGGGAGCAACTCGCACGAATGACACCATGCTCATGTACGGCACAACCTTGTTTATAGTCCACCACACTCAGCGATCACTGCGTCACCGCTCCCTATGGAGCACCGCAGGAACAAGACCCGGTGCCTACTGCTTGGCCGCTGGGCTAGCGACTTCCGGAGCAATCACCCAATGGATCCGCGAACTAACCCACACTGACTATGAAAACCTGTTCCGAGCAGCCGAAAAAAGCGGGCCGGGCGCTAAAGGCCTCGTTATGCTCCCCTACTTCAGCGGCGAACGAACACCCCTCCACGATCCCCAAGCCCGGGGAGTGCTGGCCGGCTTGGAGCTGTCTCATACGCAAGGTGACATCTTCCGCAGCGCGCTGGAAGGAGTTGGCTACGCAGTACGCCATAACTTGGAAACGTTCCAGCAAGCTGGCGGAACAACACAACGAATGTTCGCAGTTGGCGGTGGAACAACGAGCAAGCTATGGCCACAAATTATCAGCGAAATCCTCGGGACAGAACAGATCATCCGCAAGTACGCCATCGGTGCCAGCCTGGGTATGGCATTTCTTGCAGCCTCGCTGTTCACCGATCCAGACATCGAACGCTGGAACCCCGTTCTGTATAAAACACAACCCATCAAAAATCCGGTGTACGAAGCCAGATACCAACAATTCCGAGATTTGTATCCTGCAACGAAGAATATCGTCCACGATCTGTCCCGGAAATAATTCCGGTCAAAGACAATAAGGATTTGCCATGAAAATTCCAACCAAGATCAGTGCCCTAGCATTGGCTACGACGTTGTCGGTAACTGCTATCCCAGCGGCGAACGCCCAATTGGCAGGTTTGAGCACTTCGCGTTCCACCAATCTGCAAGAAGCTACCTACAAGCAAGCTGAGGTGCCCTGCGCACAAGCGAAGGAAGTACAGGTCGAAACAGGTGCAGTATTCAGTGATCCACTCCAGAACAGGGCAGGAGCTGTTGCCGAACGACTATGTTCCTACTTCAAGCAAGCTGATACAGGTTCAACGATCTCACTAGCAGCTTTCGTCATTTCTGGCGCATCTGGTGAAGACTATGTCAATGAACTTCTGGCTGCCTACCAGCGAGGGGTCAATGTCCAGGTAGTTATCGACGGCTGGCAAATAAGTTCTGCTCCCGCAGCACGGTTGATTGATGCCCTAGGCACAGACATTAAAGCAAAGTCATGGGTCGCCGTATGCAAGCACGAATCCCCTGAAGGAAATACTTCATCGTGCCAAGGCACCAAAGGGATGCACAACAAGTTCGCCTTGTTCTCCTCCGTTTCAAATGAGCGAAACGTCGTAGTCCAGTCATCAGCCAACGTCACGGACGTCAACCATACAAGCTACTGGAACAACGCTCTGACCGTGAAGGGAGATGAGAAGCTCTACCGCGCATACAAGAAGTACCACAAGGACCTTTCTAAGATGACGCAGGATCCGGACTACTACAAGGAGCATCATTCACGCGGTGAAGATGGATTCAGTGTCGCCCGGTTTTTCCCGTCTGGCTCACTGGATCCAGTGAGCGAAAGACTCTCCCATCTAGATTGCATAGCAAATGAGACGACGATTGCGGTTGGGATCAGCGAATGGGACTCGACGCGAACAGCTATCGCAGAAGAGCTTGCCAGACTTAGTAATGCCGGTTGTAACGTATCAGTTGTCGCTGGTCCTGTAGCGCCCAACATTTCAAAGATCTTGAACAACTCACAAGTTCCCTTAGGCGACTTGTCTCAGACAGACACTACCGGTCGGATCCATTCGAAATTCTTTGTAGTAGACAAGGCCTACGACGATTCCAGACCTAACCAGCATGGCCCGAGCTCATTCGTTTTCACCGGAAGCCACAACTATAACGAAACAAGCCTCAAGCGCAACGATGAAGCAATTCTCGAACTGCATAATCAACACGTTGTTCAGCAATACATGGAAAACACCGAACGCTTATGGGAAGCAACCCTAGAAGCGGAAGACTCCTAAGACGTGGGACGCAGATTCCACTACGGCATAAGAGAATTAGATCAGGGGTAGACCAAGGGATGCAGCGTCCAGGATTCGTTGGATGTTGCATCTCTTTGTCTCAATTCTCCTGTAGGAGGCGCAACCTGCCAGCCCTTGGGGGAAACTGACAAGTTCCAATAGGCTTCGCCAATATTGGGGACCTGAACGGTTCTCCCACCCACTGGTTTAGTCTGCGCATGCAGCAAACGGGTCTATCTCAATTGGCGACCTGCTTTTCCGGCTCAACTGCATGTTGAATCATGCACTCACCGGGAGATTGCGTATCGGATGAACTGTGAAAGACGCCTGCTGTAACTCACATAACCGGCACACCACCGTAGCTGGTTGCATCGCCCCTGCAAGCAACATCAAGAATAAAATGTGGATTGACGGATCTTCTCGCGGATACCACGCCCTCTCGCTTCCTACACGAGGCAAACCGTCTGCACCGTAAAGACCGTCATTGAATGAATGACACTGAGGTTAGCCTGAATTAGTGGACACCCGAACAAGCGGGATCACCCGATCCCACATTTGAGAGGATGTCACTAATGAGCAATATGAAAAAGCAACGCAGGTCCTTCACCGAGGAGTACCGCAGGGAAGCCGCCGGCCTGGTCATCGACACCGGACGCACCATCAGCGCGGTCGCCAAGGAACTGAACCTCGGCGAGCAAACACTGGGCACCTGGGTGAAGAAAGAACGATCCCGCCGAGGCCTGGACGGTGAGCCGACCGGAGCATTGGACGAGTCCGAACGTGAAGAACTCAAACGCTTGCGCAAGGAAGTCTTCGAACTGCGGGAGGACAACCGTTTCCTGGGAAAAGCGGCGTCCTTCTTCGCGTCGAAGCAACATCGGTCGAACGGTTCGAACTGATGCACGCGTTGAAGGATGAGTTCGCCTTGACCCGCATGGCGTCATTGCTTCACGTTTCGAAATCCGGGTACTACGCCTGGAGGCAACGCTAATCCGCTGGCCCGTCCCCGAGGGCTGCCGCGCAGCGGGCACGGGATGTGAAGGTCGCCAAGATCTTCAACGACTCCCATCAGACCTACGGGGCGCCGCGGGTGGCCGCGCAACTGGCCCGCGAGGGATCCCCGGCCGATCCCAAGACCGTCGCTGCTTCAATGCTGCGCCAGGGCATCGAAGGGATCAGCCCACGGAAGTTCACCCCCGTGACCACGATCCAAGGCGTTGACACGTACCACCTGCCGGATCGGGTGCGCCGTCAATGGGACCAGGGAGCCTTGGACAAGGTCTGGATCAGCGACATCACCTATCTGCGCACCAATGAGGGCTGGCTGTACTTGTGCGCAGTGCGTGATGGCTGCTCCCGCCGGGTGCTGGGCTGGGCGCTGGATAGCGTGCAGAACACCGATCTGGTGGAACGGGCCCTGCGCATGGCCAGAACCCTGCGCGGACAGATTCCGGGTCAGGTGGTGTTCCACGCGGACCGTGGCTCGCAATTCACCTCGGCCCAGTTGCATGAGGTGGCCATTGAGTTGGATTTGCTGCAGTCCGTTGGGCGCACGGGCGTGTGCTGGGATAACGCCATGAGCGAGTCATTCTGGTCGACGTTGAAGACCGAATTCTATGACCGCTACCGATGGGCTACCCGGGCGGACGCCAAGCAGAAGGTCGCGTGATGGATTGAGGATTTCTATGACCGACGCCGGCTGCATTCAAGTCTGGGGATGGTTCCTCCGGTGGAGTTTGAGCAGCTGCTTCGCAGCCAGCAGGAACGCGTTGAGCAGCATGGGACCGCGCTAACGCTGGCTGCATGAGCTAGATCACGTGTCCACTAATTGCGGGGAACCCCACTGCATCAGGGAGAGAAGTAGTTGAAAAAACTGAAGTTGCCTCGTCCAAATCTACGCAGGTAGAAGGTGAGCTTGCCGAAACAGGAGCCAACGCCTCGATTACTATCGTTGCCGGTGGCCTGTTGCTGGCCGCAGCGGGTATCGCACTGACCATGTCGCGACGTCGGAACAAGCACTAAACATTCAGTAGGTAGGTCATCCGTCTGACCCTGCAGAGATTCTTCTTGGGCAGGCGGCGATGAATCCGCTACCCAGGGCGCTGTACCAATCATGTGATTGGTACAGCGCCCTGGGTTTTTCTCCCACCAGCATTGGTTCCCCGTTCTTTCTGATGTCCGTATCGTGTGGAAAAGGGGCAGAACCCTTTCGGATGCCAGCAAATTTTGAACAGTTCTGAGAACCATAGTGCTAATTCGTTACCGGTTCTGAACGGTTCAATTCGCGGCTCAAAGAATCATTAGGTAGACGATACAGAGAGATTCGGGGGAGGACAGAACATATACTTCGTCTCATAGCTGCGCAACATAGTGTACTGGTAGTGGAAGATGATGCAGCTCTCTCCATGATGCTCAAGGAATTGTTCGAAGGTGAAGGTTACGAGGTTGTAGTTGCTCGTGACGGGCAGCGGGCTTTGCAGCTCGGGTTTGGCCGTCACTTCGTTGTCTTGGTTTTCGATCGGGGGTCTACCCATTATCGAGGGGCTTGATATTTTAGAGCGTTTACGGCGAAAAGGCATTAGTTCTCCTGCACTGATTTTGTCGGCTTTGAGCAATCCGGCGGATAGGGTTGAGGGTCTTGACCGTGGGGCGGAGGACTATCTAGGTAAGCCACCACATTTGAGGACACCAGCCCGACTGCGGGCAAGGACGCGGCGGCGAGCCCGGAACCGGTGAAGCTCGGTGCCACGCTGCGGGCCGAACTGATGGAGCCTGCCGGCAGCCAGCTGATGCGCGTGAACAAGAACCGGTGCTTGAAGGTGGCTGGCGCCTAGCTCTATCTGGGCAAGCTACTGCGCTCAACGTTGGTGAAAGTCCTCTGGGACCAAGCGGAGCTGATGGTGATCTCGATGGATGACGAGCTGATCACTAAATACGACTATCCGTTCCCCGCTGGGGTGACGTACCTGAGCTTGCGGCATGCGAAAGAGAAGTTCCAGAACACGCCTGACGTGAAGTGACTGTTACCGATGTCTCGAGACATCACACCTCTTATTTATAAATGGCGATACACGCTGACTATGACTAGCAAAGTGCCGAATCTACGTGTCAGCCGTATCTGGCTCCAAATTATAGATCAATAAATTTCTGATGGAAATGACCAAACGGATAAACTTTTTTAACCTTCCATTGAATGTATTTATTGATATATGTGGGTAGATTTTCACATCAGGGAACATAATGTTGCCTCACGGCGGATAGATGCTGTGTCAGTGCCTGCGGGCTCAAAGTAAGGAACGTTGAATGTCGAACTATTCATCCAATCCGTTTGATCTGGACGTGCGAGTTTCCAAGCCTGGGGATGGCGATATCGCATCGCCTGCAAGTTGGACTCCAGCCAGATCCCGGACCATCAAGTGCACCAAGGCCACTTGCCGCTGCACAGACACGTGTGCGAGCTGCTCGCCTAATGGGATTTTCTGCTAACTCCGTAGACGCGTAGAAAGCTATCGCGGGGCTTGGCGTCGTTGTGCGACGCCAAGCCCCATTTCCCCGATTTGGAGTACCAAAATGCCTAGCCTCCCTCTAGCCTTGCAACGACACCTTGCAGCCGCCGGAAAAATGATCAGCGACCGACTCACAGTTCCCGCAAGTGTCGAAGCTATTAGTTATGCAGCTGCAGAAGCAAATAACTCGATTCGTATATGGGACGGAGTCACCTTAGCTAATGGTCATGCGGGGCTGGCCACACTCTTTGCGACACTAGCTGCAGAACCTCACTGGCAAGGAGCTAACTACCAAGCCGCGGCTGTAGAACATATGGCAGCGGCTATGCAAGCAACGACAAATGATCCAATTACAGGCAACGACTTGTATTCTGGTTCGTCTGGATTGGCATTCGCACTCAACCTCTGTGCAGAAGTCGAACCTCGATTCTCACGTGCTCGGGATGCGGCACGCCTAGCAGCGTTGAAGCACGGAATGGAAGAATACTCTGTTCAAAGAGCAGACGGTGTTGCCCCTGAGGATTACGACGTCATCAGTGGGCCTTCGGGATACCTTGGGTGGTTACTCAATTTGCCAATGGACCTCTCAGCCGACGCAATCGATATAGTCACGGATACCATGCTCAAGATTTTCGAAGAGGGGCCAGGCGACAGCTTATTACCAAAGTGGAGAATTCTTCCTGAATTAACACTCGAAGAGGAAAGGTTGAAGATCGCACCAGATGGCTACACTGATATGGGACTAGCTCACGGCATCCCAGGCTCCATGGCAGCGTTGAGCCTTCTTCCTGCACCCAGTCAACGAATAAAAGAAACAGTTTGGCAGTTGGCTCAATGGATTATTTCCCAGCGGAGCTCCGATATGTTCGGATTAAACTGGCCAAGCATAGTGCCAGTCGGAGAAGTACCCAAAGGTAATCAGTCCTGGAAACACAGCCGTACCGCGTGGTGCTATGGTAGCCCCGGCGTTCTGTCAGCGCTCTCACTTGCGCAAAACAGGTTTCCCGAATTTGAGCTCGGGGATTTGATCGCCGAAGGGACCCACGCATTGGCATCACGAGTGATTACTACGCAACAGTTCTCAACTCCAACCCTTTGCCATGGATCTGCCGGAGTAGCTGTTGTACTGCGTTATTTGCAATTCGAACAAAAAGAAGCGCTGCTCGAAGAAGCACTTCAGAGTGCATGCGAGCATCTGCTGTCTCACGTTGATGAGGATGCACCGTTTGGCGTCCGTGAGGTGGAGCCAGGAAATCAACGTGTGGACAATCCAACCTTATTGAACGGTGCAGCAGGCGTTGCACTTGGCATCCATGCTGTTCTATCGTCCAAGCGTCAGCCCTGGACACGAATGATGATGATTGGTTAATAATGAATATATCGTCAAATAACTTCCAACCACTCGGATTTGCGATGCTCAGGTCGCCTCTATTGCCAATCGATGATTTCATCCGAATGCTCGACGAGGAAAAGACAGAAGCTCAAATCGATAAGGAAGTGCTAAATAGGTCGCTTTTGGAACCTTATGCCTCAGCGCTCCGTATCAGTTCACCCTCGCTCTATGCATCGATGTCTTCAGACGGGCTTTCACCAAAGTCAAGTGCACGGCGTAGCTCATCGTTATACCGCTTCTTGGCTCGCGCCAGTACTCGCTCAACACCATATGGTGCCTTCGCCGGTGTAGGACTGGCGAAAATTGGAACTCAGACCTCATTAATTCGTGCTGACGGTATGAGACTGTTTGCTCGTCCAGATACTTCTTGGCTCATAGCGGTAAGCGAGGCTCTAACGAGCGTCGCCTCTCCCTCTTCCAGCACCTTGATAGCCAACCCTCAGCTACTTATCCACGGGGGTCGAGTAACCCTTCCATATGCAGACACTAAGGGAACTGCGGATGATCGACGTGTCGACGTCCGTTTAACGGAAGCCGTCGAAGCCGTCCTTTCTGCGTGTGACGGAGTCAGGGGGATCCATGAAGTGACCGAGGAAGTTCTACAGCAACACCCAAATTACCCTCGGGACTCTGTCGATGAATTGTTGAGTACATTAGTTGAGCTAAACATTATCTCTCCAGCCAGTCTTATCCGGGTTGGTAGCAACGAACCCGACCGACTGCTTCAAGAATTTGCGGCAGAGGTTAAGGAAAGCCATCCCATTGCTGAAGTTACAGCTAGTCTCAGGAAAATATCCCGGCTAACTTGCGAAACAGGCGAGAAGCTTCGATCCATTGAAGAGGCACAGTCCTATATAAGTCCGGGTAAACCAGGTGAGACAATCCAGATTGACGGATCATTAGAGTTGAATGATGCAGTTATTTCTGAAAAAACTGTACTGAAAATCAGGGATGCCGTTGAGGTTCTCTCTCGGATTGCGCCATCGCAACGCTCACCTCATTTAGAAGAATTTCACTCCCGATGCGTAGAACGCTACGGGATATACGCCGAAGTTCCACTAAAAGAACTAATCTCCGAGGAATCGGGCGTGGGCCCACCCAACGATTACATAATGCCTAGTCCCAAGGCTTGGCATCCACTCGCGCCATCGCCCCCGCCAACTGATTGGCAGAAGGTCTCTACGCGTCTAACGGCTGAAGCACTTATGGATGGCTCAACGAGCATAGATCTGCGTGCAGCGCTCAAACTCATGCCTGAAGTTGACCAAGCTCGATCATTGGTTCCATCACTCGACGTATATGCATCTCTTATAGCACCCAACACAGAAAGTACGGAAAAGTGGTGCGCTGCGCTAGCTGCCGAGGGAATTACTGAGGGTGGTCGAACATTTGGGCGATTCCTTCATCAACTGCCGGATAATGCAACTTTGGCTCTACGAGATCTCTATCAGCATGCCTACCCGGCTGACGATTTTCTCCTAGCAGAGATCCGTTATTTACCCACTTCGGGAAGAGCTGCCAATGTTACGACAGTCCCTTCTCTTACAGAAGCTGAGATCGTCGTTAACCTAGCGCCTTCGGATCCCGACGTTTCTGTCGTCGATTTAGATGATGTGCTTGTTTATCTAGCTAATGATAGATTCGCTTTCCGCTTGAGAGGAGATTCAAGGGAAATGAAAGCTGTGCAATCACATATGTTAAACCCGCAAATGGCACCCAATCCACTGCGGTTCTTAATTGAGGCAACGCAAGAAGCTAGCGGCATTCTGCCGTATCTAGACACCAGCCACCTGGGGTCACTCAGCTATGTGCCGAGGTTTATCGTCGACGATGTGATTGTCAGAGCTTCCCGATGGGTAGTCCGTGCAGAAGACAAAGTGTTTGATACCGCGCAGACGTTCGAAGCTTGGAGAGAGCGTTTTCGGGTCGCCCGGTATATTTATGTTACCGAAGCCGACAACCGATTATTAGTCGACTTGGACTCACCAATTGCGCGTAGAGAACTTGCGAGGGTACTGGAGCAAAAAGTTGAGTCGGACTCATCCGTCATCTTAGAAGAGTGTATCCCTCAGCCAGACGAAATGTCGCTCAGTGACCTTCGTGGTTCTTCCTATGCCCATGAACTGGTTATTCCATTCTTGAATTCATCATATAAACCACAGAAACTTATAACCGATGCCATTGCACGACAGTCGATTGAACGTATGGGGCATGGCTCGGTTGCCGAAAGAGCATATGGCCCCGGAAGTGACTGGACGAGCATTAAGGCCTATGCGCCATTCGAACGGCACGATGACATTCTCCGTGAAATCGTTGGTCCTACGCTTAGTACTTTGGATATCCCTTGGTTCTACGTCGAATATGCGGACCCTTACCCACACCTACGTGTGAGGGCACGGACTTCAATGGACGGACGCTCCGCCACTTCGCTAACGAATGCATTCGAGAAAGCCCGACTGAATGGAATCATCTCCAGGTTCGAAATCGGCACCTACGATCGCGAAATAGAACGTTATGGGGGGGCACAAACTATCGAGTGGGCAGAGAATCTTTTTTATGCATCTTCGCAGTTCAGCATCAAAGCCATTGAGCTCTCACACAAGAGGAAAATTGATCGGGAATGGCTCACCGTCCTTGCCCTAGAGATAATCGCCAGTCCTTGGGAAAGCGGTTCAATTTTGGATCTTAGCGGGGAGCCCACGATTGCCCCGGGCACTCGTAAAGAGTTCTACCGGATATCTCGGAGCTTGACAGAAATGCTTTCATATTGGCGCGGGGATAGCCTCGCCGAAGAAATTCGCGCTAAATTGGCAATAGAGGTTGAACACCTCCAGCGGAGCTCTCATTCTTTCCATGACGAAGTAACAAGGCGACTCGCAAACGTCGAGCTAATGAGTGACCCCACAAACATTATGGCTAGTGTGTTGCACATGCAATGCAATAGATTACTCGTAGGCGACCGGACAGACGAAAAGAAAGTTATGCATCTTTGGCATCTCGCTAGAAACGCAATTGCCAAGCGACCACTTAAGGTCGATTCACTGTGAAATTCTCTCAGAATGAGTGGGCTCGCGCCGGAAAGCTTCTGTGGCACGAAAGCCCCCTGATGACTATAGCGGTGATATTACTTACTTTTTTTTCAGGGCTAGCTCCGGCTGGAGTAATTCTTTTTACAGAGCGGACCATTACTGCAGTTGCAGGATCCCTTGATAGTGGTGAATTACAGTCAACTGCCATCACCTCCGCGAGTTTGTTAATTGCTATCACGATGGCTGCTTTTACCCTGAACATCATTGACTCTTACGTGCAGAGTCTCCTTCAAGTGAAGCTTTCGAACAAGATAAATCTCGATATTGTCCGGAAAGCAACTAGCCTTGAGCTGCAACACTTCGAAAGCTCTACCACCTACGATTCACTCCAGCGCGCTACCAGTGAAGCTGGAAGCAGACC
This sequence comes from Arthrobacter sp. 'calajunan', assembly GCF_046940185.1. NCBI lineage: Bacteria > Bacillati > Actinomycetota > Actinomycetes > Micrococcales > Micrococcaceae > Arthrobacter > Arthrobacter sp. 'calajunan'. The sequence continues at coordinate 159,277 of NZ_JBKZDY010000006.1, forward strand.
GTATCAGTTGTTTGTCGATGCATTACGAGTTCTCAGTGGTCTCACTTCACTTTTCTCAGTTTCCGCGTTGCTTTTCGCCTGGAACCCCTGGATAGCAATTCTTCTTATCGTCTCTTGCCTACCTGCTTTCGCCGCTGAAATATTTTACGGTCGAGTCACTTGGAAGCTTGAACACGACCGAGCTGCAAAACGACGGTGGGCATCGTATCTTCAATTCCTAACCACAAACGATAGGAACGTAAAAGAAGTAAAATCATTCGGACTGGGCCGCCTCCTTATTCAGAGGGTGGCGGACATACAGCGTGGATTCTATGATGTCGATAAATCCGTAGAAGGTAGACAAGCAAAAGTCACTGCTTTGGCTGGGCTACTCAATGTCGCTGTTTCTGGAGTCGCGATTATCATAGCCGTTCGTTCTGCTCTTGAAATTGGAAATGTTGGCCAACTCGCAGGAACTATTGCTGCGGTAACCGCTGTACAGTCCGGTGCCTCAGGAGTCTTCGTAGGTTTAGGCCAGTTATTCGAACACAAGCTTTTCCTTGGCGAATTATTTTCGTTTCTTGACACACCACACGACGTCATAAAGTCGGGGACGAGGAGCATCCCCCGTGAGCTGAAGAGCGGCATCACTTTCGAGAACGTTTCCTTCACATATCCAGGAACAGACAAAGCAGTTCTTTCCAATATCAGCTTTACGGCAGCTCCCGGTGAAGTCATCGCTTTTGTGGGGCGAAACGGCGCGGGAAAATCAACGATCAGCAAACTTATTAATCGTCTCTATGACCCAACTAGTGGACGAATAATGTTGGATGGCCACCCATTGGCCGAGTATGACATCTCACAGCTTCGAAGTACGGTCGGCGTTGCATTCCAAGACTTTGTCCAATATGAGTCAAGCGTGCAGGAAAATGTCACATATGGAGCTGTCAATTATCTCGATGACAGGGTAGTCAGCGCCGTGGCATTGAACAGGGCCGGGGCGGACTTTGTAGATGAACTTCCATCAGGGCTCGAGACGCGACTTGGCCGATGGTTTGAAGATTCTCATCAGTTGTCAGGTGGTCAATGGCAACGCGTTGCTATCGCTCGCGCTTTGGCCGGAGACTCACAGATCATTCTTCTAGATGAACCGACGGCAGCTGTAGACTCTGAGACCGAAGCCCTACTTTTCCGCCGTCTTCGTGAAGTTACCCAAGGTGCAATTTGTTTTCTAATCTCTCATAGATTCTCCACCGTTCGAGCGGCTGACAAAATTCTCGTTCTAGAGAACGGCAACGTAGTTGAGATGGGAGACCATCGAACTCTCATGAATAATGGAGGCCATTACGCCTCAATGTTTGCCATTCAGGCCGAGGGTTATCAGGATGTGGAGACAAATACGCGAAAATGAGAGCAACCTAGGTTGACACATTAATGAGATCAGCGTAGGTTGGCAATTGTGGAACCAGAAGAAATTGCAGCTCGGGCTAAGAACATCTCAGAGCCCGCGGGTGGCCTGGTCGCTGTAAGTGCCCTACGCCGGATTGTCGATATGCTCGAATTTGAACAGGTGCAGGCAGCGGTGAAAAACGGACTCAGCTGGCAGGATATCGCCTACCACCTAGGTGTTAGCCGACAGGCTGTCCACAAAAAGTACTCACGCCGCGTAAGAAATGATTAACACGGAGGCATGTCCATGAATAAATCAATGACAACTGAGTCTCGCTTTATCGCCGAAGCAGCTGCCAAGGAATGCCAACTAATGGGATCGCACGAAATTGATGAAGACCATCTCTTTCTGGCGCTTCTGGTGTCGGGTGGTCCCGCTGCGAAGTTTCTCGTCGAGTCCGGAGTTGAACTCACCGCGGCACGCGCTTCCGCTAGTCGTCGGCTTGTAGACCTTGCCGGCAGCATCGGATTGAAGTTCACCGCTCAATCAGAAGTTTCCAGCGGCAGTGGGAATGTGGTGCCTAGCGTCGCGTGGTCCGCGCGTGCCCAAACCCTGATGAGGTCAGTGCGTGCCCATGACACGGATATGGCTCTTCTTGAGGAACTATGGGATTCACCTACCGGAACCACCCGCGATATCATTAACGGTTGCAGCATTCCGCAATTGGACCCGAAAATGGCCCTAGCTAGCTACCACACAGAAACAGATTTAGAAGGAACTTACGAGCAGATTGCCCCGGTCTCGTCTAAACAGATCAAGCAGGTTCTGAACCTCGAAGCAATGAAGGTCTTTGATAGCGGAGTTCCAGCAAGTTTTCAGCAAAACTCGAATGGAACTGTGAGCCTTGTAATGGGGCAGCGCGATAGAGAAAGGGAGACGGTGTTCGAGGTCATAGAAGGAAACCCCGCGCGGGTTCGCGCTTCTGCAGAATTCAAGCCCACAGCACTAGGCAAACTACTGACCAAACCAATCAATAGTTCATTACGCAACTCGCTCCGGAGAAAAGTCATGCTTATTATCCAAGCAGTCAAATAGTAACTCGACAGACGAAAGCGAGAACCGTAATAGTGGCTGAACATACTTCGAAGGGCACGGCGGATGATACATGGAAGGTCTCAATTGAACAGAAGGAAGACATGGCCCCTATTCGCCTACTAAAGACTGCTTGGGCAGTTTTTCTTAACCAGGCGTTGGGTGAAGGCGACGGTACTGCAAATGTCTATCAAGCAGTCGTTCGAGAAAAGCACTCTGGTGATGAAGTTTTAAGTACACCCCTGGGCAACCACGAAGATACAGCAGCGACCGTTTCTCAAATGCAGCTCGAGTTATCGACTTTGACCTCGTCTGAGTTTCTACGCCACTGGTCAACAAATTAGCATACATCCTAGCGAGCACAGGTGGCACCAGAGCCGCGAGCTGCGACTACAGCGGGTACACGGAGCGGAACCGCGATATCCCGAATCTATAATGCATAAGCAGGCCTCATTGTCATACCGCCAAGTCCAGAAACCCAAACGTTAGGATTCTGCATCTTAGCTCGGTCGATACGTAATGCATTCGTAGCTTCAGCTTCCCAACCTAAGGCTTTCAGGAAGCGATTTCACTAAGTCTTTGGCACGGATTGTTCCTGCATCACAGGCGAAGAGGGTGAGGTGAACGCGCTTGGTTATTCCAAGATCTGTGAAGATATCAAGCAGCCGTTTTTTTATTGCACCCTCACTCATGAACATTTCTCGCGCGATTTGAGAATTTGTCATTCCCAGAGCAACACGCTGGACTATGGCTTGGTCACGTGGATTCAGACTGCGCAGATAGGCTTTATAAAGACCTTCTCTCAAGGGATTTTTAGCGCATGGACCACCGCTCAGCGGTCGAATAAAAACCCAGTATCCCTCCGCTATCGCTCGAATATAGTTGGGCAGCTCTACGCCGATCATGTGTTTAGAAATAACACCAGCAATTCCTGAGTCATAAGCATCGTCTAGCACCTGCATGGTGGGATTTAACGTCAGAAGTGCAATTTTTGTCTCTGAAAAATTTGATACAACTTCTCGGAGGTATCGGTCTGACATCGGATCCGAATCGGGGAGACTAATTAGCAAAACATCGGGAGGTACAATTCCACGGTGCTTTAGATACTCTTCAAGAGAGAAAAAACAGTCCTCCACAAGTAGATCATTCGTTTCATTAAGTTGTGCTGCAACGCCCTTTCGGGAGAAACAGTCGGCATCAACGAGATGCACTCTAACTTGAGAGTCGGGCAGGGCGTTCATGGAGGCAAAGTCCTTCTCGGCGCAGAAGTTTCGATGAGTCTTGTTAGTATCCTATTGGTTCTGATGTAAATTGCATCTGATGTTTCTACTGAATCGCACCAGGTTTAATGGCCCTTCAGGATTGAGAGTGTAACCACTCCAACCCAACACCTCGGACCCTGGACGCGTCATCAAGACAATAAAAAGTCGAGGTCTTCCAAAAGACTGAAAGTTACCAGTCGAACATTCTCGAAAGACCTCGACGTTGCTCAATTGTACCTTCATCGCACCGGACCTTACGGCTTTCACTGACTTGGACCAGCTGGGCCTGACAGCGATGGGACGACAGATCAACGTGGTGAAAGCCGAAATCCTCTGCCATGTCACCGCCCCGAACCCTTGGCGCCGCACCTGCGGCGGCGGGGGAACACCGATAGATACCGTCACCCGCCAGCTCGCCCTGAACCGTCCCGGGTTTGATGCCGCTGTCTTTCGAGAGAAAGATAGCAACCATGCCCAAGAAATACCCTGCCGAAGTCCGCGACCGCGCCGTAGCGATGGTTCTGGACCGGCTCTCCGAATATCCTTCCGTGTATGCGACCTGCAAGGCCCTGGCTCCGAAGCTGGATGTCGGTCCCGAATCATTGCGCCGCTGGGTGCTGCAGTCCCAGGTCGACGCCGGTGTGAAGGACGGGCCGACCACCGATGAACAGGACGAGCTCAAGCGGCTACGCGCGGAAAACCGGGACCTGAAGGAAGCCAACGAGATCCTGAAGGCGGCATCGATTTTCTTCGCGAGGGAACTCGACCCTCGCCGCCGCTAATCTGTCGGTTCGTTGATGAACAACGGGCCGAAGGTCATGCGGTCGAGTCGATCTGCGCGGTCCTGCGCGAGCAGGGCGTACAGGTTGCCGCACGAACCTACCGGGCATGGAAACAAGGGTTCCGGCCCTGCGAGCAGTTGAAGATGCGAAGGTCATTGACACGTTGCGCGGGCTCAACAAGCGAGATGCCAAAGGACGACCCCGGCCGGAAATCCTCTACGGCCGCCGGAAAATGACCGCATGGCTGCGCCGCAACGGCTTCCCCGAGGTCTCCAAACACACCGTTGAACGACTCATGCGTGACGAGGGCATGAACGGCCTGATCCGGGGCCGCAAGACCCGCACCACCATCCCTGGCAAGGACGGTCGGCGAGCCGGCGACCTGTTGAACCGGAACTTCAGCGCCAGCGCCCCCAACCGCATTTGGGTCACGGATTTCACGTATGTTCCGGTGTATTCCGGATTCGTCTACGTGGCCTTGGTGATCGACCTGTATTCGCGGGCCATCGTCGGGTGGGAAACCTCCACGGTCAAGGACACGGCGTTCGTGGAGCAGTGCCTGAAAATGGCGCTGTGGCGCCGAAAATACAGCAATAGACCGGTTGACAAGGGACTTTTGCATCACTCAGATGCGGGAAGCCAATACACCTCGATCCGGTACACCGACACCTTGGAAATTGAGGGGCTGGTTCCTTCGATCGGCAGCGTCGGCGACGCTTACGATAATGCCGCCGCGGAGACCGTGATGGGCTTGTTCAAGAACGAGGCCGTGGCCAAAGGTTCCCCCTTCCGCGCTGGTGCGTTGAAGACCGAATCCGACGTCGTGGAGGTCGTCTTCGACTGGGTCTTTTGGTACAACAATGATCGCTTGCATTCCTCGCTGGGCCACCAGACGCCGGAGGAATTCGAGCAAACCTACTATGATGAAAATTCCGGCTCGTTACCCGACGCTGCCGCACACAAGACGGCGGCATGATTTCCGGGACGGTTCACGGATACGCCAAAATCTCTCTGGGCATAGCCAAACTTGTAACCAAAATGAGCAAAGCATCCAAAACAAGCAGCCTTGGGAAATCTTATGCCGCATGGAACAAGCTCGGAACATCAAATAAGGCCAAATTCAACGAGTTGATTGCACGGGCAAAAAACTTCGCTCAAGACGTCGTCAAGAAGGGCGCGTCCTCGGCCTTTGCGAAGCACAGGAAGCAGAGCACCAAATCCGCAGCTATGCTGGTTCTCTTGAGAGAAGGCGGCCTCGTGGTGGCCAGTGTCTTCGGTGTAAAATCCTGCTTTGAAGTCGTAAGGGAAGTCTGGAAATAGTGAACAACTACATCGAAGGTTACGTATCATGAACCCCATCATCACCTGGGCTATGTCCTTGTTGCTTTTTTTCATCGTTTTCTACACCGCGCGGAAACTCCAGCCGGTCCAGGCCGCGGACCAAACAACTGGCGCAAAAGCACCGTTAAGTAAACGAATTTCTGGATTCATCGCCACGTTCGATTATCTCAGCTGGGCTCTACTAATAGCCGCGGTTTGCTTCCTGATTGCTGCCATAGCGCAGACCATCGGAACGTTTAGCTAAATATTTCCATTGGGACGTCTGGAGAACTTTCCAGGCGTCCCAATTGTGTGCCGGTACTTATTGGAAGCATTTAAGTGACCGCACAGACGACTCGTCCAAGGGGTTTGACGTCCTTCCGTGTCTCCTTTTTCGATGCGCCTAAAGGTCTGCTCTGACTGCTGCTGCCGTTTGGAAACTTACGGGAATCGAAGTAGCTGCGAGAACTCCCGTCCATCAGCAAATCCACCGTATCTGTATGTCAGGCTGACTTTGTCTGCTTCGCCGCTCTTGGGATCGGCGGCTACTCTTGCCTCTCGAGCTCTTGCGGGCGTAGTTTTCCTGCATCTAATGCATGTTTCCATGGTTTAGGGGCGTCGTGAGTGATGTCGTTCCTGGCTTCGTCCCGCGGATGCTGGTGGATCCGGACATTGGGCTATTCCGGGCAGACGAACGAGTGTACACTGCAATGCTGGATGGGTGGCAGGCACAGATGCTGGCCCGCGGGCTCCCCACTCAGACCATCAAACAGCGCTACCAGCCTCTGGAACGGTTCCAACGGTTTACGGGTGAGTTCCCATGAGCTTGGGCTTTCGAGCTCAACGCCGTCAGCTCGTGTTCATCGAGCCGCACCTGACCGGAATCCGGTTGTGACAAGGATCCGGCCACGGCCAGCAGGGAGGACTTGCCAGAGCCCGAAGGTCCCACGATAGCGGCGAATTCGCTGCGGGCAACATGAAGATCAACTGCATCCAGCGCCCGGACTTGCTGGTCGCCGTCACCCAAAACCAGCGTCACCGCACTGAGGGAAAGTCCAGATCCGGTGCTCCTGTCCTGCGTGGGTGACGAGTGCGGTGCGGTTTCTTGGCTCATCGGTTTCCTCCAAGGGCGGTCAGCGGGTCAACTTTGGCAATGCGGACAATCGAGACGGCGGCACCGAGCAGGCCCAGCGCTATGGACAAGCCGGTAGCAACAGCGATCGGCCCGCCTTCCAGCGAGAACGGAACCCCAGTTGGCATGAGCACTCCCAGTCCCAAGCCTGCGGCCAGCCCGATGAAGGTAAATCCGACCAGCAAGATTGCTGCTTGGGCGATACCGTCGCGCAGCAGGTAGCCGACGGGGGCGCCCATCGCCCGCACCACGGCAATTTCTTGTTTCCGCTGGATGGTCCACACCGAGAAGAAGGCGCCAACCACCAGAGCGCAGATGGCGTAGAGGAAGGTCTGGATCATATTGAGAGTCGTCGTTTCTGCTTGGTAGCCGGGTGATGCATTGAAGGCCTCGGAGAGCTCCATGCTCGTCGTCGAAGCGGCGGCATCGCCGTCAGACAAGGAGGGTGTGCTTCCGGGAACGAATTGAAGTGCGGCGACGCTGGCATAGTCGAAGTCGAGCTTGTCGATGTCATTCTGGGTGGGAGCACCCTCCGGGGCCCGCCCGGAAGCGATCAGCTGCCATGTCTGCAACGGCAGATAGGCCACGTCCACGTGGCCGAAGGTCGCTTGTCCCTGAGTGAATCCAATGACCGTCAGCTGAGTGTCGAGACGGTCAAGGGTCAGCACCGTTCCCAACTCCACGCCTTCTTTCCGCAAAGTATCGGAGACGACAATGCCGTCGACCTTGCCAAGCCGAGAACCCTCGGAGACTTCAGGGGAGAGGAAAGAATCCGAAGCAACACCAAAGAGCGCCACGTCAACCTGCGCACCATCATTGATGACCCCGTTGGCCATGGAACTGCCCATGGGCTGGGCACTTTGGATTCCAGGTTGCCCAGACCAGATGTCAATCTGCTCCATCTCAAGCATGGATCGCGAAAACGCGTTGTCGGTCTTGGTGCCCTCGTCGAAGGCGAAAGCCGAGGCGGGCATGGATTTGAGTCCGGAGACGCCGTCATTGACGAGTCCCGCCGACATCCCCGAAAGCATGACTGAGAGAATCGCGATGAGAGCGATAACCGCCCCCATAAGGCTGAAACGCCCTTACGCATACGCCAATTCTCGTAGCGCTAAAAACATGATGAACCTTAGGTTGAGAGAATTTTTTCGACAGGTTGTCGATAAGATGCAAACATCATGTCGGAAAGAATCGATCGATCGCAAACTGGATTCCGCACTCAGGAATTCTGAACGGTCATGCTGATTCCGGAAGCTACAGAATGGCACCCCTACTGCGGGCCACAGGACCTGAATGGATAAACCGTCGAATGGATGCAAGGTCTCTCACCGTCCGCGTCAGACCTAGGGATACGGCCTTGGTTGCGTTACTCCCGCCCACCGGGACAGCTTCCGCGTTGCATTCCCAACCTCAGTAGCCTCGAACTATTTCCCCCCGCGCATGTCCCAACGGGTCTGCCGAGCGGAAATCCAGCTGGATTACGCCAACACAGAGCGTCCCCACAGTTGCGGACGGTGCTGCGAAAAGACAAGGGAGCCACGTGCATGCACAGCCATGAGCAACCGCAAACCATCCCCGCCCTGGTGGCCTACGCCGCCGAGCACTTCACCGACCGGGAAGCGCTGGTCGACGGGCCGGTGCGCCTGAACTTCGCCGAACTGGCCGAGCAGGTCCGCCAGGCCTCCGCGGCGCTGATCGCCAGCGGCGTGAAGCACGGCGACAAGGTCGCCATCTGGGCGCCGAACACCGCGCGCTGGGTGATCGCGGCACTGGCCGCCACCAGCGTGGGCGCCGCCATGGTGCCGCTGAACTCGCGCTACCGCGGCGTCGAGGCGCACCAGATCCTCTCCCGGGCCGAGGCCCGGGTTTTGTTCGTCGCCGAAGGCTTCCTGGACACCTCCTACACCCGGCTGCTGGTCGACGGGGCCGCGCAGCTGGGCTACACCGACGAATCCCACGTGGTTCCGGGCCTGCCCAAGCTGAAGACCCTGGTCAGCCTGCCGGCGGGGCCATCCGGCGCTCCGGTGGACTCGGCGGTGCTCCCGCTGGCCAGCTGGGACGACTTCCTGGCCTCCGGCCTCGGCGTTGACCCGGCCCTGGTGGCCGAGCGCGCAGCACAGGTCACCGCGGACGACGTCGCGGATGTCATCTTCACCTCCGGCACCACCGGGCGCAGCAAGGGCGTCGTCTCCGCGCACCGCCAGTCCCTGGGCGTCAGCTACGCCTGGGCCGGCCATGCGCAGATCTCCGCGGAAGACCGCTACCTGGTGGTCAGCCCGTTCTCGCACACCTTCGGCTACAAGGTCGGCATCCTGGTGTGCCTGGCCACCGGAGCCGCCATCTACCCCATGGCGACCTTCGACCTGGATGAAACGGTCCGCCTGCTGCGCGAGGAAAAGATCAGCGTCATCCCCGGCGCCCCGACCATCCACCAGTCGATCCTCGACCACCCGGACTTCCCGGCCGCGGAAAAGACCAACTGGCGCCTGGCCGTGCTCGGCTCCGCCATGGTCCCTGACCGGCTGCTCGAACGCCTGCGCACCGAGGCCCAGGTCCAGCAGCTGACCACCGCCTACGGGCTGAGCGAGGCGGTCGTGGTCACCATGTGCCGTCCGGGCGACAGCGCCCACACCGTCACCACCACCGCGGGCCGGCCCACCGCCGGCTTCGAGGTGCGGGTGGTGGACACCGGCGGACGCAACGTCCCGGCCGGCACCCCGGGAGAGATCCTGGTGCGCGGCGAGAACGTGATGCTCGGCTACCTGGACGACCCGCAGGCCACCGCGAAGGCCATCGACGCCGACGGCTGGCTGCACACCGGGGACATGGGCAAGCTCAACGAGGACGGCTACCTGAGCATCGTTGACCGCATCAAGGACATGTTCACCGTGGGCGGGTTCAACGTCTACCCGGCCGAGGTGGAGAACACCATCGGTTCGCTGGACGGGGTCTCCGCCTGCGCAGTGCTCCCCCAGCCCGATGCCCGCATGGGCGAGGTCGCCCACGCGGTAGTCGAGGTGCTGGCCGGCTCGCAGCTGACCGAGCAGGACGTCATCACGCACTGCCGCAAGTGGCTGGCGAACTACAAGGTGCCGCGCACTGTGGAAATCACCGCCCAGCTGCCGCGCAACGCGGCCGGCAAGATCCTCAAGCGCAACATCCGCCCGCTCGCACCGGCCTCGGCAGGCGCCAATGCCTAGCCTGCGACTTGAATCAAGCACCGCGATCCTGGACCTGGGCGGGGGCGAGAACCGCCAATCCCTGGCCTGGCTGCAGGAGGTCAACGACCTGCTGGACCAGGTGCTCGCCGGCGAAGCCACCGCCCTGGTCACCATCGGTTCGGGCAAGTTCTACTCCAACGGGCTGGACGTGGCCGAGGCCGACGGCCCGGTGGAACTGGACCCGGACTACGTGCGCGAGCTGCAGGCGGTGTACGCAAGGTTCCTGACCCTGCCGATGCCCACGGCGGCGGCCGTCAACGGCCACGCCTTCGGCGGCGGCGCGCTGCTGGCCATGGCCCACGACTACCAGCTGATGCGCACCGAACGCGGGTTCTTCTGCTTCCCGGAGGTGAACATCGGCATCGCCTTCACCGAAGGCATGGCGGCCCTGGTGCAGTCCAAGCTCAGCGCTGCGCAGGCCCGCGACGCCATGCTCACGGGGCGGCGCTTCGACGGGGATCAGGCGGCCGCGGCCGGGCTGGTCGACGAGGCCGTCCCGGTGGAACAGCTCGTCGAGCGCGCCGTGCAGCTGGTTTCCGAGAACACGCCGCAACACCTGGACACCTTGGGCGCCGTCAAGGAGATCATGTACGCCGACGCCGTCAAGGCCCTGGCGCTGCCGCACCGGCCAGCTGGCGCGCTGGCTGGCTCCCGCTAGGGACAAACGCCGCAACATCGCAAGCAGAACCACGCAGCCGGGGCCGCATCCATCATGGATGCGGCCCCGGCTGCGTTGCGCTGTGAAAACCCGGCAACGGCGCACGCAGGGCGCCGAGCGCAGAGAACAGAAAACAGAGAACAGCAAAATAGCCGAAGCCGGCTGGCGCAGGTGCGCCAGCCGGCTTCGGCTTGTGGACTTCCCGGCGGACGGTCCTAGACGGACTGCGCCTGGGCCGGTGCCTTCAGGGTCTGGGCTGCGCGGTAGGCGAAGACCATACCCGAACCCAGCGGGGTGCCCGGACCCGGGTAGAAGCCGCCGGAGAAGGATGCGCTGGTGTTGCCCACCGCGTACAGGCCCTCGATGGCGGTGCCGTCCTCGCGCAGCACGCGGGCGTCCACGTCGGTGCGCAGGCCGCCCTTGGTACCCAGGTCGCTGAGCACCATGCGGGCGGCGTAGAACGGCGCCTGGTCCACAGGGATCAGGGTCGGGCCCGGACCGTATTCAGGATCCGCGAAGAACTGGTCGTACGGGTTCTCGCCGCGGTGGAAGTCCTCGTCCACGCCGGTGACGGTGAAGCCGTTGAAGCGCTCGATGCTTGCCTGCAGCGCGTCGGCCGGCAGGCCGGTGGCGGCAGCCAGCTCTTCGAGGGTGTCGGCCTTGACCCAGGTGCCGGCGTCCAGGTGCTCCTGCGGGGAGGTGTTGAACGGACGCATGATGCCCGGCATCTGGCCGCCGAAGCGCGAGTCGAAGATGAACCAGGACGGGATGCGCTCAGGCGCGACGGCCAGCACGCGGCCCATCTGGTCGTAGGGCAGGCACTCGTTGGCGAAACGCTTTCCGTTGGCATCCAGCCACACGCCTCCGCGGAAGCCCAGCGCGAAGGCCGCGTTGCCCTTTGGCTGTGCGGCGCCCGGGCACCACCAAGCCTGGTGCAGCTGCTCCACCGCGCCGCCGGCCTTCTGGCCGGCGCGGATGGCGGTGCCGATGTTGGCGCCGGCCGGAGCCATGGTCCAGCCCGAGCTGCCCGGGGTGCCGTTCACGGTACGCAGGTCCTGGTTGGCTTCGAAGCCGCCGGCGCCCAGGATGACGCCTTCGGTGGCGTGGATGCGGCGGGTGCCCTCGGCGTCCTTGACGATCGCGCCGGTCACGCGGCCGTCCTCGGTGACAAGGTCCACGAGCTCGGTTTCCAGCTGGATGGTGCCGTTGCCGGTGTTGGTCAGTGCCAGCAGCAGGCGGCCGATGAGAGCCTGGCCTGCGGTCAGCGGGCCGTCCGGGTGCGGCTGGTTGTAGCGGTCGTATTCGACCAGCGGACGCACCAGGTCGGCCAGCTCACCGATTTCCTCGCGCGGCAGGTCCACCGGCATCATGGAGCGGCCCAGCGGCTTGCTCTCATGGGCGTTGAAGTAGTCCGGGAATGCGGTCCAGTAGAACTCGATGGCAGGATCCGACTCGAAGAATTCAACCAGTTCAGGAGCGGTGTCCACAAACGCCTCGCGGCGTTCAACCTCGTGGTCACCCATGACGGCCTGCAGGTAGGCCTTGGCGGACTCGCCGGAGTCCTCGACATCCGCGCGCTGCTGCACCTGGGTGCCCGGCAGCCAGCAGGAGGCGCCGGAGTAGGCCGAGGCCCCACCCAGAAGGTTGGTCTTTTCCACGAGCAGGGTCTTCAGGCCGCGCCGTGCCGCCGTGTAGGCGCCGGCCAAGGCCGCAGCGCCGGAGCCGACAACTACGACCTCGTATTCGTCGTCCCAAGCCTGGTTGTTGGACATAGTTTCTCCTTTGTCGTCCACATGGGTGTGAGCGCTACCCAATCAGACCCGGCAGGATGCGCGGATGGCGCATCCCACCCAGTAGGACAATTCGGGACAAACCCGCTTCGAGGGTTTCTGTGACGTCCCGCACACCGGGATTCACCGTTTCCAAAACGGAAATTTATGGCTAGATATAGATTTACGCCTTCTTCCGGGATCGGTCTCCGGAAAGAGCGTCTCCAGGTCAGGTGTGACGAAGGAATGGGATGCACATGGTTCGGGTCGATCCGCAGCCGCTTGGCGATCAGCCGCCGAACGCTGATCCCGCGCGCTACGCGCGAGGCTGGCACTGCCTTGGCCTGTCCCACAGATTCCGCGACGGCGGCGTGCACCGCCTCGCCGCCTTCGGCGTGACGCTGCAGGTGCAGGCAGATGGCCAGGACCAGCTGACCGCCCGGCTTGAGGCCGGACACTCCCCGCAGGAGCTTTCCTGCCTCGAGCAGGACGGCCTGTTCTATGTGTGGCACGACCCGCAAGGCAATCCGCCGCCGCAGGACCTGTCGATACCCCGCCTGCGCAGCGGCACCGGCTCGGAAGACGACGAAGACCTTGAATGGTCGGCTTGGGCGTGGAAGGAAACCACGCTCGCCGCCAGCACCGGCCAGGTCATGGAGCACGTAGTGCATCTGGCCGATTCGCCCCACGTCACCGAAAGCGAGCAGCTGTACTTCAAGAATGTTTTCGAAGGACAGCTGGCCACGCAGTACTTCGAGGGGCCGCTGCACCACAGCTATCAGCTGCAGGATCCGGGGCCGAATGCTGCGGCGATCCAGCTGGCGGACTCGGTGGCCGGCTACTACGGGCCGGCCGTCATGATCGCGCAGCTGGACTACGTGATGGAAGACCGCAATCTCGACGCCATCGTGCTCACCGCGCACTACCCCATCGACGAGCAGCACCTGGTGCTGATGACCGGGGTCATGGTCCGCACCGAGCAGCCCCCGGCCCCGGAACTGAAGACCGCCGCCGCCGGGCACGCCACGCAGATCCTGCGCTCGATCACCGGGGCCGTGCGCGCGCAGCTGGACGACGCGGCCGCAACGGGCTGCAGGGCCGCACGCGGGGCCAGCAGCCCCGTCGCGGCGCTGCACCGCTGGTACTCCCAGTTCTTCGTCGACGAGCAGGACGTTTCCCCGCAGATGACCGAGCGCTTCGAGTACGAGGTGGACACCACCATGCCGATGGACCTGTGGACCAGGTCCTCGGCCCGCAACCTGATCCTCCGCCGAGTCAACGGAAAGCAGCTGGCGTAATGTCGAACCGCGAGCAAGAACTAGACACCGCAATGCAGCAGGTGCGCTGCATCGAATGCCTGGCCAAGGTGCAGGTGCGTAAGAGCGCGTGGGAGCAGACCAGCGTCCAATGGACTGAAGAGGCGCTGGACCTGTGCCGCGAGCGCCCCGCCCGCGCTACGGGCAACCTGCCGCGCGACCAGTTCGTGGGCTGCGAGACCCTGCGCGCGGCGGTGCGCGATGAGACGGTGCAAGGCAACCTCAAGCTCGCAGATCGGGCCGCGGCTTCCTGACCGGGCCCAGCTGCTGCGGTTGCCCGGGGATTGCCCCGGCCTGCCCCTGCGGGCTCGCTGTAACCCGAAGTCATACCACCAGCCCCAGTGCCGCCTTCTGCCTGGCGACGGGTCACGGTTCCCTCCCCTGGTGAGCCACTGCGCCGGAGTGGAGCGCTGCCCTCCTGCCACCAGTTCCGTATTCTCCGACGAGAAGAACCCTTCGGTCGCCTGCGGATGGATTCCCACCGGGAGTGGCGCCATCACGTAGGAGAGCCCCGGCTGCGCTGCAGCGCCTAACCGCGGCCAGACCAGGCCAAGCAGCTCGACTGTTTCCCGGGCCGAGAGGGTGGAATCCAAGAATTGGGCGCGAGCGACGGCATTCTTTGCAGATGCCCGCGCAACGTCGAGTTTTATGCCGCGAAGCCCCTCATCCCGAACTTTCCGCTCCTCACGGGCAAATCCTGCGGTGTCGATGCGATCCCCGAGGGTCCCGGCATCATCACGAATCTTCTTTTCGAGCGCATACAGCACGTGGGGCATCGAGGTCATTGGAACCCTCTCCTTGCATGCACTGCACAACAGCGGGGAATGCTGCGGGAATCCCGATAGAAGAATTTCAGCCAAAAACAGCAGATGCCCCGCCATTGGCGGGGCATCTGCTGGTGGTTCTAGCCTTCGTAGGTAATCTTCACCTTCGGGCTCAGCGCCTTGGCCTGGCAGGCCAGGATCAGGCCCTCTTCCAGGTCCTGCGGTTCGAGCACCTCGTTGCGCTCCATCTCCACTTCGCCTTCCAGCACGATGCAGGTGCAAGCGCTGCAGGCGCCCTCGCGGCAGGAGAACGGGGCGTCGATTCCCGCGTTGAGCAGGACGTCGAGCAGCTTGTTGCCGGCAGGCCAGGCAACGTTGCTGATCTTGCCGTCCAGTTCCACCTCGACCTGGGCCGTTTCGCCATCGGCATCCACCACCAGCGGGTCCACCGGGGCGAACGGATTCGCCTCCAGCGAGTTGAAGCGCTCGATGTGGATGCGCTCCGGGGCGGCGCCCAGGTTCTGCAGCACTGTCTCGATGCAGTCCATGAACGGGCCCGGGCCGCAGATGAACGCTTCGCGCTCCGCGTAGGGCTTGGCCAGCGCGGTCATCGAGGCGAGGTCAGGGATGCCCTGGACGCTTTCCAGCCAGTGGATCACGTGCAGGCGGCCCGGGTTGGCCTTGGTCAGCGCGACCAGCTCGTCCTTGAAGATCACGTTCTGCTCGTCGCGGTTTGCGTAGATCAGGGTGATCGACCCGGTGCCGGCGATCAGCGCGGACTTCAGGATGGAGAGCACCGGGGTCACGCCGCTGCCTGCAGCGAACAGCAGGAAGTCGGTGTCCAGGGAGGACGGGACGAAGGTTCCAGCAGGCTTGAGCACCTCAAGCACGTGGCCGGCTTCCACGTTGTCGCAGATCCAGTTGGACGCGTACCCGTCGCGAGTGCGCTTGATGGTGACCTTCAGGCGTTCGTCCTCCTCCGGGGAGCTGCACAGCGAATAGCAGCGCGCGGCGTCCTGGTCGCGGTCGCTGGGGATGCGCAGGGTCAGGAACTGGCCCGGGCGGTAGCGGAAGCTGTCGGCCTGCTCGGCCGCAGGCTCCAGCACCAGGGTGTGGGCGTCGTGGGTTTCCTTGATGACCTCGACGACGCGGGTTTGCAGCGCGGTGATCCGCGGGGTGCTGACGATGCTGGTCATGACGTGCTCTCCTCACGGTTCAGGAATTCAACGACAACGCTTTCGAAGGCGGCCTTCTGCTCGATCATGGCCCAGTGCCCGCACTTCGGGAACACGTGCAGTTCCACGTCCGGGATGGTGCGCATCGGGATCAGCGAGGCGTCCATCGGGGTGACGCGGTCATCGCGGCCCCACAGGATCAAGGTCTTGGCCTTGACCTTGTGCAGCATGGACCACGCCGGCGGATCATCGGATTCGGCCTGGGCAGTGATCTGCGCCTTCATGGCGGCGGAGCTGTACATGCGGCGCGCGCTTTCCAGGGTCTTCGGCTCGGTGGCCAGGGCCCAGCGCTTCTCGATCAGTTCCTCGGTGACGGTTTCCTCGTCGAACACCATGGAGCGCAGCCACTGGATCAGCCGCTCGCGGGTCGGGTCCTCGGTGAAGGCGATCAGCAGGTTGATTCCCTCGGCGGGGAACGGCGCGAAGGCGTTCAGGCCCAGGCCGCCCACGGTCACCAGGCGGCGCACGCGCTCGGGGTGGCTCATGGAGAACAGGGTGCCGACCATGCCGCCCATGGAGTTGCCGATGATGTCGACCTTGTCCAGGCCCAGCCCGTCCAGCAGGTCGATGACCGCCTGGCTGGCCGCCGGCATGGGGTGCTTGTCGGTGGGGTCACTGACGCCGAAGCCCGGGAATTCAATCACGTAGCAGTGGAAGTGCTCGGCGAAGGCCGGCAGCACGTCGCCGAAGTTCTGCCATCCGCTGACGCCCGGTCCCGATCCATGCAGGAACACCAGGGGGCGGCCCTGGCCGGCTTCCCAGTAGCGCAGCGTTCCCTGCTCGGTGGGCAGTTCACGCAGGATTGCGTCGGCGCCGGCTGCAGGCGATCCGCCCGGCGCATTGCGAAGTTCCGTAGTCATCTGATTGGCTCCTCGATCTGCGGATACAAATTGGTCTTTGGTGAACCTTATTGCGGTGGAGCAAGCCAAAACAGGGCGGATCCCGATGACCGGGATGCCGCATTCCAGCCCGGGAAATCGAGTCGAAATCGACAATCCCGATGGCTGAGACATAGGTCACGTTAAGACGATTCTTTGCCTAGATTTTAGCCAGCAGCAAAGTTTGACGAGCTTGATTAGGAAGCGAGAATTCCATGACGATTACCACCGTGAGCGACGTCCTCACCACCCGTGCCGATGAGCTGCGCGCATTGGCCTCCGTCAACGAAGAACTGGGCAAGCTCAGCGACGAGACCGTGCAGATCATGCGCGAGTCCGGCGTCATGAAACTGCTGGCACCGGTGGAGTACGGCGGAACCCGCGCCCACCCTGTGGAATTCGCCGAAACCGTCATGAAGCTCGCAAGCCTAGACGGCTCCGCCGGCTGGGTTGCCGGCGTCGTCGGCGTGCACCCGTGGGAACTGGAACTCATGTCCCCGAAGCTGCAGGAAGAAATCTGGGGCGAAAGCGACGAAGTCTGGGTCTCCTCGCCATATGCACCGATGGGCACCGCCACCCCGGTCGAGGGCGGCTACCGCTTCTCCGGCCACTGGCAGTTCTCCACCGGCACCGACCACTCGGACTGGGTCATCCTGGGGGCCTTCCTGGGCGACTCCGAGGGCAAGCCGGTCCAGCCGCCCCGCTTCCTGCACGTGGTGGTTCCGCGCAAGGACTACACCATCGTCGAGGATTCCTGGGATGTCGTGGGCCTGAAGGGCACCGGCAGCAAGGACGTCATCATCGATGACGTCTTCGTTCCCGAGTACCGCGCCATCGACCAGGCCGAGCTGTTCGCCGGAGAGGTAGCCCGCAAGGCAGGCAAGCAGGAGCCGATCCACCGCCTGCCGTTCTATAGCATCTTCCCGGTCGGCCTGACTGCCGCCGTCATCGGCATCGCCGAAGGCGCACTGCAGGCCCACCTGGACTACCAGCGCGAGCGCGTGCAGATCAACGGCTTCAAGTCCGTCGAGGATCCGTACACCATGTACGCGGTCAGCGAGGCGGCCGGTGAGATCAGCGCTTCCCGCGACACCCTGCTGGCCAGCATCAACCGCCTCTACGACACCGTGGCAGCCGGCGGCGAAATCAGCCTGGAGCAGCGCGCCCTGGCCCGCCGCACCCAGATCCAGGCCGCATGGCGCGCCACCAACGCCATCGACATGATCCTCTCCCGCTCGGGCGGCAACGGCCTGCGCATGAACAACCCGGTCCAGCGCTTCTGGCGCGACGCCCACATGGGCCTGGCCCACGCGATCCACGTCCCGGGCCCGAGCTACCACGCCGCCATCATGACCCAGATCGGTGTCGAACCACCAGCAAATCTCGCCGCCGGCGTCTAGCCAGCCGCCGCGGAACTGAAAGGAAAACCCCATGGCACGTCAAACAGATTGGACGAAGCTCGCAGGCAAGCGGGTGGAACTGCGCAAGGGCGGACAGATAGTCCGCACCGGATTCGTCAAGGACGTCCTCGACTCGGCCGATGTCCTCTGGCTGGAGCCCGAACGCTTCCGGCAGCGCACGCTGATCGACAAGAGCATGGGGTTCACCATTCGTCCGATGCAGGATCCTTCACTGAACTAGCGGGCCATGCCCGCACCGCAAATCACCGATACAAAACAAACGAGGGAACATCATGACCCACATTCGTGGACTTGGATATCTCAAGGTCCAGACCCAGCACATCGCCCGCTGGCGCGAACTGACCGTCGAAGCCCTGGGCTTCGCCGAAACCGTAGGCCCGAACCCGGACGGCCTGTACCTGCGCATGGACGAGCGCGAAGCCCGCCTGATCGTGCTCCCGGGCGACGTCGACCAGGTTGTCGCAGTGGGCTGGGAGGTCCGCGACCAGTTCGCCCTGGCCGCCGTGGCCAAGGACGTCGAGGCCGCAGGCATCGCGGTGACCTGGCTGACCGAAGAGGAAAACGACGAGCGCGGCCTGGAGCAGGTCATCACGTTCACCGATCCAGCCGGCCACCCGGTGGAGATCTTCTTCGGCCCGCGTATGGACCACACCCCGCTGATCACCGGCTACGCGCAGAAGTTCATCACCGGCGCGCAGGGCATGGGCCACGTCGTGCTGCCGACCACCAAGATGGAGGAGACCACCTCCTTCTACACCGAGGTGCTCGGCTTCCTGCCGCGCGGCGCCGTCCGCCTGGGCCCGGAGCGCCCGGCCACCCGCTTCCGCTTCTACGGCTGCAACCAGCGCCACCACTCGCTGGCCATGGGCCCGGCACCGCACGGCGAGGCACCGGGCCTGGTGCACCTGATGGTGGAGGTCGAGGACCTGGACACCGTGGGCCGCGCCTACGACAAGGTGCGCCAGATGGACTTCAACATCACCGCATCCCTGGGCCGCCACACCAACGACCACATGGTTTCCTTCTACGTCCGCGCACCGGGCGGCTGGGACATCGAGTACGGCACCGATGGCATGCTCGTCGACGAGTCCTACTACACCGCCGAGGAAATCACCGCTGAGAGCTACTGGGGCCACTCGCACGAGGGCGCCGAACCGCTGGCGGCCTTCATGCCGCCGGCAGCAGTCGCCGCGGCAAACTAGTCGCAGACGCGCAGGACGCTCCTCGGGGCCTGGTTGGAAACAGCCAGGCTCCGGGGAGCGTTTTTCTGTCCGGGACGACCCGTGGGGCGGATGCGCAAGACCGCTGGATGCTGGCAAGGTGGAGGCATGAAAGAACACGGACCGCGCGGCGGGTGGTTCCACCGCTCCGCGATGCGCCCCTGGCTGGCGCCGACGGCACTCGGCTCGGCGCTGCTGCTGGGCGCCTGTTCGAACACCGAGCCCCCACCACCGACCGAAAGCGGGCAGCATACCGTGGACACCGAAGACCAGACGGCAGCGCTGCAGGCGGCGGTGGACTCCGGAAATCTGGCGGCAGCGCAGGCGGCCATCGCGGCCGGAGCGGATGCCAATGCCCGCTACGCCGACCGGATGCCCCTGCTGGTGCGCGCGGTGAAGAACGAGGACACCTCGCTGGCCGCAGCGTTGATTGAAGCCGGCGCTGACGTGAACGCAAAGGATCCGCTCGAGGACTCGGCATTCCTCTATGCAGGTGCCGAAGGCCTGGACAACATCCTGGAACTCACCATCGCGCACGGCGCCGACGTCGCCAGCACCAACCGCTACGGCGGGACCGCGCTGATTCCCGCCTCGGAACACGGCTATACCGAAACCATCAAGATCCTGCTGGCTGCCGGGGTGCCTGTGAACCACGTCAACGACCTGGGCTGGACCGCGCTGCACGAAGCCATCGTGCTCGGCGACGGCGGCCCGAAGCAGGTCGAGTCGGTACGGCTGCTGCTGGACGGCGGGGCTGACCCGGGCATTCCTGACGGCAATGGTGTGCTTCCCCGCGAACTGGCAGATCTGCAGGGGTATACCGAAATCGTCAACGTGCTGGATGAGCACCTGGCGGAGCATTGAACCGCTAGTTGCTGGCCGCCGACTCCTGCTGGCGCTCCTGTTGGATCTTTTCCACCGTAGCCACCGCATCCGGGGCGAAGGCGTAAAGCTTGCCGTCGCTCTGGTGGACCCAGAAGCGTCCGCACAAGTCGGTGGTGCGGGACTGCGCTTCGTCCGGCCACCAGTCGGCTTCCAAGGTCCGCGTTGCTGAAATCTCTTCCGGGTCCATGCGCTTGACCCGCTCATCCGTGGCATAGGCCGCGGCAAGTTCCTTGCCGCTCGGCTTGCCCGGTGTTTTCACCGGGGTGCAGGACTTGCCCGGAAGTTTCCCGGCATAGTCCATGACGAAGATCCGTTCGCTGCCGGTGTTGCGCTGGACCAGTTGGACGTTGCTTCCGCCGGACGGGACCCAGCCCGGCAGGATGCCGTCCTTGACGGCCTGCTCAGAGGTGGCCGCGTTGCGGGTGGTCGACTTATCGGCCTTGTCCTGCATCAGTTCGCCGACATCGCAGCCGGTCAACGCCGCGGCGAGGGGCAGTGCCAGCAAGCTGGCCATCACATACTTTTTCTTGGGCATGCTTCAACCCTATGAATTACCGCCGCGGCGAGCATCAACGCAGGGGCGGAACCATCCCGGATACGTCTCCTACCCTGGGTGGACTCGATGCGGGACGGTTTCCGCACCGGCCCCGGTTTGGCTTCGTGTCTCGGTTCGGCTGCCTACTGTTGGCGCGCCAGCCGAGAACGCTCTTCCGGAAGGGCAAAAAACCGGGGCCAGTGCCCGGCGACAACCCGTACGCCAGTTCACCACGTCCGAGCAAAAAGAAACATCACTGGAACATGAGGTGGACATGGTGCGCCGACGTACGGCGGGTTCTCGCGGGCTCCGGCCCCGGAGCTCTAGGTGGAGATCAAGCTACAACGTGATCTGGCGGTTCTGGTCCTTGTACAGCAGGTAGCGGAAGTTGCTCGGTCCGCCGGCGTAGCAAGCCTGCGGGCAGAAGGCGCGCAGCGCCATGTAGTCGCCGGCTTCGACCTCGACCCAGTCGTCGTTCAGGCGGTAGACTGCCTTGCCCTCCAGCACGTACAGGCCGTGCTCCATGACGTGGGTTTCGGCGAACGGGATCGATGCGCCCGGCTCAAAGGTCACGATGTTCACGCCGAAGTCGTAGGCCAGGTCCTGCGGATCTAGCATGCGGGTGGTGCGCCACTTGCCGTCGGTGTCCGGCATGTGGCCCGGCTCGATGTCCTTCTCGTTGCCGACCACTGCCTTCGGTGCCGGCACGTAGTCCAGCGCCTCGTAGCGCTTGCGGATCCAGTGGAAGGTCACGATCTCGGACTCGTTGTTCTTCAGCGACCAGACGGCGTTCGGCGGAACGAAGGCGAAGCCGCCCTCGTCCAGCACATGCTCTTCGCCGTCGAGGGTCAGGGTCAGCGCGCCGCCGACCACGAACAGGAAGCTGGAGACCCCTGCCTGAGGTTCCGGCTTGGCGGCGCCGCCGCCCGGGGCGATCTCGACGATCACCTGGGAGAAGGTGGTGGGGCCGCCGGCGACCGGGCGGTTCAGCACCCAGGCGCGGGTGTCGGTGAACTCCGGGAACACGCTGGTGACGATGTCGCGCAGCACACCCTTGGGGATCACGGTGTAGGCCTCGGTGACGATCGCGCGGTCGGTCAGCAGGTCGGTCTGCGGCGGGTGGCCGCCGTAGGTGTTGTAGTACGCGCTCTTGACCTGGGCTGGAACGGTCATGGGAAAATCTCCTAGTTTGCGTGGGAGCGATTCAGTGCGATCGCTTCCAGTTCGGCAAGTGTAATTTGGGCAAGATCGGTGACTTCCTGGGCGGTCACCGCGCCGCAGGCCACGCCGCGGTGGATGTAGCGCGCCAGGGCACGGGCGGTGGCGGGCTCGTCCATGATGGCCGATTCGATCTTGTGCACGTAGTTGCGCAGCCGGGTGCCGGCAGCTTCCAGCCCTTCGCGGAAGAAGGCGAAGGTGGCCAGGTAGCGGGTCACCAGGTGGTTTTCGTGCATGTCCCAGCCCTGGTAGATGCCGCGGGTGAGGTGGCGGTTGACCAGGCGGGCGTGCAGCGCCCAGGCGGCGGCGATGTTCTCCGGGTCGCCGGCCGGGATGATGTTGGTGGAGCCGTCGGACAGTTCCACGCCGGTGCCGGCCACGGCGACCTGCATGACGTCCTTGGCGAAGTCGGCCGCCGGGTGTTCCATGGACTGGTAGCCGGCGGCCACCCCCAGCGAGGCCGAGTAGTCGTAGGTGCCGTAGTGCAGGGAGGAAACGCGTCCCTGGCCGGCGTGGATCAGGGCGGCGACCGGGTGGCTGCCGTCCGCGGCGATGATCACCTGCGGGGTCTCGACCTGGACCTCGAAGCGGATGCGCCCGGCTTCCAGGCCGTGGGCTTCCTCCAGCTTCTGCGCCAGGAAGACCATGGCTTCGACCTGGTCCACGGTGGTGACCTTGGGCAGCGTCAGGCGCAGCCCCTCGGGAAGGGGGCCGTTGGCGAGAAGCCGCGAGATGAACAGGTCCAGGGTGCGGATGCCGCGGGCCCGGGTGGGGGCCTCGAAGCACTTGAAGCGGATGCCGATGTAGGCCGGGGCCTTGCCGGCGGCTACGGCGGCGGATACCGAGTCGGCGGCGGCCAAGGCCGCTGCATCCTCCTCGGCATCCGGCCGGTTGCCGTAGCCGTCTTCAAAGTCCAGACGCAGGTCTTCGATGGGTTCGCTTGCCAGCTTCGCGGCCACCAGGTCGCCCAGGCGCGCAGGTTCGGCCAGGTTCAGCTTGGCGGCCAGCTTGGCCAGCCCCGCGGCGTTGCCGGCGGCGGCCAGGGCGTTGGAGCCCCAGGCCTCCGGCAGGCCGATGGTGAACTTGTCCCCCGGCACGTACACGGTGTGCACGGGCTGGCGGACGCCGGTATCCCCCGGGTAGGCGGATTCCAGCAGCTGGTCGGTAGCGGCCAGCTTGGCTTCTACCGCGGCGAGCGTTGACTCATCGAAGACGTTGCTCATGGCTTGGTCACGTATTCCTTTTCCAGTAGTTCGTAGGCGCCGGTGGTGAGGAAGTCGGCGAAGTCCTCGTCGCGTCCGGAGACCAGGGTGCCGATCAGCGTGGCGGCCGGCTCGTAGTACTTTGCGAAGCGCTCGGCGTCGTTGACCTCCCCGCGCAGCTTCTCGACTTCTTCGTCCAGGATGCTTGCCACCAGTTCGGCGGTGATGGTGTTGCCGGTGTCGGCGGCCACGACCTTGTTGCGGATCTGCTGCCAGATCTGCGAGCGGGAGATTTCCGCGGTGGCGGCGTCCTCCATCAGGTTGTGGATTGCCACGGCGCCGTTGCCCGAGAGCCACACGGCGGTGTAGGCCACTGCCACGTAGAGGTTCAGGCGCACGCCGGCCTCGGTGACCGAGCCCGGGGCGCTGGCGATGTCCAGCAGCTGCTCCGCGGTGACCTCGACCTCCGGACGCTGCTTGTCCAGCTGGTTCGGCTTGCTCCCCAGCACGGAGTCGAAGACCTCCATGCAGGTGCCGACCAGGTCCGGGTGGGCAACCCAGGAACCGTCGAAGCCGTCGTTCGCTTCGCGGGTCTTGTCCGCGCGCACCTTCTCGAAGGCCGCGGCGGTGACTTCAGGTTCGCGGCGGTTCGGGATGAAGGCCGCCATGCCGCCCATGGCGAAGGCGCCGCGCTTGTGGCAGGTCTTGACCAGCAGTTCGGTGTAGGCGCGCATCATCGGGGCGGTCATCGAGACATCCGCGCGGTCGGGCATGATGAACGCGTCGCCGGCTTCGCGGAAGGTCTTGATGATGGAGAACAGGTAGTCCCAGCGTCCGGCGTTCAGGCCCGAGACGTGGTCGCGCAGCTCGTAGAGGAACTCGTCCATCTGGAAGGCGGCAGGGATGGTCTCGATGAGCATGGTGGCGCGCACCGTGCCGTACTCGATGCCCAGTTCGGCCTGCGCGAAGGTGAAGACCTCGTTCCACAGGCGCACCTCCAGGTAGTGCTCCATCTTCGGCAGGTAGTAGAACGGGCCCTGGCCGGATTCGGCGAGCACCTTCGCGTTGTGGAAGAAGTGCAGGCCGAAGTCGACCAGCGCGCCGACGCCCGGCTTGCCATCGATCAGCACGTTGTTCTCCGGCAGGTGCCAGCCGCGCGGGCGGACCACCACGGTGGCCAGCGGCGCATCGGTGCGCAGTGCGTAGGACTTTCCGGTCTTCTCATCGGTGAAGGCCAGCTTGCCGCGGGCGGCGTCCGACAGGTTCTTCACCGCGTCGATGACGTTGTTCCAGCTCGGGGTGGAGGCGTCCTCGAGGTCCGCCAGCCACACCTTGGCGCCGGAGTTCAGTGCGTTGATTGCCATCTTGGCGGGGGTGGCCGGGCCGGTGATCTCCACGCGGCGGTCCTGCAGCGCTGCAGGCGCCTCGGCGACCTTCCAGTCGCCGTTGCGGACATCTTCGGTGGCCGGGTCGAAGTCGATGGCCTTGGCGTCGGAGAACTGCTTGCGGCGCACGTCGCGGGCGGCCAGCAGCTCGTTGCGGGTGCCGGCGAACTTCTGGTGCAGCTTCTCGATGAATGCCAGCGCGTCATCCGAGAGGATGTCTGCCGCGCCGTCGAACTCCGGAATGCGGGATAGTGAAATGCTCATGTGGGTTGCTCCTTAACCTCTGTGCTCTGTTCCAGTGATGCGGCCCGAAAGGGCCAGGGGTGACTAGCCCCGGGTTGTGGTTAGTCCTTTGCCGCGGCGAGTTCCACCGCGACGGCCACGTCGGTGGCGACCTGCGGGTCGAACACCGAAGGGATGATGAAGCCGGGGTTCAGCTCATCGTCGGTTACCCGGGCGGAAATCGCGTCTGCGGCGGCCAGCAGCATCTCATCGGTGATGTCTGCGACGCCGGCATCCAGCAGGCCGCGGAAGAAGCCCGGGAAGGCCAGGACGTTGTTGATCTGGTTCGGGAAGTCACTGCGTCCGGTGGCGACCACAGCCGCGTGACGACCTGCAACCTCCGGATCCACCTCTGGATCCGGGTTGGCCATGGCGAAGACGATCGCTCGCTCGTTCATTGCGGCGATGTCGGCTTCGTCTAGGACATTCGGGGCGGAGACGCCGATGAAGACGTCGGCGTTGACCACGGCTTCCTTCAGCGATCCGGAGAAATTCTCGGGGTTGGTGTTCTGCGCCAGCCACACGCGGTGCTCGTCGGAGTACTGCTCGTCGCGGGTGATCGCGCCGTTGCGGCCGCAGGCGATGATGTTCTTCGCTCCGCGGGCCGCCAGCAGCTGGATGATGGCGTTGCCTGCGGCGCCCACGCCGGAGACCACGATGCGCACGTCCTCGATCTTCTTCTCGACGACCTTCAGCGCGTTGGCCAGGGCGGCCAGGGTGACGATGGCGGTGCCGTGCTGGTCGTCGTGGAAGACCGGGATGTCCAGTTCCTCGCGCAGCCGGGCTTCGATCTCGAAGCAGCGCGGGGCGGCGATGTCTTCAAGGTTCACGCCGCCGTAGACCGGGGCCAGTGCCTTGACGATCTTGACGATTTCGTCGGTGTCCTGGGTGTCCAGGCAGACCGGCCAGGCGTCGACGTCGGCGAACTGCTTGAACAGCGCGGCCTTGCCTTCCATGACCGGAAGGGCCGCTGCCGGGCCGATGTTGCCCAGTCCCAGCACGGCGGAGCCGTCGGTGACCACGGCGATGGTGTTGCGCTTGACCGTCAGGTTGCGGGCATCGGCGGGGTTCTCCGCGATGGCCATGCAGACGCGGGCCACACCCGGGGTGTAGGCGCGGGAGAGGTCGTCGCGGTTGCGCAGGGCGACCTTCGGGACGACTTCGAGCTTGCCGCCAAGGTGCATCAGGAAGGTGCGGTCCGAGACGTTGCGGACGTTGACGCCGTCCAGCCCGTTGAGCGCGTCGCGGACCTTCTCGCCGTGGGCGACATCCATGGTGTTGCACGAAACGTCGACCACCATGTGGGTGTGGTGCGATTCGGTCACGTCGAGGGCGGTGATGTGGGCACCAGCCGAGCCAACCGCTGCAGCCAGTTCGCTGGTCGCGGTAATCGACGCTGGGGTCTCTACGCGAAGCGTCAATGAATATCCCGGGCTAGGTGCTGCCATGAGGTCCTCCTGTAAAAGTTTCCGTATAGTGGATACTAATATCCTCAAAATGAAAACGCAAGGCCATTTTGTGCAGTATGACACAACTTTTCTCACTAATATTTCTCGCATCATGGAATCCTTGCTCGTCATGGGGCTATTCTTAGAGAAAAGATTTCGCATCGCAGAAGTTAAGTGCCGACAACTTCCACGATTCAGAGGCACCGAGGAGTCGTATATGACGCAGACAACCAGCAAGTCGACCACCGGCGGCGTCCAGTCCGTCGAGCGCGCCTTTGAATTGCTCGAAGTCATCGCCCGAGCCGGCGGCGAAGCCGCGCTGAGCGAATTGGCCGCCGACACCCCGCTGCCGCTGCCGACCATCCACCGCTTGCTGCGCACGCTCGTGGGCGTGGGCTACGTGCGCCAGCTGCCCAACCGCCGCTACTCGCTGGGTCCGCGCCTGATCCGCTTGGGCGAGGTCGCCAATCGCCAGCTGGGCGCCCTGGCCTCGCCAGTGCTCAAGGAATTGGTCTCCAAGCTGGGCGAATCAGCGAATATCGCCGTGCTGGACGGCGACATGGTCACCTATATCGCCCAGGTGCAATCCCCGCACTCCATGCGCATGATCACCGAGGTGGGGCGCCGCGCCATGCTGCATAACTCCGGCGTCGGCAAGGCGGTGCTCTCGGTGCTGGACGACGAGCGCGTCCAGCGCCTCGTGGCCCAGGCCGGCATGCCGCCGAAGACCGCCAACACCATCACGACCCTGGGCAAGCTGTTCACCGATGTGGAGGCTACCCGCGAGCGCGGCTACGCCATCGACGAGGAAGAGCAGGAGCTGGGCGTGCGTTGCATCGCCGTTCCGGTGCCCGGAGCGCCAACTCCGATGGCCATCTCGGTCTCCGGCCCCGTCACCCGCGTCGACGAGGCATTCATGCAGCATGCGGTCCCGGAACTGCAGGAAGCCGCGCGCGAGCTCGGCCGCCAACTGGTGGCCGCCGCCGACTAGCCATTCAAGCCCTGCTGCCCCGGGCCGCCGGCATGTCATCATGCGGCGCCCGGGCAGTTTCTTGTTAATAGGCGTGGAGCTTGATGCGCGCTATTCGAGGATCTCGCTGGCAAAGCTCACTGAGCCCGAGCTGGTCTTGGTGCTCCACGCCAGGGCCTTGTCGTTGCCGAAAATATTCTCGAAGTTGTTTTCCGGGCTGAAGGCGAACAGCTCGCCCGTCGACGCATCGAGAGCTACCGCTTCGTTGCCAAGAGACCCCAGTTCCTCCATCTGCTCCGCAGACCAGGCAATGAAGGAGTAGGATCCCGAGGTTGACTGCCCGAAGGGGATCCGGCCATCCGGTATCTCGATGAGCCAAGCCTGCTTGGTCTCGAAATTCAGCACGGCCACGTTGAAGCTGTTCTCGCCCCTGTCAAGGTTGAAGCTCAGGGTGGAACCGCCATTCATGATCGGCCTCGGGCTATACGGATCGCCGCTGAATCCACCCAGTTCGAACTCTTCCGTGGCGTGGAGCAATTCAGTGCCGTCGAGCAGCTGCACGCCGCCGATCTGGTTCATTGTGTCCTCGGATTGAGGATCTTCCTGCGTGAGCACGGCGACACCCCGGTCGGTGCGGTAGACGGCCCCCGCGTTCTCTGCTTCCACTTTTTTGCTTCCGCCGGCCAACGGGATCGATACCACCCGGCGGCTCTTCGCGTCCGCTTCGCTCCAGTACACCTTGCCGCCGTCCAGGACGAGGGACTCGCTGTTCGAGTCGCTGGCCTTCTGGAAGTCCTTGATCTCCTGGATCCCGTCCTTGTCGTCGTAGGCCATCAGGGTGGTTGCGCTTCCGCCGTCGACTCCGCGGACCGTAGCCACCACGGTATCGCCGTGGATGGACCAGGAGGTGTCGTCAGTGGCGGCGTCCCGCTTGGAATCGGGCCAGTACTGCGAGTACTTCCCTGTTTCGTCGACGGTGTACGGCAGGCCCTTGCGCAGTACGACGGGCCGGGCATCACTCAAGACGCCCAGCAGTTGCTCCCCCTCGGGAAGATCGTGCGTTGCGCGATCGGAGATGGCGTCGCCGGGCGGCTTCACCGCGTCCCCCACTGAAACAACGGAAGCCTCAACCGGCGTGCCATCCGCCCAGCTCAGGCCCTCGATCTGGCGTCGCTGTTCAGCCGCAGGCTGGCTGGCATCCTCCGTCGTCGGGGTGCCCGAAGCGCTGGAAGAAACGCTGGGAGGATTCGAGGCTTCCGCAGACTGCTCCACGCCACTTACTCCGCTGGAGCAGGAGGCCAGGACGAGTCCAAGTCCGCATATTCCTGCGATAACGGTCGGAGGACGGATTGTTCGAGTCGATGGTGGCATGGATGGATTACCTCCATAAATATCGGATTAGGTCCGTTCCGCCCATGGTTCATTAATCTATCGATGTTTACAACCCCTGGCCGGGAATCGTGATCTTCGCGCTACCGCACGTTAACCAGTCCCCGGCCAACAAGCCAGGTCCCCGCCGGGGAAGCGCCGCCGCACCCCTATAGGACAGTTCCCCGGCCATCAGGCTGCAGATCCCTGTTAT
The DNA here is from genome assembly GCF_046940185.1 of Arthrobacter sp. 'calajunan'. Lineage (NCBI taxonomy): Bacteria > Bacillati > Actinomycetota > Actinomycetes > Micrococcales > Micrococcaceae > Arthrobacter > Arthrobacter sp. 'calajunan'. The sequence goes on from NZ_JBKZDY010000006.1 coordinate 188,223, forward strand.
CGGGACTGCGCGACGGACAGGGCTGCCGCTTGGCTAGCATGAACTAACTCAGGACCCACTTCCCGGCGTCGTTCATAGGAGACCGCTTCATGGCATCGAAAACCGTTCTTGCACCCGTCAAAATCGATCAGCTCGAAGTCGACCTGCTGGTCATCGGTTCCGGCACCGGGCTGGCCACTGCGCTGGCCGCCAAGGAGCTCGGCCTCAACGTTGCCGTGGCCGAGAAAACCAAGTACGTGGGCGGCTCCACCGCCCGCTCGGGCGGCGCCTTCTGGATTCCCGCCAACACGGTGCTCAAGCGCGACGGCGCCGTTGATTCCCTGGACCGCGGCGAGAAGTACATCGAATCCGTCGTGGACGGCTCGGGCCCGGCGGAGCGCTGGAAGGCCTTCCTGGAATACGGCGACGAAACCGTCAAGATGCTCGAACGCATGACCCAGCTGAACTTCTTCTGGTCCAAGGGATACTCGGACTACCACCCCGAAAAGCCGGGCGGCAGCGCCGCCGGACGCTCGGTCGAATCGCGCCCCTTCGACCTGAACAAGCTCGGCGACCAGCTCGGCCGCTTCCAGCCGGCCACCATGGCAGCGCCCATGCCAATGCCGGTGACCGGCGCCGACTACAAGTGGATGAACCTCATTGCCAAAGCGCCGCACAAGGCATTCCCGCTGATCGCGAAGCGCCTCATCCAGGGCGCCGGCGGACTGCTTCTCGGCCGCAACTACAGCGCCGGAGGCCAGGCCATCGCCGGCGGCATGTATGCCGGGGCCCTTGATGCCGGCATTCCCGTCTGGACCGAAGCGAAGCTGGTCGACCTTGAATTCACCGATGGCGTTGTCACCGCGGCGGTCCTGGAACAGTCCGGCGAACGCGTGAGCGTGCGCACCAAGTACGGCGTGGTGCTTGCCGCCGGCGGCTACGACCACAACATGAAGATGCGCCAGGAGCACCAGAGCCCCTCGCTGGTCGAGGACCTGAGCCTGGGCGCCAAGGGCAACCACGGCGATGCCATCGAATTGGCGCAGAAGCACAACGCCCAGCTGGCAATCATGCAGCAGTCCTGGTGGTTCCCGGCCGTGTCGCCGCTCAAGCCCGGCGGCTCGGCCAAGATCCTGCTGGCCGAGCGTTCGCTGCCCGGATCGTTCATGGTGGACCAGTCGGGACGCCGCTTCATCAACGAGTCCACCGACTACATGAGCTTCGGCCAGGAGATCCTGCGCCGCGAGGCGGACGGCGATCCGGTGGGCGAGATGTGGCTCATCTTCGACCAGACCTACCGCGACAGCTACATCTTCGCCGGGCAGTGCTACCCGCGCATGGCCCTGCCCGAGTCCTGGTACAAGGCGGGCATCGCCCACAAGTCGTCCTCGATCAGCAAGCTCGCGAACAAGATCGAGGTTCCCGCGCAGGCGCTGGAACAGACCCTGTCGGCATTCAACGAGGGCGCCGGAACCGGCATCGACGACCAGTTCGGCCGCGGCGAGTCGGCCTACGACCGCTACTACGGCGACCCGACCCAGAATCCGAACCCGAACCTGCGCGCGCTGGACGGCAAGACCTACTACGCGGTGAAGATCGTGCTATCGGACCTGGGCACCTGCGGCGGCGTAATGACCGACGCCCATGGCCGCGTGCTGGACAATTCCGGCGACGTCATCGAGGGGCTCTACGCCCAGGGCAATACTGCCGCGAACATCTTCGGCAACGTGTACCCGGGGGCCGGCGCCACGATTGGGCAGGGGCTGGTCTTCGGCACCATCATCGCCACCCATGCAGCGCAGAAGGCCCGCGAACTGGTCCGCAGCGCCTAGCCTTCGTTATCTTCCGAGACCGGCCGCGCCGGCTGGACAGGCAGCAGTGAACACCGGATCCTTCGGATCCGCCCACTGCCGCCCCAGCCTGGCGCGGCCGTCTGCGTTTAGGAGGAACCGTGCACCGGTCCACCACGGTGCCTGCGGCTACTGGGCGAACTGCGTCTCGTAGAGTTCGGTGTACTTCCCGCCCAGGCCCAGCAGCTCGCTGTGCGTTCCGCGCTCGATGATGCGCCCGCCCTCGACCACCAGGATCTGGTCCGCGGAGCGGATGGTCGACAGCCGGTGCGCGATGATCAGCGCGGTGCGGTTTTCCAGCGCCTCGGTCAGGGCCGCCTGGACTGCTGCCTCGTTGGCGGAGTCCAGCGCGGCGGTGGCCTCATCCAGGATCACGACCTGCGGGGCGGCAAGCAGCAGCCGGGCGATGGTCATGCGCTGGCGTTCGCCGCCGGACAGCCGGTAGCCGCGCTCGCCCACCACGGTGTCCAGCCCGTCGGGCAGGGCGGCGATGACCGGCTTCAACCGCGCGCGTTCAAGCGCTTCCCAGATCTGCGTATCGTCGGCCCCGGGTCGGGCGAGCAGCAGGTTGGAGCGGATCGACTCGTGGAACAAGTGCCCGTCTTGGGTGACCATGGAGACGGTTTCGCGCAACGAGTCGAGCTTCAGCTCGCGGATATCGGTTCCCGCCAGCTCGACGGCTCCGGAATCCACGTCGTAGAGCCGGGCCAGCAGCGAGGCGATGGTCGACTTTCCGGCGCCCGAGGAGCCGACCAGGGCGACGGTCTGACCTGCCTTCACCTCGAAATCGATGTCATGCAGGACTTCCTGCCCGCCGCGGGTATCCAGCACCGCGACCTCTTCCAGGGACGCGAGCGAGACCTTGTCAGCGCTCGGGTAGGAGAAGTTCACGTGGGAGAACTTCACGGGCACCGGCCCGGGTTCCAGGCGGCGGGCGTCGGGCGCATCGGTGATCAGCGGCTGGAGGTCCAGCACCTCGAACACGCGGTCGAAGCTGACCAGCGCACTGGTGATTTCCACGCGGGCATTGGCCAGCGCGGTCAGCGGAGCATACAACCGGGTCAGCAGCATACCCAGGACCACCACGTCGCCAGCGGCCAGGTCGCCACGCACCGCATACATGCCTCCGAGGCCATATACCAAGGCCAGCGCCAGGGCGGCGACCAGAGTCAGGGTCGCGACGAAGTAGTACTGGCGCATGGTGACCTTGACGCCGATGTCCCGCACACGGCCCGCGCGCAGCGCGAACTGGTGGGATTCGTCCTTGGGCCGGCCGAAGAGCTTGATCAGCGTCGCTCCGGGCGCCGAGAAGCGTTCGGTCATCTGCGTCCCCATTGAGGCGTTCAGATCCGCGGATTCCTTGCGCAGCAGCGCCACCGACTTGCCGAAGTGCCGCGCCGGCAGCAGGAAGACCGGAAGCAGCACGAGCGCGATGGCGGTGACCTGCCAGGAAGTCGTGAACATGACCGCCGCGGTGAGGATCAGGGCCACGGTGTTGGACACCAGCCCGGACAGGGTCCCGGCGAAGGCCGCCTGCGCGCCGATGACGTCGTTGTTCAGGCGGCTGACCAGCGCCCCGGTGCGGGTTCTGGCGAAGAATGCCACCGGCATCTTCTGCACGTGGTCGAACACCGCGGTGCGCAGGTCGTAGATGATTCCCTCGCCGAGCTTGGAGGAGAACCAGCGGACCACGACGGAAACGATCGCGTCCAGCACCGCCACCAGCGCGATGACCAGCGCCAGGTTGACGATGATCCGGATGCCGCTGCGGGCGACGATTTCATCCACGATCCGGCCGGCGAGCACCGGCGTGATGACGGCAAGCACCGCCGAGCAGATGGAGAAGAGCACGAAGATGAGCAGCCGGGTCTTGTAGCCTGCGGCGAATTGCAGAACGCGTTTGGGTGTTGTCGGCGCGTAGGCCTTGCCCTTGTCCCCCGACAGCTTCCAGAGGGAATGCCAAGCGGCATTTTCCATGCTCATTGTGTCTTCTCGCGTTCCTACTCGGGCGAATGCTGCAACCTACCTGCCCATGGTGCCAGCTGGCAGGCAGTTGGTTCCAGCTAGGGTCAGCTTAGGCGACGGCGTCAACGACGCCCCGGCGCTGGCTCGAGCGGAGGTCGGCATCGCCATCGGCGCCGGCACCGACGTGGCCATGGAATCCGCCGGCGTGGTGCTGACGGGCAGCGATCCGCGTGCGGTGCTCTCCATGATCGACCTGTCCCGCGCCAGCTACCGCAAGATGCTGCAGAACCTGGCCTGGGCCACCGGCTACAACGTGCTCTCCGTGCCGCTGGCCGCGGGCGTGCTGGCGCCGGTCGGCTTCGTGCTCTCCCCGGCGGTCGGCGCGGTGCTGATGTCGCTGTCGACCATCGTCGTCGCACTGAACGCGCAGCTGCTGCGCCGGGTGCAGCTCGACCCGCGGCAGCTGGCTTGAACCACGGCGCACTGACTCTGGATAGACTGGTGCGGGTGAGCGACGACCAAGAATCCAGCACTGGCGCACCGACCCCCGCCAAACGCGGCCGCCCCCGGCAGGCGGGGAAAAACGAGCAGATCCTGGGCGCAGCGCAGCAGCTGCTGGCCGAATGCGGATTCGCGGCATTCACCATGGACGCCGTGGCCACCCGCGTCGGGGCCTCCAAGGCCACGATCTACCGCCGCTGGGCCTCCCGCACGCAGCTGCTGGCCGAGGCCATCAGCACCCTTGAGTGGTCCGCAAAGGCACCGGACACCGGGAGCCTGCGCGCCGACCTGATTGCGTTGGCCGACGTATGGTTCGCCGAGGACCCGCAGCGCGATGCGATCTTCGTGAACCTGCTCGCGGCGCTGCCGCAGGACGATACGCTGCACGAGCTCTACATCTCCAAGCTCGCCGGACCGCGGGCCGAATTGGTGAAGCAGGTCCTCGACCAGGCGGCGGCCCGCGGCGAGCTGGCCACGACGGCCGCCGTGGAGAGAACCCGCGGCATCATCCCGGGACTGGTCTTCCACCGTTTGGCGGTCGAACGGCTGCCGATGGACCGCGCCTACATCACCTCGCTCATCGACCACGTGATCCTCCCCGTGCTGCAGCGCTGCGCCATCGAAGCCTAGGAATCCGACGTTCAAGGCGTTGGACCGGTCCACGAGCCGTGGATGCCAAAGATCTTCCTGACCGGAATACTGCTGTGTGCCATCGCCTGCCCCGCCCAAGCTACTCTGCGAAACCCCGTTGCCAACGACCCGCTGACAACCGGTCAAGCCGCGCGCCGAGACCCACGCTCCAGTTCATTTCGAGGCCTCGGCGCGTTTTCATTCCCGCGGGGCAATTTGCCTGCGGAACCCAGCACGATACCGATCTGGCAATATGGCGGCTAGGACTCCAAGAGACTTTCTTGCAGCACATCCACGGTTCCCAGCTATTGATTTACCTGGCGGGATGACCTAGAGTTTTTGTGTGTCAAAATGTCAGGACATATTCACATAGTTCGCTCACTTGCCTCAATCCAAGCAGCGCCCCTGAAGGGAAAACCCGTGCCCAACCTCTCCATGAATGTCACCACCACGTTTTACGGCAACGTCGCTACCGACATCGCCACGGCGAAGGCGGCCGGCTTCGGCGGCATCGAATTGCAGAGCCCCAAACTCTACCGATACCTGAATGCCGGGTATTCGATGCATAGCCTGCTCCCTCTTCTGGAGGGGCTGGAAGTCACCGGAATCGGCGCGGTTCTGGACATGGAACGTCAGGGCAGTGCCCGCGATGAATTTCTGGCCGAGGTCGAACGCATGGCGAAGATCGCCACGGTGGTCGGTGCACCCATCCTCCAGCTCTGCACCGGCCCCGTCGACTGGAACGTAGTCAAGGACTTCAAGGCCGGAACCCTGGCCGCAGCCGACCCCCGCTACCGCGGAACCCTGGGCCTGCCTGAATCTGAGGCCATCGACGTCGCCGCGCGGAATGTCAGCGATGCCGCAATTATCGCGGAGGCCCACGGCCTCGACCTCTACTTGGAGCCGCTGGCGTGGTCGAATATCAACCGCTGCGCACAGGCGCTGGAAATCATCGAGCGGTCGGGACGTGAGAATGTCGGCATCGCATTGGATACCTGGCACTTCTGGACGGTCGGCGACACCCTGGACGAGGTCGCCGCGCTGCCCAAGGAACTCATCAAGGCCGTGCATATCTCCGACGGGCTGGATCTCGACCGCGAAAACGAAGTGCCCACCCAGGATGTCCATCGCAATGTGGTGATCGGCGGCGGCGCCATTCCGTTGCAGGAGTGGGCTGATGCCGTGAAGTCCACCGGATACGACGGCTGGTGGGTCTCCGAGATGTTCTCAGACAAGGCCAATGAACACGATTTCCTGAAGGTTGCGAGCACCATGCGCAATCTGCTGGACATCATGGTTTCCTAATCCGCACTCGAATCCCCAAGGAACTTCACCATGCAACGCTTTGCACTGATCGGCGCCGGATTCATCGGTTCCGTCCATGCGCGGAACCTCGCCGCCAACCCCGACGTCGATTTCAGCTTGGTCTACGACGTGGATGGGGAACGGTCCACATCGCTCGCCCGCGCCCACGGAGCCCGGGCCGCCAGAGACCTGGATGAGGTCTTCGACCCCGCCCGCATCGATGCGGTGTTCATCGCATCCTCGACCAACACGCACGCCGCCAATCTGCGCCGGGCAGCCGATGCCGGGATCGCGGCCCTGGTGGAGAAGCCCATCGACATGGACTTGGCGCAGGCCAGGGAAACCGTCGCCTACGTCGAACGCGCAGGCATCCGCGCCATGGTCAACTTCAACCGCCGTTTCGACCGGGACCACGCAGAACTCAAGCGCCTGGTTGACTCCGGAGACCTGGGCCCGCTTTCCCTGCTTCAGCTCACTTCCCGCGGGCCAGCCCTTCCGCCCTTGGACTACCTGAAAGTGTCGGGAGGACAGATGCGGGATCAGACAGTGCACTTCTTCGATCTGGCCAGGTGGATCCACGGGACTGACCCGAAGGAAGTTTTCGCGGCCGGTTCCGCCCTCACCGATGCCCGCGTGGCGGAACTCGGAGATGTAGATACCTCCGCCGCGACACTTCTCTTCGATTCCGGGGCCCTGGCCCAGATCGACAGTGTCCGGCACACCGGGTACGGCTATGACGAGCGGATCGAAGCCCTGGGTTCCGACGGCATGGCTGAGTCCGGCCGGATGCGTTCGGGCAATGTCACCCTGTTCCGCGGTCCGCAGTCCCGTTCTGACGGCCTGCACGGCAACTGGTTCGAGCGGGTGGCGCCCACCTACGCCGCGGCTCTACAGGGTTTCACCGATGCCCTAGAGCGTGGCGAGGACGTTCCGGTGACACTTCGCGACGGCCTGAAGGCCCAAGCCATCGCCGAGGCGGCCACCCGCTCGCTGAGCAGTGGGCGCAGCGAACGGATCAATTACGAGTTCTGACGCATGGGTTGCGACAAGGGACCCTGACGGGAAGAACGGCCGCGGCCATCTCCCGGTCGGGTCCCTGCCCCCGCCGCTTGGGCAGGATGCTACCTGATCCCCTCCTGAGCGAACTTCAAAACGTCCGCACCGTTGGTCGAATCGACAATCGCCGGACCGGTCAGGATATTCTTCCCACCGCCGATTTCAAACCCGCCGCGGTGGTTCTGCCATAGGGAATCAACCGCTAAGTACCCTTGCAGCCACGGCTGTTGATCCACGGTGAACAGGATCTTTTGATCCACGATCCCCTGGACGAGCTCGGCGTTCAAGTCGAAGGATGCGATCACCGCCTCGCTGCCGACCTCCGCTTTCGATGCGGCGGCAGTCAGCGCTATGGGCGCATCCAGCGCGACCAAAGAATCCACTTCCCGGGCGGTCTGCAGTTTCGCCGTGATCGTCGAGGCAACCTGGGTCATGTCGGTGCCCTGGACGTAGAGGTTCTCCGTCTCCGGAATCACCTCCTTGACGCCTTCACAGCGGGCTTCCAAGCCCACGTTGCCCTGTTCGTGGATCACGCAGATCGGAGATGTCTTGCCGTCCTGCTTGAGCCGTTCTCCCACCGCCTCGCCGGCCAGTTTTTCGTCGCTCCCGAAATGGGCAAAGGCGCCCATGGCCGCCGACACGTCGCCACCTGAGTTGATGGACACCAGCGGAATACCAGCTTCCTCGGCCTTGGCCAAGACGTCTTCCAACGCGCCAGGCTTCGCCAATGTGACGATGATGCCGTCAACACCCTGCACCACATACTGCTCGACAAGTTGCGCCTGCCGCCCGGCTTCGGAATCCGAACTGTAGATCAGCTCAACATTGTCCTTCGCTGCGGCCTCCTCGGCACCCCGCCGAATGGTGTCCCAGAATGTGTTTCCAGGAGCGCCATGGGTGATCATGGCAACCTTGATCGGATCGGTGGAGGCAACCTGTCCCGCGGGCGACTTGTCTTCCACCACCTGCCGGCCACCCTGCGACGAGCATCCGGCCAGGATCAGCGCTCCGGCGAGCGCCAGCCCTGCAAAACGCGAACTCTTCGATTCAATCCAACGCATGTTGTCCTCCCTCGATCCGATGCTGGCTAGCTGTGGGCCACGAGGCCCTTGACGGTCGCGGGTTCCTTGCGCTGGTGCGACTCGTAGGCGGCACCGACAACGTTCATCATGCGTTCGGCGGTGCTGAAATCGGTGCTCATCGGCTGGTCATCGCGCACGCACCGCACGAATTCCTGAATCTCAGCCACAAACGCCTCGGCGTATCCGGTGCCCACTCCGGCCCCGGGCATGGCCGCCACGTCATTGAAGTACGGGTGGCTCGGGCCCGTGTAGACGGTGCGCGGCCCGTTGTATACGCCGTCGGAGCTAGCTGCGAAGATCTGGAATTCGCCGCCGCGAATGGAGTCGAAGGTGATGCTACCTGCATCGCCGAACAGCTCCACGCCAAGGGAGTTCGGGACGCCGTGCGCGATGCGGCTGAGCTGGACTTGCCCTACGGCGCCGTTCTCCAGGCCCAGCGTCAGCAGGGCCACATCGTCGTTGGTGACCTCGCCCAGCTGTCCGGTGACTGCCCCGCCATGGCCCACTGCGCCGGCGGCGGCAAGCGGGCGCTGCTTGATGACCGTGTTCAGCGTTGCGTTGTGCACAGCTTGAATACGTCCGGCCACGAATTCGACCGCATCCAGGGCATGGGCTCCGATGTCCAGCAGCGCGCCGCCACCGGATTCTTCCTGGGAATAGCGCCAGGTCAGTGCGCCATCTGGATTCGCAGCGTAGTCGGCGTTGTACCAGGCGCGCACCGTATGCACGGTACCGATCAGCCCCTCGCTCACTGCGGCGGCCACGGCAGCCAACCCGGGGAGGCGGCGGAAGGAGAAACCGACGCCGGTCACTGCTTCGCTGGCCTGCGCAAGCCGTGCCAGATCGGCGGCTTCTTGCGGAGTGCGGCCAATGGGCTTCTCGGCGAACAGGTGTTTTCCGCTGGCCAGCACCTTCGGCAGCACCTGCGCGTGCAAGAAGTTGGGCAGGGCAACGCTGATGATGTCGACATCCGAATTGATCAGCGCATCGACGTCCGCTGTGGCCTGCTGGAAGCCGAAGCGGCGTGCCACGGATTCGGCGAGTTCCAGATTAGGGTCCGCAATGCAGACCAGTTCGAGGTCCACGGGCTCGCTGCCGCGCACCATCATGGCGTTGCGGAACCCGAAGGCGTGGGCCTGGCCGGCCATGCCGGCGCCGATGATTCCGATGCGTAGTTTCTTGTTGCTCATTGGTCTGCTCCTTGAAGTCTGGTTGTCTAGTGTGCGGCGACGCGGATTCGCGAGGTGCACGAAGAAATGTGGTTAAAAGTGCGCTGTGCGATGGGCAGTGGCTGGTCCATGCTCTTGAGCGGGTACATGTCCTGCTCGACGATCGCGAAGATCTCCCGATCCAAGTTCGCCGCCGCCTCCAGAACCGGTCCGAAGTCGGGAACGCCGAAAGGCGGCTCTACCATGATTCCCATCTGCACCGCAGTGGCGAAGTCGATGTCATCCTTGAGGATCTGGGCAATCAGCTCCGGGTTGACCTGCTTCAAGTGCAGGTAACCGATGCGGTCCGGGCGCTGCGTGATGAGCTTGACGTTGTCGCCTAGGTAGTAGGCGAAGTGCCCCGTATCGAGACAGAGATTCAAGTATCGGGGATCGGTATTGTCCAGCAGCCGATCGATGTCCTGCCGGGTTCCGATGGGACTGTCCGCATGGGAGTGGAACTGCTGGCGAACGCCGTATTCTTCCAGCAGCCGGCGCCCCAGTTCGTCGTGCCCGGTGCAGAAGTTGTCCCATTGTTCGGCCGAGTAGCCGCGGCGGCCCTTGACGGCACCGGCGGCGTCGCGCAACCAGAGTTCGGGAATGACGATCAGGTGCTCCGCGCCGAGCCGGGTGATCAGTTCCGCAACTTGGCTGACTTCTTGCCAGGCCCGGCTAAGTTCCGCACCGCCCAGATGCAGCGAGGTGAAACTCGTTCCACCGGTCAGGGTCAGCCCGTGCTGTTCCAGCTGATCCGACAGCTGGCTGGCATCAGTGCCCAAATAGCCGTAGGGGCCCAGTTCAGTGTAGGAGTATCCGGCAGCGGCGGCTTCTCGCAAGTACTGGCCGGGAAGCGGCTGCAGCGGATCTTCGGCGTTCCATACACCCCATGAGTCCGGGGCGATTCCCACCTTGATTCCTGGGGCAGGGGCCTTTTCAAGAGACATGTATCCTCCGTCGTTGTTGTGGTGTTGGAGTTAATACTAGAGCGCTCTATATTGCCGGTCAATAGGTTTGTCAGAACATATTCGCCGACATTGTTTCGCCAAGTCAGAATGGCTATTAAGATTCGTTTCGAGACGCTCAGCAGCCCCGGAGGTGCCATACTTCCCATAAGCTAGGTGCTATGGGGGCCAACCGGCCGTCTACCGAAGAAAATTTTCAGGAAAGGGATCTGCCGTGAAGTCGGTGACCATGGAAGACGTCGCACGTGCGGCCGGAGTCTCTCGTGCGCTGGTGTCCTTGGCCTACCGAAATGCTCCGGGAGTCAACGCGAAGACCCGGGAACGCATATTCCAGGCCGGCCGCGACCTGAACTACCAGCCGAACCGCATCGCAGCTTCCCTAGCCAGCAAATCCCAGAATTCCATCGGGGTTTTCCTCTCGGATCTGCACAACGACCTGTTTGCAGACATCTTCGACGGACTGCGCGAGGGGTTCGGCGAAAGCGCCAAGCAGCTGATCCTCGCCATCGGCAGCATCGACGGCCAGCGCGACACTGCAGCCCTCGACACGCTGGTGCAATCGCGCGTAGATCTGGTCGTTGCGGCCGGACTACTGCTTCCGGACGCCGCGCTGTCAGGTTACGCCGCTGTAACCCCCATGGTCAGCACGGCCAGAATCGCTCCGGGCACGGATAACGTCTACGCCAATAACTTGACCGGCGCCGCTTTGGCGACCAACCACCTCATCGAGTTGGGGCACCGCCGAATCGCATTCCTGGCCAACCCGCAGTCGGACGGCTACCGCGAACGCGGCACCGGCTATCGCACGGCCATGCAAACGTCAGGCCTTGAACCCTGGATCATCGCTTCGTCCTACGCACGCACGCAGGCCGCCGTCGACATCGGGGAAGCCCTGCGTTCATCGCAACGACCTACTGCCGTTTTCGCGCACAACGACCAGAGCGCCTTGGGCGTGCTGGACGCCGCCGCCCATTACGGGATACATGTTCCTTCGCAGCTTTCGGTGGTCGGCTACGACAATTCATCTTCCAGCCTGGTACCCGGGATGGCGTTGAGCACCGTGGACATCCATGCCCGCGAGCTCGGACTGCGTTCCGCGCAGGCGGCCTTGGCTCGATTGGAAGATCCGTCGGCACCATTGCAGTCCATCTCGATCGAACCCTCGCTGCTGGTTCGCGGCACCAGTGCCCGCAGCGAAGATGCCCGCAATACCTGACCCGCACGGCAAAATCCCTGGAGCACGGGATGAATTTCCCGTGCTCCGGGGATGAAGTCCTCAGATAATCGGAGCTACGACGAGGTTCCGGCGGCAGCGCCGGCTTCAGCTTCAGCCAGCTCTTCCTTGTGGCCGCCGATCTGCTCCAGCTCGTGAGCCAGCTCGGCCAGCTCGGCGCCGCCGGCCATCTGGGCGGTGAGCTCCTCAACGGTGATATCCGCTTTGGGGTAGTAGCCGATGGAGCGTCCACGTTTGAGCAGGAGGAATGAATCCCCCACTGGATAGGCATGATGCGGATTGTGCGTAATGAAGATGACCCCCAGCCCGCGGTCGCGCGCCTGCAGGATATACCGCAGCACGACACCAGACTGCTTCACACCCAATGCCGCCGTGGGCTCATCCAGAATCAGCACCTTGGCGCCGAAATACACCGCACGGGCAATGGCCACGCACTGCCTCTCGCCGCCAGATAGCTGGCCGATGGGCTGCTCCACGTCGCGCAAGTCGATACCCATGTCGAGCAATTCCTTCTTGGCGATCTCCTTCATTTTCTTCACGTCCAGCTTCTTGAACGGACCAACACCCGTGGTCAGCTCAGAGCCCAGGAAAAAGTTGCGCCAGATGGGCATCAGCGGGACGACGGCCAAGTCCTGGTAAACCGCGGCGATGCCGGCGTCCAGAGCCACGCGGGGGCTCTTCAACTTGATGTTCGAGCCGTGCAGCGTAAATTCGCCTTCGTCATGCTGATGCAGGCCAGCGATGATTTTGATCAGCGTGGACTTGCCCGCACCGTTGTCACCCAGCACGCAGGTGACTTTCCCCGGGTCGACCTGCATATCCACGCCCCGCAGGGCGATGATGCTTCCGTAGTGCTTGCCCACGTTTTTCAAGGTCAGAAGATTGTCGCTGGTCTTTGGTTCCAGCTTCTCAAGCAGCTGCTCGTTGGTGAGTCGAGATTTCATAGTCCTTTTTCCCTTTCGCTACTTGCTGGATTCCGCGCGCTTCTTCACCACGATGTTCACTACCGTGGCCAGCAGGAGCATCAGGCCCAGGAAGAACTTGAACCAGTCCGGGTTCCATTCGGCGTAGACAATGCCCTTGTTGGCCATGCCGAAGATGAAGGCGCCGATGGCGCCGCCGATGGCTGAGCCGTAGCCGCCGGTCAGCAGGCAGCCGCCGATCACCGCGGCGATAATGTAGAGGAATTCGTTGCCGATGCCTTCGCCGGATTGGACAGTGTCGAAGGCGAACAGGTTGTGCATGCCCAGGACCCAGCCGCAGAAGCCGACTGCCATGAACAGTCCGATCTTGGTGCGTACTACAGGCACACCGACCGCGCGGGCGGCCTTTTCATCGCCGCCGATGGCGAAAATCCAGTTGCCCACCTTCGTGCGAAGCAGGATCCAGGAGGCGATGACGACCATGATCAGCCAGATGAAAACGGTGACCTTCACGTCGATTCCCGCAATATTCACGGATGAGGCGAAAACTGCCTTCGCGCTTTGGAAACCATCCATGTTGGCGATCGATGGCGAGGAGACCGAGCCGCCGATTGCGCGAGTCAGGCCCAAATTCAAGCCAGTCAGCATGAGGAAGCTGGCGAGCGTCACGATGAACGAAGGAAGCTTGGTCTTGATCAGAATGATTCCGTTGATGAAGCCGATCAACAATGAGACGACCAGGGCCAACACCACTCCGACCCAAACGTTCAAACCGAAGTACCAGGAAAGCAGCGAGGCGCTCAAGGCGGAGGAAATCACTGCGACACCGGTGGACAGGTCGAACTCTCCGCCGATCATCAGCAGGGAGACGCCCACAGCCATGATGCCGATGGTCGAAGCGCCGTACAGGACGGTCGCCATGGAGGCCGGTGCCAGAAAGACAGGTGCGACGATGGCGAAAAAGATGAAAAGTGCGACGGCACCGACAAGGGCGCCGATTTCCGGACGACCCAGCAGGACTGACAGCGCGCTTTTCTTGGCGACGCGTTCATCTCCTGGTTGTGCCGAGGTTTTACGAGAGGTGGAAGCTGTTGTGAGTGTCATGGTGTTTTCTCCTGGTCCGGTGTTCCTGCGCCGCTAACTCGATGCCGGATTTGGCGGCGCAGGATCGAGGGGACGTGCTTAGCGGATGCCTTCCTGGGCAAAGGTGGAAATACGGTCCGCGACTTCCTTGTCGACAATGGTTGGGCCGGTCAAGGTGGCTTGGCCGCCGCCGATGGTGAATCCTCCCCGGTGATTCTGCCACAGCGAGTCGACGGCCATGTAGCCTTGCAGCCATGGCTGCTGGTCTACGGTGAACAGCACATTGCCTTCCTGGATTTCGGTGACCAGCTGCGGGTTCATGTCAAAGGAGACCACGTTGACTTCCGAATTGGCGGTGGCCTTTGCCTTGAGCAGTGTCATGGTGATCGGCGCTCCCAGACCGATGATGGCGTCGGCTTCGGCATCAGCCTGCAGCTTGGCCGTGGAGGTCGATTCCACTTGGGTCATGTCGGTTCCCTGGACGTAAAGTACCTCCGTGGCCGGAACGACCTTCTTGACGCCGGCGCAGCGGGCTTCAAGACCAACGTGCCCCTGGTCCTGGATCACGCAGATCGGCTTCTTGATGCCTTCTGACTTCAACTTTTCGCCGGCGGCTTCCCCAGCAAGCTGTTCGTCAGAACCGAAGTGGGCAAAGGCGCCAAGGTCCTTGAAACGGTCTTCGCCCGCATTAAGGCTGACGATCGGAATGCCTGCGTCGGTAGCCTTCTTCAAAGCGCCGGCCATCGCGTCCGGCTTGGCCAGAGTGACGGCAATGCCATCGACACCTTGGTCCACTGCCTGCTCGATGAGCTGCGACTGGCGTCCGCCGTCGGGGTCGCCAAGATACTGCAGTTCGACATTGTCCTTCGCCGCAGCTTCTTCTGCACCCTTGCGGATGATGTCCCAGAAGGTGTCCCCTGGAGGAGCGTGGGTGATCACGGCAATCTTTATGCGATCAGTAGAAGCAACCTGCCCGCCACCTTCCGCCCCGCTAGCTACCGGCTCGCGACCACCCTGGCCCGAGCAAGCGGCCAGTCCGAGGGTCGGAACAATCGCGAGCGCAAGCGCCGCTTTCCGCCAAGTTGTCATTCCCATAGTCCTGTTCCCTTCAGGTAACCGTCGGCAGGTTCCGTCATCCCCTGGATCATGCCGCCTACTCAAAAATGCTCGTGATGTGAATCACAGGTCCCCTAAAGTCTGCGCCAAGAATGTCGATCCGTCAATACTTTGTAAAGACATAAGGATGTTCTTACGAGAAATTCGCTTAATTGGGGCAACACCGAGCTCGCCCGGTCACGGCGCAGGACGCCTCCGACGGGACGATTCACGCACAACCAACTCAGGCGAAACCAGGATCCGTCGAGAAAACTGGCCATCGGGCGCACGGAGCATACGCAGCAGCAAGCGTGCGCCGCATCTGCCCAATTCATCGGTGTCAGGGTCCACGCTCGTCAGAGAAATCCGAGACATGCCCGACAGCGCGATGTTGTCGTACCCGGTGACCGCGACCTGTTGCGCAGCTTCATCCAAGGCCTGCAACGCTCCGAGCGCCACAAGATCGTTGAAGCAGATCAGCGCTTCCGGGACCGGCCCCACCAACAGCATGTCCGCCACGGCCTTCCGGCCGGCTTCCAATGTTGGCCCTGCCTCAAGCACTCGCGCATGCCCCTGCAGCCCATGCTGTCCCATTGCACGATGGTAGGCCGATTCCCTGTTGCCGGACACCGAACCGGAACCGCCGGATACATGAGCAATGCGGGAAAACCCGGCGGCCACCAGATGCTCCACAACCCGCGCAATACCCTGCGCGTCGTCCACTTCGACGACGCCTATAGAACCCTGGGTAGCCCGGCCGCTGCCGATGAACACCGCCTGCGCGCCATCCAGGACAACCTCGAATCCAGAACTCTCGTCAACGGTTCCCACCACCAGGAAGCCACTCACCCGCAAGTCGCGCAATGCCTGAAAAGACGATGCTTCCACACCCCTTCCTTCGTGGGCCGGGGCGGCGCTGAACAAGACATCGAATCCCGTTTCCTGCAGCTCGTCCCGGACGACTTCGGCGACTTCAAGAACCCATGGGTTGTGAAGCTCGCCAAGCACGACTCCGATCACCCGAGGGTTCTCCGAGGCCAGCGAGCGAGCAGCGAGATTTGGCTGGTAACCCAGAGCCCGAATGGATGCTTCAACTTTTTCGCGGCGCTGAGGACTCACACGATCCGGATTCGACAGCACCAGCGAAACCAGCGACTTGGAGACACCCGCATGACTGGCGACGTCGCGGATGGTGGGTCGACGGCGCAACGACTCAGCCATGGCGCCGCCCTACCGGGCGCACGTGGCGCCGACTTGCTGTTCCACCGAATGCCAGGACCTAGTCTGCGCTGACTGCTCGGCGGCCTCCACCACGGCGGCCGCGGCTACCGCGTCATGAATATTGGAATTCAGCTCCGCCCCGCCGGCCACGGCCGCGAGAAATTTCTTGGCCTCGATGATCTTGAGATCATCAAACCCCATGGCATTGCCGGGACCAGGCTGAAAACGCGCATAGTCGCCGTATTTTGGCGAGGCAACGGTGGTGGTATATCCCTGCTCTTCGTTGGCACGCCCGAGCACCACCTGGAGCTCGTTCATGCGCTCGAAATCCCACTTCACCGACCCCTCGGTACCGTAGATTTCCAGCCGGTACCCACACTCGGGGCCCACCGCGACACGCGACGCTTCAATGGTGCCCACCGTCTTGAGCGCCCGGTCCGGCCCGGCGAACTGGACCAGCGCGGCTGCGTAGTCTTCGTTCTCAACCGCACCCAGCTCGCCTCCCTCGATCACGTCGAAATGCGTGCCGCGCCCCATCGATAGCTTCGGGCGGGCTTCAAACATGATGCTGGTCGCCGCGGTGACCTCGCTGATCGCCCCAACCGTGTACTGGCAGAGGTCTACCGCGTGACTGAAGAGGTCAGCCAGCACCCCGCTGCCAGCGAGCTTCCGTTCGAACCGCCACGACAATGCGCCGTTCGGCTCCGCCGCATAACCCGCCAAGAAGCTTGCCCGAACGTTGGTGATTTCGCCCAACCGCCCATCGACCACCAGCTGGCGCACGTGCTCGATGGCAGGGGCATGCCGGTAGTTGAACCCGATGGAGGTTTCCACTCCGTTCCGCTCGACAGCCGCTTGGATCGCGGCGGTCTCAGCAAGGCTTCGACCGGCCGGCTTTTCGATCCAGAAGTGCTTGCCTGCTTCGGCCGCCGCCACAGCCATCTCGGCATGGAGGAAGTTCGGCGCACAAATGGACACGACATCAACTTCAGGGTCGTTGAGCACCTCGCGGTAGTCCTTGGTTCCCCGCTCGAACCCCAGGACTGAGATCGCGAAGTCCACCCGGGACTGCTCGGCATCCGCGGCAATCACCAGTCGCGGAATGATGCCCAGTTCCGGATAAACGTATGGAACCGAGGTATAGGCGCGGGCGTGGAGTTTCCCCATCCACCCCACCGAAATCAGACCGACACCAATGCTTTTCTGCTCTGTCATTTTCACTCCTGCTGCTCTGCCGGGCTTCCCGGGGCGCATCGCCTAGATGCATCCTTCGACCAAAATTGGACCGTTCCACACAGACCTTATGAGCGCTTTGTCGAGTTAATCAATAAAAATCCCAAAGTTTTTTGTCAGGACAATTGGACAAGTAGACCTTCCTGTCCAACGAGCCATGTCGAAGGCTATTTTCAGCATTCAGCCAGCCACCCTTGAAACCCCATGTACCAAGGATTCGAGTGGCCTCGAGAGGCTGAAAAGCGCCGATTTTCAGCAGATTCCCACCACCCGGATGCCCAATTGGCGAACTTTCGGATATATTTGTCCTGTCAAAGCGACATTTGACGGCAAGGTCGCCAGACAAGGGAGTTAACCGTGAGCGCACCACTGAGCATCAAGATCGATCGATCTTCACCGATTCCCCTGTACCACCAGGTAGTGCAGGGGATTGAAAAGGCCATTCACGACGGATCGCTGGAATCCGGCTCCCGCCTTGAAAACGAAATCGAGCTTGCCCAGCGCCTGCGGCTCTCGCGTCCGACCATCCGCAAGGCCATGGACGATCTGGTCCAGTCCGGCCTCCTAGTCCGCAAGCGTGGTGTTGGGACGCAGGTCGTTTCCAGCCAGATCCGCCGTCATCTGGAGTTGTCTAGCCTGAACGACGACCTCGAACGGGCTGGCAAGAAGCCTTCCACGACCCTGCTGAGCTTCGAACACACGCAGGCCCCGGCCGAAATCCAGGAATTGCTGGCACTTCCCAAGGACGTTTCGGTTTACCACTTCACCCGACTGCGTTCAGCTGGAGGCAGCCCGCTGGCGCTGATGGAAAACTGGGTCCGCGACGACATCGTAGAGCTCAGCGAGGAATCGCTGCGCGAGCATGGCCTCTATGAGCTGCTGCGCAGCGCAGGTGTGAACTTCCGTCTGGCCCAGCAACGTATTGGTGCCACCATCGCCGACAAGTCGCAGGCCGAAGCGCTGGATACCGACAAGGGCTCCGCCCTGGTCACCATGCAGCGTACCGCCGTGGATGACACCGGACGCAATGTCGAAACCGGTTCCCACGTATACAGGGCTGATTCCTACAGCTTTGAAATGACCTTGGTGCAACGCTAGGCGTTTACGCACCGCTCCTGAAAGGAACGATGCATGACCGATTGGATTTACCCCGCCGGCTCCGCAGCCGACGGCGACTGGAGCGTTTCGCTCGGAGCCCATGATTCAACCATGTCCGTTGAGGGCTGGGCCCATACTGGGCTCAAAGTCGCAGAGCTATCCCCGGGACAGGTTCTCGAAATGGACGCCGCCGCCGAGGAACGTATCGTTGTTCCGCTTTCCGGGGGATCTTTCACTGCGACGGTTGACGGTCGGGAATACCAGCTCTCGGGTCGCAGTTCGGTATTCGCCGGGCCCGCAGACGTGCTCTACACCGGGATCGACACCACCCTGACGCTGGCCTCGGCCGGAGGCGGCCGCGTGGCAGTAGCTTTGGCGCCCGCGAAACAGCAGTACCCAACCCGGCTGATCACCTCCGAGCAGACCCCGGTCGAGTTGCGCGGCGCGGGCAACTGTTCGCGCCAGGTGCACAATTTCGGTACCCCCGCAGCGCTTGAAGCCGATCGCTTCATCGTCTGCGAGGTCATCACTCCCGCCGGCAATTGGTCTTCCTATCCTCCGCACAAGCACGATGAGGAGAAGGAGGGCGAGACCTCGCTGGAGGAGATCTACTACTTCGAAACACAACTGGCTGCCGGTATGCCGACGCCTGCGGCCACCGACCCCATCGGCTACGCCCGCGTGTACGCCTCCGACGAGCGCCCCATCGACGTGAATACCGAAGTTCGCACTGGCGACGTGGTGCTGGTTCCCTATGGCTGGCACGGCCCAGCGATGGCCGCTCCTGGCTACGATTTGTACTACTTGAACGTAATGGCAGGCCCTGGCCGCGTGCGCGACTGGCTGATCAGCGACGACCCGCATCATGGCTGGGTCCGGCAGACTTGGGACGAGCAGCAGATGGATCCACGACTTCCCTTCGGCTCTTAGCCTGGCAAGTACTGGAATTACGGCGATGGCCGGGATCGCTCTCGCGGTCCCGGCCATCGCCATACTTCGGTTTTCTTCTAGAGCATGCCAGCCCACGGCTCAAAGGCGGCGCGGAAGGCTTGTATTGCCTGAAGGCTGTCCCCACTGGCATAGGCTTCGAGGCCCACTGGGCCTTCGTAGCCCAGGCGTGATAATGCCGAGGCAACCGAACGGTAATTAATCTCCCCGGTGCCCGGCTCGCAGCGTCCGGGAACGTCAGCCACCTGCACCTCCCCGATATGCGGCAACGCGCGTTCCAGCAGCGCTATCAGATTGCCTTCGCCAATCTGCGCGTGATAGAGATCCAACATCATCTTCACCCGTGGATGCCCCACTGATTCCACCAGGGCCAAGGTGTCCTTGGCCCGGGCCAGCGGGATTCCAGGATGGTCCACAATGGTGTTCAGGTTCTCGAGAAGGAAACCGACGTCGTGTTCCTCCCCCAACTTGCCCAGCTCCTCCAGGGTTTTCGCAGCAGTCAGCCACATGTCTCCGGTGCTGCGGTAGCGCGGCACCGCGGCCTGCCCGTTGACCAGTTGAGCGGGGTGCACCACCAACCGGCTGATGCCCAGCCGGTGAGCGGTCGGGATCAGCTCGCGAGCGGACTCCACCACGCGATGGGCGGTCTCGGGATCGCACAGGCTTCCGTCGCTGTACCCGCTCATGGAGCCGAAACGCGCTCCACTGCGTTCCAGCGCCGCCAGGTCCTTGCCTTCGGTGTCCCACAGCTCAACCTCGAAGCCGGCTTCATGCAAGGCAGCGGCCCGCTGGTCGAGGGGAAGTTCGGTGAATACCATCTCTGCGCAGACGGCCAGCTTCCGGGTCATCCGGCCACCGCCAGGCGCGACGCGGCATCCAAGCGTACCGGTAGGCCGGATTCGTGGGATTCCAGGGCCGCGAGCGCAATCCGCAGAGCTGCGCGCGCGTCGGATCCTCCGGGCACCTCCAGCGCCGCGTGCGCGGTTCCCTGCCGGGTGCCGCGCACCTTGAGCACAAAAACGTCCAGCTGCTTGCGGTAGGCGTCGGCGAACAAGTCGATGTTCAGTCGAGAAGTTTCCGCCTGCGCACCCTGCGCGTCGAACAATATCGCGGATTGGTGGGCAGGCCCGCCGGCTTGGAGCATCCCTCCGCTGCCGAAGACCTCGCCGCGCACGTCGTACCCGTAGCTGGCGGAGAAACTTGCCTCCGCAATGGCGATGGCCCCATTGTCGTAGCGAACGGTGACGACCGCGGTATCCAGCAATCCGGAGTCCTTGTGTTCCGGGGCGACCAGCGCAGCGGCGACCGTATGCACTTCAACGGCCTGGGCGCCCGGATTAAGCCAATTCAGTGCATCGAAATCGTGGATCAGGGTTTCGGTGAAGATGACGTGGCTACGGATGGCACCGGCGTTGGGCAGTCCCCCGGCGACGGCCGGGTCGCGGGTCACCGAACGCAACAGCTGAACACGCCCAATGGCTCCGGCACGCACCTGCTCCCCGGCGTAGGCGAAATCCGCGGAGAACCGTCGGTTGAAACCGACCTGAAAAACTACCTGCGCTCGCTCGACCTCCTCCAGCGCCGCATCCAGATCGTTGACGGCATGCGCTGTCGGCTTTTCGCAGAAGACGTGTTTTCCGGCCCGCGCAGCCTGGGTGATGAGCTGCGCGTGGAACGCAGAAGGCGCTCCGATCACCACGGCGTCAACTTGTTCGTCTTCAAAGACGTCCTCGATGCGCTGCGTTGCCCGCGGGCAGCCGACTTCTGCTGCAAGGGCCGCCGCTCGGCCCTCGGCCGGATCCGCTACGGCATACAGCTGAGCGCCCGGAATATGGTCGGCCAGACTGCGGGCGTGGAAGGCCCCAATCCATCCGGTGCCAATCACGGCGATCCGCAGCGCCTCGGGCCGCTCGGACGGGATATTTTCGTAGCTCAACGTAGCCTCCTAGAACGTTCTAATTGATGTGTCGATACAAAGCATGGCACACTGGAGAGCACACGTCTAGAACGTTCTAGAAGAAAGTTTTGCGGTGACCGAAACCAAGCCATCCCAGAAGCGCCCGACCCTCGCGGACGTCGCTAGCAAAGCCGGCGTCTCAGTGGCGCTGGCGTCAATCGTGATGCGCAATGCCGAAGGAGCCAGCGAAGCCTCGCGGCAGAAGGTCAAAGATGCAGCCGCGGCGATGGGCTACCGACCGGATTCGCGCGCACGCTCGCTGCGCAGCCACCGCAGCCGGACATTGGGGCTGACCCTGATGCTGGGCGAACCGCTACATGCGGAACTCGCCGACGCCCTTTATGTCGAAGCGGAAAACAAAGGTTATGAGTTGATTTTAGGCGCAACTTCGGAGCGGCGGGATGAGCAGCGCACTATGGACACGCTCATCGATGCGGGGGTCGAGGGGATCATCGCGGTTTCCAGCTCACTGCCGCCAGCAGCCATGGCGCAGCTAGCCTCGCAGGTTCCGGTGGTCAGCCTGCTGCGAAACTACTCCGGCATTCCCTCGGTGCTCACCGACGAAGCTGCCGGCATTGAACAGCTTGTCAGCCATCTGGCCTCCGCCGGGCATACCAGGCTGCTGCACCTGAACGGCGGCGCCGCGGTGGCCGCTCGGCAACGCGCCGCGGCCTTCAACAGGGCGATCGAGGGCAGCAACGGGCAACTGCACGGAGAACAGGTACTCTCGGGTCCTTGCGAACAGGTCGCCGCCCAGGCGCTGGGTGATTATCTGGAACATTGCGACCCCACCCAGATGCCTACCGCGGTGCTCGCATTCAACGACCGCAGCGCCCTCGGTGCCCGTCAGACGCTGCTTTCCCGCGGGCTGCGCATCCCACAGGATGTGGCGCTGACGGGTTTTGACGACAGCGAGTTCGCCCGCCTGGCGTTTGCAGACCTCACTACCTCCCGCCAGGACGTCAACGCACTGGCCGCCTCCGCCATGGGCCTGGCAACGAACCCCGCGTCGAAGGTGCGCACGGTCAAGCACCCACCCCAGCTGGTCGTCCGCAGCAGCGCGCCGGGCGCCTGAAAGACCGGGCCCCGCAGCCCTTTCGGGACTGCGGAGCCCGGGAAAACGTGGTTCCGCGTCTAGGCTTCCTGCAGCGAGGAGTCGGCGATCTGCACTGCAGCTCCGGAAGACTGCGCCGAAGCCGCCACCGCGTCGAGGATTTCCATGTTGCGCACGCCGTCCGCGAAGGTGGCGCAACGTGGCAGCGACCGCTCTACGGAAAGCCCTGCGACTTCTTCGAGAAATGCCCGAGCCTGGTAGCCGAAGGCGTCGTTCTGGCCGAATCCGACCATCGGGGCGTCCATGGCCAGGCCGCCGCGCAGGTACGGGTGCTCTGGGCCCAGGATGATGCGGCGGTAGCCGTTGGTACGGTCTGATTCGCCGTGCAGGTACAGCTGAATCTCGGATGGCCGAGACTGGTCGAACACCGCAGCGCCGTTTTCGCAGAAGACCTCAACGATCAACGCATTGGCGTGTCCCGCGGCCACGCGGGACACCTGCAGGGTGCCGATGCCCTGTTCGAAGCGGACACCGAAAGAAGCCACGTCGTCGTTCTCTACTGGTTCGGTCACGTCGGAGACCTCGGCGTGATCGTGCCCCAGCACAGCGCCAAGCGGCAGCGGACGCTCGGTAATAACGGTGTCCAGCAGGCCGCCGGATACCGACCGGATCGGGCCGCAGAGGAATTCGGAGACATAGGTCAGGTGGCTTCCAACGTCGGCCAGCGCACCGGATCCGGCGCCGCCCTTGTAGCGCCAGCTCATCGGAGCCTGTGCATCGCAGCCGTAGTCGGTCCAGTAGCGGCCGGAAAAATGCAGCACCTTGCCCAGCGTGCCGTCCTGGATCAGGTTGCGGATCGCAGCCAGGCCCGGGGTGCGGTGGAAGGTGAAACCGATGCGGCCCAGCACGCCGCGGGCTTCGGCCTCGTCAGCGGCCTGCGCCATGGCGCGGGCGTCCTCCAGGGTGTCCGACAAGGGCTTTTCGCACAAAACGTGCTTCCCGGCGGCCAACAGGCCCTCGACGACCTCGCGGTGCATGGAGTTCGCGATCACCACGGACACCACGTCGATGTCATCGGCCTCGGCAATAGCCCGCCAGCTGGAATCATGGCGCTCGTAACCGAAACGATCCGCGGCGGCCTGGCCGAATTCGGCGTTGACATCGCCGATGGACACCAAACGGATCTCCGGCAGGGTCGGGCTGTACAGGGTACTGGCGGCGCGGTAGGCCGCAGCGTGGGCCTTGCCGGCCATGCCTGCACCGATGACGGCGACGCCGAGGGATTCCTTCATTTCTGCTCCTTGTTGAGTGCACCGCGGAATGCGGTTGGTTTACTAGTTTTAGGTCTGCGGCCGGACCGCAAGGACCGGCACGGGGGAATTCAGCAGGATGCGCTGGCTCAGGCTCCCCAAGAGGGCCTTGCCCATGGGTGAACGTTTGCGCAGGCCGATGACCACGCGGGTCACCGTCCGGTTTTCGGATATTTCCTCGAGCAGCGCGTCGACCGGATCCCGGTCCGCACGGCCTTCGCGTTCGATGGCCCGCCAGGAGATGTCGGTGGGAACATCTGCGGGCTTGATCGGAGTGAGGCCAAGGTTGAAGATAATCAGGTCCTCGCGCCGGGTGCGCGCTTCCTCGATCCCCGCGTGCAGGGCAAGTTCGCCTTCCCTGCTTTCTGCGACTGCAGCGATGATGCTCACGGGTTATCCCTTCACTTTTTCGATGAAACCGGTTTGGAATTCCTCTTCGAACTGCTCCAGAGATTTGTTCCCGGTCTCGGGAAGTTCCTTGTACAACACGATGACTGCCACGATGCCCACCGCGAAGAAGCAGTAGAACGTGCCGGCGATGCCGAGCCCTGCGATCATCGGCGGGAAGACGAAGGCGACTACCGCGTTAGCCAGCCACAACGCGGTCACCGCGGTGCCGGTGGCAAAGGTGCGGATTTTCAGAGGAAAGAGCTCCGAGAGGATCAGCCAAGACAGCGGGCCGATAGCGCCCTGCATGGAGATGACGAAGCATAGAACGAAGACCAGGATCATCCACATCTTCGCATCGCCTTCCGGCATGAGCGTTGCAGTCAGCGCGATCAGCAGATGGAAGGTGGTGGTCAGCACGAAGCCGGTGATGATCATCTTGCGGCGGGAGATCTTGTTGATCAGGAAGATGCAGATCAGCACGCCGGAAACCGAGAAGAAGCCGTTGAGGGTGTTGAAGACGATGGCTGCGTCTGCAGAGAAGCCTGCGTTCTGCAGCAACTGCGAACCGTAGTACATGACCGCGTTGATACCCGAGAACTGGGAGAACACACCGACCAGGGCTCCGATGATGACCAGTCGGCGCACCCACGGCACAGCCAGGTCGGACCAGCCCGCAGTCTGGGTTTTCTCCTCTTCCTGCGCCAGATGCTCGACTTCCGCGATTTCAGCTGCGGCACGTTCCTTGTCACGGACCTGTTCAAGAACCATCAGCGCGTGCTTGTGCTTGCCCTGGGAGATCAGCCATCGCGGTGATTCCGGCAGGAAGATCATGCCGACCAGCAGAGCGATCGCCGGGAGCACCGCCACAATGAGCATGTAGCGCCAGATGAAGTCATGGTGGCCCCAGATCTGGTAGATCACCGCGTTGATCACGAAGGCGGCGAACTGGCCGGAAACAATCATGACCTCATTGCGGGTCACCAGCGAGCCACGCTGTTCCTGCGGCGCGATCTCGGCCAGGTAGACCGGGACAATGGCCGAGGCCCCGCCCACGGCCAAACCGAGGATGAAACGGCCCAGCGCAAGAAGCTGCCACGTCGGGGCCAGCGAACACAAAACGGTTCCGACGACGAAGACGATGGCCAGGTACAAGATGGTTTTGCGCCGGCCTGCCTTGTCGGCCAGCCGGCCGCCGAGCAGTGCGCCGACTGCGGCGCCGAGGATCAGGATGCTGACAACAAAACCTTCGGTGGTGGCGTTGATCTGCAGCTCGCGGCGCAGCGGCTCCAGGGCGCCGTTGATCACGCCGGTATCGTAGCCGAAGAGCAGGCCGCCGAAGGTTGCCACGTAGGCGATGATTCCCAGACGCCGCGAGTGCGGCCCCTTGGTCAGCGGGGGCAGCTGATAATGGCTGCCCTTAGTTTTCGATGCCAACATGCGCTCCTTTGCCGCGGGCCACCATAAGGTGACTGCAATCACAAGTTCATTTGTTATGACATTACGTCATTAAGATCAACCGGGCAAGGCTAGTAACGACAAAGTTAACTTCTTTTTCTCCCCGTCAATGATTGCGCCAGGGCAGCGCAAAAGCACCGAAAAGCCATGCTCTTCGGTGCTTTTGCGCAGGATGGATTCCGGTTACGACAGCACGCCGACCTTCTGGATGTACTGCTTCATCGTGTCCATTTGGTAGCGCGCAACCTCGGCCGCGCGCTCGTTTTCTGCGAATACGCAGGTCGCCATGACGGTCTCTTCCCGGTCCAGGAATCCGTTGGAGGCCAGGCCGCCGAAGAATTCGTCCCAGTTCACATCACCATCGCCGATGCGCAGGTGCTGGTGCACGCGCACCGCGTTGCCCGGCGGGTTGGTGATGTACCGCAGGCCGTGCGAGGCGTTGTGGTTCAGGGTGTCGGCAACGTGGACCACGCGCAGGCGGTCTCCCGCCGCCTGCATGATTTCCAGCGGCTCGTCCTTCATATGGAAGGTGTGCGCGGCTACATATGCGAACCCGAAGTTCGGGGAATTGATCCCGCGGATCATCCGCCATCCGGCCAGGCCTTCTTCGACGAAATCGTCCGGATGCGGGTCGATGGCCACGTGGACACCTTCGCGCTCGATCAGCGGTACCAGTTCCTCCATGGAGCGGTAGAAGGCAGCTTCGGATTCCTCCGGTTGTTCAGGGCGTCCGGAGAACTCCGTATTCATCTGGGTGACACCCAGGTCGACGGTAATCTGCACGGCGCGCTTCCAGTAGCGCACCGAGGCTTCGCGGATGACCGGATCCGGGGAGGACCACTTGAGCACAGGCAGCACTGACGCGATCTCGACACCGTGCTTCTTGCATTCAGCGGCCAGCTTGGCCACCAGTTCGTCGTCGGCCTTAGGATGTGAAAAGAACGGCAGGAAGTCCTTGTGCGGAGTGATCTGCAGATAGTCGTACCCCAAATCCCGAGCCAGCTTGGGAAATTCCAACAGCGAGTGGCTGTGGTGGAACGGGGTGGGATCCAATGCAATTTTCATGGATTCGTCCTCTTAGGCGTAGAGCTCGGGCTTGTTCTGGAGTTTTACGTCAATCTTGGCACCGCTGTGCAGCGCTTCAACACCCGCCTCGCAGCAAGCTGCGGCGGCATAGCCGTCCCACGCGCTTGGTCCAGCGATTTCACCGCGCAGCGAGGCATCAACCCACGCTTGGACTTCGGTGTCATATGCCGCAATAAATCGTTCTTCGAATCCCGGAGTGACGTTGCCACCCCAGCGTCCTGCGCTGCGGATATAGGCCCCGGAGTCTCCGCCGATGTTCACGATGCCTTCTTCGAAGGAGGCTTCGGTGGCCACCTGGTAGCCGAACTTGGCCTGCACGAAGATCTCCACGTCGGCGAGCACACCGGATTCGGTTTCAATCAGCACGTGCTGCGGGTCGGCCAGCTTGCCGTCGTTGGTGCGGGTCTTCTTGCCGGTGCGCACCTGGACCGAGGTGATTTCCTCGCCGGTGAAGAAGCGGATCGCGTCGAATTCGTGGACCACGGAGTCTGCGATCATGTTTTCGCTGGTGAAACCCGGTGGAATGTCGGGGTTGCGGTGCTGATGGTGCAGCATTAACAGCTCACCCAGCTCGCCGCCGGCCACGAGGTTGCGCAACTGGATGTATTCCTTGTCGAAGCGGCGCATAAAGCCGACCTGGATGCGTTTGCTGCCCAGCGCGGCCTCGGCCTGCACGACCTCCCATGAGGTGGCAGCGTCCATGGTCAGCGGCTTTTCGCAGAGTACCGGAAGGTCACGCTGGAGGATTGCCAGCAGCGCATCCTTGTGCAGGAATCCTGGCGTGGCCAACAGGACCGCGTCCACCTCACCCGAATCCAGCGCCTGGTTCAGGTCGCTATATCCGGTGGCGCCCGGGATGCCCTCGATGGCGGCGTTCACCCGGTCCAGATCGATGTCCACCACTGCGGTCACTGCCGCCCCGGTAATACGGCGGTGGAGCCGCTGGATGTGGTCCGTGCCCATTCGGCCGGCTCCGACCACGGCAATACGCAGCGTCTGTGCCACGGCGTGTCCCTTCTGTGTGGTTTCCTGTCGTGCGGCGGGAACGGTTCCCGCAGTAGTAACGTTCATGGCGTAGGCCTTTCCAAGGGTTCTAGACGCGGGTCCGCGAGCCGCAGCTAAGCAGGTATTGGCGGGTTCGGGTGGCGATGGGCAGCGGAACCGAGAAATCGGCCACCGGGTACATGTCCTGCTCGACAATGCCGTAGATCGGCCTGCCCAGCGCTTCCACCTCGCGCAGCACCAGCTCCAGGTCCGGAATGCCAGCCGGGGGCTCGCACATGACGCCGGCCAAGTTGGCGGCGGCCCATGTCATGTCCTCGGCCCGCACCCGCTCCAGCACTACTGGGTCGACCTGCTTCAGGTGCAGGTAGCCGATGCGCTCCGGGTACTTGCGGATGAGCTCGAGACTGGAGGCCCCGCCGTACTCTGCATGGCCGGTATCCAAACACAGATTCGTGTACTCCGGGTTAGTCAGCGCCAAGAACTTCTCAATATCCGGCTGCCCGCAGACGTGGGAGTCCGCGTGCGAGTGGAACTGCTGTTTCAACCCGAAGTCCTCGGCCAGAATCCTGCCTAGGCGGTCGTGCCCGGCCGCCAGCGCCTCCCAGGCCGCATCGTCCAGAACACCGGATTCAATGGCCTGCCCGGTCACGTCGTCGCGCCACATCGCCGGAATGACCACGATGTTTTCACCGCCCACTGCAGCAGTCAGCTCGGCGACCTTGCGGGCCGGTTCCCAAGCTTCGTCCCAGGCGCCGGCCGAACCATCCACGCCGCGGTGGAATGCGGTGAAGACGGTCCCGGCGCTGACCTTCAGGTTGCGCTGGGCCAGCTCGTCGGCCAGCTTTGCAGGGTCTGCCGGCAGGTAGCCGTAGGGGCCGAGTTCGATGGTCCGGTATCCAGCCTCGACTACTTCATCAAGAAAACGCTGCCAGGGGGTCTGCTTCGCGTCGTCGGCGAACCAGACGCCCCATGAATCCGGGGCCGTGCCGATGGTGATGTTGTTCTGTGACATGGGTCTTTTCTCTTCATTCAAGCTGCCGGGGCGACCCGGCGTACGACGTTAGTTGGACGGGAAATTGAAGCTTGCGGTAGATGCCTGCGCAGGTTCGGGCCAGCGCTGGGTGACGGCCTTGCCGCGGGTGTAGAAGCGCACGCCGTCCGGACCGTAGATGTGGTGCTCGCCGAACAGCGAGTCCTTCCAGCCTCCGAAGGAGTGCCAGGCCACCGGAACCGGGAGCGGGATGTTCACTCCGACCATGCCCACGTGGATGCGGCGGGTGTAGGTGCGGGCGTGGGCGCCGGAGGATGTGAAGATCGCGGTGCCATTGCCGTACGGGTTCGCGTTGACCACTTCGATTGCTTCTTCCAGCGAAGCCACCCGCAGCACCACCAGCACCGGGCCGAAGATTTCCTCGGTGTAGGCGCTCATCTCGCGGCTGACCTTGTCCAGGATGGTCGGACCGACGAAGAATCCGTTCTCGTGGTCCTTGACCACCAGGTCGCGCCCGTCAAGAATCAGCGCGGCGCCGGCTTCTTCTGCCTCGCCGACGATCTTCTGCAGACGCGACTTGGAGGCCGGGGTGATGACCGGGCCCATGTCGGCCTTTTCGTCGAAACCGTGGGAGACGTTCACGCCGCGGCCGCGTTCGGCCAGCTTGTCCACCAGCGCGTCGGCGGCATCGCCCACGGCCACCGCCACGGAGATCGCCATGCAGCGCTGGCCCGCGGAGCCGAAGGCCGCGGCGTTGATGTGGTCCGCGGCCAGTTCCATGTCCGCATCCGGCATGATGACCGCATGGTTCTTCGCGCCGCCCAGTGCCTGGACGCGCTTGCCGTGCTTGGTGGCGGTCTCGTGTACGTACTTCGCGATCGGGGTGGAGCCCACGAAGGAGATGCCGTCTACGTCCGGGTGGGTCAGCAGCCCGTCCACGGTTTCCTTGCCGCCGTGCAGCACCTGGAATACGCCGTCCGGCAGGCCTGCCTGCTTGAACAGCTCCGCGATCAGCAGTGCCGCGGACGGGTCACGTTCAGAGGGCTTGAGGATGAAGGCGTTGCCGGTGGCAATGGCCACCGGAGCCATCCACAGCGGCACCATGACCGGGAAGTTGAACGGGGTGATGCCTGCGACGACGCCCAGCGGCTGCCGGAAGGAGAACACGTCGATTCCGCCCGAGACCTGGTCGGAGAATTCGCCCTTGAGCGCCTGCGAGATGCCGCAGGCGAATTCGACAACCTCGATGCCGCGGCCTATTTCGCCTGCGGCGTCCGAGAGCACCTTGCCGTGCTCGCTGGTGACGATGCGGGCCAGCTCGTCGGTGTGTTCGGTCAGCAGCTGCTGGAAGCGGAAGAGGATCTTGGTTCGCTTGACCAGCGAGGTCTCGGACCAGGATGCGGCGGCGGCCACGGCAGCGGCCACGGTTTCATCCAGGTCGGCTGGGCTGGCCAAGCGAAGCTGGCCGGTGACCTCGCCAGTGGCCGGGTTGTAGACCGGGTGGGTTTCGGTGCCGGCGCCAGCTGTGGCTTTGCCGTTGATGAAATGGAGGATTTCGGTGACTTCGGTGGCGATTGCGCTCATGGTGTGTTGTTCTTTCCTTAATTCAAGAATTGTTGCTTAGCCCAGGTACGGCTTCTGGCGGGCCTTGTGGCTCTCGTAGACTTCTCGAGCCTTGAGCGTGGAATCCAGTTCTGCGACTTCCGATACCGGAACGTCCCACCAGGATTCGCTCGACGGGGCATCGGCGTAGAGGTCCGATTCAATGTGGATGAGGATCGGCCCCGATCCTTCCGGGGCTGCCTTGGCCTCGGCCACCGCAGCGGCCAAGTCGTCGATGGCGTTGTGTCCCGGTGCGATGCGGATGACCTTGACGCCCAGCGACTCGGCGTTGGCCGCCAGGTCGATGGGCAGCGTCTCGCCTTCGTCAAAGGAATGTGCGCCCGCATCCAGCTTGCGGTACTTGGTGCCGAAGCGCTGGGAGCCCAGCGATTCGGATAGCGAGCCGATGGAAGCGTAACCGTGGTTCTGGATCAGCACCGTAATCAGCTTGATGCCCTCGGCCACTGCGGTGACCAGCTCGGTGTGCATCATCAGGTAGGACCCGTCGCCGACCATGACGACCACGTCGCGGTTCTCCGCCGCGCCGCGCGCGGCTTCGTCGAGCACCGCACGCTTCAGCCCCAGGCCGCCGGCGATCTCGTAGCCCATGCAGGAGAAGCCGTATTCCACGTGATATCCGAAGGGATCCGAGACCCTCCACATCTTGTGCAGATCGCCCGGAAGCGAACCGGCAGCGCAGACCACCACATCGCGTGGGTCCATGGCCCCGTTGACTGCGCCGATGATCGAGTTCTGGCTGACCAGCGGGCTGAATCGCTCGGCGAAGGCTGCATCCACGGTGGCGTCCCAGCGCTTTTTCTCTTGTGCGGTCGCCACTTCCAGGGCCCCCTCCACGCTGTAGCCGCTCAGCTCCTCGCGCAGGGCGACCAACGCCTTACGCGCATCGGCCACGACCGGCAGCACGGTGGCATGCTTGTAGGCGTCCAACGCCGCTACGTTGATGTTCACGAACTTCACGTCAGGGTTCTGGAACGCAGTGCGGCTAGCGGTGGTGAAGTCCTCGTAGCGAGTGCCGATGCCGATCACCAGGTCCGCCTCGGCGGCCAAGGCGTTGGCGGCAGTGGTGCCGGTGGAGCCGATGGCGCCCAGCGAGTACTTGGAATCCCATGGGAGCACGCCCACGCCGGCCTGCGTGTTACCCACCGGGATGCCGGTGGCCTCGCAGAAGGCAGCGAGCTCGTCGGTGGCGAATGCGTAAAGCACACCGCCTCCGGCCACGATCAGCGGACGCTTTGCCTCGCGGATCATGCGCGCGGCCTGGGCAACATCTTCCGATTCCGGCGCGGGGCGACGGATCCTCCACTCGCGTTCGGCGAAGAATTCCTCGGGGAAGTCGAATGCCTCGGCCTGCACGTCCTGCGGCAGGGAAATGGTCACCGCACCGGTTTCCGCTGGGTCGGTGAGTACTCTCAGCCCGTGGTGGAGTGCGCTGGCCAGCTGCTCCGGCCGGTTGACACGGTCGAAATACTTGGACAGCGGGCGGAATGCGTCGTTGACCGTGATGTCGTAGCCATGGGGCATTTCGAGTTGCTGGAGCACCGGGTCCGCGGCACGGGTGGCGAAAGTATCCGAAGGCAACAGGAGCACCGGCAGACGGTTCGCCGTGGCAAGCGCCGCACCAGTGAGAAGGTTTGAGGAGCCCGGGCCGATGGAAGTGGACACCGCGTAGGTGGCTCGGCGCCGGGTGTGCCGTGCGTAGGCAACAGCCTGATGGGACTGCGCTTGTTCATTGCGCCCCTGGTAGTAGGGCATCAGTGAAGCGTCCTTGGCCTGCCACTGCTTCAGTGCCTGGCCAACGCCGGCCACGTTGCCGTGCCCGAAGATTCCGAACATGCCCGGAATCAGGCGTTCGCGGTACCGCTCCCCGGCGACGGTGTCGACGGTGTACTGGCGGCCCAGGAACTCCACAACCGCCTGAGCGACGGTCATTCTGCGGGTAGTCATGGTGTTCGTTTTCTCCTTAGTTTCCGGCAGGTGCGATGACGGAAGGTTCGATATCCGCCGTGGCGGGGGTGTGGTTCAGCAGCGATGCGGCGGTGGCCACGGC
This sequence comes from Arthrobacter sp. 'calajunan', assembly GCF_046940185.1. Taxonomy (NCBI): domain Bacteria; kingdom Bacillati; phylum Actinomycetota; class Actinomycetes; order Micrococcales; family Micrococcaceae; genus Arthrobacter; species Arthrobacter sp. 'calajunan'. The sequence goes on from NZ_JBKZDY010000006.1 coordinate 220,514, forward strand.
TCCGGCTACATCCCCGTCCGCCGGATACAGCAGTGTGCGGCCAACGGTGAGGCCTTGGACTCCGGGCTGGGCCAGGGCGTCGCGCCAGCTGGCGAATACCTCCTCTGGGCTACCGGCAGGGTCACCGCCCAGCAGGACCGTGGGCAGCGTGGTGGAGGACATCACCCTGTCCATCTCCGCGACAACTGGGATTTTCAGCCATGTGTAGGCGCTGGATTCGCCCAGGCTGGAGGCTATTCCCATGGACTTGATGACGGCATCGGGGCTCAGGTCATTGGAGACCCTGCCCTCGATGCGGCGCGAGATAAACGGCTCCACCATGGCTACCAACCCGTGGGTGGCCAAGTCCGAAACCGCATGGGCGGTGGCTTCCAGGGTTGCGACGGTGTCGGTGTCCTCGTAGCTGATGCGGGTGAGCATCTTGCCTCCGTCGGCGCCGATCGCAGCCAAGGCCGAAGCAGTGTGGCCCGTGAAACGGTCGTCCAGCTCGTTGACAAGCCCCGTCAGTCCACCGCGGTTCATCGAGCCGAACACCAGTTTCCCATCCAGGGCTCCCAGCAGCAGCAAGTCGTCCAAGATGTCAGGGGAGGCCAGCACGCCGTCGCAGGCAGGGTTTTCCAGCGCGATCTGCAGCCGGTCCAGCAGCTCGCGGCGATCGGCCATGGCCATGCGGCGGCTGCCTACCGACAGGGCTCCGCGGGCCGGGTGGTCGGCGGCGATGATGAAGTTCTGCACACCGAGCTTGGCGCCGGTGTGGCGCAGACGCCGGTCCGCCGCGCGTTGCACAGCCTGCGGATCCTCCAGCCGCTGCCGGGTCAGCGACTCATAGCGGCGCGGGTCTTCACGGTCGATCCGTGATTCGAATGCCTGGCTCATGGTCTACACCAAGTCCTTCTGCGAGTTGGGAACGGTGCGGCCGCGCTCGGCCAGCAGCGAGATGACTTCAGCAGTGGTGGGCATCGCGTCCGAGCAGGCGACCTTCGATGCCACGATGGCGCCAGCCGCGTTGGCGAAGTCCAGCACCTGCTCCAACGGCCAGCCCGCCAGCAGCCCATGGCAGAAGGCTCCCCCGAAGGAGTCCCCGGCACCCAGCCCGTTGGCGGTCTGCACCGGCACGGGTGCGGAGACGATGCGCTCGGTTCGGGTCTTTGCCATGACTCCTTCAGGGCCCAGCTTGACCACAGCGATCTGCACTCCCGCAGCCAGCAGCCGGTCGGCCTGTTCGTCTGGCGTACCCTCGCCGACTGCCACCGCGCATTCCGTGTCGTTGCCGATCGCAACCGTGGCATAGGGCAGCACCCGGGCGACCTGCTCGCGAGCCTGCTCCACCGAGTCCCAGAACATCGGGCGGTAGTCCAGGTCGAGGATCGTGTGCTGTCCTGCGGAAAGCGCCTCGACGGGGCGGGCTTCATGGGCCGCGATCTGCGCCGAGCGCGAAGGTTCGCGACTCAAGCCAGTAACGGTGGACCAGAAGATTCCTGCACCGCGGATAGCGTCCAGATCCAGTGCGTCGGGTTCGATGTTCCAGTCCGGCGCCATGGGGAAGCGTCCATAGAAGTACAGCGGGAAGTCTTCCGGCGGCTGGATGGCACAGAAAGTCACCGGCGTCTGCAACGAGTCGTCACGAGCAACCAGTGTGCGGTCGACGCCGAACTTGTCCAGTTCGCGCTCCAGGAACGTTCCGAAGTCGTCGTCGCCAACCTTGGTGATGACACCTGCTGCACGTCCGTGCCGGGCTGCGGCGACCGCGACGTTGGTCGCAGACCCGCCTAGGTATTTGCCGAATGAGGTGACATCGGCCAGGGGGACTCCGATGTCATTGGGGTAGACGTCAACGCTGATGCGTCCGAGGGTGAGTACGTCGTAGGTCACGCAGATCGACGTCCTTTCGTTCCAGAAGTTCATGTGGTCCAGCCCGCCAATTCACTGTGAGGCGAGGCACACATAACACTTTGCACGAAAAAGTTTGGCCTGTCAAAGGTTTGTACTGACATATTGACAAGTGTCGTCACTTTGAATGGACAACCCCCGGAATTCCGCGGTTTTTCCGCAACAGCTCTGGGGCAACCAACCCAGATCTTGCAAAAGTATTGTTTGTCCTATCATTCTTACCTAGTATGCTTTCGTAGTGCGGGTCACAGGAGCCCGCGCACCCTCCACGCCTTCCGGGGCGCCGTCACCCTAAGGACCACAAATGAAACTTGGCGTCTACAACGCAATCCTGCACGACCGTCCGTTGCCCGAGGCGCTGAAGGTCATCGCAGACCTGGGATTGTCCGGCATCGAACTGAACACCGGAGGCTTCCTGCCAGCCGTCCACGTGCCCGTCATGGACGAGATCCTGAGCAGCGATGCAGCCCGAGATGACTACCTGGCTATTTTCGAGGGAACCGGCGTTGAGATTGCCGGCCTGAATTGCAACGGCAACCCGCTGCACCCGAACCGCATCATCGGCGACAAGCACGCAGAAGACATCCGCCGTTCGATTCGCCTTGCCGGCCGACTCGGCCAGACCCGCGTGGTCACCATGTCCGGCCTGCCCGGTGGGGAGCCCGGAGCTACCAAACCCAGCTGGGTGGTCAACGCTTGGAACTCCGCAGCGCTGGATCAGCTGGACTACCAATTCGAGGTAGCCAGCGCCTTCTGGAAGGAAACAGACGCCTTGGCCGTGGAACACGGCGTCAAGGTCGCCCTGGAACTGCATCCCCAGAACATCGCCTTCAATCCAGCCAGCTTCCGCGAACTTATCGAACGCTCCGGAACCAGCAACATCGGTGTTGAGCTGGATGCATCCCACCTGTTCTGGCAGCAAATGGACCCGGTCGCCGTAGTGCGGGACCTGGGCGCCCATGTCGTGCACGCTGCGGCAAAGGACGTACGAATCAACCCCAATGCGGCTATCCAGGGCGTTCTGGACAACAGCTTCCGCAAGTTGCGCGAGGACGAGCCGCGCACCAATTTGGGCGGCGACGAATGGGCCAACGAATGGCCCAAGAACTCCGCCTGGGACTTCGTGGCCCTGGGCAAGGGGCACGACACCGAGTTCTGGTCCGAATTCCTGCGCGCCCTGCACGAGGTGGACCCGGACATGATCGTGAACATCGAGCATGAGGACACCGAGCTCGGCCGCGTGGAGGGCCTCGAAGTGGCAGCCAAGGTGCTGCTGGATGCCCGCGCGCTGCACGAAGAATCGCTCGCACCCCAGGCCTAGCCGGCCCGGGGAGTCCGGGGCCGCAGGTCCAGGGTTGGACGCTCCATTTGCACACACGGTGCGTGCCCCGCCAGGTTGGCGTGGTACGCACCGTGTTGCATTTTCGGTGAAGTCAGCTGCTGAGCGGCACGCTGCGTCCTAGTCGGTCGCTTGCCCGGGCCGCATCAAGGATGTCGATGGTATGCAGCGCCTCGTCAAGATCGACCGGCAGTTCCCCGGCGCCTTCCAGTGCAGCGAACAAGCGGCGGTAGTACTCCGCGTAGTTGCCTGGCAGCGGCTGCACCCGACGTTGGCTGTCAGCCGTGCGCAGCACTCCGAAGTCCTCCCGCTCAACCATGCCCCAGTCACGGGGCTCCGCGGCGGGGCGCTGCCCGGACAGCATTTGATCGATTTGGCGATCCGACATAGCTGAAGAATAAGATCCCTCGCTCGCATACAGGTCCATCAGCCGAGCCTCGCGGCCACAGAGCTTGCTTGCGGAAACCTGCGAATAGGTGCCGTTCTTATGGTGCAGCCCGAGGCTGAATCCCACGTCAACGCTTATTTCCTCGCGCGTCAACCAGTCCAGTGACGCATCCACGCGCGCCACCGGACCCAACAGCTGCACCGCTTGGTCAACCAGATGGGTTCCCAGATCCCGCAATAGACCACCTTCCGGGTCGAAGTCCAGGGTGCTGGGATCCGCCTGATCCATCACCAGATGGGCGCGAAAGATTTGTCCGAGCTCGCCCGACGAGGCCACCTGCCGCAAAGTCAGGAAATCCGTGTCCCACCGCCGGTTCTGGTACACGGTCAGCACCTTGCCAGCGGTCCGAGCCGCAGCGGCAAGTTCCCTGGCCGTGGCCGCGTCCGGTGCCAACGGTTTATCGGAAACCACGTGCACCCCGCGCGCAAGCGCACGCAGCACCAGCTCACGACGGGTCTGCGGCGGAGTAGAAATGACAACCACGTCCACCCCGGCATCCAGAAGCTCGTCCAATGAGTCGAAAACCTGCATTCCGGGATACTCGGCATCCAGCTGTAGACGGCGTTCGTGTGAACGGGTGACTACCCCCGCGATGTCCCAACACCCCGCGGCTTCAATGTAGGGCAGATGGAAATGGCTTCCACCGAATCCATAGCCGGCTAATCCTATACGCATGCATCCTCCTGAAGTTAGATCAAGGGTTCCCCACCCCGGCGGCGAGAAGGCACCGAAAGCCTAAGATGAAGTGCAGCGCAGAGAACTGCGCTGACAACAACGGCGGCTCCGAACCAGCTGACCGCTTGCGCTTCGCCGAAAAGCTCACCGACCCAGCCCAGCCCCAAAGCACCCGCCGCAGTCAGCGCGTAGCCCAACACCCAAAAGGCGGAACTGGCGCTACCGCGCTGGCCGAGCGGAATATCCTGCAGAACAATGCCCAACCCCACCGGGAACAAGGCACCGTGGCTCAATCCGGCCGCCGTCAACCCAGCTAGGTAGATGGCCACCGCTGACATTCCAGGCAATAACGGCGCTAGGCAGATCAGCGCAGCCCCGGAAACCAGCCCGGCATAACCAGCCAGCGCATGACGTCGAACCAATGCTCCACCGAGCTTCTGGCCGATGGCGGTGGCGGCAAAGATCAGCGAACCGATGAGTCCCAGGACCCGCAGGTCGCTGATTCCGAACGAGCGCGCCACCAGGATGGAGGTCATCGCGGTGCAGCCGCCCATCACAACGAAGCCCAGGGTCATCAATCCCCCGATGGCAAAATTCCGAAGAGCGAATCGGGGCACCAGCGGCAGACTGGGATAAAGGCGCAGTCGACGCGAGGGCACGCTCTCAGGCCCGAAGCATAGAACAAGCAAGCACAGCCCGGAAACCACTGCATGCGCCGTAAAAGCGATCATGGGCACGGTCGGGACTGCGAAAGTCAGCCAGGCGGCCAGCACGGGGCCGCTCCCCAGGCCAACCATGTTGGCGACGCTGGAAACCGCGGCCCCACGACTGGGGCTGCCTACCAGATCCGTCAAATAAGCCGTAGCCGTTCCGGTGACCAGCCCGGCGCAGACTCCGGAGAGCACGCGGGCTGCAAATAGCATCGGTGCGTCATCCGCAATCGAATACAGCACGCCACTGGCCAAGGAGGCGCCCAACCCGAGCATCATGACCGGCTTTCGGCCCAGCGCATCGGACAGAGAGCCGAATGCGCACAAAACAAGCAATACGGTGACCGCGTAGATCGCGAACAGCTGCGTCGCCGCGGCGGTGCTCAGACCAAAGTCATCCTGAAGCGTGGGGTACAGCGCCGTGGGCATCGTGGTGCCGCACATCGCTACGGCATAGGTCGCCAGCACCCCGAACAGGGCCCCGCGGCCGGGAGCCTTGGGGCGCGCAAAAGGTTCCGCAGGGATCTGCGCTGGGCTTCGACGGGCCATCTGGCTACCTCGCACTGGTGTAAGCTGACAAGCCGAGCCTAGATAAGTCCTAATGTCCTGTCAATGTTAATTCATCGAGCTTGCCGTCGCGCGAGGTCCGCGGCGCCAATCAGCCCAGCCGAAGGCCCCAGCTGCGCCCGGCAAATCTGGGCGAAGGGGCGGTATCCGCGGCCGGATAGGGTACGCCGATAGTGCGCTTCGGCCACGGCAAGCAACTCGGTCTTAGCCGAACCCAGGCCGCCGCCGATGACGACCATGCCCGGATCCAGCACCGAGACCAGATTCGAGATGCCAAGACCAAGCCATTGGCCCATTTCCTCGATCAGGTCGCGGCAGGCGGCGTCTCCCTGCACCGCAAGCTCGGTCACCAGAGCTCCAGTTACCGTGGAGGGGTCGTCATTGCAGGCTTCGCGCAGGCTATGGGCGACGGGCGACTTCGAGCGCACCAGTTCGGCGCCGTCGCGTCCCAGAGCATTGCCGGAGGCATATTGCTCCCAGCAGCCGCGGTTGCCGCAGGCGCAGCGATGGCCGCCGGGAACAATCGTCTGGTGTCCGAATTCCCCGGCGATTCCCGAGCTTCCGCGGTACACCTCCCCACCGAGGATGATCGAACCGCCGATCCCGGTGCCCAAAGTCAGGCAGACCATATCATTGACTCCGCGGGCGGCGCCGAATCGGTATTCAGCCCACCCTGCGGCATCCGCATCGTTGACCAAGGTGACAGGCCGGCCCAGCTGGCTTTCCAAACGGTCGCGCACCGGTTCATCGCGCCAGGACAGATGCGGGCTGAAGAGCACCCGGCTTGAGTCGCGGTTCATCCAGCCTGCGGCGCCTACTCCCACGGGACAGCTTGGCTCCCCGTCGCCCAGCTCCTGGACCAGTTCAGCGATGGCCCGCTCGGTGGCGGGGACATCCCGGGCAGGGGTAGGTCGGTGCAGTTGCCGGGTGATCATGCCGTCGGCGTCAACCAGCGCCGCAAGGATCTTGGTTCCGCCGATGTCGACGCCGATGGAAGGTTCGGAGGATTGCATAGTCACACAGCATAAACCCGATGGCGTCCATCGTTGAAAGCAGCCGAGATTTTTGACGGCGGCAAGCAGCCACGGCTGTCAGTGCTACGCCACCTGCGCGGCAGCCCCATGCTCGTCGGTTTCGCGGACTCCCGACGCCTCGATCAGCACAACCAACGCCACCATGATCGCCGCCGCCCCCAGCACCGATATCACGACGATCTGCACGTCGGACGCGTCAGTGGGCGTCAGCTGGGGAAGCAGCGGGGCGACGGCGATGAACAGCGCTCCGACGGGGAAAGCCCACTTGAAGAAGCCGCGCAGGCAGTGCCGCAGGATCAGCGCCCAGACTCCCAGCAGGAAGATCGAGACCGGGACGCTCAGCGTTGCCACCGCCATGGCCGAGGTCAACCCGGAATTCCCGGCCTCGTGGTCGAGCAGCACCTTGAACCCCGCCGAGTACGCGCCGGCGGCCGCGAAAACGAAGTAGTGCCCATAGCCGAAGATCATCGGCGCCGTGCGCCGGCGCAGCCAGACGCTGGCATCCGAGGAGAAGTACACCCACCACAGGCCGGCGACAAGGATGAATCCGCCAACGCCTAGCAGCGAGAACTGCAGCAGCTGGCTGGCGTTCTCGAACGCATTGGCCGCGGCCACGGTGGAAGCCAGCACGGATTCGCCCAGCACGATCAGCGTGAAGGAACCGTAGCGGTCGGCGATGTGCTCCGGATGCCACGGGTTCTGTCCCGCTCGCTCCGCGATGATCGGCACCAGCAGCTCGCAGGCGACCAATACCAGGAACACCGGCAGCGCCCAGTCGGCCGGCGCCAGCGGATAACAGACCCAGAACACCTGCACCACGACGATGCCCACGGCGTAGCGCAGCGCTGTTTTCCGCAGCCCGGCATGGCTTCGCGAAGCCCTGATCCACTGCACGACCAGCGCCAGCCGCATCACCACATAGCCGGCGATGATCAGGTGGAAATCCCCCTCGGTCATCGCCGGGGTGGTGCCCACCGCGAGGATCACTACGCCGGCCATCTGGGTCAGCGCCAGCACGCGGTAGAGCCAGTCGTCCGCGTCGAAAGCGCTGGCGAACCAGGTGAAGTTCATCCACGCCCACCAGACCGCGAAGAACACCATCAGGTAGGCGACCAAACCGCCCGCCACATTCGCATGGGTCTCGGCATCCACTAGCTGGGCCGAGGCCAGCGAGACCGATACCGCGAAGATCAGGTCGAAGAACAGCTCCAGCGGGCTGGAGGACCTGAAGATCTCGGAGGGATCCCTCGAGCGCATGCGCTTCACCCGCAGTGTGCGCGAGGCGTAGTGATGGTTCTCCGGCATGGCGGCCCGGCTTCGTTCCTGAGTCCAAAAAACATGTTCTGCTCAAGAATACGAAGCTCGGCGGCAAATATTCCACGTCCGGCGTGAATGACCTGCGTTTGGGTCGGCTGCCGGGACAGCATGGGATGCACAGCTTTTCCGCCCCGGCGAGCGCACCGCTGCCGCTCTGCCAAGGTGGTCTGGCGTGGAGCATTACCGACGGCTTTGCGGACAAGGACTACACCCTGCCTTATCAAAATGCAGGCCGTGCTTGTCTGGGCGAATGTCGATCTGCAGCAGTCCGGTCTCGCAGGGCTTTCCGGTGCTTGGGAAACAGTAATGCCTGCACCCGTCGCGGGGTCGGCGCCTTCCCTGGCTTCCGAGGCCGGCCGCCTGCGCTCCTGATCGACCGCACTGGAAAAACCGGCGTCCGGCATGAGTCGAGTCACATGGCCGCCTGTCCGGTCCGCCTTTCACCACACCGTGCCGACGTCCTGGATCGAATCACCCGCCAAATCACGACTAGGGTTGTTCGATGTGCATGAAAACGGAAAGCACCGCATACCAAAGGAGAGCTCCGTGGCCCCGAAATCACCCAAACCACCGCAGCAGGACCATTCTGCGGTGCCCGAGGCATCGGAAGAAATGCGGCGCGGACTGAAAAACCGCCATCTTCAGCTGATCGCCATTGGCGGTGCTATCGGCACCGGCCTATTCATGGGGTCAGGCCAGATCGTATCGGTGTCCGGGCCTTCGAGCATCTTCGTCTACGCGATCATCGGCTTTTTCGTTTTCCTAGTCATGCGCATGCTCGGCGAGCTGCTGTTGTCCAATCTCCACTACAAAACCTTTGGCGATATTGCCAAGGATTTCCTCGGACCTTGGGCCGGCTTCTTCGTGTCATGGAACTACTGGTTTTCGTGGGTGGTTGCCTGCGTCGCCGACATTACCGCCATCGTTGCCTACACCCAGTTTTTCTGGGAAGAAGTGCCCCTTTGGCTACCGGCCCTCGCCGCTGCCCTTTTCCTGCTGGTGTTGAACCTGCAGCCCGTCCGCTGGTTTGGCGAAATGGAATTCTGGTTTGCGATCATCAAGATCGTCGCGATCCTGGCCTTGATTGCAGTTGGCGCGGTACTGATCTTCACCGGGTTCACCCATGATGGATTCCAGGCTTCAATCACCCACCTCTGGGACCAAGGGGGCTTCTTCCCCATGGGGATCAGCGGCTTCGTGCTCGGTTTCCAGATGGGCGTGTTCTCGTTCATCGGTGTTGAACTGGTGGGCACCGCCGCCGCTGAGGCTGAAAACCCGCGGAAGAATCTGCCCAAGGCCATCAATTCGATCGTGGTCCGCATTCTTGTCTTCTACGTCCTCTCGCTCGCCGTGATCATGAGCATTTCGCCGTGGACAGCGCTGGAAGCGGGCAAGAGCCCATTCGTGCAGACTTTCCTGCTTGCCGGATTTGTCCCGGCCGCGCTGGTGATCAACCTCGTGGTGCTCAGCTCCGCGGCATCCAGCGCGAACTCCGGCGTCTACTCCGGAACGCGTATGCTGTTCGGCTTGGCCAAAGACGGTCACGCTCCACGCAAGATCGCGTTCACCGATTCACGCGGCGTTCCGCGTCGGGCCGTATTCGCCACCGCGGTGCTTCTGTTCACCGCAGTCCCGCTGCTTTACGCTGGAGACGACGTGGCAACGGCCTTCGGGTTCGTCTCGACGATGTGCGCCACGATGGTTTTGTGCACTTGGGGTTCCATAGTCGTCAGCTACATCGTTTTTCTGAAGAAGCATCCGCAACGCCATCAGGAATCGAAGTTCCGAGTACCCGTCGCCCGCTTGGCGCCCTGGGTTGTTCTCGTATTTTTTGTATTCCTAATTTGCACGTTCCTCTACAGTGACGGCACCCGCTGGGCCACATTGGCGACCCCGGTGTGGTTCATTATCCTGGCGGTCTTCTGGCACCTGCGCAAGCGCGCGCTGCTCCGTGAGGGGAAGCCGTTGGCGGGCACCGTTTCAGAGCTTCCCCACCCGTTGGATGAGGCCAAGTAGCAAGCGGGATAGTACGTAGGCAGGCCCTCATTCCATGGTGCGGCCCGCGTCGAGTCCGGGGCTGAGCCGCCCACCCAACGTGGGAACTGCGCTCAGGTGCTCGACAGCACCGGATGCTGGGATGGCAGAATCGCACAAGGGTCTGCAGCTTCTGCCAGCCCCTGCGTGGACTGCCCACCGAGGTCCTCGGACTGCGGCCTCCACGCCAGTGTTCCGATACGCCGTGAATCCATGACAGTCAGCCAGCAGAACGCACTAGGCTTCGCCGAGCAGCACGTCCTCGGCGATCTCTTGCGGCGTCTCATGGGCAGCGCCGATGTGGCTGAGCTTATGCCCCGCGAGAGCCAGCACCAGGATCGACACCACTACCGCCCCGGCACCCAGCCAGTACGGGGCGGCAGCGCCCAGTGCGGCGGCCAGCGGACCCGCGACAGCAGGGGCCACCGCACCACCCAGGAAGCGCACGCCGGAATAGGTGCTGCTGGCGACATTGCGCGGCAAGTCGGTGGCTTCCATGACCGCTTCGGTCAGCGCGGTGTTCATGACGCCAAGCACCAGGCCGGCGACGACGACCAGAATGATCAGGACCTTCAGTTGCTCGTGGAAGACCGCCATCGCACCCAGCAGCACGGCCAGCAGGCCCAGCATGGTGAACAGCACCGGACGCAGCCCGAACGTGCGGGTCGCAGGCGGCGCCACCAGCACCGAGGTAATCGCCAGCGCCAATCCCCAGCCGAAGAAGACAAGCCCGAGTTCGGTGGCGCCGAAGTCCAGCCCCGCCGCATGCGCCGCGGCCTCCAGCGGGAAGGGAGTGTAGGCAAGCAGGATGAAGAAACCGAAGTTGTAGAACACTGCCGTGACGGACAGGGCCAGCAGGGCCGGGTTGCGCAGCGCCTTGAAGCTGGCAGCGATGGAGATCTTGGCCGGCGCCGGCGCCCCGGCCGGGAGCTTCAGGAAGGCGAGGATCGCCACCAGGGCAATGGCCATGAGCACCGCGGTGCCGAAGAACGGTCCGCGCCACGACAGATTGCCCAAGACGCCGCCAACCAGCGGCCCAACTGCCATTCCGACACCTAGCGCGGCTTCATAGAGGACGATGGCCTGCCGGCTTCCGCCGCTGGCGGCGCCCACGATGGCCGCCAAGGCGGTGGAGATGAACAGGGCATTTCCCAATCCCCAGCCGGCGCGGAAGCCCAGGATCTCGTTGACGTTGGAGCTGGCACCGGCAAGCGCGGCGAAGGCGACGATGAGGACCAGGCCGATAACCAGGGTCTTCTTCACACCCAAATGCCCGGAAACCCAGCTGGTGAAGAACATCGCAATGCCGGTGATGAACAGGTAGCTGGTGAAGAGCAGCATGGTTTGGGACTGGCTTGCCTCCAGCGCCCGGCTGATGGCCGGAAGGATGGGGTCGACTAGGCCAATGCCCATGAAGGAGACCATGCAGGCAAAGGCGATGGCCCAGACCGAGCCAGGCTGTTTCAACAGCGATGTCTGTACGTTTCCGGCTTGCGTCATTCGATCGTTCTCATTCCTTGCTGGTGCGATGTTTTGTGCGTAGTCTGCGCTCTTCGTAGATACTCGTGGCAAACGCCTGTCCTCCCGCGATGCGGCCACGCCGAACGGATGCCCCGGGGGGGGACGATCCGGCCGCGCGATCGCTGCAATCCGCTTGGCAGCTTCACGGTGTTCGGGGATCTGCAACTCGCAGGAGCACTCGGTCCCACGCGTTATTGCATAGTCCCACTATACATTTATTTACATAGGTTGGCTATGTAAATATTGGCAGACGCACGGAAATGCCGCACGTCCGCAGCGATCGAGCACGCTAGGCGTGTAGAACGGTGCACCACTAGTGCACTATTATGCATTTGTGGACGAAAATACCCAGATCCTTGCACATTCCATCGGCGCGCGGGTCAAGCAGGAGCGGTTGGGCCTCCAATGGACCTTGGATCAGCTGGCAGAGCATGCCGGAATCAGCCGACGCATGCTGATCAACGTCGAGCAGGGAGCCGTGAATCCCAGCATCGGCACGCTGCTTCGGCTCAGCGACGCCCTCGGAGTCGGCCTCCCCGCGCTGGTCGAACCGCCGACCGCCAAGGCCGTCAAGATCACCCGCCGGGGCGAAGGCGCCGAGCTATGGAGCGGGAAGCACGGCGGCCTGGGCGTGCTACTGGGCGGCACCCGCTCCCCCAATGTCATCGAACTGTGGGACTGGACGCTCAAGCCGGGCGAACGCCACGGCAGCGACGCGCACGTCGCGGGCACCGAAGAACTCCTCCAGGTGCTGGAAGGCGAACTCACGGTCCAGGTCGGCGCAGAAATTTACGCGCTGTCCGAGTCCGACGCACTCTGTTTCCCGGGCGATGAGCCCCACTCCTACGAGAACAATTCAGATGCGCCGCTGCGTTTCACGCTGGCCGTCTTCGAACCGGGCGTCGGAACGTCCCACCGCCAGCTGGAATCCGATGCTCCAGCCGACTAGCCACACCCCGGCTTCAGCCCAGAACCGCCCAAGGAGACCCCAATGACGGCCCGCCTCACCGTCACCAGCCTTCCTCCATGGACCATGGCCATCGCGGCCATGCTGTCCATCCAGCTGGCCAACGCCCTGTCGGTGGGAGTGCTGCGCGAAGTCGGCCCGGCGGGCACCGCATGGCTGCGCCTCTGCTTCGGAGCGGTGTTCCTCTGGATCATCTCCCGTCCGGCGCTCCGGTCCATCCGCCGCAGGGATCTCCCCTCGCTGCTTATCCTCGGCATGGTCACCGGCTTCATGACAGTGTTCTTCCTGGGCGCCGTGGAGCGTATTCCACTGGGCACCGCGGTAGCCATCGAGTTCCTCGGTCCACTGATTGTCGCCGGCCTCATGAGCGGCAACCGCAGGGCGCTGATCTGGCCTGCGATGGCCTTGGCGGGCATCGTCCTGCTGACCGAACCCTGGTCCGGATCCTTCGACCCCATCGGCGTCGGGCTGGCGCTGGCAGCAGGCGCATGCTGGGCCTCGTACAACGTCCTCACCCAGCGTGTCGGCGACCGTTTCGCCGGCATCAGCGGCCTGTCGCTGACCATCCCCATCGCCGCACTGGCTACCATGCCCGTCGGGCTCCCCCAGGTGATCAACGGCAACCTCGCTTGGTGGGTCCTGCCTGCGGCAGCCGGCATCGCCTTGATCACCCCGGTCATCGCATTCGGGCTGGAGATGCTGGCCCTCAAGCGCATGAACCACACGGCCTTCGGCACGCTACTGTCAGTCGAACCGGCCTTCGGCGTGCTCATCGGACTTCTGGTCCTCGGCCAAGCCCCGTCGGTCTTCCAGGCTGTCGGCGTTGTCATCGTCGTGACCGCCGGCGCCGCTGCCCAATGGGACGGAGCGCGCAAGACCAGCGGCAACCTCACCGAAGTCCCCGCTCCCGAGCAAAGCACGCAGTAGCGCTCGTTCCCTGATCCCTGATTCGAACCGAGCAGACAAGCAAGGATGACCACATGACACCCAGCGCACTGATTACCGGAGCCACCGGCGGCATTGGCCGCGCCATAGCCGAGGCCTTGGCGCCAACCCATCACCTATTTCTGGTGGGGCGAAACTTCGAGCCGCTGCAACGCGCCGCAGAAGGTTTTCGATCCGCCACGCCGCTGCTCGCGGACCTTGGGTCCCCCGGCCGCATGGGCGACCTTGCCGCGCAGATCCCCGCACTCGATGTTCTGGTGCACAGCGCCGGCATACTCCGCATGGGCACCGTGGAGGAGACGAGCCAGGAGGATTGGGCACAGAGCATGCAGATCAACGTGTTGGCTCCGGTGGAGCTCACCCGCGCCATGCTGCCTGCCTTGCGCCGGGCACGTGGCCACGTGTTCATGATCAATTCAGGTCTCGGGCACCGCACCATTGCGGGATCGGGCGCATACAGCGCCAGCAAATTCGCCATGAAGGCATTCGCCGACGCCCTCCGGATCGAAGAAGCTTCGAACGGCATCAAGGTCACTTCCATCCACCCGGGGCGCGTTTCCACGCCGATGCAGGAACAGCTGCACTCTTGGGAAGAGAAAACCTACGATGCGGAAAACTGGGTCCGCCCCGAACAGATTGCCGAGGCTCTAATGACCGCGCTTTCCCTGGGTGACCGCGCGAACTTGGATTCGATCGATATCAACCCTTCACCGCAACCATAGGACTGAGGCCGCCATGCGAAGTTGAACAAAAAATTTGTTCATCCTCTCATGGTTCCTGGCAGTCTCCCCGCATTCATTTTCTTGATGCCCGGCAAGACCCGATCGGCAAATTGATCAAAAAATTTGTTCAGATGAGACCTCACCGGGTCACCCACAGCTTCCACGGGCGGCAGTATCGCGAGCGCTCGGGTACCGTCGCGCCGAACGATAGTCTGCGGAAAAATGATCAAAAAACTTGTTCAGTTTCAGTTTCCGCTTGCGGATCTCCACTGCGAATGAGACTGCCACGAGCTCCACGAGAAGAGGCGTTCTACGATCAATAAATTTGTTCATTTCAGGTCGTTCGCGAGACCGGCAGGTGCCATGGACGGAATTTCGGTCACGTCTAATGCGAGCAGCTTCTTGCGTATGCTGAATTCAGAACGGCCGAGTGTGCTTCATTCTGAATTTTCATCTAATTTCTAGTGGCGCTTTCGCGTCAGAATCAGTCTTTCGATCAATTAGTTACACTCAAGGTGACTTCGAAACTTCGTCGGATGATTGGGGCGACAACATGAGTGCAGGGAGCAACCAGAAGCACCCAAGTTCACCGACTCCTTTCGGGACGCGATGTTTCGGCAAACAGTCCCCCATAGTTCTGAACATCGACTTGCCGATCCAGCACCCCTTTGACGCCCAAGGCATTTTCTCGTTTCTGGAAGCAAGGGCGATTGCCGGTGTAGAGACGACAGATCTCTCGCAGAAAGACAGGCTCATATATGCCCGAACACTCATGTTCCCAAGTGGGCCAGGGGCTATTAGGCTTATCGCTCGTAACTATGGATCCGCCAGCTGGGTCCTGAAAGCTCAGCTTGAACTCCAAAATTTGCGCGATCAGGCTGCCGCAATTTTCCGGATACGGCGCCTCTTGAATCTGGACGCCGACTCAAGCGCCATCGATCTCAACCTGTCCAGAGACCCGGCACTGGAAGCGAGTATCCTTCGAACCCCGGGCATCCGGGTGCCCGGCGCAGTCGACCCTCATGAGCTGGTCATCCGGGCCATCATCGGCCAGCAGATTTCGGTCAAGGCCGCTCGAACCCATCTTTCCCGACTCGTAGCTCAGGCCGGAGCCGCCTACACTTCGAGCTTTACCGGTTTGGACAGGATCTTTCCCGCTCCGGCGGACATCATTGAAACCGTGCACGACCCCGGAGCAGATCTACCGCTGGATCCCGATCGCGTCCTGAAGCTCCCCCGCCGCTCGATCTCTACGCTTCGAAGTGCAGCCATTGCACTTCAGAGCGGTGAACTGGAGGTCGGCTTCGAGAGCAATCCCCAGCTGCTGCGGGAGAGCCTGCTCCGAACACCTGGAATCGGGCCTTGGACCGCCGCCTACCTCGCAATGCGCGTGCTTGGTGATCCCGACGCTTGGATGCGCAGCGATGTTGCATTGGTCTCCGGAGCAGTGCGGCTCGGCATTCTGGAGCCGCAGACCTCGAAAAGCGCCAGTCACCGTTTGCTCGAAGAGTACGCCCGGCGCTGGTCCCCTTGGCGCTCCTATGCCTCCATGCACCTATGGCAGGCAGCCTCCGGCTGATCCTCTTCGTATATCGACGACTTGCCGCGCAAGATGACCCCGTCCATCCAACGCCTCGGAAACCCGGACGCTCGCGATCCGGATGGATGGCGAGTGCCGGAAGGACACCTGGTCAGCCGTCAGGGACCGCGAGGAGAATCAGCCCGCACGGAGCAGGAAACCGCGACGGATCAACGCCAAAACTCCCGGATCTCTCCGACCTGTTCCCGGCCTTGGCGGAATCCCTCGCGGGCGGCCGTCGAGCGCAGGGACTGGTTCATGGCGTTGACGCCCACGTAGGCTTCGGCGGCGGCATCCGGCACGATGATCTGGATCTTGCTTCCGGACGCGCGAAGCTGGTCCGCCTGCGCCGACAGCTGCATGCCCCAGCTCTCCGGGTGCAGGCTCCGACCGCCCAGCGGAGACAGCACCAGCACCTTGTCGTATCCCTGCGCCAGATCTGCGTTTTCATTCCGGCGGTAGCCGCCGTCGATGTAGGCGCGCTCCCCGAGCCAATACGGCGGGCCGCTGGAACAGCTGGCGGCCACGGCATCGACCAGCGGAACCCCGCTGGAGTTGTCGAAGACCACCGACTCGCCGTCCTGCGCCTGCACTGCGGTGAGATAGACCAGCCGCTGCGGCCAGTCGGCCTGCGCCATGCGTGATTGCACGATGGATCTCCACCGGGCGCTCAGCTCCCTGTCCCAGGCACCGGGCAGATCCAGCGCGGCGGCAGCCATCCTCCGGTGCATGTCCCCCGGTCCGGAGGAAGCGGAGCTGATGGACCTGATGCGGGACAGCTGGTCGGGAACTCGGGCCGCAGCCGGTGCGGTTGCAGGTCGAGGGGCAGCCGCCGGAGGCGCCGGTGCGGCGATGACCGCTTGGTAGAGCTCGGTCGGGGTGGAGCCGACAAGCTGGGCGGCCGCGGTGGCGCCGGCGGAAGTTCCCACCGTCAATTGCGGCGCGCTGACGTCCAGGCCTTCGGAGGCCAGCCCGGCGAGCACGCCGATCAGCCAAGCGTTCCCCGTGGCTCCTCCGCCGCCCAGCACCAGGGCTCGGGCGCCGGTGGTTTTGGGCAGGCCGGAAAGATAGGGATACGCCGTGCTGGCGCGGGAGGTCGGATAGGAGAATGAGTTCATGGCGGGTGCCTTTCGGAAGAATTCCTTGGGCTCACCCGCAGCCTGGCTAGGAGTGCCGGGCCGTCGTACGGGACAGGGGTGCGCCCACGGTCGATCGTGCGGACATCGGGTACCACCTCCCTGCAACGGGTTTGAACTGCGTGCATTCATCATAAGGCCGTATCAGACGCATGCGACCGGCCGCATTGCCATTTTTTGGCCCGCCTACGTAGAGTCGACGTAGATGCGGCGTACTCCACGCGCCGCCGGCGAAGGGACGGGAACATCATGAAGATCGCGCTGGCACAGGTATTGAGCACCGGCGATCCCCAGCGCAATCTGGCGATCATCCGCGACCATGCCAAGCAGGCCGCCGAGGCTGGCGCATCGCTGATCGTCTTCCCCGAAGCCATGCAGGTTGCCTTCGGCAACCCCGTGGAAAAGTTCGCCGAGCCGGTCAACGCCCGCTGGGCCGGGCTGCTGCGCCAGCAGGCCCGCGACCTGGGCATCGCCATCGCGGCGGGCATGTTCACCCCCGGCGAGGGCGGCCGGGTGCGCAACACCCTGCTGGTCGTGGGCCGCGGCGTGGACACGCACTACGACAAGATCCACCTCTACGACGCCTTCGGCTATCTGGAGTCGGAGGCCGTCACCCCTGGCGACACCCCGGTGCAGTTCGAGCTGGATGGAGCCACCATCGGCATGGCCATCTGCTATGACCTGCGCTTCCCGCAGCTGTTTGTGCGCCATGCCCGCGCCGGCGCCCAGATCAACATCGTGACCGCGTCCTGGGGCGGCGGCGAGGGCAAGGCCGAGCAGTGGAAGGCGCTGGCCCAGGCCCGCGCACTGGACACCACCACCTTCGTGATCGCCGTGGACCAGGCCGATCCCGAAAGCGTCGGCCGGCCGCTGAAGGGTGCCGCTCCGCTGGGTGTGGGCTACTCGATGGCCGTCGACCCGCTGGGCCGCGTCATCGCTCAGGCAGGACCCGCGCCCGAGTTGCTCATCGTGGATTTGGACATGGGCCTGATCGAGGAAGCCCGCAGGAAGCTTCCGGTGCTGGCCAACGCCGTCGACCTCTAGGCTCGCTCGCTCAGAACCCCTGGACAACACCGCGGAGCGGGCACCGGCGATTGCCAAGTGCCTGCTCAATAGCGCTGCATGGATCCCCGGTCTGGCCTTACCCGGGCAGGCGATGCGCTCCCGCTACTCGGATAGATCCAGCATTGGCGCCTTGCGCTTGAATCCGCCGGTGACGTAGCCGAGGTAGGCAAGACCCAATACAATCCACGCCAGGCCGATCTGGAGCGACAACGGGCTCAGGCTGGTCCAGAGCCAGATGGTCAGGCATAGGCCGACCAGCGGCAGCAACAGGTAGTTCACGGTCGACGCCAGACCTCGCTGACGGTGGGCTAGGAAGTAGTACTTGATCACGGCAAGGTTGACTGCGGAGAATGCCACCAAAGCGCCGAAGCTGATCATCGCCGACACCATTTCCAGGCTGGCGAACAAGGACGTGAGCGAAATGAGCGAGACGATCAGGATCACGTAGGTCGGTGTCTTAAATCGCGGGTGCAGATAGCCGAACACCTTGCGCGGCAGAACTCCGTCCCGGCCCATGCTGTAGAGAATACGCGCCACCGATGCCTGCGAAACCAGGGCGGATCCGAGTGCGCCGCAGATGAATCCTGCCGTGAAGAAGATGGCCAGGAAATCTCCGCCCGCCGCGAAAATCACCTGGATCGATGCGGAGTCAGCATTTTCGAATTCGTGGCTGGGGTATACCAAGTGAGACAGGTAAGCCAGGCCCACGAACATTAGTCCGCAGATCAATGTGGTCAGCAGAATTGCCCGCGGCATGTCCCGTTTCGGGTTGCGTGCTTCTTCGGCGAAGGTCGTGATGGAGTCGAACCCGAGGAACGACAGGCACAAGATCGCCGCTCCCGCAGCCAGTGGCGCGAAGCCGCCGGGCTCTCCGTTCCCCCGGAACGGTGCCCACAGATCCACGGAGACCTGCTCCTTGAGGTAGGCAACCGAAAAAATGACGAACAGGATGATGAAGAGAAACTGGAAGCCGATGATCACGATGTTCGTCCGCGCCACGGAGACAATTCCAACGACGTTCAGCACCGTCACCACGATCATTCCAGCCAGCATGAACGCCCATGGTGGGATCGCCGGGAAGAACTCATGCATGTAGATCCCGAGCAGCAGGTAATTGATCATCGGCAAGAAGAGGTAGTCCAGCAGCAGCGCCCAGCCGGCCATGAACCCTATATTCGGGCCGAAGGATCGCTGCGTGTACACATATGCCGACCCGCCCACCGGGAAAGCCCGCGACATCAGCCCATAGGAGCGTGCAGTGAAGATCATCGCCACCATGGTAATCAGGTACGCCAGCGGCAATCGCCCACCGGTAATCTCGGTGACGATGCCGTAGGTGCTGAAAATAGTCAGCGGAACCATGTAGACCATGCCGAAGAGCACCAGATTGGGCAGGCCCAGGACCCGGTTCATCTGGTCGGTGGCAAGCACTGCGCCACCCGGTGGCTTGAGTGGAGAGTTCGACATGATGAGCACCTTTCCGTCCGCTACCCGGCATAATCCACCTGCCAGAGGTGCAGGGGCTGGAAGCCAAGGGCCAGATTTAAATGAAGAACGTTCACTAAAGGTAGTGACTGGAGTCACTTGGCGCAAGGGGCGGGCTGGCGCAACCGCCAGCGCAAAGGGCGCCGAAAAGCCCGCCTGACATCGCGAGCAAGGCTTTAATTGCAAGGCAAAAGAGCCCCCCACTAGGCGAAACAGGGGATTGTTGACACTCGAATCGGCCGGTGGACATCGAATGTTCGGCCGCAAAAGGAAATTTATATTGTTAATTTCCACGCAACATTGGTGTTACATGCCTACGTGATCGCGCTGTCTCACTTCTCGCTCAACGGCCGCGATGATGGCGCGCAGCCCGAAGTCGAACGATTGCTCGCTGACTGTCGAGCGCGCTTGCCGCGCAAATTTCTCCCCCAGCTCCAGGACTTCCACATGGCGGGTCTGGCGGGCCCCCGAATCCCCCTCGGGCACTACGGCAACATGGGCTCCGGGAGCCACGATGTCCAAGGCTGCGCCAACCACGAGGGACTCAAAGGCAATCATGATCATGAGTATCCGGGGAACGGCCACCCCTGCCCGGCGAAGGATGCCGCCCAGCTCCTCATAGATGAGCCCTGATTCGGATTCTTCCGTGATCGGCGTGGCCACGATCAGCTCGACGGCCGCAGGAACCCGCAGCAAGGCGTCACGGAACAGTTGGCCGAAATGGAGCAGTGCTTCTGGCCACGGGAGCTCGGCGATCAGGCTCTGGTCAATGGAGCGAATCATGTCGCGACGCATGAGGTTAACCAGGTGCTGCCGGTTGTCCACATGGTTATAAAGCGCCGGAGTCCGCACGCCCAGCGAACGAGCGAGCTTACCCATCGAGAAGTCTTCGGCCCCACCCTCATCGAGCAGCGAGAAGGCGGCCTCGACGATGCGTTGCTGAGTGAGGATCGGCGTGGCCGGGCGTCCGGCAACACGATGCGGCGTAGAAGACATGCACTAACTCCCTTGGTTATTTCCTATCCAATCATGGACAGTAGAGGGCCCAGTGGTTAGACTCAACGATAATTAACACTATTCATTTAGGAGTCGAGCTGATGCAGACGCCCGAAACCGTGATCTTCGCGGACACCATTCACAGCCTGGACGGTGAAAAGCAGTACACCGCCATAGGTATCACCGCGGGAGTAGTGACGCACCTCGGCTCCCGCTCCGAGGCAACGGAGTGGTCAGGACCGGATACCAAGGTGATCGACCACGGGACGGCAACCATCACTCCCGGCCTCGTCGATGCGCACATTCATCCGATATTCGGCCAGTCGGTCGCCCGCGGGGTATTCCTGGGCGATGCCAAGGACCTGGACGACGCGCGCAGGATCTTCGCCCGCCATGCCGAGTCACAGCCTGCAGATGCACCGGTGCTCGGCTACGGACTGAACGTAGCGGTCTTCGGCGAAGCCGAACCCCACGGCGGGCTGCTCGACGAGGCAGCTCCCGGCCGGGCCAGCTACGTCACCTGCTTTGATGCACACTCGGCGCTGGCTTCGCAGCCCATGCTGGCAGCAGCCGGCATCACCGGCACGGAGACGTTTGACGACGCCTCCAGCATCGTGGTGGATTCCGAGGGCCGGCCTACGGGTTTCATCCGCGAATTCTCCGCCATGGCCCTGGTGGAAGAGGCCCTGCCGCCGCTGACCATCGAGGGCAAGGTCGACGGACTGGAACGCCTGTTGCGCGGCATGGCCGCCAGCGGCCTGACCGGTGGTGAAATGCTGGATTTGGCGGATCCCGACTCGCTGGAGATCCTGCGCAGGCTCGAAGAACGCACGGAACTGCCGATCAAATTGCGAGTCGCTCCCTGGATCATGGCCAGCGACGCTCCCGAACAACTGCGGCATCTGATCGAGCTGCAAGGACAGCACGGCAGGCGCTGGCAGGTGCGGGGCGTGAAGCTGATGATCGACGGCACCGTCGACAACGGCACCGCTTGGCTTTACGAACCGGACACCGAGGGCGAGTCCACGGAGTCCCTGTACCTTGAGCCCCAGCGGTACGTCGACAACCTGCGGACGCTGGCCGCAGCCGGCATCACCACCACGACCCACGCCATCGGCGACCAAGGCATCGGGTTCGTCATCAAGGCCATCAGCGAGCTGCCTGGGAACGGGGTCCTGCACCGGATCGAGCACCTGGAGGAAATGAACGACGAAGACTTCACCGCGCTCAAGTCCAGCGGCGCCACGGTGAGCATGCAGCCGACCCACTGCACCCACTTCGTGCGCGCCGACGGCTCCGACGCCTGGTCCCGCCGGCTGGGCGGCCACCGCGCGTCGTTCGCCTTCCGCCTGCGCGATGTGCAGGACGCAGGCATGGTCCTGGCCCTGGGGTCCGACTGGCCCATCGCGCCGTACGATCCGCGCCTGATCCTGGCCGACGCCCAGACCCGCCGGCGTACCGAGGTGCCGGGCAGCGATTCGGCCCAGCCCCGCCACAAGCTCAGCGCACGCGAGGCCCTGGAGGGGTACACCGTGAACGTGCACGCCAGCACCGGTGCTGTTGGCGGGCGGATCGTGCTCGGCGCGCCTGCGGACCTGACAGTTTTCGCGGAAGATCCGCTCTCGCTGGCTCCCGAGCAGCTGTGCACGGTCGACGTGCTGGGAACGTACCTCGACGGGCAGCCGGTCAACGCCGGCGACCCGCTGCTGACCGCCTGAGCAACGGCAGGCAGGCAGCCTGCCGGCGAGCGCGCATCGCGGAGGCGTGATGGCCTAGTCTGGGCAGATGACCCGCCTTCGCCTGACGCATCCTTCGGAGCTGCTGTTCGCGCTCTTGACCCGCGGAACCGTTGCCGGTGTTGCCGTCGCTGTGTTGTGCATCGTGATTCTTGAGTTGCGTGAGTATACCGTCATCACATTCCTGTATGGCGTACCCTTCGGTGCGCTGTACGGACTGCTGGTTGCCGGTGGGGTCTACGCCGTGCTCGCCTTCGGGCATCGGCGCAGGCCCGGGGGCGTCATGCAGCGGCTGGTTCCGACAGCCGCCGCAACTGCGGCGGTCCTCTGCATTCCTGCGGGTCTGATGACGACCGGGCTCGCCGGCTGGGAAGGCGCAGGGTACCTGCTGCCGGCCGCGGCGCTCGTCGCCTTGGGCTCAGCGGTCGCCGCTTGGTGCATGCAACGGGCGATACGCGCTACCGGGCAAAAGCTGAACGCCGGTCGCCCGGACCCGATTCCTCCTCGACCGGCCCGAGGCTAAATGGTTCCGGACCCTTCGAGCACCTCGATGGAATAGTCCACCGCAGCCTTTGCCCGGCCGGTAAGCCCCGGGGCGGGCCGCGTGCCTACCGGGCGCGCGAAGCCCGCCAGGCGCTGTCCACCATGTCCTGCAGGCTGTGGCGCATTCTCCAGCCCAGGTCCCGGGCGGCCAGCGTGCCGTCGGCCACGATGCGCGCGGGGTCCCCAGGGCGCCGCGGCTCGAGCAGCGGGGTGAATCCGATGCCGGTGACCGCTGCGACCGCATCCATGATCTGGCGCACCGAGGCCCCGTCGCCGGAACCCAGGTTGTACACCGGCTCCAGCCCGGATCCGGCCGCCAGCTGCTTCGCCGCCTCGACATGCGCCAGGGCCAGGTCCGCGACGTGCACGTAGTCCCGCACGCAGGTGCCGTCCTCGGTGTCGTAGTCGGTGCCGAAGATCTTCGGGGCCTGGCCCGAGTTCAGCGCGCGGAATACCAGCGGAAACAGGTTATGCGGGCTCGTATCGAACAGCTCCTCGCTGCCCGAGCCGACCACGTTGAAGTAGCGCAGCGAGGTGTGCTTCAGTCCGGCGGCCACCGCCTGGTCGCGGATCAGCCACTCGCCGATCAACTTGCTCTGCCCGTACGGGGACTGGGGGAAGGTGCCGGTCTGCTCAGTGACCAGCGCTTCGCCCGGGGTTCCGTAGACGGCGGCCGAAGAGGAGAACACCATGCGGTCCACGCCAGCCCGTTCCATGGCGGCCAGCAGCCGTGCGGTGCCGGTGGCGTTCTGCTCGAAGGCCAGCAGCGGATGCGACACCGACTCCCCCGCGTACTTGTAGCCGGCCAGATGGATCACGCCGGCCACCTGGTGCTCGACCAGGAGCGCGGTGAGCGTGTCCTCGTCGAGGATGCTCGCCTGGATGAAGGGCACGTGGTCCGGGACGAATTCGCGCAGCCCGCTGGACAGCGAGTCCACCACCACCGGGGCCAGCCCCGCGGCATCCAGCGCGCGGACCACGTGGGATCCGATATATCCGGCGCCGCCGGTCACCAGCCAGCTCATGCCCTGCCCGCCCCCTCGTCGGCGCTGACGGTGAAGATCGACGGCCGCTGGAAGCCGGCCCGGCTGAACGCCCGGTACACCGCCTCGCTGGTTTCCTGGATTTTCCCCCGGTCGATCAGCGCGATGGCGCTGCCGCCGAATCCCCCTCCGGTCATGCGCGCCCCGACGGCGCCCGCGGAACGCGCCGCCTGGACCGCGACGTCGAGCTCGGGCGCGGAAATCTCGTAGTCGTCCCGCATGGATTCGTGGGATTCGTAGAGCAGCCGGCCCACCTCCTGCAGATCCGAGTCCCGCAGCGCGGCCACGGCATCCAGCACCCGGCGGTTTTCGGTGACGATATGCCGGGCCCGGCGCTTGACCAACGGATCCAGCCCTTCCAGCTCCGGCACCGAGCTGATCTCGCGCAGCGAGGCGACCCCCAGGGCGGCGGCTGCCTGCTCGCAGCTGGCGCGGCGGGCCGCATAGCCCCCGTCGATGTGCGAGTGCTCCACCCGGGTGTCGATGACCAGCACCACCGCATTCCAGTGCTCCAGCGGCAGCGGCACCGCGGTGGATTCAAGGCTGCGGCAGTCGAGGAACAGCGCGTGCTCCGCATGGGACATCAGCGAGGCGCTCTGGTCCATGATGCCGGTCGGGGCGCCGACGAACTCGTTCTCCGCGCGCTGGGTCAGCCGGGCCATGCCGGTCTTCTCCAGCTGCAGCCCAAGCAGGTCGTTGAGCGCCACGATGGTCCCGACCTCCAGCGCATGGGAGGATGACAGCCCTGAGCCCACCGGAACGTCCGAGTCGACCAGCAAGTCGAACCCGGTCAGCTCGACGTTTTCCTGCTGCCCCAGCACCCAGGCCACGGAGGCCGGGTACGCGGCCCACCCCGGCACGGCCCCGGGGGCGAGGTCTTCGAGCCGCACGCTGGTCACCTGCTCGCCGCCGAAGGTGGAGGCGAACTGCAGCAGCTGCGGATCCGCGCCCTGCGGATCGCGGCGCCGCACTGCCACCAGGGCGTTTTTGTCGATGGCGAAGGGCAGCACGAAACCCAGGTTGTAGTCGGTGTGCTCGCCGATCAGGTTCACGCGCCCCGGCGCGCGCCACACGCCCTCCGGTTCCTGGCCGTAGATTTTCGCGAAGCCGGCGCGCAGGGCCTGGATGCGCACAGCGGTCCGGCGGGAGTTGCTGGCGCTCACTATCCCACCTCGCGAAGCCGTGCGGCGGTCTGCTCTGCAGGTACGTCGTTGATGAACGCACCCATGGCCGCTTCGGAGCCGGCCAGGTACTTGAGCTTGTCAGCCGCGCGCCGCGGGCTGGTCAGCTGCAGGTGAAGCCGCGACGCCTCGCGGGCGCCGTCGACCAGCGGGGCCTGGTGCCAGGCGGCGATATAGGGGGTCGGAGTCTGGTACAGCGCGTCGAAGCGCCGCAGCAGGCCGCGGTACATGAGCGCCAGCTCGTCCTTTTCTTCCTCGGACAGCGCCGCGAGATCCGCGACGTGGCGGTGCGGCACCAGGTGCGCTTCCAGCGGCCAGCGGGCCGCGTAGGGCACGAAAACCGAGAAGTGCTCGCCCTGCTCGACCATCCGTGAACCGTTTTTTTGTTCAAAATCCAGGATGTCGCCCATCAGGGTGCGGCCGGTTTGCGCCAGGTGCGCCTGCGCCTGCTGCGCCATCTTGTGAGCGGTCGGGGTGAGGTACGGGTAGGCGTAGATCTGGCCGTGCGGGTGGTGCAGCGTCACCCCGATGTCCTGCCCGCGGTTCTCGAAGACGAAGACCTGCTTGATTCCTTCCATGGCCGTCAGCTGCGCGGTGCGCTGCGCCCAGGCTTCCACCACGGTGCGGGCGCGCCGCTCGTCCAGCGAGCCGAAGGATCCTTCGTGGTCCGGGGTGAACACCACGACCTCGCAGCGCCCGACCGCGGCTTCGGGCACGGCGGCGGAGGCTTCCGGCGGGATCTGCCCCAGCAGCGGCCCGAGCGACGGGAAGCGGTTTTCGAACACGACGACGTCGAACTGCTCGGCCGGGATTTCGCTCAGCCTTCCGCCGGTGCTCGGGCACAGCGGGCATTCTTCCTTCGGCGGCAGGTAGGTCCGTGACTGCCGGTGCGCCGCGACGGCCACCCAGTCCCCGGTCAGCCGGTCGTAGCGCAGCTGGCCCGGTTCGCCGCGCGGATCCAGCGGGCGCAGGTCGTGCACCTGGCGGGGCGGCAGGTTTCCGGCATCGGCGAAGAAGATCGCCTCGCGGCCGTCGGCCAGGTGGTGGACGCGGTGGTGGTGTTCGTGAGGTGCGGTGCCCTGCGGCATGGCGTGTTCTCCCATTGACGGTGCACGGTGTGGTGGCGGTTCTCAGCGCGGCTGGACCGGGCCGATGAGCCAGGATGCTTGGTGGCTGGCCCCGGGTTCCAGCGCGATGAGGTGCTGGTGGCTGTTGAAGGCGTCAGGAGGGCAGGTCATCGGTTCCAGC
The DNA here is from genome assembly GCF_046940185.1 of Arthrobacter sp. 'calajunan'. NCBI lineage: Bacteria > Bacillati > Actinomycetota > Actinomycetes > Micrococcales > Micrococcaceae > Arthrobacter > Arthrobacter sp. 'calajunan'. Next base: position 246,695 of record NZ_JBKZDY010000006.1, read on the forward strand.
GCCAGTCCCGTACGGTCCAGTTCCGGCTCCGGGCGGTCGGCGGTATGCACCTGGACCCACCGGCAGGCCTCGTCCCAGGTGATCTGGGCGCCGACCCCCTGGGCGTCGGTGACGCTGGCGTGGAAGAGGCCGGAGGAATCCGCCTGCAGGCGGGTATAGGCGTGGTCGATGAAGGTCTGCCCCAGCGCCCGCGGCGCGCGGAAATCCAGCGCCCCGTGATCGAATTGCTCCACCGGCACCAGCCGCCCGGGCAGCAGCCGCTCGCCGCGGGTTTCCTGCACGGCGGCGGCGGGCAGCGTAAGGACCCAGTCCTCCGGCCGGCCGGGGGCGAGCAGGTAGCTGTGCGACCCCCAGCCCAGCGGCGCGGTGTCCCGGCCGATGTTGGCGGCGGTCACCAGCGTGCGCAGCCCGTCCTGATCCAGCCGGAATTCGACGGCCAGCTCCAGCGCGAAGGGGTATCCCTCCTGCGCCGGGAGAAGCGCCGCAAGCCGCAGGGACGAGGCGTCCTCGGCGGTGACGGTGAAATCGGTATTCGCCGCCAGCCCGTGCAGCGCATGCCCGCGCGCCGGCTCGGTCAGCGCCAGCTGGTGTTCGCGGCCCTGCCAGCCGTAGCGCCCATCGACCACCCGGTTGGGCCAGGGGGCCAGCAGCGCCCCGGAGTAGACCGGGCGCGCCCTATCCGTGTCGAAGGGGCGCACCAAGGGCCTGCCCCGGAATTCCAGGCCGGCCAAGGCGGCGCCCACGCTGGCGATGCGCGCGGTGAACCCGTGGGCTTCCAGCGTGGCGATTTTTCCGTTCGCGGTGGTGCGCATGGCGTCCGGGCTCAACTGCCCTGGCCCACGCGGCGCTTGTTGTAGATGTCGAAGGCGACTGCCAGCAGCAGCACGATGCCCTTGACGATCTGCTGGGCGGAGGCGCCCACGCCCATCAGCTGCATGCCGTTGGAGAGCACCGCCATGACCAGGCCGCCGACGATCGCGCCGGTCACGCGGCCCACGCCGCCGGTGGTCGAGGCGCCGCCGATGAAGCAGGCGGCGATCGCGTCGAGCTCGAACATGTTGCCGGCGCCCGGCTGGGCGCCGTTGGAGCGCGAGGAGAACACCACGCCGGCCACGCCGGCGAGCATGCCCATGTTGATGAAGATCCAGAAGTTGATCTTCTTGATGTTCACGCCGGAGAGCTTCGCCGCGGACAGGTTGCCGCCGATCGCGTAGACATGGCGTCCGAACACGGTCTTGGTGGTCAGCACGTGGTACGCGATGATGAGCACGCCCAGGATGATCAGCACGATCGGCATGCCGCGGCTGGTGGCGATCTGCCAGAAGAACCACAGGATGATCGCCGCGGAGAGCAGGTTCTTGCCCAGGAACATCGCCATCGACTCGACCTGCTGGCCGTACTTCACGCGCCCCTGACGGGTGCGCCAGGCCGAGACGACCAGGCCGGCCACCGCGATCACGCCGATGACCAGGGTGAAGGTGTCGAAGCCGTAGCCGCCGAGCAGGCCGTTGAGGAAGCCGCCGGCGATCTTCTGGTATCCGGCGGGGAACGGCGAGAGCGAGATGTTGTTCAGCACCTCGTAGGTCAGGCCGCGGAAGAGCAGCATGCCGGCAAGGGTCACGATGAAGGACGGGATCCCCACGATCGCCACCCAGAAACCCTGCCACACCCCGCACAGCGCGCCGGTGAGGATGCCGGCGAGCATGCCGACCCACCAGGGCATTCCGCCCTTGATGACCAGCACCGCCGACACCGCGCCGGTCAGCGCGACCAGCGATCCCACCGACAGGTCGATGTGCCCGCCGACGATCACGATGATCATGCCCAGCGCGAGCACCAGCACGTAGGAGTACTGCAGGACGATGTTGGTGATGTTCGTCGGGCTGAGCAGCAGCCCGTTGGTCAGCACGGTGAACAGCAGCACGATCAGCACGAAGGCGATGTAGATGCCCGAGGTGCGCAGGTTCTTGGTGAAGATGTCTTTCAGCTCGGATGAGATCGTCATCGGGCGCTCTCCCTCTCAATGGTCATGAGCTCCATGAGGCGTTCCTGGGTGGCTTCGGCTCGTGGCAGCTGGCCGGTCATCCGGCCGTAGGCGAGTGTGTAGATGCGGTCGCAGATGCCCAGCAGTTCCGGCAGCTCGGAGGAGATGACCAGCACCGCCTTGCCGGCGGCCGCGAGTTCGTTGATGATCGTGTAGATCTCGTATTTGGCCCCGACGTCGATGCCGCGGGTGGGCTCGTCCAGGATCAGCAGCTCCGGCGCGGTGTGCAGCCATTTGCCCAGCACGACTTTCTGCTGGTTGCCGCCGGAAAGGTTCCCGGTCTTGGCCATGACGTTCGGGGTCTTGATCCGCATGGACTTGCGGTAGTGCTCGGCGATCTGGATTTCCTTGTTGCCGTCCACGAATCCGTTGGAGGAGATCTTTGCCAGTCCTGCCGCGGTGGTGTTCACGCGGATGTCCTCGATGAGGTTCAGGCCGAACTTCTTGCGGTCCTCCGAGACATAGGCGATGCCTGCCTTGATGGCCTTCCCGACGGTGGAGGTGTCCACCTTCCGGCCGTCCATGTGGACCTCGCCGGTGATGGCGCGGCCGTAGCTGTGCCCGAAGACGCTCATCGCCAGTTCGGTGCGCCCGGCCCCCATCAGCCCGGCGATGCCGACGATTTCCCCGGCGCGCACCTGGAGCGAGGCGTTGTCCACGACCTTCCGGTCCTGCTGGGTCGGGTGGTACACCGACCAGTTCTTGACTTCGAAAACGACCTCCCCGATCTGCGGGGTTCGGTCCGGGTAGCGGGCGGAGAGCTCGCGGCCGACCATGCCGCGGATGATGCGGTTCTGGGTGGAGGCCGGGTCCGACATGTCCAGGGCTTCCACCGACTGGCCGTCGCGGATGATGGTGGTGGTGTTCGCGATGTCTTCGATCTCCCCGAGCTTGTGGGAAATGATGATCGAGGTGATTCCCTGCTCGCGTAGCCCGCGCAGCAGCTGCAGCAGGTGGGCGGAGTCCTCGTCGTTCAGGGCCGCGGTGGGCTCGTCGAGGATCAGCAGTTTCACGTTCTTGCTCAGCGCCTTGGCGATTTCAACGAGCTGCTGCTTGCCTACGCCCAGCTGGCCGACCGGGGTGACCGGCAGTTCGTCCAGTCCCACGCGGGCCAGCAGCTTGGCGGCGCGCTGGTTGGTTTCGTTCCAGTCGATGAAGCCGCCGCGCTGGGTTTCGTTGCCCAGGAAGATGTTCTCCGCCACGGACAGGTAGGGCACCAGGGCCAGCTCCTGGTGGATGATGACGATGCCCTGCGCTTCGGAATCCTTGATGTTCGACGCTTTCAGCTCCTGGCCCTCGAACAGGATCCGTCCCTCGTAGCTGCCGTGCGGGTAGACCCCGGAGAGCACTTTCATGAGGGTGGATTTCCCGGCGCCGTTTTCACCGCAGATGGCGTGGATTTCTCCCTGCTGCACGGTGAGGTTGACGCCGTCCAGCGCCTTGACGCCGGGGAAGGTCTTGGTGATGTCCTGCATCTGCAGGATAGTGGTGTCCATGGGTACCCAGGTCCTTGCTGTGATCTTTGGTCGATGCGTCGGGTTGGCGGGCCGTGCCGGCCCTGTCTCTTATAAACATAT